>NZ_JALDSX010000049.1 GCF_022748595.1 Brevibacterium sp. ZH18 | reverse complement strand
CACTGCTCATCAGTGAAGACTCGGTGTCGTTGCTGTGTAGTCACGTCTCCACCGTGCCAGTCCTGGAATGGTCAATAAAGGAGACACGCCCTAGCGGCCTGTGCACTTGTAGAGACGCTCAGCGTCAATGCAAGGGTAGCGAGTACAGCAACGATGATCTTCTTCAAATTCTTTCCTTCCGTTCGTGCGCCCGGTCGGCACACGAGGCACCACCCTATAACAGCGCAATTGCAGGTCAGGGACCTCTTCTACAGATCGCGCCTCTCGCTTATGGCCGGCAATCGAGAATCCGGAACAGACTCCGTTCCGACACTGGGAGCAGAGCCGCGCACGAAGGCGATGCCCCTCCCACATGTCAGGCTCGAGTCAAAGCACGACACGAGCTGCCTCCCACCGTCACTCTCTGGAAGCAGCTACACCAGCAACCATGTACACCGACCACCAGGAGCATCCAGTGAAGCGCACATCGCCGCACGTTCTCATCGCGGTCATCGCCGGTGTCGTGATCGTCTTCGTCGTCACCGCCCTTATCCTCTGCCCTCCAGATCGCATCAACCCGATCCTCGAATGGTTCCGGATCGTCACCGGGGCAGTGGGCTAGTGCTTGCCAGCCACGATGGAGAACTGGCGGGGTCTCCGTGTGGCTGGGTTCTCTGGTGGGGTCACAGCTTATGCGTAGCCGCCGCGTGCTGCCCTGCGCGTGGTGGCCTATCCGTGTATGGGAGAAGTGGTTCCAGCGAGGCCCGGATCAGCAGGGGGGCGTGAGTCCCAGCAACCGCTGTAGCGGACCTCGCTTCGCTCGGGCAGAGCAGTGTGTCTGCCGGAACCATCGTAGAAGACGTCCCAGATCGCGCGGAGGATCGTCTTCGGCTCGCCGAGGCGGGAGATGATGATCTCGATGATCCCGAAGCCGATCCCGACCAGGGTCGCGTAGACGACCGCTTTGAACGGGGCCATGCCCATGGCGAGGAAGACGACGATGATGCCCAGCGAGATGAAGTGGTAGAAGCCTCGCTTGAGGATCGGCCACGCGCGCAGCCCTGGGGGCGGCTGGTAGTCGACCTCGATCTTGCGGGAGTCGATCTCGATGGCAAGGAAGATGCCTAGGTAGTACAGCAGCGTCGGGACCACAGCCCACAGGAGGACGAGACCGTAGGAGACGTTGAGGAGCTCGGCGATGATGAACGCCGCGGCGCCGAGAGTCGGGGGCGAGAGGATCGCGCCGATGCCCGAGGCGGCGAGCATTCCGCCAGCATTCTCCTTCGGGTAACCGGCCTTCTTGAGCACCGGCCAGGTGACTGCGCCGAGAGAGACCGCAGTGGCCGTTCCAGAGCCGGAAACCGTGCCGAGCAGGAACCCGGAGAGGGCGACCGTGCGTCCCGGCGCTGCTTTGGACTTCTTGAATAATGAGAAGCTCAGGTCGATGAAGAAGCTCGCGGCACCGGTCTTGTCGAGGACTGCCCCGTAGATCGTGAAGAGGACGATGTAGGTCGCTGCGACGTCGAGCGGGATGCCGTAGAACCCGGATGCATCGTTGTAGAGGGCGTTGACGATCTGGTCGAAGTTCTGGCCTGCATGGGACCCTGGCCAGCTGATAGGGATGTAGGCCCCGTAGTAGCTGTAGAGGAAGAAGGCGACGCAAAAGATCGGCAGGATCAGACCGGTGGTGCGGCGGGTGGCCTCAAGGATGAGCAGGAGGAGGACGCCGCCCATGATGACGTCGAGAGAGTTGAGCGAGCCCTGCCGGTTGAGAAACTCGTTGAAGCCGCCGGAGAAGAACGGCAGGACCGGGTAGGCACAGGTGAGGAATGTGACGGCGACGAGGATCCAGTCGATGATCGACGGATTGTCGCTCTTGCGGCGCGTGCCGACCTCGCGTTTCCCAGACGGGGCAGGGGTCGCCTCAGCGCCGATCGGGGCCGCGGCATCTGCTGCGTTCTCGGCGACTTCGGCCTTGCGTCCGAATCCGGGGCGATAGCAGATGAAGACGAGCGGCAGCACGAATGCCAGGAACCACATGAGGTAGAACTGGTTGCCCTGCCGCAGAGGGAAGAACACCTGATTGAGCACGAATAGGGAGATGACGAAGCACACGATCCCGACGCCGAGGTCGAGCCTGCGAGTCAGGGTGCGCTGAGGAAGCTCCTCGTCGTACTGCGCGATCAGTTCGTCGACGTTCGCCTGCGGAACGGGTGTCGCAGTCGACGTTTCAGAAGAGTGTCCGGACATCGTTGTCCTTTCAGATGCTCAGGTTCAGTTGTGAACTCCCTCACGATATACCGAGCAAGCTATCTGACCGCCATCTTGCATGCAACTTAACGCGATCGTTACCGGCAGTGCCGTTAGTTGGGAAAATGAGCGCAATCGGGACACTGTGAACGATCGGACAGTCCTCGCGGACGAGCTGCCAGATCCGCACTTCGCCCGTGTTGCGGTCATTCAAGTAGCATTCCTCGGATGAACTCCCCACGATCGACACTGGCCGCAACCCTGCACAGCCTCGACGGACGCAGCTACGGCAACTACAAACAGATCCGCGGCCGCTACGAGTTCGGTCCGGTCACCGTGTTCATCGATCGGGTGCAGGTCGACCCGTTCGCCTCCCCGTCGAAGGTTCGCATCAGGATCAACCGCGCCGAGGCGGGGTTCCCCACCGAGCTCACCACCGATCGTCATGATCGGACTGCGGCCGCCGACTTCCTCCTCCGGGTCGGCTACACGGAGCTGTCCCGGCTCGAACAGCGAGCGATCATCCTCGGCCGACCAGGTCAGGAAGTCCTTGAACGCACCAATGTCATCATCGACGATGACGGCTTCGAAGCACGTCTGCTCGTCAATCTGCCAGCGCGCGGCAGGCGAATCCTCGGTCACCAGGCCGCCGATATCCTCACCCGCGATCTGCCCGAGCTCGCCCAGACGATGTTCCTCCATTCCAATCTCCGTGCAGATGATCTGCACGAGCATGTTCAGCTCCACCGGGATCAGCTGGAACTGCGGGACCGCCTCGGCGCAGAGGACTTCCTCGGCTTCATCGGCAATGGTGCGATCCTGCCGCGGAAGTCTGGGGATTCGGATCTGCCGATGAGCACGCCCGCCGGCGACACGGCAAGCGCCGGCACAGCAAGTGGCGACACGGCAGGTGGCGGCACGGCAGGTGGCGGCACGGCAAGTGGCGCCGTTGCCTTTGTCAGCCCCACCTCCTTGGAACGCTCGTTCACTCTCAGCAGCGGTCGCAGCCTCACAGGCATGGCGATACCGCGGGGTGTCACCGTCATCGTCGGCGGTGGCTATCACGGCAAGTCCACGATCCTGCGGGCCCTTGAGCGCGGCGTCTACCCTCACATCGCCGGTGACGGTCGCGAATGGGTCATCACCGATCCCAGCGCAGCCTCCATCCGCGCCGAAGACGGTCGAGCCGTGACCGGGGACGACATCTCGCCGTTCATCAACAATCTGCCATCCGGTACTGACACGAGATCCTTCACGACGACGAATGCCAGCGGATCCACGTCGCAGGCGGCCAACCTCGTCGAGGCGGTGGAGGCCGGGACGCGCACGCTGCTCATCGATGAGGACACCTCGGCGACAAACTTCATGATCCGCGATGACCGCATGCGCGCCCTGATCCCCGCGGAGCGTGAGCCGATCACCCCGTTCGTCGACCGGGTGCGGCCACTGTTCACACGTCGAGGCGTTTCGACGGTGCTCGTGGCCGGTGGATCAAGTGCGTTCTTCGAGGTCGCTGACCACGTCATCGCCCTCGACGCATACGTTCCCAGCGAGGTGACTGAGCAGGCTCACAAGCTGGTGGGAATCACCTCGGCGGAGTTGGAACGAGAAGCCGAATCGGTTCGAGAGTCGGAGTTGGATCGCGAAGCCGAGTTGGATCGCGGCACAGCCGACACCGACGCCCTCTTCGCTGAACCTCACCCGCGGATTCCGACGGCAAAGGCCCTGCGCCCCTCGTCGAAGACAAAGTCAGCCAAGGCGAAGGGGCTCGGAACCGTTCAGTTCGGCAAGAGCTTCATCGACCTGGCGGCGGTCTCACAGTTGGTCGACCCACAGCAGACGACCGGTGTCGCCGAGGCACTGGAATATCTGGCCGAGATCTTCGACGCGAAGACCTCACTCACCGAGGCACTCGCAGAGATCGACGCCATGCTCGACGCCCAGGGACTCGACGGTCTCACCGGCCACCGCGATCACCCAGGCCACATCTCTCGCCCCCGGGCGTTGGAGATCGCCGCGGCGCTCAATCGCTTCCGCGGCCTGTACCTCGTCGGCTGATTTCAGCGCCGTCAGCTGAGCCGCGCGCTACTTCTTCACTTCTTCGCGAGCAGTCGCTCGACGCGGGGTTTCACCTCGGTGGCCAGCAGCGTCAGTGACTCGAGCATGTGCTCGTGCGGAAGGCCGCCGAGGTCCATCTGCAGGAAGTGACGCATGTGCCCCATGTAGCCATGCAGGTGGACGATCCGCTCAGCCACGTCATCGGGGTCGCCGACATAGTAGGCCCCCGGAGCTGCGGCTTGAGCCTCGAAGTCGCGGCACTGCGGGGCGGGCCAGCCGCGCAGTCTGCCCATCTCGAGGTTGAGGTTGTACCAGCCGGGATACATCCTCTCGAGCGCTTCCTTCTTGGTCGGCGCAACCAATCCGAAGGAGGCCACCGAGATCTTGATGTCGTCACCGGTGTGTCCGGACTGTTCGGCGGCTCGCCGGTAGAGCTCGGCCAGCGGCGCGAACCGGTGCGGCTCACCTCCGATGATGCCGTAGGAGATCGGCAGGCCGAGCTGCCCTGCTCTCGCCGAGGACGAGGAATTGCCACCCGTGGCCAGCCACAGCGGCAACTTCCCGTTCACCGGACGCGGTACGACCGCGAGGTCGTCGAGCGCGGGGCGAACACTGCCTGACCAGCTCACATACTCGGACGTGCTGTCGTTGAGGGTCATGAGCAGATCGAGCTTCTCGGCATACAGTTTGTCGTAGTCGCGCAGATCGTAGCCGAAGAGAGGGAACGTCTCGACGGATGACCCTCGGCCGGCAGTGATCTCAATGCGTCCGCCCCCGGAGATCGCATCGGCGATGGCGAACTGCTGGAAGACCCGCACCGGATCGTCAGTGCTGATGATGCTGGCCCCGCTGCCGAGCGTGATCTGCTTCGTCGCTGCGGCGGCTGCCGAGATCAAGGCTCCCGGCGATGAGATCGGCATGCTCACCGTGTGGTGTTCGCCGATGCCGAAGTAGTCGAGTCCGACTGAGTCCGCATGGACGATCGCTTCGAAGAGGTTGTGAGTCGCTTCCGCAGTGGAGCGCTGAGTCCCGTCATCGTTGAGCTGAGTGTCGCCGAAACTGTAAGCGCCGATTTCCATGATCTCTCCAGGTGTCAAAGTTGAGTGTGCCTCGGTGGCGGGGGCGTGCGCTCAGCTCGCGGTGTCGACGACTCCTGCCAGCTCGAGCTGGGCCATCAGCCCCGCCCGGTCGAAGCGTCCGTTGAAGATCTCCGTGCCGGGTTCGAACACCGCGCCGGCGACCAACGGCCCGGCGTCGACGGGGTCGAACCCCAAGAGGTCGATGAGCTCCATGGCCGCTTCCCGTGCGGCGGCATCGTCGCCGGCGACGGCCAGCGCCCGACGTCCAGGCGCATTTGCGGGCAGCGGGTCAGAGGCCATCTCGTGATATCCGATGTGGTTGAAGGTCTTGACCACGCGTGCGCCGGCCAGGTGGGCAGCCACCATCTCCGAGGTGGTTCCCGCGACCGCTTCGGCCGGCAGCGGCCCGTCGGTGTCCGCCCAATGATTCATGGCATCGATGACGATGTGCCCGGCGAATATCTGCGGGTCGAGGGTCGAATGGCGGTGCAGCGGCACGGCCAGGATCGTGATGTCCGCCGATGCGACCGCCTCGGCGGCGGTGACGGCTTTCGCTCCCGGTGCCATCACCTCGGCGATGAGCGCGATGCGATTCGGGTCGCCCGAGGCTGCGATGAGGACGTCGCAGCCGACGCGCAGTGCCTCACGTGCGATTGCGGTTCCAACCCGGCCGGCGCCGAGGATGCCGAGAGTGGTCACGAACGACCTCCGTTCACGATTAAATACGCTTCCGAACAGATCATATGTTTCACAGATGGTTTGTGCAACATTGCATATCTCGCTAAGCTACGTTTCATGAATGTCGAACTCGAGGACCGCGAGCCGAATACTCCTGTGGATGATTTCGGATGGTCCTTGGGAGCGCTTCTTCGGGCGTATCACCATGCCGTCGCCGAGGTGCTCGGTGACTTTCCGCACGGACCGCGCGGATATCAGGTCCTCCACACCGTCGTCCACGGGGATCAGCCCAGCCAGCTCGCTTTGGCAACGCGTCTGGGCATCGATCGAACCGTGATGACCTACCTCATCGACGACCTCATCGAGGCAGGACTTGTCGAGCGGCAGCCCAACCCCAACGACCGCCGACAGCGCAAGATCGTGAGCACGGACCACGGCACGCAGAGCCTGGCCGAGCTGGAAGCGCGCGTCAGAGAAGCACAGGACGCCGCACTCTCCCCCTTGGACTCCGAGGAGCGCGCGATGCTGTGCACCCTCGTGCGTCGCGTTGCCAATGGCACCGGCAATCGCGAGAACCCCTGCGATATGGCCGAGGACATGCTCGACACTTACGCAGACAGCAGCCGCTGAGCACCGCAGTCATCAGCCGCTGAGCACCATTGTCAGCAGCCGCTGAGCACAGCTGGTAGCAGCAGCCGTCAGGAATCGAGCAGCGCCGCCAACTCGTCGATCGTGCTCACCGGCAGTGAGCACTGCGTGCCTCGACATACGATCGCAGTGCCGCTGGGCACGGCGATGTCATTTCCCGCCGCGTCCGGAACCCCTGTCGAGTCGGTCAGCAGCGTGACCGCCGGGTGGCGAGCAGCGAAACCGAGCAGAGCGCTGTCGAGACTGGCCACACGCACCGGATTGAGTGCCCGTTCGGCCTGCCACAAGGCGTGGCCGCAGCCGCGTGGTGCCCGGGCGGCGAGCGCCCGATAGACCCCGAGGAGCCTGTCGCGCACGTCGAGCAGCTGCCCGGTCGAGACCTCGGAGTCCCCGCCGAGTTCTGCGAGGAGAAGCATCGCCTCAGCCGCAGCAGCTCTGCCCGACGGCAGCGCATTGTCAACCGGGTCGGAACCGCGCACACCGAGGATGCCGTCGTCCTCCGAGTCGAATACCTCCAGCACATCGCCATCCGACGGGGCGCGCGATCCGACGCCCGAACCGCCCGATACACCCGAAAGATCCGAGGGACCCGATGCACCCTCGAGGCCCGAGGGGCTCGATACCCCCACAGCACCTGAGGTGAAGCGCTTGATGAGCTCTGCCCCCAGTTCGTTGAGGCCGTTCGCGCTCAGGGCGCGCTCGTCGAGGCAGGCTTCCGTCTTCGCGTATCTGCCCACCCCATCCACCAGACCGGCATTGCGCAGCTGTCCCACGGTGATGCCGGCAGTGATCATCTGCGCGCGGTCTGCCAGTCCCGCTGTTCCGGGACCCGCCTCGTCACCGGTGAAACTGCGTTTGATATCGAGGTCGCGGATCGCGGGAACCGTCACATCCGCTGGGCTCAAGTCGATATCGCCGCAGCCGGTGATGAATCGGTTGTCCATCTCCTCCCAGGCGAACGACGCGACGCAGCCCCATGACGTTGATGACTGACTCGGGTGGGTGTAGAGAGCCGCTTCGGCCAGGGCGGTGATCGCGAGCGAATTCCACTCGGTGATCGTCTTCTCGTCCCGGGCCGGTTGGGGCCGTTCGTCAAGGAGGTCCTTGAGCAGGCTTCGCTGCTTCGCCGTCGCCGAGGTGGTCCATGGCGCCGGGTGCTCAGCGTCGTAGGGAATGTCGTCCATCCCGAGCCAATCGATGATGCGGATCGCCGCGATCACCTGCCCGGACAGTTCCGCTCCCGCCGGGGAATCGACGAGTTGGAGCAGGCCGCCCTCCCCCACCTCGGCGAACTGCTCTGGCGTCATGACATATGCCGCGCCCTCCTCCAGGATTCCGTCCGGGTTGAGGGAATCCGCGTCGAGTGCAGCGATGAACCGGTCTCCGCCGCCCAGGTGATAGGCGATCATATAGTTCGCGGTGTCCTCGATCTCCCGCTCGGCGAGGGCGAGCCATTTCGAGTCCGGGTTGAGTGCGCGCTCGACCTTCGCCCATTGGACCGCGGCGCGCAGGTAGAGCGCGTTGTCGTAGAGCATCTTCTCGAAGTGCGGCACGAACCACTGCCGGTCGACGCTGTAGCGGGCGATGCCACCGCGGACCTGGTCGCGCATCCCGCCGCTGGCGATGCGCGCGAATGTTCCGCGCACCGCGATGAGGCAGTCGACGACGAGTTCCCCACTGAGGTGGCCGTCGGCGCCGAGCCGGTCGACGCTGCCCGGAGCCAGGCTCTCCCGCGCGGCGTCAGAGATGCCCTCCCCCGCCGAGGCGGCGATGCCCTCCCTCGCCGAGGTGGTCCCGCCCAAACGCACGAACGTGGCCAAGAGCGACATGAGGTTCATCATCGGAGGAAACTTCGGTGCCGTGCCGAACCCACCCCACGCCGGGTCATAGGAGTCGAGCAGGGACTCGGCAGCAGCGTCGAGCTCCTCGGCCGACAGGGACTCAGCGGCCGCCTCGGCGGGCAGGGCATCGGTGACGGCGGTGGCCATATCGGCCAATCCCCGGTCCATGCGCTGGGTCATCTCGGTCACCTCGGCGCGGCGATCCGTCCACGTCTGGGACACCGCCGAGAGCACCTGAGTGAACGCGGGCATGTTCCCCCGCGGTGCCGGCGGGAAGTACGTACCGGCGTAGAACGGACTGCCTGCCGGGGTCGCGAAGATCGTCATCGGCCAGCCGCCCTGTCCGCGCAGAGCCTGGAGTGCGTTCATATAGTGGGCGTCGATCTCAGGCAGCTCTTCCCGGTCGATCTTGATCGGGACGAAGTTGTCGTTGATGACTCGTGCGACGGCCTCATCCTCGAAGGATTCGTGGGCCATGACGTGGCACCAGTGGCACGTGGAGTAGCCGATCGAGATGAGGAGGGGGACGTCACGGCGGGCCGCCTCGGCGAGGTTGTCCTTCGTCCACATGCGCCAGTCGACGGGATTGTCCGCGTGTGCGCGTAGGTAGGGGCTGGTGGACGACGCGAGTTCATTGGCCATGCCCCCAGCGTCTCACTTCGGCAACGCTCCTGAGAAGTGCGGTCTCGTCAGGCCCCGCCCTCTTCCCACACGGGCACCCGCCATTCTACAATGTGTAGAAGCCGGCGACGGGGCCGTCCGCATGCGGCAGTCCCCCGCCTCAGATGAGAGGTCGAGCGATGATCACTGAATCGAACATGATCCTGAGCAGTGCGAACTGCTGGAGCTATCTGCGGCGAGGTGAGATCGGCCGTTTGGCCGTCATCATCGATGACGCACCCGAGATATTCCCCATCAATTTCGCCGTCCAGCATTCGGCGATCGTCTTCCGCTCCGCCGAGGGCTCGAAGATCGACGCCCTGCTGCACACTTCAAGGGTGGCGCTCGAGGTCGACGGCTTCGAGCCGGAGTCGAACACCGCGTGGAGCGTCGTCCTCAAGGGCCGCGCAAAGCCGATCAATGACACCGATGAGCTCCTCGACACTTTGTCCCTCGATGTCTTCCCCTGGCAGCCGGGCGCGAAGAATCGGTTCATCCGCATCGACGCCGAGGTGGTCACGGGCCGTCGCTTCATCGTCGCCGACTCGTCGACCTGGTCCACATCGCTGGGGCAGGCGGCGCAGTCCCCGAACGAATAGCCTGGCCGCACGAATGTCAGAGGTCCTCGACGACCTGCACCAGTACACCGGGCGTGTTCGTGATGATCCCATCGACGCCGAGATCGATGACCGCCTCCATGTTGCTCGTGCCATCAACGGTCCACACCAGGCTCGACATGCCGAGCGCATGCACGCGCCCCAGGAAGTCAGCGTCGGCCGCACGGTATTCGGGATTGATCTGGTCGACCCAGTCCGCAAACTCCAAGAGCTCATCGGGGCACGGACGCCCGAGCAGCCCCACCGGAATCTCCGGCGCGAGTTCATGGAATTCGCGAATAAAACCCCAGTCACCGGACTGGACGACGAGCAGTCCCGCCGCCAGAGCCCGGTCGAGATAGTCCCGGCGCTGCGTCAGCGACGCTGCGAGCGCCTCGGCGATCCCAGGATAGTCGGCCGGATGCTTGACCTCGAGAAGCAGTCCGGTGCGGTTGACGTGGACCAGGTCGAGCACCTCGCCGAGGCGGGGCACCCCGATGCCTGCAAATCGATCCGCCTTCCAGCTGCCGGCGTCGAGGGCGGAGATCTCGGCCGCCGTCATGCCCGCCACCCTGAGATCCGCTCGCCCAGGGTAGACCGTACGGGCGTTCGTCGTGCGCTCGAGAGTGGTGTCGTGGATGACGATGAGTTCGTCGTCGGCGCTCAAGTGCACGTCGATCTCGATCATGTCGGCACCCTGGTCGATCCCGGCGACGAACGCTGGGATGGTGTTCTCCGGCCATTCGGCAGAGGCACCTCGGTGGGCGATGACCAACGGCGGCACACGAGTTCGGGTGCTGTCGTCTGCAGGGTGGGTGATGAGAGTGATGGGCATGGCGGGGACTCCTCCGGTGTGGTCGTCGGCCGGTCCCCGAACGACCTCAGGGGCACTTCATTGCGCAACAGGTTAGGCTCCGCGAACAAGCTTCGGATGATGTGGGGGTAGACGGGACGTGAATCCTGGCCGAGCGCCCTCTCAACCTCGGTGCTCGATCGCAAGTCGAGCCCTGCAATGTTTCTGCGCCACCAGCTGATCGGTCCCGCGGCACCATCTGCTGCTCACATGGGTCCGGTGCGCCGCAGCTCTCACTTCGATGGCAGACTAGAGCCATATGACAGGCGAAGTTCGCTGTCGCCAGTCCGAATCCTCAAATCGCACGATTCCCGAAGGAGGCTCACTCGATGGATCTACTCCAGAGCGCCATTGACGGCGTCGACACTGTCTCGTCCTACGTTCTCGTAGCAGTGCTGATCCCTACAGGCCTATATTTCACCATCCGCACAGGGGTGGTCCAGCTGCGCCTGCTGCCCGAGATGTTCCGGACACTGACGGAGTCCGGGGGCAGGGACGCCGAAGGCAATAGGAACATCTCCCCGTTCCGGGCGTTCTCCATCTCCGCCGCCTCGCGCGTGGGCACTGCGAACATCGCCGGTGTGGCCCTCGCGATCTCGCTGGGCGGTCCCGGCGCAATATTCTGGATGTGGCTGACCGCAATCGTCGGCGGCGCAACAGCCTTCGCCGAGTCCGCCCTTGGTCAGCTCTACAAGGTCAAGGACGGCCCCGCGTTCCGAGGCGGACCTGCGTACTACATCCGACACGGGCTGAACATGAAATGGCTCGGTCTGATCTTTGCTGTCATCGTCGCCATCACATACGGCATCGTGTTCAACACTGTGCAGTCGAACTCCATCGTCGACGCAGTGGGAACGTCATTCGGCATCGACGACTCCAATTTCGCCTTCACCGCGATCGCCGGCCTGATCATCGCCGTCGGCGCTTATCTGATCTTCGCTGGTGGAGCCAAGCGCATTTCGAACGTCTCCGCGTACCTCGTACCGATCATGGCCGGGATCTACCTGATCGTGGGCATCATCGTCGTCGCACTCAACATCGGCGCCGTACCCGACATGATCGGCACCATCTTCTCCGACGCGTTCAGCATGCACTCGCTCGCTGGCGGAACGCTGGGCTCAATCATGCTCATCGGCGTGCAGCGCGGCCTGTTCTCCAATGAGGCGGGTATCGGCTCGGTTCCGAATGCAGCAGCGACGGCATCGACCTCCCACCCGGCCAAACAGGGCTTCGTACAGGCTCTCGGCGTCTACTTCGACACTATCCTCGTGTGCTCGATCACCGCTTTCATCATCCTGCTGTCGAACCCGAAGTACGGCAGCTCGGCCGAAGGGATGCAGCTGACGCAGAACGCGCTGAGCGGACAGCTCGGGCAGTGGGCGATCCACTTCCTCACCTTCGCGATCTTCCTCTTCGCGTTCTCGTCGATCCTCGGTAACTACTACTACGGCGAGGCCAACATCGAGCACCTGACGCGCAGCAAGGTCGCACTTCGCATGTATCAGGTGATCGTGATGGCGGCAGTGTTCGTCGGTGCCATCGCTGCCCTCGACCTGGTCTGGACTGCAGCAGACATCTTTATGGCGATCATGGCGCTGATCAACCTGTTCGCGCTGCTCATGCTCTCGCCACTGGTGTTCCGACTCCTGAAGAACTATTCGGACCAGCGTCGCGCCGGGCTGGAACCGATCTTCCGCCGGGCCGATCTGCCCAGCTACAAATTCATCAACACCGACGTCGATGCCTGGGACGATACGGACGAGGTCACCACAGCGAAGTTCTGGCAGGACCGCGGCAAGAAGGTACGCCCCGACAGCGACTGATGCTGCCGTCGCTGTAGTCCTGAATGCACATCGGGCGCCCCCTTCTCTGGGAGCGCCCGATGTGTCTTCAATTCTCTATTTTCAGGAGGAAGCTCCTATGACTGTCGATCGCACTGAATTGGCCGATGCCCTCGCCGAGGCGACCGGATGGTCGGTCACGGCCGATGCCCGTCGGGTGACGTTCACCAATGATGATCCACCGCAGGTGGTCATCTGGACGGTCACTGATGCCGAGATCGGCTTGCTCCGTTACAACGAGAACCTCCGCGCAGCAGGGTACGGAGGCCGCCAGACCGCCGATCTCGGCGCGTTGTGGCTGCCTCTCGGCGAAGCGCTGGGTCCGTTCGAAGGATCCCGGGGATATATGCACGGGACAGAACTGATCATCCGCGAGTGATCTCGGTCAGGGCTTGACCGCCCTCACTCGCGGTCGGTCAGCGCTTGACTGACTTCGAGGTGGCGCCGGTTGCCCAGCTGACCTGGCTGAAGGTCACGCGATAGATCTTCTTGCCCTTCGTCTTGACTTTGTACGCGGCTTTGCCCTTCTTCGCGGTGACCGTCTTGATGGTCTTCCACTTGCTGCCGGACTTGACCTGGAACTTCACCTTCGGGTTGTAGTTGACCTTGCCCCACTTCTCCGGGCTGTAGACCTTCGTGGTCGACGTGAGAGTGACGGTCTTGCCGCTGCGCTTGGTCGAGAGGGAAGCGTAGGACTTTCCGCGGACGTAGAAGTAGCCCTTGGTGTAGTCGACATGGTCGATCACTTCATCATAATCCGAGGTATTTGCCCACACTTCCGATGGGCCGATCGTGTACTTCCCGAGGCCGTCCATATCGGGGCAAATGTCAGTAAGAGTGCGTTTCGAGTTATCAAACGAGTAAAAGGGCTCTTCCCAGATGAGGGTGTAGGTCGGCCGGGCGCGTCGGTCCGCAGATAGACGTCGAGATCTCCCGACGACGGAGGTTCCTACGCCATCCATCCGAAAGACCTCGACGTGTCCGACGCTACCCCGCCGGCCGGCTTCGGCCGCCCTGACCTGACCGCCTTCGCGTCTTATCCCAATCGACTCTGATCGGGTCTGCTGATCCTCTCGACGAGAACGCAGCGACATCACAGCCACCCAACCCCGACCGTCCAGGAAGCCGGGACACGTCACATGGCCTGTGCTGCGGGCGTGTCGAGTGGGTCGTCCAGGGGCGACGCAGGAGCGTCGACGCGACGTGCTGAGAGCTGGTTCCAGTCGAGCACTAGCACACCGGCTACAGTCATGGCGATAGGTCAGGAACGGCGTCGCTCCCTACGCAGGAGGGAGCGCAGAGTCTCGGCGTTCGCGTAGCCGACCCGTAGCGCGATCTCGGCGGAGGTGAGGTCCGTAGTTACTGAGAGGTGCCGAGCTCGCTCGATGCGAAGCCGTTGGACGAAGCCGAGCGGAGTGAGGTTGAGCGCCGCACGGACTCGTCGTTCGAGGGTGCGCCGGCTGGTGCCGAGCGACTGCGCGACGAAGGCGACGTTGAACGGTTCGTCCAGGCGGGCGCGCACGAAGCGTTCGAACTCGACGACGATCGGGTCCTCGTGCCGGAGATGTTCGTAGGCGACGAAGGCCGCCTGCGACGGGCGCTCGTCGATGATGAGGAGCTTGGCGACATGTTGGGCCAGGTCGGGGCTGATCGATCGCACGAGTGAGAGCGCGAGGTCGATGTGGGCGAACGCGGCGCCGGCGGTGACGAGGTTCCCGTCGACCACGACCATGGTGTCGAGATCGAGGGCGACGGTCGGATAGCGCTTCAGGAACTCCGGCCCCAGGAACCAGCTGGTCGTCGCCCGCCGATGATGCATCCGTCCGGTCTCGGCGACAGCGAACACGCCGGTGCACGCCGCGGCGATCCGGGTGGTCGCCTCGTCGAGGCGCCCGAGCGAGGCGATGACCGAACGAGCATCTCGGCTCTGGAGGGCGTCGTTGGTAGCGGCGGCCGTAAGGGTTCCAAGCGCAGGGACGACGACCACATCGAACTCTGCGGACTCCGACAGCGGGTGGTCCACCGACAGGGTCATCGATGCCGTCGTGGTCACTCGCCGTTTCGGTCCGAGGATGGCGAGTTTGATCGGGTCGATCCGCGGGTCGACATCGCCGCGGGCTCCGTCGGCCACCCGCACGATGTCGATGATCGACGCGATAGCCGAACCGAAGCAGCCGTCGATCGCGATAAGTCCGATACGCATGACGTAAACAATAGCAATACTGTCGTATACGCCACTACCCACCGGCCCTCGCTCGTCATACGCTGAACTCGTCCCACTAAGAACCCCGACGTCAAGGAGAGTCCCTCATGTCCACACCCGCATCACTTCCGTATGCCTTCGTCGCCAAGATCGTCGCGGCCGATGGACAGCACGACGCGGTCGCCGATCTGCTCGCCGGCGCTGTCGCACTCGCCAACGAAGAAGTAGGAACGATTGTCTGGTTCGCGGTCAGGACCCACGCCGACACCTTCTGGATCTTCGATGCATTCCCCGACGAGGCCGCTCGCGACGCCCACGCCAACGGCGCCATCGTCGCAGCCCTGATGGCCAACCAGCACCTCCTCAGCGCAGCACCCGAGATCCTGGCGGCCGACGTCCTCGCGTCCAAGCTCCCGTAGTCCGCCAACGCACGAGACGATCGCGCCCCGCCGAGCCGTCGCCAGGTCGCGACGCAACGCCACGCTGCGTTGCCGAGCGGTGCGAGGCCTATCGGCACACGGACAGGATGCCGGCCGCAAGCGCTCAGCCGGCGAGGGTCCGTCGCAGAGGAGAGCGACGTCGGTGTCGGGCAGAGCCGTGAGGCCAGCGCATCGCGCGACCACCAGAACCGAACCGCCCCTGCCCTGCGTTTCCGCAGGTCAGGGGCTGTTCGCCGGAGCCGCCTGTCGGAATCGAACCGACGACCTAATCACGTCGGCTTTGCGTCTATCGCTTGATGCGCCCACTGGGCGAACGAACCGCTGACCTGCGCAAACGCCGAGCGTGGGGGACGCCGCCATCCGGTGGTGACCGACGACGACCGACCAGTACCGACCGCTTCACCGGAGCTTGCGGCGGCGTCGAAGCCGAGCAAGCTCCATTCCTTTAGCTCACCGCGCCCTCCTCCTCGCCGGTCCCGTCGTCGTCGAAGACGTTTCAGGGGTCTTCTCAGATGACGGTGTAGGTCGGCCGGGCGCGTCGGTCCGCAGATAGACGTCGAGGTCTCCCGACGACGGAGGTTCCTCCGCCATCCATCCGAAAGACCTCGACGTGTCCGACGCTACCCCGCCGGCCGGCTTCGGCCGCCCTGACCTGACCGCCTTCGCTCGACTCGACGGCCTCGGTCTGAGCGTGACCGGACAACGACTTGAACCGGATCGTGCGGTCCTCGCGTGCCGCGTGGTGGAACCAGATCAGTGGTGCCGACGGTGCGGCAGCGAAGGCGCTGCTCGTGACACCGTGATCCGGCGGTTGGCCCACGAGCCGCTGGGCTGGCGACCGACCGTGCTGGAAATTGTAGTGCGCCGCTACCGCTGTGCCGACTGCAGACACGTGTGGCGCCAAGACATCAGCGCCGCGGCGGAGCCACGCGCGAAGCTCTCGCGCACCGGGCTGCGGTGGGCGCTGGAAGGGATCGTGGTCGCACACCTCACCGTCGCCCGTGTCGCCGAGGGACTCGGGGTCGCGTGGGACACCGCCAACAACGCGGTCCTGGCTGAAGGCAAGCGGCTGCTGATCAACGACCCCACGCGGTTTGAGGGCGTGAAGGTCATTGGCGTCGATGAGCACGTCTGGCGCCACACCAGGCGTGGCGACAAGTACGTCACCGTGATCATCTACCTCACCCCGGTCCGCGATGGCGCCGGCCCAGCAAGGCTGCTGGACATGGTCGAGGGCCGGTCGAAGGCGGCGTTCAAGACCTGGCTCGCCGACCGCGACGACGCCTTCCGTGACGCGGTCGAGGTGGTCGCGATGGACGGCTTCACCGGGTTCAAGACCGCCGCTGCAGAGGAGATCCCGGACGCGGTCACGGTGATGGATCCCTTCCACGTCGTGCGCCTGGCCGGTGACGCCCTCGACAGGTGCCGGCGCCGGGTCCAACTCGCGATCCACGGGCACCGTGGGTTCAGGGACGACCCGCTCTACAAGTCGCGGCGCACGCTGCACACCGGCGCGGACCTGCTCACCGACAAGCAGAGCGACAGGCTACGCGCGCTGTTCGTTGATGACGCTCACGTCGAGGTCGAGGCGACCTGGGGTGTCTACCAGCGCATGATCGCCGCCTATCGCCACGAGGACCGGCAACGTGGCCGCGAGCTCATGGAGAAGCTGATCACCGACCTCAGCGCCGGCGTCCCCAAGGTGCTCACCGAGCTCACCACCCTGGGCCGGACCCTGAAGAAGCGAGCCACTGACGTGCTCGCCTTCTTCGAACGACCCGGCACCAGCAACGGGCCGACCGAGGCGCTCAACGGACGGCTCGAACACCTGCGCGGCTCCGCACTCGGGTTCCGCAACCTGACCAACTACATCGCCCGAAGCCTGCTCGAGACCGGCGGCTTCAGACCCCAACTCCTACACCCCCGATTGGGATGAGCCAGTAAAAGGATGCGCGCGAGACACGCTCGCCCTTATTGCTGATGGACGTTTTCACGTCCCATTCCATTGACCCCGACTTCTTGTGCGCCATATCCACGACGATATTTCGACAGTTGTCCGTCGTAACGACGATGCTTTTGGCCGACAGCTTCGTGACATCGAAGGAAATGCTCGCCGCTTCAGCGGAAACAGCTGGACCGACTACGAGGGCTACTGCCGCAATGGCTGAGACGAGGGCGCGCCTGATGAACTTCATGGAGACTCCAAAGAGTGGATTTGAACTAAAGATTGCCAGAGTTGGAGTCTTGTGATGTTCAGTCGGCTGGCGGCGTCACGATACTTGAAGTGTCAATAAGGTGAAGAGTATCACAGCTGCAGTGGGCGCAATATCCACCAGCACCCACCGGTCAGATTTCTGCTACCTCGCTACGGCAACTTCGGCATCTTCGAAAAGTGGAGCCAACAGTTCTTTCCACGCCATCAGATCACGCGACAAAGTCAGCCAGGTTAGCTGCCTATCCACCTCGTCGTATTGATGAATGATGAAATTGCGATTGCTGACCGCACTTGACCAACGAACTCCTGCGGGCGCGGGCACTTCACTCCGAGACAACCGGTTAGCCGCTTCTCCGATCTTGGCCATCAGCGCGTAAGCCACGCCTTCATATGCAGGAGATCCTTAGCAACAGCGACCAGCATCAGAGAAGCCTTTTATCGTGCAGGATGTCCGAGTCGAGCAAAGGGTCAAGGCCACCGAACGAGACTAAATCGACTTCACGACCGAGGACCTCCTCAAGCATCTGCTTGAACTCAACGAAGTCGAACGAGGAAGTGCCTGGAGGCGGTTGCACCAAAAGGTCGATATCCGACTCCGCCTGCGAGTCCCCACGCGCCACTGACCCGAAGACCGACAGCTCGGTGTATCGGAATTTCTCGGCAACGAATTTCAGAATCGGAGCCACCGCTTCAAGCAATTCCGCCGCTGGCAGGTGGCCAAAGTTGCTGGATGCCGCGACTTGCTGGCTGACGGCTGGCTGGCGTATTCCAAGGGATGCCGCTATTTCGCTCTGGCTCAGCCCAAGCACATTCATTGCCCGCAGCACCCCGTCACAGAAAATGGTGGCCACGGAACCAGGCTCGAATCCGCGCAATGCGGACTTGCCTCGGTTCCGTGACCACCATTCATGGTGTCCGGAGCTCGGACGATGCTTCAGTGACCAACCAAACGGAGGGCCACCTCGGCGGGTGAGCTTCTCAGCTCACGAAAGGACTCAGTCCTCTTCGATGATGAGGGGGTAGACACCGTTCTCATCGTGGGTCTCACGACCGGTGACCGGCGGGTTGAACACGCAGGCCATGCGCAGCTCTTCCTCGGCGACGACGGTGTGCTTTTCGTTTCCGTTGAGCAGGTACATGGTGCCGTCGGAGAGCGGGTAGGTCTCGCCTGTCTCCTGATCGGTCAGTGTGCCCTTGCCCTGCACGCAGTACACAGCCTCGATGTGGTTCTGGTAGTGGAACGTTGAGGTGGTTCCTGCGTAGATCACGGTGTCATGAAGGGAGAATCCGACGCCTTCTTTGGCGAGCACCATGCGGCGGCTGCGCCAGGTCTCCGACTTGATATCGCGGTCTGTGTCATTGAGGTCATCGCGGTTGACTACGTACATTCGTGGTCCTTTCGATCGATCTGTCATTCGTGTATCGGGGCGGGCAGGAGCCCGCGGAGCGCGGACACGGCGCGAGGCACTGAATTCTCTTCAGCGCCCCACCCCGAGTCGCAGGCTCGAATCAGGCCAGTGCAGGCTCAGCAGCTGGTGCGAACTTCAGCACGGCGGCTTCGATGATGTCGAGGCCCTTGTCCAAGTCCTCCGTTGAGATCGTCAGCGGAGGCATGATCTTCGTGACTTCGTCCTTCGGACCGGAGGTCTCGAGCAGAAGTCCGTTCTGGAATGCCTCTGCAGCGATCTTTCCGGCAGCCTCGGAGTCCTCGAAGAAGATTCCGGCGAGCAGGCCACGTCCGCGAATGGACGCACCCTCTGCCTTCTCCACGATCGTGTCGAGGCGCTGGTGCAGGTGAGCGATGGTGTCGGCGAGTTCGTTCTGGAACGTGTTGTCGGCCCAGAAGTTCTTCAGCGCGGCAGTCGCGGTCACAAACGCGGGGTTGTTTCCGCGGAAGGTGCCGTTGTGCTCGCCCGGCTCCCACACGTCGAGCTCAGGACGGAACAGGGTCAGTGCCATCGGCAGACCCGAACCGGAGATCGACTTCGACAGGCAGACGATGTCGGGCACGATGCCGGCCTCTTCGAAGCTGAAGAACGATCCGGTACGGCCGCAACCGGCCTGGACGTCATCGACGATGAGCAGGATGTCGTGCTTCTTGGTCAGCTCGGACAGAGCGCGCAGCCATTCGGCACGAGCAGCACGGAGGCCGCCCTCACCCTGCACGGTCTCAACGATGACGGCAGCAGGCTTGTCGACACCTGAGCCCGAGTCCTCAAGAACCTTCTCGAGCCACAGGAAGTCAGGGATCTCGCCATCGAAGTAGTCGTCATACGGAATCTTCGAGCTGTTGGTCAGCGGAATTCCCGCGCCTTCGCGCTTCATCGAGTTGCCGGTCACCGACAGCGAGCCCAGGGTCATACCGTGGAACGCGTTAGTGAACGAGAGCATGTGCTGACGTCCGGTGACCTTACGAGCGAGCTTGAGAGCCGCCTCGACGGTGTTGGTTCCCGTTGGTCCGGGGAACATCACGGTGTAGTCGAGATCGCGGGGCTTGAGGATGAGGTCCTGGAAGGTCTCGAGAAACTCACGCTTGGCCGGGGTCTTCATGTCCAGCGAGTGCAGGACGGCGCCTGACTGCAGGTACTCGATGAGCGGCTTCATCACGACGGGGTTGTTGTGCCCGTAGTTGAGTGCGCCGGCACCGGAGAAGAAGTCGATGTATTCCTTGCCGTCTTCATCCCACTGCTTCGCTCCCTCGGAGCGAGCAAAGGTGGCGGGCCAGGAGCGCGAGTAGCCGCGCACGGCGGATTCGCGAGTTTCGAAAATATCGGGAGTCGTCGTCTTGTCTGTCATCACTTGAGTCCTTTCGACTTCTGGATTACGCGTCTGCCCTGTGGGCAGGCGCCGAGACGGTGGCCGCGCCCGAAGCGATCGGATACGGCATTCGCCGGTCGGCATCCTCTGACGGGATCAGCTGATCCCCAGGACACCTGGAAGGCACTGCGCTTTACAGCGGTGCGATTTCGTACAGGAATTCGGTGTCGTGCTCGTCCGGGTAGACATCCGGAGTGAACAGGGCGCTTCGTTCACACGATGCTCCGCGCTGTTCAGCGAATGACTGGAACAAGCGGTTGGACGCATCGTTGTCATCGGTGATCGTCGTCTCCAAGCGGAGTGCGTTGGTCCGATCAGCCAGCTCGTTGAGCATGGTCTTCGCCAGCCCGTGTCCACGGAAATCCGACGAGACCGCGACCTGCCAGATCATCAGCGTGTTAGGCCGATCCGGGCGGGTGTAACCGGTGACGAACCCTGCGGGCTCCCCATCGATTCGCGCGATCGTCGAGGTTTCAGCGAAATCACGACACCAGAGCAGATACGAGTACGAAGAGTTAAGGTCGAGAACGGCCGAATCTTTTGCCAGTCTCCACATGTGCTGCCCGTCCTCCAGTGAAGGAGTACGGACATCGGTTTCCGTCTGAGGTTCTGCGACTGCGTTTCTCACGCCTTCAAACCTAACGACCTCAGATTGAGCGTCAACTCGAAAATCGGTGATTCGGGGGCATTCGAGTCGATTTGTCCCGAGCTGACCGGAAGTCTCGAACCGGGGCTTCCCCATGGCATCTCTGGGATGCGTAAGGGCGCTCCTTCGCGCTCATTCCGCGGAAGTGCTTCGTTATCGTTTCGTTACATTTGAACCCAGTTGGAACTTCGGTTCCATGAGTTCCACGACCGGACACGCGAAATTCGAGCTCAAGATTTCTTGCTGGAATCGCGGACACCCGAGTTCAGCGAGGGTGCGGTCGATGCGCAGGAGCGGCGAGCTGCGCAAGCGATGCGAAGCGGCACGAGACACCAGGAACCTCTAGGGCAGGAAGCGCCGCAATCCGGCACCGAGACACTCCGACGTCAGCACTCCACGACGTTGACAGCGAGGCCGCCCTGGGCGGTCTCCTTGTACTTCGAACTCATGTCCGCACCTGTCTGACGCATCGTCTCGATCACCTCGTCGAGGCTGACCCGGTGCTGCCCATCGCCCCACAGTGCCATTCTGGAGGCGTTGATGGCCTTGCCAGCGGCGATCGCATTCCGTTCGATGCAGGGGATCTGCACGAGCCCGGAGATCGGGTCGCAGGTGAGTCCCAGGTTGTGCTCCATGGCGATCTCGGCGGCGTTCTCGACCTGCTCCGGGGTTCCGCCCATGATCGCTGCCAATCCCCCGGCAGCCATCGACGAGGCGGATCCGACCTCACCCTGGCAACCCACCTCGGCGCCGGAGATCGATGCCCTCTCCTTGTACAGGACCCCGATGGCCGCCGAGGTGAGGAGGAAGTCCACGATGGCCGCGTGCTTGCCGGCCTCGCCCTTCTCCACCACCACTTCGACATAGTTGAGCGCGTAGTGCAGGACCGCGGGGATGATCCCTGCCGCACCGTTCGTCGGGGCCGTGACGACACGGCCACCCGAGGCGTTCTCCTCATTGACGGCCATCGCAATGAGGTTGACCCACTCCAAGTAGTAGGCAGAGCTGTGGTCCGGGTCCTCGGCTTTGAGCTTGAGATACCAGTCGTGAGCACGACGGCGCACCTTGAGCCCGCCCGGCAGGTAGCCCGAACGGTCCAACGACGCAGAGGCGCACTCCTCCATCACCGAATAGATGTGGAGCAGACCGTGGCGGATCTCGTCCTCGTCACGCATCGACTTCTCATTGGCAAGCATGAGTTCGGCGACCGACATGCCGTGGGTCTCGCATTGTGCCAGGAGCTCGACGGCCGAGTGGAACGGATACGGCAGCTCCTCGCTGTAGGAGGCCAACTCGGCCTCGACGACCGAATCGGAGACGGCGAATTCGCTGTCCTCATCGACAGCCTCGGCGGCCTTCTCCTTCTCAGCGAATTCGGTTTCGGAGGTGACGAAGCCACCGCCCACCGAATAATAGGTCTCTTCGGCCAACGTCGCACCGGAACCGTCGAAGGCGGTGATGGTCATGGCATTCGTATGGCGGGGCAGGATGGTCAGGGGTCGCTTGACCATGTCGTCCTCGGCGAAGTTCAGTTCGACGCCGTCGCCGATGGCATCGCCGAGGATGATCTTTCCGGTCTCCGACATCCGCGTCCGGCGGGCAGAGAGTTCGTTGGCTTCGACGGACTCCGGCTTGCAGCCCTCAAGGCCCAGCAGGATCGCGTCGAAGGTGCCGTGGCCGGCACCGGTGGCGGCAAGGGATCCGAAGACATCGACCTTGATGTCAGCGACGGATCCAAGCGAGTCGCCCAGAAGTGTGAGGAAGCTCGACGCCGCTCGCATGGGACCGACGGTATGTGAACTCGACGGCCCGATGCCTACGGTGAAGAGATCGAAGACGCTCAATGGCATTGCAACACTACGATTCTTCTCGTGTGATCGGCGGGGCCGAGCGGAGGCCCCACCGATCGAGGGGTGGTTCTAGAGGGAGTTGGCTTCGGCGTAGCCGGCCGCGTCCATGACCTCGCCCAATTCGGTGACGTTGACTTCGAACAGCCAGCCGTCGCCGTAAGGGGCGGAGTTGAGCAGGCCTGGATCCGCTGTGGCCGCCTCGTTGACGGAGACGATCTCACCGGTCACCGGTGAGTACAGGTCGGAGACCGACTTGGTCGACTCGACCTCGCCGCAGGTCTCGCCTGCAGTCACGGAGTCGCCGACCTCGGGCAGGTCGACGTAGACGACCTCACCGAGCGCATCGGAAGCAACAGCGGTGATGCCGATCTTGACGGTGTTACCGACGATGGCATCGGCACCGGCGTTGATCCACTCGTGCTCGGCGGAGTACGTGAAGTTGTCTGGGAGCGGGGGCAATTCAGCCATGATCGTCCTATTCTGCTGATTGTCAGCTGTGGTGGTGAGCTGGTGCCCCCAGTGTACGAGTCACCGGGGGCAACCACATCAGGTTGTGCAGGTCAGTTTTCGCCGCGCAGGTCTGCCCGCTGAGCGAGTCAGCGACCTGGGTGGGTCAGTTTTCGCCGCGCTTGTAGAACGGCAGCGCGGTGACGGTGAAGTCGTGCGCCTTGCCGCGGATGTCCACGGCCACGGCCGTTCCCGGCTCCGAGAGGCTGCGGTCGAGGTAGGCCAAAGCGATCGGGTGGCCGAGCGTCGGCGAAGGCTGCCCCGAGGTAACTGTGCCGACCTGAGCACCTTCGGCTCCGTCCGCTCCGACCTGATCGGCCGAGGCGAAGATCGCCGCTCCGGAGCGCGCCGCACGACGGCCTTCGGAGGTCAGTCCGACGAGCACGCGTGCCGGTTCGGTCTCCCCCAGCTTGGCCAGGGCCTCACGGGCGAAGAAGTTCTCCTTCGTCTTGAACCCGATCATCCGGCCCAGTCCTGCGTCGAAGGGCGTGGTCTCGAGGCTGAGCTCATTGCCGTAGAGCGGCATGCCCGCTTCGAGGCGCAGCGAATCCCGTGAGGCCAATCCGCAGGGCACGAGTCCGTGATCAGCACCGGCCGTGGCCAAGGTCTCCCACAGGCGCTCGGCGGCGATGTTGGGTACGTAGAGTTCGAACCCGTCCTCTCCGGTGTAGCCGGTGCGCGCGAGCATGAGGTCGATGCCGGCGATCGTCAGCGGCATCCACGCGTAGTACTTGAGCTCCTTGACGGCTTCGCCGACGGTGATCGTCTCGGAAGTCTCGCCCGCTCCGCTGTCGACGGCTGCGGCACTCGCCGTCGATCCATCCGCCGAGGTGGTCTTGGGTCCGAATTCGCCGTGCGCACCCTCGTCGAGGGCGGCGAGGACGATCGCTTCGGAGGCCGGTCCCTGCACGGCGATGAGGGCCGTGTCCTCAGACTCGTCGAAGAGTCGCACGTCGGCGCCGGGAGCCTCCGTCCGCAGGAAGTCCTGCAGTCGCTCCTTGAGTGCCGCCACGACATTCGGGGTGTTCGAAGCGTTGGGGACGATGAGGAACTCCTCGTCGCCGATCCGGTAAGTGATGAGGTCGTCGAGGAGGTAGCCTGCCTCGTTGACGATGACACCGTATTTGGCCTTGCCGATCTTCATCTTCGAGTACTTCGCCACGAGCGCGTAGTCGAGGAAGGCGGATGCCGCGGAACCGGTGAGGCGGACCTCGCCCATGTGAGAGAGGTCGAAGATGCCTGCGGCCTCACGTACTGCGCGGTGCTCGGCGAGCTCCGAACCGTACTTCAGGGGCATGTCCCAGCCGCCGAAGTCGGTGAAGGATGCGCCCAGCTGCTCGTGGATCGAATGCAGCGGGGTCTCTTTGGTCGAGTTCTCAGCACTCATCAGTCGTCCTCATTCTCTTCGAAGGCCTCTGGCGGCGGGCAGGAGCACACCAGGTTGCGGTCGCCGTAAGCACCGTCGATGCGGCTGACCGGCGGGAAGTACTTCGTCTGGCGCAGGCCCTTGACCGGGAACGCTGCGGTTTCACGGGAGTATTTGGCGTCCCAGTCGTCCATCACGACGGTCGCCGGGTGCGGGGCTCCAGCCAGCGGCGACTCCTCGTAGGAGTACTTGTCGCCGATCGAATCGATCTCGGCGCGGATGACGCGCATCGCCTCGATGAAGCGGTCGAGTTCGGCCTTGTCCTCGGACTCGGTCGGTTCGACCATGAGGGTGCCCGGCACCGGGAAGGCCAGAGTCGGGGCGTGGAAGCCGAAGTCGATGAGGCGCTTGGCCACATCCTCGGCGGTCACGCCGGACTTGGCAGTGGCCTCGCGGAGGTCGAGGATCGTCTCGTGGCCGACGAGTCCGTGTTCGCCCGAGTAGAGGATGGGGAACACATCGGCGAGCTTGGACGCGAGGTAGTTCGCGCCGAGCAGTGCCATACGAGAGGCTTCCTTCAGACCGTCCCCGCCCATGAGCTCGAGGTAGGCGAAGCTGATCGGCAGGACGCCGGCGGAGCCGAACAGGGATCCGGAGATCGGCAGTTCGTGGGCGTCCGTGGATCCTGCGACGAGTTCCGCCGAGGTGGGATCGCCGGGCAGGTACGGAGCCAGGTGTTCGCGCACGGCGACCGGTCCGACGCCTGGTCCGCCGCCGCCGTGGGGGATGCAGAAGGTCTTGTGCAGGTTGAGGTGGGAGACGTCGCCGCCGAATTCGCCGGGCTTGGCCAGTCCGACGAGGGCGTTGAGGTTCGCGCCGTCGACGTAGACCTGTCCGCCTGCCGCGTGGACCTTCTCGCAGACCTCGCGGATCTGGGATTCGAAGACGCCGTGGGTTGACGGGTAGGTGACCATGATCGCGGCGAGCTTGTCCGCGTTCTTCTCGATCTTCGCGTCGAGGTCGTCCATGTCGACCGAGCCGTCTTCGGCGGTGGCGACGACCTGGACCTGGAGTCCGGCCAGGACTGCCGAGGCCGCGTTCGTGCCGTGAGCCGACTGCGGGATGAGGACGACGCGGCGGTCGGTGTCGCCGTTGGCCAGGTGGTACTTGCGGATCGCGAGGAGTCCGGCGAGCTCACCCTGGGAGCCGGCGTTGGGCTGCAGGGAGACGCGGTCGTAGCCGGTGACCTCGACCAGCTGGTTCTCCAGGCGGGTGATCAGGTTGCGCCATCCGTGGGTCTGCTCGACCGGGGCGAAGGGGTGGATCGAGGCGAACTCGGGCCAGGTGATGGGCTCCATCTCGGCGGCCGCGTTGAGTTTCATCGTGCACGAGCCCAGCGGGATCATCGTCCGGTCGAGGGCCAGGTCGCGGTCGGCCAGGGTGCGCAGGTAGCGCATCATCGAGGTCTCGGAGCCGTGGCTGGAGAAGATCGGGTGGGTGAGGAATTCGGTCTCGCGGTGGAGCTTCGCGTCGAAGACCGGGGTGGGCACATGGTTGGCCCCGAAGGTCCCCGCCGAGGCGGCTGCGAATTCCGCTTCATCGATCCGGGCGATGATGCCCAGGGATTCGAGCAGGCCGTTGGCGTCGGCGACCGTGTGGGGTTCACCGAAGGAGACGCCGATGGTGTTGGTGTCGATGACGCGAACGTTGTAGCCGCCGCGTTCGGCGACGACTCGGGCGGCTTCGGCGTCGGCGACGCGCACGGCCACGGTGTCGAAGAACTCACGGCTGACCACCTCGGCGCCGGGGGCGGTGTCCGCAGCGGTCGCGAACGCCTGGGCGAGGCGATGGATGCGGGAGGCGATGCGGGTCAGGCCGACGGGGCCGTGGTAGACGGCATACATCGAGGCGACGTTGGCGAGCAGGGCCTGCGCGGTGCAGATGTTGCTTGTGGCCTTCTGGCGGCGGATGTGCTGTTCGCGGGTCTGCAGGGCCAGACGGTAGCCGGGCTTGCCCTGGGCATCTTTGGAGACGCCGACGAGGCGGCCGGGCAGCTGGCGTTGCAGGCCGGACTTCACGGCCATGAAACCGGCGTGGGGTCCGCCGAAGAACAGCGGGACGCCGAAGCGCTGGGCCGAGCCGACGGCGATGTCCGCGCCCTGGGAGGCGGGATCCTTGAGCAGGGTCAGGGCCAGGAGATCGGAGTCGAAGGTGACGAGGGCGCCGCGGTCATGGGCACCGTCGACAGCCTCGGTGAAGTCGCGGATGACGCCGGTGGTGCCGGGCTGGGCGCAGACGATGCCGAAGATGTCGTCGCCGACGAGGCCTTCTGCGAGGTCGGCGACGGTGATGTTGAAGTCCATTGCCTTGGCCCGGGCGCGGACGACGGCGATGGTCTGCGGGTGGAGTTCGGAGTCGAGGACGACGGTTGTCCCCTTCTTCACGGCACGACGCATGAGGAGGACCGCCTCGGCGACGGCGGTGGCCTCGTCGAGGAGGGAGGCGTTGGCGATGTCGAGGCCGGTGAGGTCCTGGACGGCCTGCTGGAAGTTGAGCAGCGCTTCGAGACGACCCTGGGAGATCTCGGGCTGGTAGGGGGTGTAGGCCGTGTACCAGGCGGGGTTCTCGACGAGGTTGCGGCGGATGACCGCGGGGGTGATCGTGTCGTAGTAGCCCTGGCCGATCATCTGCTTGCGCATGATGTTCTGGCCGGCGAGGCTGCGGAGGTCTTCGAGGACCTCGGCTTCGGAGCGACCGGTGGGCAGGTCGAGTCCGTCGATCTGGATGGAGGCGGGGACGGCTGCGGACGAGAGTGCTTCGAGGGAGTCGTAGCCGAGTTCGGCGAGCATCGCCTGGGTGTCGTCCGCGCGGGGGCCGATGTGCCGGTCGGAGAACGGGCGTTCGGTATCTCCGGTGGGTGCGGTGGTGTGCGCGAGTGAACTTGTGTGGGCGAGTGAACTGGTCATTGACGTCCTCGGGTCGATGTCGCGCCCGCCTACGGAGGACGCACTGAGCAGTGGTGGTCCTCCCCGTTCTGTCGGACTTTCAGCGCGCGGGCGCGGTGGCGGTCCTTCAGAAATGCCTGCAATCGGTGGTACTGGGCCTGAGAGTTTCCCGGGGAGGGAATTGCACCTACGGCGCTGCACAGTGCGCTAGCGGCAACCGAAGCGGTTGCGGCGACTGAGCAGCTCTCCCACGTCATGTCTTAACGGCAATATTCAATTGTGTGCGGCTGTATTCCTACAGCGCATGGAGCTATGAACTTACGGGCTTCAGTCTAGTGGCACTGATCACGGTCGGACAAATGACAAGGTGGCGATCGGTGTGGACTCGCGTGCGAC
>NZ_JALDSX010000048.1 GCF_022748595.1 Brevibacterium sp. ZH18 | reverse complement strand
CCGAAGAATCCCATATCGGCCATCTGCTTGATCATCGAGTCGGGGAACTGTCCCTCAACGGGGTCGAGTTCATTGGCGATCGGCAAGACAACATCACGGGCGAACTCGCGCGCCAGTGCTTGGATCTCCTGCCTTTCCTCGGTCATGAAGTGCGGGGTATCCGGGCGTGGCCTGGGCTTATGCGTCATGGTCAGTCTCCTCCTCAGGCCTTGTTACGGCCGATGAGCTGCTTGGCGATGACATTGAGCTGGATTTCGTTGGTGCCCTCGCCGACGATCATCAGCGGGGCGTCACGGTAGTAGCGTTCGACGTCGTACTCGGTGGAGTATCCGTAACCGCCATGGACACGGATGGCGTCAAGGGCCACCTCGGCGGCCATTTCCGATGCGTAGTACTTGGCCATTCCGGCCTCCATATCCACCCGCTCACCGGAATCGTAGGTGCGCGCGGCGTGGAGAACGAGCTGCCTGGCGGCCTCGAGCTTCGTGGCCATTATCGCCAGGTGATTGCCCACGGACTGGTGACGCCAAATTGGCTTGCCCATGGACTCGCGTTCCTGGGAGTACTTCACTGCGTCATTGAGCGCTGCCTGCGCGACGCCAAGTGAGCGGGAGGCAACCTGGATGCGGCCGATCTCCAGGCCCTTCATCATCTGCTTAAAGCCCACACCCTCCTTTTCACCGAGCAGCTGCGACTGCGACTGCCGCAGATTCTCGAACACGAGTTCACAGGTTTCGACACCCTTGTAGCCGAGCTTGGAGAGGTTCTTCGACACGGTGAAGCCCTCGCCCTTCTCGACGAGGAGAATCGAGATGCCCTTGTGGCGGGGCTCGGCGGACGGATCGGTCTTGACCAGCAGTGCGATGAGGTCGGATTTGCGGGCGTTGGTGATCCAGGTCTTCGACCCGTTGATGACGTAGTCGTCGCCGTCCTTGGCCGCGGTCGTGCGCAGAGCCTGCAGGTCGGAACCGCCGCCGGGTTCGGTCAGGGCCATGGTCGCGCGCAGCTCACCGGTGGCCATGCGCGGCAGGTACTTATCCTTCTGCTCGGGAGTGCCGTATTCGGCGATGAGCTTGGCGACGACGGTGTGCCCGCCCATGGCGCCGGCCAGGGACATCCACCCGCGGGCCAGTTCCTGGGTGATGAGCGCATAGGCCTCGGTCGAGACCTTGCCCATCCCCCAGGGCTCGTCGATCGCGAGACCGTAGATGCCCATGTCCTTCATGGTCTGGATCCACTTCTCCGGGTATTCGTCGGCATGCTCGACCCGGTTGACGTGGGGTTTGACGTCGTGGTCGACGAACTCGGCGACCGTATCGATCATCATCTGCTCTTCGCTGCTGACTGCCATGTCGAATTCCTTATCCTCTGGTGATCTGAAAATTGTGGGGCCTGGTTGGTTCAGCCTGGTCGTCTCAGTCCAGGCGGGCGCCGTCCTGCGTGGTCCGCGTCCGTCCCAGGCCGATCGTCGTCTCCGGTCCGGTGGAGTCGAAGAAATCGTGGCCTTTGTCATCGGTGATGATGAAGGCCGGGAAGTCCTCAACTCTGATCCGCCAGACCGCTTCCATGCCGAGGTCTTCCATGTCGAGGACCTCGACGTCGGTGATGCAGTCCTGAGCCAGACGGGCAGCGGGGCCACCGATCGAGCCCAGGTAGAACCCGCCGAATTCGGCGCACGATTCCTTGACCTGGGCCGAGCGGTTGCCCTTGGCCAACATGATCATCGACCCGCCGGCTTCCTGGAACTCACGCACGTAGGTGTCCATCCGTGAGGCGGTGGTCGGTCCGAAAGATCCCGAGGGCATTCCTTCCGGGGTCTTGGCCGGTCCCGCGTAATAGATCGGGTGGTCCTTGAAGTAGTCGGGCAGCTGCCCGCCGTTGTTGAGGCGCTCGCGCAGGTTGGCGTGAACGATGTCGCGGGCGACGATCATCGTGCCCGACAGTGAGAGTCGGTCGCCGACCGCGAGCCCGGACAGCTGGGACTGGAGTTCGGGCATCGGACGATCAAGGTCCACCTCGGTGACATTGCCGGATTCGATCTCCTCGACCCGGCCCATCGCGGGCAGGAACCGGGCCGGATCGTGTTCGAGCTCTTCGATGAAGACCCCGTCGGCGTTGATCCGGGCGACAATCTGCCGATCCGCCGAACAGCTGACGGCGATCGCGATCGGCAGGGAGCCGTTGTGGCGAGGCAGTCGGACCACGCGCACATCGTGGCAGAAGTACTTCCCGCCGAACTGGGCGCCGAAACCGAGCTTCTGGGTCAGCTGGAACACGGTGTCTTCGAAGTCCACGTCACGGAAACCGTGACCGCTGGCGTTACCCGAGGTGGGCAGGTCATCGAGGTAGTGGGCGCTGGCGAGCTTCGCGGTCTTCAGCGTGAACTCCGCCGAGGGTCCGCCGATGACCACAGCCAGGTGGTAGGGCGGGCAGGCGGCGGTGCCCAGCGTGGAGATCTTCTCCGCGAGGAAGTCGAGCATCGAGGACTCGTTGAGCACGGCCTTCGTCTCCTGGTAGAGGAAGGACTTGTTCGCACTCCCCCCGCCCTTGGCCATGAACAGCAGCTCGTAGTCGTCTTGGGGGCTCAAGCCCACCTCGATCTGGGCGGGCAGGTTCGTTCCGGTGTTCTTCTCCTCAAACAGGCTGAGCGGGGCCAGCTGGGAGTAGCGGAGGTTGAGTTCCTCGTAGGCCCGGTGGATGCCGGCCGAGAAGTGCTTCGCGTCGTCGCCGTCGGTGAGCACATTGGGTCCGCGTTTGGCGGAGACGATCGCGGTGCCGGTGTCCTGGCACATCGGCAGGATCTCTCCGGCCGAGACCGAGGCGTTCTTGAGCAGATCGAGGGCGACGAAGACGTCGTTGTCGCTGGCCTCCGGGTCGTCGATGATGGCTCGCAGGCTCGCCAGGTGATCGGTGCGCAGGTAGTGAGAGACTTCCTTGAAGGCAACCTCGGCGAGGTCGGTCAGCGTCGACGGCGCCACCTGCAGGAATGACGTCTCTTCGCCGTTGATCTGCGTGCGCACTTCGTTGACGCCGTCGATGTCGAGGCGGCGCATGGCCGGCCCCGCGCCGTCAGTGGGCAGCAGCGGCGTATAGGCGAAGGCGGGTGAGGCGGCAGTGGGTGCCGCAGGTGCTGCGCCCGTCTCCTGAGCGTCGGCGTCGGATCGATCGGCCTTGGTCATCAGATTGCTCCTTCCCGGTGGAGTTCGGCGACCTTCTCGGGGCTGATTCCCAGATCGCCGAGGATGGTCTCTGTATGGTCACCGACCCCGGGAATCGGGTCCATCCGAGGTGTCACCCCGGACATCTCGACCGGGGGCACGAGCATCGGAATCGGCCCGACCGGGGAATCGACCTCCTGCCAGCGATCACGTTCGACCAGCTGGGGATGGTCGGCGATCTCGGTCATGTCCCGCTGTCTCGAGTGAGCGACCTTGGCCGTGTCGAGAAGCTCGTCGCAGTGTGCGCCGGTGAAGTCGACGAAGACTGCTTCGATGATGGTCTGCAGCTCATCGCGGTGGGCGTAGCGGTGGGCGGCCCGGTCGAAGCGTTCGTCGGTGACCATGTCCTCTCGGCCCAGGACGTGGGTGGCGAAGCTCTTCCATTCGCGTTCGTTCTGGATGGCGAGCATGATCTGGGTGCCGTCGCCGCAGGTGAAGGCGCCATAGGGGGCGATGGCAGCGTGCGAGGTTCCGGCGCGAGTGGGGCGGGTGCCGCTGCCGTGTGTGAAGTAGAGGGGGTAGCCCATCCATTCGACGAGGGAGTCGAAGAGACTGATCTGCAGAGTCGTGCCCCGACCGGTGCGCTCTCTGGCGTACAGGGCGGTGAGAATCCCGGAGTAGGTGTACATTCCGGCGGAAATGTCCGCCGTTGAGATTCCCGTCTTCGCGGGATGGTCCTCGGTCCCTGTCACGGAAACCAAACCAGCTTCGGCCTGCACAAGAGCATCGTATGCCTTGGCGTCCTTGTAGGGCCCGTCTGGTCCGTATCCGGAGATCGAGGCGTAGATGAGGCGCTCGTTCAGTCCACGCAGCTCATCGGCGCCGAAGCCCAAGCGTTCGGCGGCTCCGGGGGCGAAATTCTGGATGAAGACGTCGGCCTCGGCGACGAGGTCCTTGAGGATCGCCTTGCCCTGCGGGTGTTTGAGGTCGAGGCTCAGGCTCTCCTTGTTGCGATTGAGCCACACGAAGTGACTCGCCATTCCGTTGACCGTGGTGTCGTAGCCGCGGGCGAAGTCCCCAGTTCCGGGGCGTTCGATCTTGATCACGCGCGCACCCAGATCGGCGAGCTGCCGGGAAGCAAACGGCGCCGCCACGGCCTGCTCGCAGCTGATGACGGTGATACCGGACAACGGAAGTTCGGCGTGCAAGGGGCCTCCACAACGAGATTTCATAAGCTTTCCCCGACAGAATACATCATTGTCTGGATCATGCATTATTCACGCGGAAACCTTGCAGCGGGATACACTTCACGAAGCGAAGGCAATTGACGAGGCACGACGAGCGACAACGGAAGGCTGTGGAGTGGATCAGGAATCAGCATCGACGAAGCGGGACAAGATCGTCCTGGGCCTGCGCCGGAAGATCCTCGGCCGCGAGCTCGAACGCGGTGAACGCCTGCGTCAGGACGAGGTCGCCGAATGGTTCAAGGCTTCGATCACTCCTGTCCGCGAAGCCCTGCGCATCCTCGAATCCGAAGGTCTCGTCTCCTCCGAGGCCCATCGCGGCGTGCGCGTGGCCGGCGTCGACGTCGACCGCCTCAAGTCCCTCTTCGTCACCCGCAAACTGACCGAGACCTTCGCCATCGCCCGTGCCACGACACGGATCTCCCGCCACGAACTGCGCCAAGCAGAGAAGCTCCTCGAGGCACTCGACTCCGCCAGCGAAGAAGGCGATGCCATGGGCCGCAACACCCGCAACGAGGAGTTCCACTTCTTCTTCTACGATCGGTGCGGACTCCCGGCCCTGCGCGATGACATCGCCACCCGGTGGCGTGCCTTCCCCTGGGATCTCACCCTCGACAGTTCGGACCGACTCAACGAGGTCCACAGCGAACACCAGGCCATCGTCGACGCCGTGAAACGCATCGATCCGGACGCTGCGGCGAAGCACCTCGGCGATCACATCACCAACGGGTTCCTGCGCCTGGCCGAGTCCACGGCCGGTGAGCCGATCTCTGACCCGTTCGACTTCGACGCGGACTGAGCGGCCCCACTCCCCCATTCTCTGCATCCATCGACCACGGGATTCCCACATCCTAAGAAATAATGCATTCTTTGACAGATAATATTGGAAACTCTCGGATTCTCGTCTAAGCTCAAATGGTTTGGCTCCGAAGGTGACCCATCGCACCTCCAAAGCACGTTGCCGTGCATAGTGCAGCAGACTGCAATGTCTGCGCTCGTCACCTCGGAGACTGACATGACATTGGTCTCGATAACTGGAGCTGACGATGACGTCGATACGACGACCCAGGTGGAAACCGCTGGTTGCCTGCCTGTCGATCTGCCTGCTGGCACTGAGCGGATGCAATCCCGCGCGCAGCGGCAAGCAGGAGAAGTTCGAACTGCGCTTCGCCCATGTGACTTCGACGAGCACTCCCAAGGGACTCGCCGCCGACTTCTTCGCAAAGCAGATCGAAGAGAAGTCCGATGGCCGCATCCAGGTCGAGGTGTTCCCGAACTCGGAGCTCTACGGCGACAAGGACGAGATGCAGGCGCTGCAGTCCAACGCTGTGCAGATGCTCGCCCCGGCGAGCGCGAAGTTCACGACGATCGCGCCGAGCCTGCAGGTCCTGGACCTGCCGTTCATCTTCGATCACCCGGATGAGATCCCGGAGATCGTCAGCCCCGACACTGAGATCGGCAAGGCCATCTACGCCAACCCCGACCTCGAGGCCAATGGGCTGAAGGTCCTGGGCCTGTGGGATTCGGGCATGAAGCAGATCCATTCGAACAACGCGACGCTGAGCCCTGACGATATGAAGGGCAAGAAGTACCGCATCCAGCCTTCGGACGTGCTGCGCACCCAGTTCGAGACCTGGGGCGGAATTCCGTCTCCCCTGGCATTCGCCGAGGTCTACAACGGTCTTCAGCAGGGACTCATCGACGGTGGTGAGAACACGTACTCGAACATCGAGTCGCAGAAGATGCACACCGTCCAGAAGTACGTCACCGAACTCAATCACGGTTACATCGGCTACATCCTCACTGTGAACAAGCGTTGGTATGACGAACTGCCCGATGACCTGCAGGCCGTCGTCGACGAATCTGCCGATGAAGCCTCCGAGTTCAACCGCAAGGAAGCACAGAAGGTCAACGCGGAATCCAAGCGGCTCATCGAGGAGTCCGGGGGCACGAAGATCGTGGTGCCCACGAAGGAGGAGCGCCAGTCATTCAAAGACATGGTCGTGCCTTCCGAGTACGAGAAGTACAGCGATGTCATCGGACCAGAGGTCGTCGACGAGCTCCTGCAGCGTGACAAGGAACGTGAGTGACGATGAAGACCTTCGACAAGTATTTGAGCCGGGTCGAGAACTTCCTGGCCGGCGCCAGTCTCATCGGCGCCACAGCACTCGCGGTCTTCGCCGTGCTCCTGCGCAACATCACAGGAGACGTGCTCTTCTGGTCCGAAGAGGCCATCATCTACCTCATCATCTGCTCGACCTTCTTCGGTGCGGTCGTGACCCTGCGCCACAACGAGCACGTGGCCGTGGACATCATGCCGACGCTGCTCAAGGGCAAGAAGAAGAAGTTCTTCGTCGTCCTCGGCGGGCTGATGACCCTCATCTACGCAGGCTTCATCGCCTACCTGTCCTGGGCCCTGATCAGCGAACCCTTCTCGCGAACGACCATCACCCCGGCGCTCAAGCTGCCTCTGTGGGTTGTTGAACTCTCACTGGCCGTGGGCATGACGCTGTTCTTCATCCGCGCCGCCGAAATGCTCATCCGAGCGATCAAGGCCCCGGCCGAAGAGCTCGACAAGGACGTGTTCGCTGAGGAAGCCGCGGCAGTCGGCATCGACGTGAACGACATCGCCATCGATGACGACGATACGAAGGAAGGGGATCGCTGATGCTCGAAGCAACATTCGTTCTCATTGCAGTCCTCATTCTGCTGCTCGTCACCTCGGCGCCCATTGCGGTGGCCTTGGGTCTGACCAGCCTCGTCTACTTCTACTACTTCACGCTCATCCCGATGACCCAGGTCTCGGAACGGCTCTTCAACGCTCTGAACTCGTTCCCGCTGATGGCGATTCCGTTCTTCATCCTCGCGGCCAACATCATGTCCCGCGGTGGAATCTCGCGGCGACTGACCGACTTCGGTGCGGCAATGGTCGGGCATCTGCGCGGGGGCATGGCGATCACCACGGTGCTTGCGTGCATGTTCTTCGCAGCGGTCTCCGGTTCATCACCTGCCACGGTCGTGGCCGTCGGTGCGCTGATGATCCCGGCCATGATCAAGAACGGTTACCCGAAGGAGTTCTCCACGGGACTCGTGGCCACCTCGGGGTCCTTGGGCATCCTGATCCCGCCGTCGATTCCGCTCATCGTCTTCGGCATCGCCACCGAGCAGAACATCGGTGACCTGTTCCTCGCCGGAATCCTGCCGGGCATTCTCGCCGGAGTCATGCTGCTGGGCATGGCCGTGTTCGTGGCATGGAAGAACGGTTACGGCAACGCCGGGGAAGGGTTCCGGATGTCCAATGTGGACAAGCTCAAGGCATTCCGCGACGCGATCCTCGCCTTGGCCCTGCCGTTCCTGGTCCTGGGTGGAATCTACTCAGGCTGGTTCACCCCCACCGAGGCGGCGGCCGTCGCTGTCGCCTACTCATTGGTGGTGTCCCTGGTCATCTACCGCGAGATCAAGATCTCGCAGCTGTGGGAAGTCACGCTGTCATCGGTGAAAACCTCGGCGATGGTCATGTTCATCATCGCCAACGGCATCCTCTTCACCTTCGTCCTCGCCAGTGAGCGGATCCCGGGATCGATCTCGGAGACGATCACAGCCTGGGACCTGCAGCCGTGGCAGTTCCTCATTCTCGTCAACATCCTGCTGCTGTTCGTGGGCTGTGTGATGGAGACGTCCTCGGCGATCCTCATCCTGGCACCGATCCTGCTGCCGATCGCCATGGAGTTGGGCATCGACCCGATCCACTTCGGCATCATCGTCGTGATGAACCTGGAGATCGGCATGATCACCCCGCCGCTGGGACTCAACCTATTCGTCGCCTCCGGCATGTCGGGTATGAGCGTAATGAAGGTCGCGAAGGCCGCGATTCCGAGTGCGCTGGTGCTGCTGACTGCTCTGGCGCTGGTGACCTTCGTGCCGTTCTTCGCGACGGCGTTTGTGGGGTCGTAGGCGGGACAGGAGGTTCGAGTCTCCTGCCGTGCCCACCATCAACATGATGGTGGGCACTGCCGCATTCACGGGGAAAGTTCTTGGGACGAACCCTTGACTTCGAGTGCACTCAAAGTCGTAGGTTGAGTTCATGGCACAGCAAACAGCCAGCACAGCGGCGACAGCCCCGAGCGCTACCCCACCTCAACCAATCAGAGACCCGAGAATCCGCAGGGCATTGTCGACCGAGTTCGGCAGCGAACTGTCCATCTCTGAAGTATGCGAACTCCTCGGCATCACCGCACACACCGCCCGCTACTACGAACGCGCCGGACTCATCGAGGTGCCACGAAGCCGGTCGGGCCACAGAACCTATGATCAGGCGACCGTCGAACGCCTCGACTTCCTTGTTCGCATGCGCACATCCGGCATGGGCATCAGCGAACTCCGTCGCTATGTCGACCTTGTCCACGCTGGTGAAGCGACCACCGCGCAACGACTGCAGATCATGCTCGACCAACGTGAGCGCATCGTCTCCCAGCTTCACGAACTGGAACTGGCCCTCGTCACCACCGACTACAAAGTCGCCAAATACGGCGGGACTCCCAATGACAACCGCACGCCGGCAAACGCTTCACCGAACTCCCACCACACTGAAGGAGATCCATCATGACAACGACCACCAACCTCGGCGACCTCGCCGTCTCCCCCATCGGCTTCGGCTGCATGGCCCTGTCCCACGTCTACGGCGGCACCACCGATGACGCCGCCCGCGCGACTTTAGGTGCAGCCGTCGACGCCGGCATCACCTTCCTCGACACCTCCGACGTCTACGGCAAACCTCGCGAGGGCGCCACAGGTCCGGCCGGAACGAACGAGGAGATGCTCGCTCCTTTCCTAAGCAAACGCCGCGACGAGGTTCAGTTGGCCACGAAGTTCGGCATCACCGCCGTGCGGACCGGAGCCAACGATTCGGCCAAACGCACCGATGGACGCCCGGAGTATGCTCGCTCAGCCTGCGATGCCTCGTTGAGTCGCCTCGGCGTGGAGACGATCGATCTCTACTACCATCACCGCCCTGATCCCGATGTGCCGATCGAGGAAACCGTCGGCGCCATGGCCGAGCTGATCGAGGCAGGCAAGATCCGCCACATCGGCCTCTCCGAGGTCACGTCCGAAGAGCTGCGGCGAGCCCACGCTACCCATCCGATCGCCGCGCTCCAGTCGGAATGGAGCCTATGGTCACGCGATGTCGAGGACTACGTTGTGCCCGCCTGCGCCGAGCTCGGGGTGGGGTTCGTGCCCTACAGCCCCCTGGGCCGCGGCTTCCTCACCGGCACCCTGACCAAGGAGCAGGTCGCAGATGACTTCCGCGGCGGCACCACGCGCATGGGTGAAGCATGGGATGCCAACCAGAAGGTTCTCCAGATCGCCGCCGAGGTGGCTCAGCGTCACGATGCCACCAACGCTCAGGTGGCGCTGGCTTGGCTCTTCCACCGCGCCGCCGAGATGGGTGTGAACGCCGTTCCGATCCCCGGTTCACGCAAGCCCGAACGTGCGCTTGAGAACCTCGGGGCCGTGGAGCTGACTCTCGATGCCGATGACATGGCGAAGCTCGACTCCATCCGCACCCTTGTCGAAGGCACCCGCAATATCGTGGACAATCCGGATTGGATCAGCTCCGGGCGGGAGTGAGGGGCTGGTCCGTGGATGGCTTCGATCGATAGTTCCCAAGTGCCCGTCTCGGTCTCCTCTAACCGCAGAATAGTTAGGACCTCGAACTGGAGAACATATATGGAGAGCTGAATGTTCGACAACCAAATCCGACGTTCCCAGGCAAGTGAACCGTTTCAGGCCCGTGCACTTGAGTCGATCGCATTCATCGTCATCGTTTGCAGCTTCGCACTAACCTCATTCGCACGCTTGAGCACGTTTTGGAACTCATCTAGCCGTCCCAAATAGCCGCAAAAATTCTCTTGATCCTGCACAGAAATGAGGGGAATCATCAAGTCCCTCAATGCTCTTCTTGGCACTCCTGCACTCGTTACATTCGACGCATTCCATTCTGCATTGACACACCGCGTCAGGAACTCAGCGCTTACGACGCTCCTATCGATTATCCGTAGAACTCGCGCCGATGAGGTAACTGCGAACTCATCCATAGGACTCTTAACAGCATCGTGGACGCCCACTATCGGAACGATCACATCGCCACTTTGACCTGCTGAGTAGTTGTCTGGGACTCGTACCGCTGTTACACGAGTGCTCTTGTCGTCGTAACCGACCGGAAGAACAAGTACCTCTCGGTGCCAATCGGCCTGCGGATTTGGTCGGGGTCTGATGTGGCATTCGATGAGCTCGACAGCTCCTCTTCGAATAAGCTGCGCGATCGACACAAGTGCAGCTTTTGAGAAGTCTGGGCAAGCATCCACAGCAATCGGCTCCACTATGAGGCCAGTCCCTGCGTCAATGAACTGTTTACCATTGTTGCCCGCGTAAGCAGCAAGTATCGGCAGCATTTCTTCCACATCATATGCCGCAGATTCCCAGGAACGCTCTGCATCCGCGGCGTTCATGTGCCCCCCTTGGTATGCAACCACTCGCAGCTGTCCTGCACGGTCACTCATGCTCGCCGGAGTCACGACTGCATGATTGGCTGACGGTGCCCCACCTTCACGAATCGCCTGGAGCCACGATGGGAGATGATCGGTTACCTCCGCGGCAGACATGGCATCGATGATTACAACCCGATCGTGCCCACTCTTTCGCAACACCCAAAGTGCCTGGCTGGAATTCGACCGCAGCGATGGAATCTCAATGACTGCTTCAACTCTGCCTTTAGCAACCAAATCGATCCTCAACGCTTCGAGGTCACGGGCGCTCAAAAGGTTCCCTCCGGTGAGAACATAAGCGTATCCGTCATCGTGCAAGTGGTTAAGGGCATCGAGAATGAATGCTGCATCGGCAGAATGCGCGCCCTTGGCGTTCTTGTACTCCTGCCACCGGCCGGCGTCGCGATCGAAGCCCGTTGCCGAAGACTGCGTGTGATGTGGAGCTTCGGCAATAACGAGATCGAACGTGTTTAACTCAGCAACGTCATTAACGAGCACATCTTCTGCTGACACTTCAGTTTCCATAAAACCGTGGAAGTGGAGCCGCAATGCTGTGATCCCGACAGAAGTAGCATCAATATCATTGATGCTCACCAGGTTGCCTGCATCTAAACCGATGAGAGCACTTCCGATCCCGCATACCGAGTCATACACCCACCCGTTGCGGTGCGCCGAGGTCGAAGCGGCAACAGCGAGTATCCGCGAAGATGCCGACTCCGGGGTTCCCCGCGATGTCGATACACTCGCCGGTAGCCCACTGAGGAGAATGTGAAGCACACTTTCACAAGTTTCTCGCCAGTGATCGGTCGGGATGCTGGCATACACGCCCAACAGAGCCAACTCATGTGCAGTGAGACCACCATAGCGAATACTTATCTCTTCTTTGGCCCCCGGCTCAGAGCCAATCTCAGCTCGGATCTCTTCCCAAGTACTCGCGTTTTCGGTGGTGATGCCATTCTGGTGAAAGTAGAGAAGTCGCAAAGCAGTCAGTGCAGCCTCATAGCTGTCCTCTGATTCGGTCCTGAGATTTTCGAGCATGATTCTGATGGCGAACTTGATCGTCTTGTAACGTTCTTCTCGTATTGCGTCGGGCCTGTGGGTTTCAAGCCAAGCAAGAACAGCATCTTTATCGAAGAGTTCAGGGCGTTTGAGCCTTCCAGGAATCGGATCTGGAAAGTCCGAATAACGAGAACGCCACGACGACACCGTCGACTTCTTCACTCCGGTAATATCAATAATGCTTTTGATTGTGATTGTCTCGTTCATGGTCAAGCTCCCTGCTTCCACGAGGACATTGGTGTCCTATTCGTGATAATTGGTGAGACTGAGGTTGCAGCTAGACGCAATCGCGCCGCCAGACCTGTCGGGTGGGCGAACACATGGGTAGGTAGCTCAACCGCAGCAAGTTCAGCCACCCGATCAGCAAAGACCCCGTCTCCGGTGACGAGGACGAGCTCATCAAATCGGCATTCAAGATTTTCATCCATTACCGCCAGCAACGCCTTGTCCGCTCCGTCTCTCCCGTAACCGGGGATAAGTCGTGGTGATGGCCCCCACGTTAGATACGTATTAACCATGGACTGCGCGTCACCATTGCAGGCAATTACCACCTGGTCTCCGGAGCAGAACTGTATGGCGGCCGTCAACACGCGGTGGCACCATTTTGCTTGCGCGAGAGTGCCTATTGCGCGTCCGTTGGCGTTCTCGATATCGATAAGGATGACCCGACGCGCACGGGTCTGGAATGGACTCTTATGGTTCCTGGTGATGTTCATGCCTCAAGTGTTGCCCGAACACACCCGGCCGTCAATGCAAATTTTCATAGTTTACATTCTTCTGCGTACTTAAATTTAACTGAGTCGTTAATTTCGACTCAGGCATAAAATTCTGCACGTTAGTGACACCATTTTTCACCGCATTAATAATCCGCCCTGGCCACGTTTAAAGATCATCACGATGAGGTCAAGAGCTCGCCACTACGAGCTCGATCTGCGGGCGCAGAGCCCGTAGACCTCGGCGCGCCTGAGAAATTGCAACGATGAACGTTCGCCCTCCTCGGGCCGACAATTTTGGATGGAAATAGCGAATTGACGTCTAGTGAGCCAGGACGAGGTTCTACGCAAAATTACGTGCTGACCGCATTGGTCGCACCGGCCAAAGTCAGCTAGTCCGGGTACAACCTATAGTCGACTGCGGAAACATGCCACGACAAGGACTCAACTCTAATTTGAGGTCGAAAGCGCGAAACGAATAGCCTTCAGTCGCGACAAACTGGCCGGTCCGATGACTACCCCACCAGCCCCATCACCGACTCCCGCACCTGCAGCACGGCCAGGAATCCGAACAGCAGGAAACAGACTGTGAGCAGCACGTTCGACAACCCCTTGTTCCGCAGCGCGGCCGGTACCGATGATCGGTTGAGGATGACGAGAAGGGCGATCGCGAGCACAGGCAGGATGAAGGCGCTGATCGCGGCGTAGATGAGCACGAGGGTCACCGGTTTACCCAGACTCATGATGACCAGAGCGGCGATGCTGAGGTAGACGATTGCGCCACGGAACTCGACGGACTTCGCCGACATCTCGTGCTCGGGCTTGTCCTGATGCGGGTATCGCCGCAGCACCCGAATGCAGTCGGCGGTGACGTAGGCGATGCCGGAGAATCCGCCGAGCACGCTGGTGTAGACGACGACGAGGAAGCTGATGAGGAAGACGATCCGTCCTGGTTCGCCGATGCGCGAGACCAGGCTGTCGGCGATGGCGAACAGCGAGTCGTTATCCGCGATCGTGAAGCCCTGGCCGTAGAGGATGAAGGCGCCAACGGCACTCATGCCCACGGCGAAGACGAACACCAGCGCGTAGCTGATGAAGAGATCGATGCGCACGACGGGCTTCCATTCGGCGTCGCGCCAGGACTTCTCGCGGATCCAGAATGAGTAGGCCAGTATTCCAGTGGCCCCGCCGACGCCGCCGATGAGTGACATGACGGTGATGATCGACCCGTTCGGGAAGGTCGGGGCGATGGTCTCGACGGCCACGGCTTGCGCTTCCTGCCCTTGGAACACGGAGATCGCGAGGGCGAGGATGCCGAAGAACATGATGACGCCGAACCCGATCATCGCCTTCTCCACCAGCCCATAGCGTCCGATGCCGACGAGGATCGCAGCCGAGAGCAGGACGACGACAGCGGTCGGCCAGAACGGCAGGACGGGGAAGAGCGCCTGCAGAATGTTCGTCGTCACGGCGATGACCCCGGCGCCGAAGAAGAGGCCGACGAGCAGTTCGGCGATGAGGAACAACGTCGGAAAGAGTCGACCGCCGAATGAAGTCAGGTGCGACAGCAGAGAGCGGTCACCGCTCATCTGGAGCCGGGAGACCGCTTCGGAGAGCACGAACTTGAGGATGATGCCGACGGTGAAGACCCAGATGAGTGCGAGCCCGTACTCGGCCCCGGAATTCATCGTCGTGATCATGTCCGAGGCTCCGACGCTGGCCAGAGCCAGAACGATGCCGGGACCGATAAGCCGCAGCCGTCCGGTCAATGATGCCGGCGCCGAGGTGGTGGCGCCCTTCGTCTGCGGTGTCGTTTCGGCGGACATGAGTGGGGTGTGGCTCCTTCACAGGTGTTCGTCGACGACGGCGCGGGCGTCGTTCGCTCAGGTGAGTATGGCCGATTCCCGCAGGTCTCATTGCTCAGTCTCATCACTCGGGCAGTCTCGATTTCACCCCACCGGCGGCGCCAGGCTCGCAGCCGAGCTCGCTGCCGGCCATCCGAAGTTCGGCCGCATCCGCCGAGGCTGCCAGCCCGGAGTACAGTGATGCTCCGTGAGTGCAGCTGATATCCGACCCGGCCCGACGCGTCCACCGATTCCGGTCGCCGTCGCCGCGTTCGTCAGCAGCTTCGACCGGTTCGCGATCAGCCCTCTGCTGGTTCTTGTCGCTACCCAGCTGGACGTCACTCTGGCTCAAAGCCTCACCGTCGCCAGTGCGTACTACCTGGCCTACGGAATCAGCCAACCGCTGTGGGGTGCACTCTCCGATCGCTTCGGACGCATCCGCCTGATGCGTGCCACGCTCATCGCCGCCGCAGTCGCCGGAGTGTTCGCGACCGTCGCACCCACCCTCACGATGCTGATCATCGCCCGCACCCTGGCCGGGGCGTTCTACGGAGCCATTGTGCCCACCTCTCTGACCTACGTCGGCGACACGGTCGACGAAACTCACCGACAACCGGCATTGGCGGACCTCATGGCCGCGATCGCCGTCGGCACCGCCTCAGCCACAGCTCTTGCCGGTGTGCTCGCAGACTTCGCGAACTGGCGGATCGTGTTCGCAATCCCCGCTGTGCTCGCAGTCGGCTGCGCCATCGGCCTACGCCGACTTCCCGAGCCGAAGCGTGAGGCATCAGGTGGAATCCTCAGAACGATGCGCGATGCAGTGAGCAACCGGTGGGTACTTGTCGTCATCTCGCTGGCGTTCGTCGAAGGAGCAGTTGTCCTCGGTGTGCTCACCCTCCTCGCCCCAGCACTGCAGTCCCACGGTGTCGGCGCCGTCGGCGCCGGGTTGGCGACCGCTGCCTATGGAGTCGGCGTCATCCTCACCAGCCGTTTAGTCGGAACGCTCACGCGCCGACTCCCCATGCCTCGAGTGATGGTCATCGGCGGTGCTGCGACCGTCATCGGCTATGCCCTCCTGACGGTTCATGTATCCATCGCCACCGTCATCATCACCGGACTGATGTTGGGAACGACCTGGTCCTTCCTGCATTCGTCTCTGCAGACGTGGTCAACCTCGGTCCTCCCCCGGGCCAGGGGCACAGTCGTGTCTCTGTTCGCCGGCTGCCTCTTCGCCGGCAGTGCCGTCGGCGCCTCTGTGGGCGGCGCCCTGGGCAACAGCAATCATTGGACCCTGCTGTTCGCAGTCACCGCCGGTGTCATGCTCGCGCTGACCGTCGTCGCGGTCCTCAGTCGCCGCGCCTATGGGAACGCAATCGAGACGTGAGTCGCCTGACTCGGCGACGTCGTCTGCCTGCGACAGCCCCAGCTCAGGATTCCGTCCCAGCACCCTCCGGCCGGATCTTCGACACGAGTTCGTAGAGAGTGTCGGCTTCTTCCACGGTCAGACCACTGAAGGCAGAGAAGATCACCTCGGCATTCGACTTCGCTGCCGCCTCGCGCAGTTCGACCCCCTCAGGCGTCAGCGCCACTCGGATCCCTCGCTGGTCATCGACGTCAGCGGTCTGTGTGACGATCCCCCGTTCCTCGAATCGACGGAGGAGGCGACTGAGCGCACTGCGGGTGACCACCAGACTCTGGACAAGATCACGGTGCCGGATCGGGGTATCGGGCGGCATGTTGATCAGTGTGTCGAACTCCGTCAGGGAGAGTCCATGAGAATCACGGAAGACAACCTCGAAGCGTTCCATCAGATCCGCGTGGGTCTCGAGCATCAGGCGCCATGCAGCGATCTGCGGCGGCCCCGAGGCCTTGATCATCTCGCTGATCCGAGTCGTCGGGCTCACAGCACACCCCCGATCGCGAATACCCTTTCGGTCAACGCCGTTCGTGCGGTCCGCAACGTCCCAGCGGACTCGGACCAACCTCGGCGGGTCGGGGTGGCACTGTGTGGAAGGTCAGTGGATTCTGGTGGTCGACGATGCTCGAGGCGAACCGTGGCCATGGTGATCTCTCCTGGGGAAACTCTGCCGAGACGAGCCTCGACGCTCACACACGTATCAGATTGTTGCGCTGTCAACAATAATATAGTTGAATGGAGTTTCCTGGCTCCGGTCAGGGCTATGTCGATCCCCTCGACGTATCTGGACGCAACAACCCAATCGCCGGCACGAACCGACGGGCGGGACGCCCACCCAGCGCCCCGCTCCGTGCCCGGCGATCAGCCGAAGTATTCCTCACATGCCTGCCGAACCCTGCCGATCGCCTCGTCATCGATGTCGAGATGTGTGACCCAGCGCAGGCGCCCGTATCCACCGACGGTGATTCCACGATCGGTGAGGAACGCGGTGAATGCGTCTTTGTCGAGGCCCTCCCCTTCGCCCCCGGCACCCTCCGGTGACATGAAGACCATATTGGTCCGTGCCTCGCCGGCTCCGAGTGCGGGGAACTCGCGGAAGATCTCCGCCAACCGGGTCGCCCGCTCATGGTCCTCAGCCAATCGCGCAACATGATGTTCGAGCGCGTAGATGCCCGCCGCGGCGAGCACTCCCGTCTGGCGCATACCTCCGCCGAGCGTTTTGCGAATCCGCCTGGCACGCTCGACCAGTGTCCGCGAACCGGCGAGCAGCGCACCAACCGGGGCCCCGAGGCCTTTCGACAGGCACAGTGAGACCGAGTCGAACCGGCCCGCGATCGCCGCGGCATCGGTGCCGGTGGCCACGGCCGCGTTCATGAGCCGTGCCCCGTCAAGGTGGGTCGACAGGCCGTGGCTGCGCGCCAGTTCGGTCGAGTCGCGGAGATAGTCGGCGGGCAGCGGCTGACCGTTGAACGTGTTCTCCAAAGCCAGCAGTCGGGTCATCGGATTGTGAAAATCATCGGGTTTGATCGCCGCGGTGATCGCGTCCAGGTCGATGATGCCGTCGGGTTCGCTGGGCAGCGGCTGCGGCTGGATCGACCCCAGCACCGCCGCTCCCCCGCCTTCGTCACGGTAGGCGTGAGCCCTCTGGCCGACGATGTACTCGTCACCGCGCCCGCAGTGAGCCATCAACCCGCCGAGGTTGGCCTGAGTTGCGCTGGGGAAGAACAGTGCCGCTTCCATCCCGAGCAATTCGGCCGCCATCGCCTCGAGGCGCTTGGTCGTCGGATCTTCGTCGTAGACGGCGTCGCCCACCTCGGCGTCGGCCATGGCCTTGCGCATTCCCGGACTGGGCTTGGTGACGGTGTCGGAGCGGAAATCGGCTGTCGGCACGGTTCAGACCTCCCGTTGGACGAAGTCGATGTCGGCACCGGTGGCCTCGTGGAAGAGTCCGCCCTGGGCCAGAAAGTCGTCACCGGTGTCGGCCAGCGTCTTCACGAACAGCGGGCACACGGGCACCACTGTCACACCTTGCTCGCGGCTGGCCTCGAGCGACTGGGCCACCAGCAGCTTCGAGAGTCCGCGTCCGCCGAAGGCATCGTCGACCTCGGTGTGGTGGAAGATCCGTTCACCGTCCGGGCTGGTGAGGAAGAAGGCGCGTCCGGCGTCCTCTCCCGAGGCGGTCCTGATGACATAGGCTCCGCGGGCATCGTCGAGGTCGACGGTGACGGTCTCGCCGGTCTTGTCCTGCAATGTCTCGCTCATTGTTCAGTCTCCTTCGTGCGCTTTGGTCGGTTCAGCTTTGAACGTGCGGGGGCGGATTCCTCCGCGCTTTGATGCGAACATCGGGCAACCTCGGCGCGGGCAGCCTGGTCAGGCCATCAGCGTTGCGACCTGGACCGCCCTTGCCGACGTAGCCGTCGACGGCACCGAAGCGGCCGCCTTCTGCCTGCCATTCCTCGCGGTACTGGGCGATCTCCTCATGGGTGCGGCCGATGAAGTTCCACCACATGAGGATGTCTTCGGCGAAGGGTTCGCCGCCGATGAGGACGATGCGGGCATCGGTCTCCGCGCGGTTGCTGATGCGCATCTGGGACAGTCCCACACCCGTGTAGCCGAGGGCATTCGTGGGCAGGGGGACGTCTTCGAGCGTGATGTCGCCGGAGTCGACGAGGACCCCGTGTTCGAAGTTCTCATTCACGGGCAGGTCGATCGTGGCCCCGGGACGCAGGAGCACCTCGGCGCCCATGAGCGGGGAATACGTACTCACGGGTGAGCGCGTTCCCCACAGCTCGCCGAGGAAGACGAGCATCTCGCCGCCGTCGAACGGGGTCAGCTCGGGGGCATGGTGTTCGAAGTCCCTGGACTCGCGGTGTCGCACCGAACCGGGCAGCGCCAACCAGAGTTGGACGCCGTGCAGTGCCGCGGTGTCCTCGGTCGAGACTTCGGAGTGGCAGATCCCGCGACCAGACGTCATGAGGTTGACCTCGCCGGGCAGGACCAGACCCCGATTGCCGCCGGAGTCGATGTGCTCGATGGCGCCGGCGAAGAGCCAGCTCACGGTCTGCAGACCGGTGTGCGGGTGCGGGGCGACGTCCATGCCGCCCGAGGTCGAGACGTCGTCGGGGCCGTAGTGATCGACGAAGCACCAGGGCCCGATGAGGGAGCGCTGCCGCTGCGGCAGGGTCCGACGCACGGTCATGGCTCGTGGTCCGCCCAGGGGAACGTCGCGGGCGGTGAGGATCTCGACTGGGGCTCTGCCCTCCTGGGCGCAGTCGGGGCCGGGCAGACCTCCGGGGCCGCAGACGACCTCCTCCGGCTTCGTCTCGACGTTGCTCATCAGGGCACCCCTTCGTCAGTCCTGCGGAATTCGCCTCTTCCAAGGCCACCATACGGTGCGGCCGATGTCGTGGACCAGAGCAGGCACGACCAGCGAACGCACCAGGATGGCGTCGAGGAGGACGCCGAAGGTAACGATGAACGCGAGCTGGAACAGGAACATCACCGGGATGACCGCGAGGGCTGCGAACGTCGCCGCGAGGACGATCCCCGCCGAGGTGATCACGCCGCCGGTGGCCACCAGGCCACTGAGCACGCCCTTGCGGGTGCCGAAGCGCAGAGATTCCTCACGGACTCGGGACATGAGGAAGATGTTGTAGTCGATGCCCAACGCCACAAGGAACACGAACGCGTACAGAGGCACCGATGGGTCAGCCCCGGAGAAGCCGATGATGTGGTTGAACACCAGCGCGGAGACCCCAAGCGCCGTACCGAAGGACAGCACCGTCAGTCCCACGAGCAGCAGAGGGGCGAGGAGTGAGCGCAGCAGCAGGATGAGGATGACGGTGATGACGAGGAGGATGAGCGGGATCGCCAGGGCCCGGTCCGCCTCGGCGGTGGTGTTCGTGTCGAGGTCGACCGCGGTCTCCCCGCCCACGAGGGCCTCGGAATCGACCTCATGGACGGCGTCGCGGATCGTGGTGACGGTGTCCTCGGCCGCGAGGGAATCGGCCGCATCGGACAGGGTGACCTCGAGCAGGACCTGTCCGTCGACCTCGGTGGGTGCCGGTGGGGATGCCAGCGGGGCGCCCGCGCCCTCGGGTGCTCCCCCGCCACGCGGTGTCTGGAGAGCGCCCTCGTCGTCGATGGCGACGGTCCCGCTCGGGGAGTCGTTTGCGACGACGGTCATCGACTCGACCCCGCCGAGGCTGCCAACAGCTTTTGCCGCATCCTCGAGTTGGTCTTTCGCCACGACGATCTGGGTGGGTGAACCCGAGCCGCCGGGGAAATGCTCGGCCAGGACGTCCTGGCCATCGCGTGCCTCGGATTCGCCGAGGACGAAGTCACTCTGCGCCACACCGGAGGCCTTGAACTGCGGGAAGGCCAGCAATGGCAGGGCGAGGAGGACGACGAGGCCGATCCAGATCATGCGCGGACGCCGGGCGACTACCTCGGCGATGCGGTTCCACAGACCCTTCTTCGGTGCAGCGGAAGTCGCCGTGCGGACCTTCGGCAGGAACGGCCAGAAGACGGCCCGGCCGATGACGATGAGGGCAGCAGGCAGGAATGTCAGTGCCGCACACATCGCCACGAGGATGCCGATCGCGGCGACGGGGCCCAGGGCTCGGGTCGAGGCCAAATCGGTCAGCAGGAGGACGAGGAGTCCGGCGATGACAGTGCCACCCGATGCCGCGATCGGCTCGAAGACGCCTTTGAGCGCCTTGAGTCCGGCCCTCACGCGGTCGCGTTCGGTCAGCAGTGCATCGCGGAAACGGGCGACGACGAGGAGGGAGTAGTCGGTGGTTGCACCGACGACGAGGATGAAGAGAATGCCCTGGACCTGGCCGTTGATGAGCAGAATCCCGGCATCGGCGAGGTGCCAGATGACGAAGATCGAGGCCGACAGCGCCGCCACCGAGGTGAAGAGGACGATGATCGGCAGCAGCGGTGAGCGGTAGACGATGACGAGGATGACGAAGACCGCGATCAGCGCGACGAGCAGGAGGATGCCGTCGATGCCGGCGAACGCCTCGGAGAGATCGGCGGAGAATCCAGCCGGACCCGTGACCTGCACATTCGCCGAGGTGGTGGCGTCATTGGCCTCGCCGTCGGCAGTTGCCGCTTCACCTGCGATCGGGAATGTCTCGGCGATGATCGAGCGGATCTGCTCGACATCATCGGCAGTGGTGTCCGTGGAGACCGGGAGGATGAGTTCGAGGGCGTCACCGTCCTCGGAGGGAATGATCGGTGAGGCATCGGCAGCGAGCAGCTTCTTGTCTTCGAGCGTCGCAGTCAGGTCCTTAAGATCGCTGCGGTCGCTGTCGCTGATCCCGTCCTTGTTCTCGAGCACGACGATGGCCGGAACATAGTCGAGGTCGCTGAACTGATCGATGAGCGCCTGAGCCTTCGTCGACTCAGCCGACTTGGGCAGGAACGATGAGCGATCGTTCGTGGCCACTTCGGAGATCTTGCCGAAGTACGGGCCGCCGATACCGGCCACCCCGACCCAGGCAACGAGGAGCACGGCGAAGAGCACGATGAGGAGCTTCCGGCCTCGAATGGGGGTGCGTCGCGTCGTGGCTGTGTCTGTCGTGGAGGGACTGTGGAGTGTATCGCCCGGACCCGCAGCGGCGGATCCATAGGGCTCCGGAGGGGTGCTGGTGAGGAGGTGGCGGGGCATGGTGTCAGACTACTTCAGCAGAAAGTGATCGAGCGGCACTGGCGCTTGTTTTCGCCGCCCCTTGCACTGAACCTAAAATCCTATAGGATCTATGAAATAGGAATCAGTTCGAAGGGGAACTTGTGACCCGATTATTAAATGACCCGAATGACTTCGTCGCCGACATGTCGCGCGGCTTCGCGCTCGCTTCGTCCCGTTGGGTGCGAGCCGTAACCGGCGGAGTCGTCCGCTCCACAGCAGCAAGTGAACCGACGGTCTCACTCGTCATCGGAGGCGGCAGCGGTCACTTCCCTGCCTTCTCGGGACTGGTCGGCCCGGGCCTGGCCCACGGCACAGCCATGGGCAACGTCTTCGCCTCACCGTCGACGAAGCAGATCCTGTCCGTGGCCCGCAGCTGCGACCAGGGGCGGGGCGTCCTCTTCAGCTACGGCAACTACGCCGGCGACGTCCTCAACTTCGATCAAGCTCAGGAACGCCTGCGGGCCGAAGGGATCGAAACACGCACTGTGGTCGTCACCGACGACATCTTCAGTGCATCCAGAGACGAGATCGACAAACGTCGCGGCATCGCCGGAGACCTCGTCGTCTTCAAGATCGCCGGAGCCGCCGCCGAGGCGGGTCTTGAGCTCGACGAGGTTGAACGTCTCGCCCGTTCAGCCAATGACCGCACTCGCTCGATCGGAGTCGCGTTCTCCGGCTGCACCCTTCCCGGCGCCGACGAGCCTTTGTTCACGGTGCCAGACGGGCAGATGGCCATCGGCCTGGGCATCCACGGAGAACCGGGAATCGACGAGGTCCCCCTCCCCTCAGCGATCCAGCTGGCCGAACTCCTGGTCTCCCGCCTGCTTATTGAAGCACCCGATTCCTCACGGCGGGTCGTTCCCATCCTCAACGGGTTGGGCACGGTCAAATACGAAGAGCTCTACCTTCTCTACGGCCTCATCGATCCTCTGCTCAGAGATGCCGGCTATGAGCTCGTCGATCCGGAGGTCGGTGAGTTCTGCACGAGCTTCGACATGGCCGGACTCTCACTGACTCTTCTGTGGCTCGACGATGAACTCGAGCCGCTGTGGGCCACCCCCTGCTCATCGGCCGCATTCACCCGCGGTGAGCTTGGCGGAGCACATCTTCCCGCCACCAACGGAGGTCCGGTCTCTGCAGAAGAGCAGGAGCGCGCCGCGGCTTCGGTATCTGCTGCACCACCGACTCGGGGCGTGGACAAGCAGGTCGACACTCCCGCCTCGGCGGCATCACGGCAGCTGGGCGCAGAGATCTCCTCCCTCATCACGCAGATTGCCGTAGTCCTCGATGACGCGGCCGGTGAACTCGGTCGCCTCGACAGCGTTGCCGGGGACGGGGACCACGGAATCGGGATGCAGCGCGGATCGAAGGCGGCAGCACGCGCTGCAGCAGACGCAACGACCGCCGGCCACGGCGCCGAGGTGGTGCTGGCCGAGGCCGGTGAAGCCTGGGCCGACGTCGGCGGAGGCACCTCCGGAGCGATCTGGGGACGGATCATCGGCACACTTGCGGCAGGATTCGCCGGCGACTCCCGACCAGAACCTGCTGCGATCTCTGCTGCTATAAATGCCGCAGTCGATGAGGTTCGCACGTTCGGCGGAGTCGAGGTCGGCGACAAAACACTTCTCGATGCCCTCGTGCCCTTCGCCACCGAGTTCTCCCGCACCGTCAGCTCCACGGGCGACGGTTCCACGGGCGAGGACTCCACAGGCGACGACTCCACGCCGCTGGTTCTCGCCCGGGCGGCCACCGGTGCCGCGCACGCGGCGGCTCAGGCGGCGCAGTCCACTGCAGATCTCGTCGCGATGCGCGGCCGGGCCCGCTCCCACGGCGATCGAAGTGTGGGCACGCCGGACCCGGGCGCGGTCTCCCTGGCGATGATCGCCTCGGCGATTGCCGAACATTTCACGCCGGACACGACCTCACCAAACTCCAGGCACACCAAACGAAAGGCAGCACGATCATGACTCTGCGAGTGGTCGTCGGATCCGACGATGCGGGATTCGACTACAAAGAGATCATCAAGTCCGACCTAGGAGCTGATGAGCGCATCACCTCGGTGGTCGACGTCGGAGTCGACTCCGATTCGCACACCTTCTACCCCTCCATCGCGACCACCGCGGCCGAAATGGTTGCTCGCGGTGACGCCGATCGCGCGATACTCATCTGCGGGACCGGGCTCGGAGTTGCGATCGCGGCGAACAAGGTCAAGGGCATCCGAGCCGCCACAGCGCATGACTCGTTCAGCGTCGAACGCTCGATCCTGTCCAACGACGCTCAGATCCTCTGCATGGGTCAACGCGTCATCGGCCTCGAACTCGCCCGTCGCCTGGCCAGGGAGTGGATCGGCTACACCTTCGATCCGGCGAGCGCCTCAAATGACAAAGTGGCACAGATCAGCGCCTACGAGTCCCGCTGATCCATGACTGACGCCTCCTCGTTCGCATCTCCTTCGGCACCGTCATCCGCTCTCCCGGACCGGCTCATCGGAATCAGCCTGAAGATGTACATGTCCCACGCTCAGACAGTGGACTGGGCCCACAGGGTCACCGAACTCACGTACGCCCACCCGGCAATCGCCTCGGGGACGGCAGGGTTGGTCCTCCTCCCCCAGTTTCCGTCGATCCCCGCTTGCCTCGACGTGCCCGGGCCGCTGCAGATCGGGGCTCAGAACCTGTCCGCCGAGGATGCCGGTGCTTGGACCGGGGAGGTCTCCGGGGCCGTGCTGGCCGAAATCGGCTGCCGCTTTGTCGAAGTGGGTCATGCCGAACGCCGTCGACACTTCCATGAGACCGATGACATCGTTCGTGCGAAGACCGCCGCCGCGCTGCGACACGGACTGTTCCCCATCCTGTGTGTCGGGGAGAGCGCCGCCGGTTCACCGGAATCTGCCGCCGCCGAGGTGGTCACCCAGATCCGCTCGGCCCTGCCCGCTACGGCCGGTGACCTGCCACCCGAGGGCGGTGTCGTCATCGCCTATGAGCCGATATGGGCGATCGGTGCGCAGCAGCCCGCCGCCCCGGATCACATCATCGCCGTCTGCGAAGCGGTGCGTGCCCGCACCCGCATCCACTTTCCCAGCCTCGACTTCCGCCTCATCTACGGCGGAAGCGCAGGACCGGGCCTCCTCACCCGCCTCGGGCCCACCGTCGACGGGCTCTTCCTCGGCCGCTTCGCCCACGACCCCGATTCAGTGCCGAGAATCCTCGATGAACTCGCCGATGTCATTATGCTGAAATCATGAATGCACAGCCTCCGATCCCCCGCGCAGACATCGAACGTCGCGGACTCCGCGACCTGGTCTACGAACACATCCTCGAAATCCTTCTCACCGGAGAGATCTCCCCGGGCGAAAGAGTCTCCATCGACGGATTGGCCAGGCAGCTCAATGTCTCGCCGACCCCAGTGCGGGAAGCACTCGTCGACCTCGAACGCACCGGCCTCGTCGTCCGCGAGGCCCTGCGCGGCTACCGCGTCTCACCACCGCTGGAACGCGGACAGCTGCAAGAACTCTTCATCGCCCGAGAAACGGTGGAGACCGCGGCGACACGACTGGCCACACCGGCCGATGACGAACTGCTCAGGGCATTGGCAGCCGCCCACGCCGAGCATGAGAAGGCCGGCGACCGAGTGCGGGAGACGGCAGAGCAGGGCGGCGAGGCCACCGACAGCCCCGAAGAGGCACACCGACTCCAAGTCAGCGCAGCACAGGAGTACTTCGCCCGCGACCGGGACTTCCACGACAGGATCCTCGAGCACTGCGGCAACCGCTACCTCGTCAAGATGTCGCAAGACCTGGGGGCACAGGTTCACCGTCTGCGACAGGCACTGCCCCACGGCATCACCGACGTCAACGAAGCGCTGGCCGAACATCGGGCCATCATCGAGGCCTTCGCCTCACCGGACCCGACTGCACCGGAAGCGGCCATGCGCCACCACGTCAGGATGGTCGCCCACCGCGCGCTCGTCGAAGACCCTCAAACTCCCACCCAAGAGAACCACGAGGACCCATGAGCCCCACCCATCACACCATTGCCTGCTGCATGCACGGCTTCTCCCCCACCGATTCCAACGGTCTGCCGCTCCACGAGGCCGACCCGCAGACCTGGGCCGGAATCTTCTCCACGCTGACCGGCCTCGGCTTCACGGCCATCGAGATCGCCGACAGCCATATCCGCCCCGCCGATCTCTCAACTGAACGTCGCGCCCTCCTCAAAGTTCTTGCCGCCTCGGCGAGGGTCGAACTCACCGCCATCCATGTCCAACGTCAGTCGATCATCGACCCCGACCGTGGGGAGGCCAACCTCGACTACGCGCACCGAACGATCGATGCGGCGGCAGAACTCGGCTGCCAGGTCTTCTCCACCGGACTCCATCAGCCGTTCTCCCAGGCTCAACGCGAGGCGCTGTGGTTCTGGACGGCAAAAGGCTGGACCGACCCCACCGACCCCGAGGTCCGGGCCCTGGCCGTCCGACGCCTGCGGGAGTTGGGCCAGCACGCCGCCGAGGTGGGCCTCGCCATGTCTTTGGAGATGTACGAGGACACGTACCTGGGCACCGCCGAATCCGCTGTCCGTCTCATCGAGGAGATCGGACTCGACAACGTCGGCCTCAATCCCGACATCGGCAACCTCATCCGCCTGCACCGTCCCATCGACGACTGGCGGGAAATGCACGAACTCACACTGCCCTACGCGAACTACTGGCACATGAAGAACTACCAGCGCGACGAGGCCGCCGACGGCTCCTGGTTCACGTCCCATCCGACGACATTGCAGAACGGTCTCATCGACTACCGCGCAATGGTCACCCGCGCCGTGGAGCTGGGCTTCAACGGCCCGTTCCTCATGGAGCAGTACGGGGGCGACAGCCTCGGCGTCTGCGCGGAGAACAGAACCTACCTCACCGGGCTCCTCTCCACCGCCCTATCAACGAAAGGCACGACCGGCCCATGACACCCTCTTCTCCTGACTCCCAGTCACCGATCTCTCTGGGACCGGCTTTCCCTGCCGAACGCACCGCGGTCCTCACCGGCGTCGGCAGCGTCAACGGAATCGGCCGCCACACCGCGCACCGCCTGGCAAGCTCCGGCTGGAACCTCGGACTCATTGCTCGTCGCCCCGACGAAGCTCAGGCACTCGCCGAAGAGATCACCGAAAAATACGGAGTGGCCGCCCTCGGCAGGGGCGTGGACGTGACCCGATCAGCAGAGATCGCCGAGGCGGCAGCCGCCTTCGAAGCGGGCCTGCCCCAGATCGTCGCGCTGGCGAACTTCGCCGGAGTCTCCTCCTCGACGACCTACTTCGAGATCACCGACGACGAGTGGGCTCGGGTGATGACGAACAATCTCACCTCGACGCACCTCGTCACCCAGGCTTTCGGACGCATTATGGCGAAGAACGGTCTGGGCCGCATCATCGGCCTGTCCTCGGTCACTGCGCAGAAGGGCGGTGGAACATTCTCCAAGACCGCCTACGCTGCGGCCAAGGCTGGGATCGTCGGCCTCATGCGCGGAGTCGCCCTGGAACTCGGGCCCTACGGGGTCACCGCGAACTCGGTGTCCCCTGGCCCCGTCGACACCGACATCATGGGCGGCCCGCTCGATGACGAACGCCGCGAGGCGATGGGCGCCGCGACCGCTCTGGGACGAATCTCCGTGCCCGACGATGTCTCTGCAACCGTCGAATTCCTCATCAGCGAGGGTGCCGGGCACATCACGGGCCAAACCCTGAGCATCAATGGCGGCCTCTACTTCCACTGATTTTTCACGGCCACCACCAACCCCGACACAGCATCGAATCGATCCAATGGAGGATCCATGACTGTCAGCTCCGACCACATCACGTTCCTCGGGATCGGGGCCATCGGCCTGCCCATGGCCCTGCGACTGCGGCAGGCAGGATTCCATGTCACGGGCGTCGACCCGTTCTCGGGGCCCCGGGATCGTGCCACGGCGGAGGGACTGCCGACCGAGGAACGACCGCTGTCTGCAGACTCAGCAGGCACGGTCATCGTCATGGTGGCTGACGGCAGCCAGCTTAAGCAGGCACTCGATGGGGATGAGCAGACCGGGTCTCCCGGGTTGCTCTCACTTATGTCGCCGGAAGCTGTGCTCATCATCATGAGTACTGTGGGGCCTGACGCGGTGCGAGCTGCAGCAGAGCGCGCCGAAGAGCGCGGCATCGACGTCCTCGACGTTCCCGTCACCGGGGGCATCGCCGGAGTTCTGGCGGGGACCCTGCGGATGCTCGCCTCCGGCGCATCCGAGGTGCTCGAGTCGCGCCGGACAGTGCTCGAATCCCTCGGAACGATCATCGACTGCGGCAGACGCATCGGAGACGGGCAGTCCTTCAAAGCGGTGAATCAGCTGCTGTGTTCGGTCCACATCGTGGCCGCTGCGGAGGCGCTGTCACTGGCCGGCAGGCTCGGCCTCAGCCAAGAGACCGTGCTTGAGGCCATGACCGCCGGTGCCGCCAACTCGTGGATGCTCGGTGATCGCGGCCCGCGGATGCTCGAAGGCGTCGACGCCCCGGTGGCGAGCGCCGTCGGCATCTTCGTCAAGGACACCGCCCTCGTCGCCGAAGTGGCTGAAGATCTCGACATCGATCTGGCCCTGCTGCCTGTGGCAGCCCGGAAATTCGGCGAGGCAGCAGAACTAGGCCATCTCCGCCGCGATGACTCGCAGGTGATGCGGACCTACGAGATGTGAGTGGCTCGCCACAGCAAAGCAGCGTGCCCACACCATCGTTAGTCACCGTGGCCAGGTCACGTAATGCCAAGCAGAAAAGACGAGCGTGGTCTCGCTGACCGTCAATGGGCACGTCGAAATCCAGCGTTGAGGAAGCTCCCAACCGAGAGCCTTCGGTTTCTCGCTAAAGACTTCTTCACCGCAGGTTGGACAGTTCGAGATCTCGTTGCTGCGCTCGATAGCCTGCCAGACGGTCGAGCACACGGGCAACTCGTCCGCCGGGCAATGGGTTCCGTATTCGGGAGCAGATGGCATGCCCGCAGCCGGGCCCAGCCACTGGGTGAGCTGGCGACTTAACGCCTGGCGAGAGACCACCGGGATTGTCTGCGAATCCCCCACGCAGCTCCGCGCCCGTCGAGCTGAGACCGCCAAACGTGAACAGGACGCCCGTCGAGCAGTCGCCAGTGCACGCTCACAAGAACGTCGTGCAGCCCGTTCTACCTTGGATTATCAGACCGCAAAGCAAGCGTGCCTCGATCAGATCCTTAACCGAAACAGGAATACCAGACTGCGCCGCAAGAACGGGCGATGGTGATCACGCTTCAGCTGGGTCCTATAGGGGGGTGCTCCATGTAGGTTCGGAGGCGGCGAGTGGCGACGTATACGTTACGTACCCGTTCGGAAGAGAACGACTTAACAAGCCCAGGCTTGCCCACCGACCGCTTCTTCACATGCAGCAGATTCATTTCCACGAGTTCTTTCGTCCCACGGGTACGCATAGATGAAGAGAGGTGGTAGCGATCAGGAAAGGCATTGGTGGACCACCACACCTCCGGGCTCCCTTCCTCTGTTCTTGCTTCATTGAGGTACGCAAGCAGTACAGACAGGGCTGCGGGAGACATTCTCTGGATGTCGGCCTTTTTTGTCCAGAGAGCCGCCGGTACTTTGAAATAGAGATTACTGTGATCCGTGCCTCTCGGCTTGCGTCCTCGCTGGCGTTTTCGTGATGCCATCAACGCGTCATAGGGCAGCGTATAAGGGCGAGGTTCACTGCTTCTCAGCACGCCGGATTCGTCGCAAAGTCGAATTTCCGAGGCGTCTCCGCGAGTCCGAGTTACTGTGACGAGGTTGAGATCTTCCAACAGATCGAACGCTGTGATGACTCGTCTTGCGCCTTGCTTTGGAGGGTCTATCAGACCAAGTGCATCTGCCCATCTTCGAGCTGGGATGCTCGTGGTAAAAGGGGCAGCCGAAGATCGCCACACTAGAGCGAGATACAGCTTTAAAGGTACGGCGCCCCCGCCTCGCCGGCTTACAATCTGGCTCAATGGGGCGCTCTCACGTCTGTCTTCGGTGAGGAGTTGGACGAAGGACTTTCGGATTGGAAAGTCATCGGCGCGACGAGCACCAGCCCCGATGGCTTCAGCAGAGCGTCTAGCCTCATCGAAAGTGTCCTTTTGCGCAGTTTTCGCTGATACACGAACTGTATTGGGGTTAACGGCGATATGTAGTCCTTTATACTTCGCTTATATATCACTGAGTCATTCATCGATAACACGGCATTCAAATCATCATATACGACTGACTGTATATTCAGGAAGCGACTTTGTAGTTCCTATCTAGAGTGTTCTTCGCGCATATCTGCTGGTGAGGGGCTTAGTGATGGAGGTAGACTGGAGGTACGAGCCAGACGCACCGACTCATCATGTAGGTCCCTGCAAGTGCGGGACAGCCTTCTGAGAGGTGGTGCGGACGGGCTGGGTCCCCGCAAGTGCGGGATAGCCTGGTGACTCTCTAGGGAGCGTAGAACGGCAGCTCCCGTGTGGCGGCT
>NZ_JALDSX010000047.1 GCF_022748595.1 Brevibacterium sp. ZH18 | reverse complement strand
TTCAGTCGGCGCCTCTCTTGTATCTGCTCACCGTTCAGCACGATGCTCAGCGGTCTGGGCGATCGCACCCAGTGCGCATCAGCGGTCTGGGCGATCGCACCCAGTGCGCATCAGCGTCCGCGCATCGCCTTGTGGTTCGGGCGAGCCTTGTTCGGATCGATGCCCTTCGGGATCGGGGGGCGCGTGCCCTGCGTACCGAGAGCGGCCAGACGATTGCGGACCGCGAGGACCTCGGTCTTGTTCAGTTTGCGCGGAAGCTTCTGCACGGCGGAAACCACCTGCTTCATCTTCAGCTGACCCTCTTCGTTGCCGCCCTGCAACGTGTGGACAGGAACGTTGGGAAGAATGCGTTCGTGGCGCTTCTTCTCCCGTGACAGCAGTCGCGCGCTGCGACCTTTGGGGCCTTCGCTCAGCAGAACCACACCGGCCCGACCCGTCGACCGGAACACAAGGTCCCGGGTCTTAGGGTCGATGGCGATGGGCTGGTCGTCCATGAGGTAACCGCGACGAGCGGTGTTCAGGACCGCACCGAAAGCGCCGGGCTGTCCTTCCATCTGCGCGAACGCAGCGGTCTCAGCAAAACGGCCGAGCATGAACATTCCGAGCAGAAGGCCGACCATGAAGCCGAGGATCGTCGTGAAGACAGCCCCGCCGAACAGCAGTCCGGCCAGCAGACCCAGAATCGTGCAGCCGAGGATCGCTGCGGCCAACAGCCACGGTGTGGCCTTGTTGTGCTTGGCCGACAGCTGGTAGACCTGCTTCATCTGCGCCAGGCGGCCCGGCTTCTTGTTCGGGTCCTTGGGCTTCCGGCGGAAAAGTCCCTTGCGCGGTTCTTCGCTCATTCTCTCACTTGCTCTTGAAGGGCGTATCTGCGTCGAGGCAGGGCCTCATTCGCAATCATTGCTCAGCAGACAAGTCTACCTCTTCGCCCGGGCCGAATGTATCCACAACGGCCTGAGCCTCCTGCTTGGCGGGAGTGTGCTTGTCGAGATGTGCCAGATGCGAAGGAATCGGCTCACCACGGTGGCGCATGGCCGTGGCCCACAGGCGTCCAGCACGGTACGACGAGCGAACGAGCGGGCCTGACATGACGCCGAGGAATCCCATCTCCTCGGCGGCATCGCGCAGCATCACGAAGTCAGCGGGCTTGACCCAGCGAGTGACGGGGTGGTGCCGCGGCGACGGCCGCAAATACTGCGTGATCGTGATGAGGTCACAGCCTGCGTCGTGCAGGTCCTGGAGCGCGGAGATGATCTCATCGTTGGTCTCGCCCATGCCGAGGATGAGGTTCGACTTCGTGATCAGTCCGGCCTCACGAGCCTGGGTGATCACGTCCATCGAACGCTCGTACCTGAACGCTGGGCGGATGCGCTTGAAGATTCGCGGGACGGTCTCGACGTTATGAGCCAGCACCTCGGGCCGGGAGGAGAATACCTCGGCGAGCTGATCGGGTTCCGCATTGAAGTCCGGGATGAGCAGCTCGACGCCGGTCCCGCGCCCGTCGACGTATTCGAGGTCATGGATCTGGCGCACAGTCTCGGCATAGAGCCAGGCGCCGCCGTCGTCAAGGTCATCGCGTGCCACGCCGGTGATCGTGGAGTAGCGCAGCCCCATCTCGCCCACCGAGGCGGCGACTCGGCGAGGCTCGTCGGCATCGAAGTCGGCAGGCTTGCCCGTATCGATCTGGCAGAAGTCGCAGCGCCTCGTGCACTGTTCGCCGCCGATGAGGAACGTGGCTTCGCGGTCCTCCCAGCACTCGAAGATATTCGGGCATCCCGCTTCCTCGCAGACCGTGTGCAGGTCCTGCTTGCGCACCAGTGACTTGAGCGAGGTGTATTCGGGGCCGATATGAGCCTTCGCTTTGATCCAGGCGGGCTTGTCTTCGATCGGCGTCTGCGAGTTGCGTGCCTCGACACGAAGCATCCGGCGGCCTTCGGGCGCAATGGTCACGTCTGTTCTCCTAAGCTGTGATGTGGGCGTGCAGGATCTCGTCGAGACGACCGGCGACATCTTCCGGTGTCACCGTCCGTCCGAGCTCCGCACTCAAGGTCGTGGTGTCGGCGTCTGCGATGCCGCAGGCGACGATGGATTCATAGGCGCCGAGGTCGTTGCTGCAGTTGAGCGCGAGACCGTGCATCGTGACCCCTTCGTGGATCCGGATCCCGATCGCACCGATCTTACGGTCGCGTCTGAGCCCGTCACCGAGCAGCCAGACCCCTGCTCGACCGTCGACGGTCGTCGCTTCGATGCCGTATTCGGCGAGGAGCTCGATCATGGAATCCTCGAGCTGCGAGACGAAGAGTCTGACCTCTTTGGGGTCATTGAGCTTGTAGATGAAGTAGGCGACGAGCTGCCCGGGACCGTGCCAGGTGATCTTCCCACCGCGATCGACGTCGATGACGTCAGTGCCGTCGACGGGGCGCTCGTGCTCCTCTGTGCGTTTACCCGCGGTGTAGACCGGCGGATGTTCGAGCAGGAGGAGGGTCGATTCCCGCCTTCCCGCCAGCACGTCTTCGTGATATTTCTTCTGCAGGTCCCAGGTTCCCATGTAGTCCGAGAACTCGGGAGCGAAGCCGAGAGTTTCAGTGGCCAAAGGCATGCCACCAGACTATGTCTCTTGTTGCGGCGGTTCAATTTGATTCGAGATGAGCCTCGACACCTTCCCTCATTCTTCGACTATTGACTTACCGAGGACCCTCTAGCATCATTAAAGCATCACAAACACTATCTATTCGCATCAATGGAGATGACGAACAATGACTTGGCACTTCCACGCTTCGGTCTCCGACACGATCTACCGACTCGTCGATGAGGACGCACGCACGGTGTGGGGCGTCGATCACGGGGGCTTCGACGCGAACAGTTCGGATGCTCTGGGCGAAGCCGAGGTGGAGCTGCCGACGGGAACCAACTCGCTGCTGCTTGTTGAGCCGATGCCCGGAGGTCTCGTCCTCGACGCTGTCCGGTCTTACCAGGGACTGACTGACGGCGAGCTGTGCACCCTCTTCCTCGGCATCTTCGCCGAGCTGCCCGGGCGAGCAGACGCTGAGGCTCGACTCTGTCTGGACTCCATCGGACTCGACGCCGATGGCAGGCCCCGAATCATCCCGGGCATCACAAGGACTCCTGTGGCGTCGGCGCGCAGAGCCATCGGCGAGATGCTCTACCACGCTGCGCACGGCCGGCCGTGGGAAGAGAGCCTCCTTCCCGTCAACCTCGCGCTGCCCGACGTGTCGCAGCCGCTGCGCACCGTCATCGCTGAAATGCTCGATGATTCGGCGGACGGCTCATCCTTGCCCACAGCGATCGCCGAGGCGTCGGCGGCCCTTCGCCTCTCAGGAGTGCCAAGTGCCCTGCCGCTCCTTCCCGCAGAACGCGACATCGATCCGGGGCAAGCGCTCACAGCGCGACTGCGTGCCGTGAGCGCGCATCCAGCTGCGGACACGCCGCCGAGCTCCGCACAGGCACCTGCAGGTCCTGTGCTCACCCATCACAAGCCTGCGGGTTCACTCGCAGCTGCTCTCTCGGAGAAGGTGACCGACGAGCGGGGACATGGTGGTGGGATCGCAGGCCGGCTGCGTGCGGTCAGCCGCGGAAAGACTCCACGCAAGAGCCGGAAGCGTCACGGTCGACGTGCGGCGCGACTCGGACTCCGTTCCGTCTGGCCGACCCGGCGGCGACAATCTGACGGAGCGAGACCCGGTGAAGCTGGGTGGAGACGATTCCGAATTCCGATGGTGGCGGCGCTGTTCCTGATGATCATCGGCGCAGCGGTGATGATCCGCCTCGCGGGTGCGGATGCGTCGTCAGCGCGGCCAGACCAGAACTCCGACACGACCGCAGCCAGTGCCCGAGCCGATGGGGCCGACGGTGCGGAGCAGGTTGACGAGACAGCCGAGCGTACAGCCGAGCGTACAGCCGACCCATCCGCTGGTGTCGATGCCACTGGGCGCAGTGACAACGAGATCGTTGCGCACCTCCAGGATCTGTGCGCCGAACGTGCGGAGGCATTGAGTGCGGGTGATGCCGACGGACTCAGAGCACTGACGGTGCCGGATTCGACGGCGGCACTGGCCGACGAACTCATCGACCTTCACGCGTACGCCGGCAGCGACTATGCGATAGAACTCGACGATCTCGAGATCACGAAGCGCACCGCTGGACGCATCGTCATCACCGCGACGATGTCGACCAGTGCGGATACAGGAGGGCAGAGAGCGGGATTCGAGTCAAAGCGCCTCGAGTTCCAGCTGGCACAGGATGCGGGGGAGTGGAAGATCGCTGAGGTGCGCGATCTTGCCGGTTGAATACGTCAAGGGCCGGTCACAATCGTGACCGGCCCTTGATACGTTCAGGAGAACGTCAGCTCATCAGAGCTCGAGATCCGCCTCGAAGTTTCCTTCTTCCAGGCGAGCCTTGATCGTCTGCAGGAAGCGTCCCGCATCCGCGCCGTCGACCAACTGGTGGTTGTAGGTCAATGGCAGGTAGACCATGTCCCGAATGGCGATCGACTCTTCGCCGTCGTCCGTCTTGACGACGATCGGGCGACGTACGATCGCACCGGTGCCCAGAATTCCCATCTGCGGCTGGTTAATGATCGGCGTATCGAACAGCGCACCCACCGAACCGATGTTGGTGATGGTGAACGTGCCACCGGAGAGTTCGTCCGGCATGATCTTGTTGTTGCGGGTCCGATCAGCAACATCGTCGATGGCCTTCGACAGACCGGCGATGCTGAGGTCACCGGCTTCCTTGATCACGGGCACGAGGAGTCCACGCGGAGTGTCCACCGCGATCGCCAGGTGCTCCTGATCGAAGTACGTGATCTGCTGTGATTCCAGATCGTACTGAGCGTTGACTTTCGGATGCTGCTTGAGCGCCTCGACGACCGCCTTGCCGAAGAACGGCAGGTAGGTCAGCTTCGAACCATGCTTGGCCTGGAATGCTTCCTTGTTGGCCTTGCGCAGCTTCGCCACTCGAGTCATATCGACCTCGACGACCTGCGTCAGCTGGGCCGAGACTTCGAGCGACTCGCTCATCCGCTTGGCAATGGTCTGCCGGATGCGCGAAGCCTTCTCCGTGGTGCCGCGCAGCTTCGCAGCCTCCTCGGGGATCTCGAGCTTGAACGGTGCCTTCGCACCGCCGGCAGCCTGTGAAGCAGAAGCAGCCTGGGCCGCGTCAGCCGACTGGGAGGTACCGCGATTCGCAGCAGCGGCGATGACATCCTGCTTGCGGATGCGACCGCCGACGCCGGTGCCCTTCACTGTTGAAAGATCGACGCCCTCGTCACGTGCCAGTCGGCGCACGAGAGGTGTCACATAACCGGCGTTCTCGCCGACGGTCTCAGCCGCGGCTGGAGCCGACGCAGCTGCCTCAGACGACTTCTCAGCCGCCTTCGGTGCTGCTGGAGCAGAGGGCTTCGACTCGGCCTTCGCAGGCTCAGGTGCGGCCTCTTCCTTCTTCTCTTCAGCGGGAGCGGCTTCTTCTGCCTCTTCCGCGGCGGGAGCTTCATCAGCTGCAGCCTCGTCGGAGGAGGACGAATCATCGTCGGCAGCCGGCGCTGAATCATCGGACGCAGGCGCGCCCGAGCCGACGCGAGCCAGCGGAGCACCGACCTCGACGGTCTCGTCCTCTTCGGCCAGATGGGCCTGGACGATTCCGGCGACGGGCGACGGCACTTCGGTGTCGACCTTGTCGGTGGACACCTCGAGGAGAGGTTCGTCGACCTCGACCTCTTCGCCGACCTCCTTGAGCCACCGGGTCACGGTGCCTTCGGTCACGGACTCACCGAGAGCCGGCATCGTGATCTCGGTGCCCTCGCCCTCGGAGGCCGAAGCGGCTGGGGCTTCTGCAGCGGAATCGTCTGCGGACTCCGAAGCAGATTCTTCGGCAGGAGCGGATTCGGCTTCTGCTTCCGCATCAGCAGAGTCAGACTCGGGCTCTGCATCGGAAGAATCCTCTTCCGGAGCGGACTCAGCGGAGTCGGATCCGCTGCCGTCGCCGATGTAGGCCAGATCGCCGCCGACTTCGACGACATCGTCCTCGTCGGCCAGGATCTTCTCCAGGACACCCGCATACGGGCTGGGGATCTCAGTGTCGACCTTGTCGGTCGACACCTCGAGCAATGGTTCGTCTACTTCGATTTCGTCGCCGACGGACTTCAGCCAGCGAGTGACTGTTCCTTCGGTCACCGACTCACCGAGAGCCGGCATCTGCACGGAATTCGACATGTCTTTCGTCTCCTCGGATCTTAAGAGTGGAAGTGCAGGGGTTTGCCGGCGAGAGCCAGGTGGGCTTCGCCGAGCGCTTCATTCTGCGTGGGGTGCGCGTGGATGAGCTGCGCGACTTCCTCTGGGAATGCCTCCCAGTTGACGATCAGTTGGGCTTCACCGGCCTGTTCGCTCAGACGGGCGCCGATGCCATGGACACCAACGACTGGTCCGTCCTTCTCACGGATGACCTTGATCAGCCCGGTCGTACCCAGAATCACGGACTTGCCGTTGCCGCCCAGGTTGTATTCGATGGATTCGACGCTGTCGGCTCCATACTTCTCCGCAGCCTGCTTCGACGAGAGTCCGACCGAGAAGATCTCGGGCTCGCAGTAGGTGACGCGGGGGATTCCGGATTCGAGGACCGGAACCGGGTTGAGCCCAGCGATCTCCTCGGCGATGAAGATTCCCTGTCCGAACGCCCGATGGGCGAGCTGCAGACCGGGGACGATGTCGCCGCAGGCGTAGATGTTGCCGACGCCGGTGTGGAGACGTTCGTTGGCGAGGACGAATCCACGATCCATCGGGATGCCCTGCTCTTCGAAGCCGAAGCCCTCGGTGACCGGGCCACGGCCGACGGCGACGAGGAGGTATTCGGCTTCGAGGACCGAACCGTCGTCGAGAGTCACCTTGACTCCGTCAGCGGTCTCCTCGACGCCCTTGAACATGACGCCGAGCTTGAAGCCGATCTTGCGCTTCTTGAAGGCACGCTCGAGGTTCTTCGAAATCGTCTCGTCCTCGTTGGCCACGAGGTGAGGCAGACCCTCGACGATGGTGACCTTCGCGCCGAAGGACGACCACACGCTGGCGAACTCGACGCCGATGACGCCGCCGCCGAGGACGATCGCCGAACCGGGGACCTTGTTCAACTGCAGCGCCTCGGTGCTCGTGAGCACGCGGTCGGTGATGTCGAGGCCGATCGTCTTCGAAGTGGAACCGGTGGACAGGAGTACGTTCGTGCCCTTGACCGTATGGTCACCGTCTTCACCCTTGACCTCGACCGTGTCCTTGGCGCTCAGTTTGCCGGTGCCGAAGTAGGTGTCGATCCCGCGTGCCTTGACCAGGCCCTGCAGGCCCTTGTAGTTGCGGGAGATGACATTGTTCTTGTAGTCGAGGACTTTCTCGATGTCGATTCCCTTGAATTCGACATCGATTCCGAAGTTCGACGAGTCCTTCGCCGTGTCGGCGACCTCTGCGGCGTGCAGGAGGGCCTTCGTAGGAACACAACCACGGTGCAAGCATGTGCCGCCAACCTTGTCGCGTTCGATCAAAGCAACCTTCATGTCGAGCTCTGCAGCACGCAGAGCCGCGGCATAGCCGCCGGTTCCGCCGCCCAGGACGACAAGGTCGTAGGTCAATGAGTCACTCACGGATTACTCCTCGTAGCTGTGAATAAGCCTGCGGTACGCAGCTTTCCTTCTTATCTTTCCACTTTTCTCGCCAAGGGCGAAAGCCTATACTGTCTGTTTCGACACAGGTGTGGATGATCACGTCGAGATCGACAGCGTGTAGAACTGGCCTTTCAGTCCATCGCCTCCGCCACCTGGATCAGAGTCCGCACCGCGGCACCTGTCGCAGCCACGGGCGTGTAGCCGAACGCCGAGCCCGTGTTGAAGCTCGGTCCGGCGATGTCGATGTGCGCCCAGTTGGCATCGTCACCGACGAATTCCTGCAGGAACGCGGCCGCGGCGAGCATGCCGCCCGGACGGGGCCCTGAGTTCTTGAGGTCGGCGGACGTCGAGTCGAACCCGGAGAGCATCTCCTCGGGAATCGGCATGGCCCACATCTCTTCACCGGCGATCTTCGCCGAGGCTGTGATCTCAGCTCGAGCAGCCTCGGCGCCCATGACTCCGGATGTGCGGTTGCCCAGAGCGACGACCTGTGCGCCGGTCAGTGTGGCGACGTCGATGAGCAGGTCCGGCTTCTCAGCATCGGCATCGGCCAGCGCATCAGCGAGGACCAGACGGCCCTCGGCATCGGTGTTCGTGACTTCGACGGTCTTGCCGCTGCGCATGCGCAGCACATCGCTGGGACGCTGTGCCGACGAGCCGGGCATGTTCTCAGCCAGGGGCAACCATGCGGTGGCCCGCACGGGCAATCCCAGTTCAGCGATCGCGAACAGAGCCTGAACGACTGCGGCAGCGCCGGCCATATCGGACTTCATGTCCTCCATGCTGGCTGCGGGCTTGAGGGAGAGGCCGCCGGAGTCGAACGTGATTCCCTTGCCGACGAGGCTGATGTGGCGCTTGGCGCGCTTGGGCCGGTATTCGACCTTGACCAAGCGGGGTCCACGGGTCGATCCCTGACCGACGCCGAGGATTCCGCCGTATCCGCCGGCAGCCAGTTCCTTCTCCCGCAGCACGGTGACCTTGAGTTTGCGGTCCTTGCCCTGGTCCGCAACGATCTGCGCAAATGACTCGGGGTAGAGGTCGAGCGGCGGGGTGTTGACGAGGTCGCGGGCACGGTTCGTGGCGGCGGCGATGACCGCTCCACGCTCCGCCGCTGCGGCGTTCTCCCTGCCCTTGGGGCCCAGGACAGTGACTGCGCCGGGAACCTTCGACTCATCTTGACTGCGGTACTCGAGGAAGCGGTAGGCGCCCAGGCCAACGCCGACGGCGACTGCTTCGACCGCCTCGGCGGTGGTGGTCGGCAGAGCTACGGCGATCGACGACGTTCCACCCAGAACACGCAGCGCGTTTCCAGCCGCGCGGCGTAGGACCTCGTGGGAATCGGCCAGTGCCTCGGCGCTGCTGGCGGCGGGATCGAAGGATCCGAGGCCGACGAGAAGGATGCTCTCGGCGGAGAATCCCCTGGGTGCGGGGACCCGGGCAGTCGATCCGGCCTTGCCGGAGAACTCGATGGCGCGTGCCGCATCGTCGACGGCTGTTCGCGCCGCTTTCGCGGAACCGAGTCCGAGGACCGTCCCATCTGCGATTCCCAGCACCAGAACAGAAGCGGTGGCTTTCAGAGGTGAGGTTGTGGCATAGCTGCTTGGCGTGGATGCACCGGGCATATATTCCCTTTCATCGTCTTTGAACGTTGAATTGATCCTAATGCCTAATCACAGGGGATGGATAAACGCGGCCTGTCCCATCCCCGGCCTCGGTCGGGACTGACATATTCTGGAGGGCGTGTACTCACTTATCTTCAGACTTCTCTTCGTGCCCATGGATGCCGAGCGCGCCCACCATCTTTCGTTCACGGCCCTCAAGGTCATCGACGCGATCCCTGGCCTGGGGCGGCTGCTGCGTCTGATCCTGTCCCGTGGCACTCGTGATCAGGTGGACGTGCTCGGCCTGCCGTTTCCCAATCGTCTCGGCCTGGCCGCCGGCTTCGACAAGAACGGCGACGGCATCCGGGCCCTAGCTGCGATGGGCTTCGGACATATCGAGGCCGGTACGATCACCGCGCACGCCCAACCGGGCAATGACACACCACGCCTCTTCCGGCTCCGTGACAATTCTGCGCTGCTCAACCGCATGGGCTTCAACAATCAGGGTGCCAGGCAGGCCGCCTTCAACATCGAAGAGCAGCGGAAGTCGCTCGCGAAGTTGCCGCAGGCCCATCGCCCCATCGTGGGAATCAACATCGGCAAGACCAAGGTCGTCGAGGCTGCCGACGCGGTCGAGGACTACGCCGCATCAGCTCGGGCCCTGGCCCCGCTGGCCGATTATCTGGTCATCAATGTCAGCTCCCCGAACACGCCGGGTCTGCGCGACCTGCAGTCCGTGTCGAGCTTGGAGCCGATCATCGCGGCGGTCCGTTCCACCGCCGCCGAGGTGGTTCCGGCGCCCCGTTCATCACTGGGTCATGTGCCCCTGCTGGTCAAGATCGCCCCTGATCTCGCCGACGCCGATGTCGTCGAGATCTGTCGGCTTGCCGTGCGGGCAGGGGTCGACGGCCTCATCACGACGAACACGACGATCAACCGCGATGTGCTCACGGGCAAAGATGCCGAGTTCGCTCGCAACCAGGCCGGGGGAGTCTCCGGCAGACCGCTGGCCGAACGCTCGCTCGAAGTGCTGCGTCTGGTCAAGAAGACCGTCGGTGACGACCTCAGCGTCATCGCCGTGGGCGGTGTCGCTAACGCCACTGACGTGCGGGCACGCCTGGCAGCGGGAGCCGATCTCGTCCAGGTCTACTCGGAGCTGATCTACTCAGGTCCGTTCTGGCCGAGTCGGATCATCCGCGGCTCCCGCGGCTCCCGCGGCTCACGGCCGCAGGGACTGCTCAAGAAGGGTACTGGCGGCGCTTGACCTGCGGCTTGGGCATGCGCAGTGGCCGCAGTTGGACGCTGCGCATGATCGCGTAGAACGCGAGTCCGCGTTCGACGGTGCCGAATTTAGCCCTGAGTCGTCCCTTGAGGATGTAGTTGACGACGAGTCCGTCGAGGATGACCAGAGCCAACAGGCCCCACACCGCATAGGTGAAGTACTGCTGCACCTGCACCGGCTGCGTGAATGCGACGACGAGGATGAGGATCGCCGCCGGGATGAACAGCTCCCCGATGGAGAAGCGCGCATCGATGTAGTCGCGGACGTAGCGGCGCTGGGGCCCCTTGTCACGGCGGGTGAGGTACTTCTCCTCACCGTTCATCATGCCGATGCGGGCGCGATCGCGCTCTTTGCGCGTGTTTTCCTTGGCCTTCTGGTTCGCTACCTTGCGATCCTTGTTGACCAGAGGCTGCTTGCGCACCGATTCCTGCTGGCTGCGTTTAGGCGTCGGCCGTCCTTTCTTGGCCTCGGCCTCGCGCCGCTGTGCGGCTTCGGGGTGCGAACCTTCATGGTTCACCGGTCGATTGGCGGAGGATTGCGCATCCTCGTGAGTTTTTTTGCGTCCGAACACCCAACAGATACTACCTTTGGAGAATGAGCGAATCGACTTCTGCACTCACCAGTGCGCAATTGCATGCCGAATTGGATCAGGTTTTCGACGAGGTCCTGACCCAACTGACCGATCTCGTGGCGATCCCATCGGTCGCCTGGCCAAGCTTCAACCCCTCCAATGTCCGCTCCAGCGCCGAGGCGGTCGCAGGGTTGGCGCGCGGCCTCGGCCTCGACGTCGACATCCTCCACGCCTCACAGCCCGACGGCACGGACGGCTACCCCGCCGTCGTCGCCTCGGTGCCGGCGCCGGAAGGGGCACCGACAGTCCTTCTCTATGCACACCATGACGTGCAGCCTCCGGGAAAGCCTGAGGCGTGGAACACCGAGCCCTTCGTCGCCACACGGGTGGGGGACCGGCTCTACGGTCGCGGTGCCGCTGACGACAAAGCCGGCATCATGGTCCACCTCACGGCCCTGCGGCTCCTGGCAGACCGCCTCGGCGTCGGTGTCACGCTCTTCTTCGAAGGCGAGGAGGAAGCCGGCAGCCCGAGCTTCCGCAATTTCCTCGAGACCTATCAGGACAGACTTTCGGCCGATGTCATCGTCGTGGCCGATTCGGGCAACTGGGCGGCGGGCGTGCCGGCACTGACGACGAGCCTGCGGGGGATGTGCGCGGTGGAGTTCGAGGTCACGACGCTCGATCATGCCGTGCATTCGGGTATGTACGGAGGAATCGTCCCCGACGCGATGCTCGCGATGACCCGCGTCCTCGCCACGCTGCACAATGACGACGGCTCGGTGGCCGTGGCCGGGCTCAAGTCGGAGACCCACAGCGAAATCGACTACGACGAAGCCACGATCCGCACGGACTCCGGTGTCCTCGAATCCACCGCTCTCATCGGGTCCGGCTCGCTGGCCTCACGCCTGTGGACCCAGCCATCGGTCACTGTCATCGGCCTCGACATCCCCGATGTGGACGTGTCCTCGAACACCCTCCAATCGAGCCTGCGGGCGAAGCTCTCGATCCGTCTGGCCCCGGGTGACACCCCGGAGAACGCAGTCCGAGCAGTTGAGGCACACCTGCGAGAGAACCTGCCGTTCGGGGCGAGCCTGAGAATCGGCGACACCGAGGGCGGGAGCCCGTGGCAGGCCGACCTCGCCGACCCTGTGGTGAAGACCGCACGCCAGGCGCTGACCGACGCGTGGGGGACCGAGTCCGTGACGATGGGAATCGGCGGTTCGATCCCGTTCATCGCCGATCTCCTCGATGTCTTCCCCCAGGCATCGATTCTCGTCACCGGCGTCGAAGACCCCGATGCCCGGGCGCACAGCGCCAACGAGTCTCTCTATCTGCCTGACTTCAAGGCCGCGATCGTTGCCGAAGCCCTGCTCCTGCAGAGGCTGGCAGACGACAATTCATGACCATCAGGGAATACCGCTCACCCGGGAAGCGTTGTTCGCGGTGTAGCCTGGGCCCAGGAACGAAATAAGGAGTAACCATGACTGTGACGAACGAAGCTACGGCCACACACGAGGTCGAACTCTCCAGCACAGCGGCTGACAAAGTGCGCAGCCTGCTGCAGCAGGAAGGACGCGACGACCTGCGTCTGCGCGTCGCCGTGCAGCCCGGTGGCTGCTCCGGCCTGATCTACCAGCTCTACTTCGATGAGCGCTTCCTCGACGGAGACGCGGTCAGGGACTTCGACGGCGTCGAGGTCATCGTCGATCGTATGAGCGTTCCCTACCTCGGCGGATCGACCATCGACTTCGCCGACACGATCGAGAAGCAGGGCTTCACGATCGACAACCCGAATGCCGGCGGATCATGCGCCTGCGGCGACTCATTCCACTGATGTTCGCCTGCTGAAACAGAACTGAGATTCACTGAGATGGACCTGGAGGATCTGCGCGCCGTGTCATACACGGCTTCGCAGCCCCAGGTCCTCTCTTCGTATCGGGCCGGGTTGTTTCCAATGGGAATCGGCAGCGGCGGCTCGGGGCGGATGGGCTGGTGGGCACCACGGCACCGCGGTGTCCTGCTCCCCGGCGACCTCAAGGTCAGCAAGAGTCTGCGCAAATCGATGCGCCACTTCGACTTCAGTGTTGACGCCGACTTCGACCAGGTGATCCGCGCCTGCGCCGATCCGAGTCGAACCGGCAGCTGGATCACCGAAGACATCATCCGTCTCTTCACTGGCCTCCATCGGGAGGGTTGGGCTCACTCGGTCGAAGTATGGTCGCAGGACCGTCTCGTCGGCGGCCTCTACGGTGTCGCCATCGGCTCATTCTTTGCCGGAGAATCCATGTTCCACGTCGAGCGCGACGCGTCCAAGGCAGCCCTGGCATATTTGGTCTCACTGTTCGAGAACGATGGACCGGCAACCGACTCCACCTCGGACGATGAAGCGAAGGTGGCGGGGGAGCAGTCCGACTGGCTCATCGACACACAGTGGCAGACGCCACATCTGGCGACTCTCGGCGTGTCGGAGATCAGCGGGCTCGAGTACTCCGCGCGGCTAGATTCCGCCCTCCAGGGCAATCATTGTCAGGTTCTTCTCAACAAATGAACATCTGTATGTGAATTTCTACCGTGTGTAGCGGTAGTCTTATCAGTGACAAAGTAAGAATTCGCTTTTCGGCTCCCCCGAGATGCGAAAAGGTTGTGAAAGGCTGCACGTGGATTCTCCGAATCAGTCAGGACTGAAGCGGTCCTGGGCGAAGCGGCTCGGCATTCTTGGCGCCGCCGCTGTACCGGTGCTGCTGTCCGGCTGCACGAAAGAGCAGGTCTCCACAGGGTTCTTCCCCGTCGAATCAAAGGGCGCCACCAGCCACACCGAGGCATACACCTCGCTGTGGAATGGTGGCTGGATCGCTTTGATGATCGTGGGACTGATCGTGTGGGCGCTCATTCTGTGGTCGATGGTCGCGTACCGTCGCCGCAAGAACGATCGCGGTCTGCCTGTGCAGCTGCGGTACAGCATGCCCATTGAGATTCTGTTCACGGTGACTCCGGTCATCCTGGTCCTTGGATTCTTCTTCCAGAGCGTCCAGGTCATGGAGAAGACCACCGACGACACCACTCCTGGTGAGCAGGTCATCGAAGTCGCCGCCAAACAGTGGGCGTGGGACTTCAACTACGTCAACCAGGACGTGTACTTCGCCGGAACTCAGGTTCACCTCGACGGCTCCGAGAAGCCGGGCGAGAACGCCCCGACTCTCTACCTCCCGGTCGACACCGACCTCGAGATCAAACTTCACTCGCGTGACGTCATCCACTCGTTCTGGGTTCCTGCATTCCTTGAGAAGCGCGACATGATCCCTGGTCACGACCAGAGTCTGCATCTGCGTGCTGAAAAAGAAGGCGAATACGTCGGCAAGTGCGCCGAACTCTGCGGTGAGTACCACTCAGAGATGCTCTTCAATGTGAAGGTCGTATCCAAGGCTGACTTCGAGAAGTACACCAAGTCGCTCGCTGATGAGGGCAACACCGGTCAGCTTGGGGCCGAGTACGATCGCAACTGGTACCCGAAAGAAGGTGCTGAAAAATGACCGCCACGATGGATCACACAGCTCTTGATGCCCCGGTAGTCCCACGGAGCAAGGGCAAGATCATCGTCGACTGGATCACTTCCACCGACCATAAGACGATCGGGTACATGTACCTCATCGCCTCGTTCCTCTTCTTCTGCGTGGGCGGCGTGATGGCTCTCATCATCCGCCTCGAGCTCTTCGAGCCCGGCATGCAGATCATCGAGACGAAGGAACAGTACAACCAGCTGTTCACGATGCACGGCACACTGATGCTGCTGATGTTTGCGACACCGCTGTTCTCCGGCTTCGCCAACGTGATCATGCCTCTGCAGATCGGTGCACCTGACGTTGCGTTCCCACGCCTGAACGCCTTCGCATTCTGGATGTACCTCTTCGGCTCCTTCATCGCCATCTCCGGCTTCCTCACCCCACAGGGTGCGGCCTCGTTCGGTTGGACGGCCTACGCGCCATTGAGCAATACGACGTTCACACCAGGCGCAGGAGGCAACCTCTGGGTCCTCGGTCTGGCTCTGCAGGGCATCGGCACGATTCTCGGTTCGGTCAACTTCATCACCACGATCATCACGATGCGTGCGCCCGGTATGACCATGTTCCGTATGCCGATCTTCACCTGGAACACACTGATCACAGGCATCCTCGTTCTGATGGCTTTCCAGCCTCTCGCAGCTGCTCTGCTCGTGTTGGGAGCTGACCGCGTATTGGGATCCCATGTATTCAGCCCCGGCAACGGAGGGCCAGTGCTCTGGCAGCACCTGTTCTGGTTCTTCGGACACCCCGAGGTCTATGTGATCGCATTGCCGTTCTTCGGCATCGTCACCGAGATCTTCCCTGTCTTCAGCCGCAAGCCTGTCTTCGGCTACAAGGAACTGGTCTTCGCGACGATTGCGATCGCTGCGCTCTCCGTGACTGTGTGGGCGCACCACATGTACGTCACCGGTGTTGTCGCCCTTCCGTTCTTCGCCTTCATGACGATGCTCATCGCCATCCCGACAGGTGTGAAGTTCTTCAACTGGGTGGGAACGATGTGGCGAGGGTCCATCACCTTCGAAACGCCGATGGTCTGGTCCATCGGATTCCTCGTCACATTCCTCTTCGGTGGTCTGACCGGCGTCATCCTCGCCAGCCCGGCACTCGATCAGCAGGTCTCTGACTCGTACTTCGTCGTTGCTCACTTCCACTACGTGATCTTCGGCACCGTCGTCTTCGCGATGTTCGCCGGCTTCTACTTCTGGTGGCCGAAGTGGACGGGCAAGATGCTCAATGAGAAGCTCGGACACATCCACTTCTGGATGCTGTTCATCGGCTTCCACGCCACCTTCCTGGTCCAGCACTGGCTGGGTGTCGACGGCATGCCTCGTCGTTACGCCGACTACCTGCCACAGGACGGCTTCACATGGATGAACCAGGTTTCGACAGTTGGCGCACTTCTGCTCGGCCTGTCGATGGTTCCGTTCTTCTGGAACGTGTGGATCACCGCTCGCAACGCACCGAAGGTTACCGTTGACGATCCGTGGGGCTATGGCGGTTCGCTCGAGTGGGCAACATCGTGCCCACCCCCGCGCCACAACTTCACTTCGCTGCCGCGTATCCGTTCGGAACGTCCGGCATTCGATGTGAACCACCCGGAGCTGCTCGAATACGCCGGTCACGGTGTCGCTGATTCCCAACTCACCGGAGGAAACGTCAAGTGAAATCGTCGATCACCGTATTCCTGGTCAACGGTCTGTTCTTCATCGCCGTTGGTGTCGTCTATGGGCTCTACACCAAGTTCACCGAGATGGTCGGCTTCCCGGCTCTCCTTCTCGTTGGCGTCATGTCCATCATGATCGGCGTCTACCTCTGGTTGACCGATCGCCGTGTTGGACGCCAGCCTCAGGACAACGAGATGGCAGAGATCGCCGATGCCGATGCGGACTACGGCTTCTTCAGCCCGTGGAGCTGGTGGCCGATCGCCTGTGCGGGCGCTGCAGCCGTTTCCTTTTACGGCATCGCAATGGGCTGGTGGATCTTCCCCTTCGGCGCTGTCCTCGGACTCGTCGCTCTGATCGGACTCACCTTCGAACACGATCGTGGAGATCACGCCCACTGATTCGCTGCAGGACGAACACTGACAGCAGTTAGTTCTGATGGCCCGGACTCTTAGGAGTCCGGGCCATCAGTGTCTTCATCGAGAGACTGCCCCAATCATCTGATGGTCCAGCTCTTCTCAGCTGTGCAGAGCCTCGTCACTCAGCAACCGCGGACCCAGGGGTCTGCCCGGTTGGAAACAGCCGACCGAGCTCACGTACAGTCTCATCGAACAGCGCCAGTGGATCGGACTCCACACCGGCGAGTTCTTCAGTGGCAAAGGACTGCCAAGCGATCCGCCAAGTCGCTGTCACAACTTCGGCTACCAGGAGCGCTTGCAGAGCCCGGAGCGGCCCGCGCCGCACTAGGGTTGCACTCAATGCCTCAACCAGTCGTCGCTCCTGCTGTGTGACGACTCGGAGCATCTCGGGCTGTTGGACCATCAGCCTAGAGATCCTGCGAAAGTCGCGCTGTTCGACCTCGTAGGCGAACAGACCGCGGCTCACTGCGAGGAGGTCGTCCAGGATTCCATCAGCAGTGACATGTGTGCTTTCGACACTGGTAAGAGCGTCAATCAATCCTTGCTGACCGGGCATGAGCGCATGCTCTTTGGAGGCGTAGTAGCGGAAGACCGTCCGCTCTGAGATGCCGACGCGACGGGCGATTTCACCGACAGTCGTCGCTTCAAGGCCTTGCTCTTCGACCAGCTCGAGCGTGGCTCGCTGGATCTCCTGCAGCATGCGCACGCGGTGCTCTTCACGGATACCCAAGATTCTGCTCCTAGTCGAGAGTGGGTGATGAGGTCTCTGAAAGGCAGAGGTTCATCTGAACTGTCTATCGTGTCACACACTGACATCTTTCGCGGACAAAATCTGTCAGAGCATGACATGATTGAGGCGATTCCCATCTTACAGAAGAGGTAGCTACCCATGGCTGATTCGGCCACAGGCTCAATTTCCACTCCGGCCGACGCAGCGACACAGGCCTCGCGCCCACTGCCGAGGAAGCAACTCACCGGGATCATCGGTGCTCTGGCCTTCGGCGCGTTCCTGATGATCCTCAACGAGACGGTGCTCACTGTGGCGTTGCCGTCGATCATGATCGACTACGGTGTGTCTGCATCAACGGGCCAATGGCTCACCACCGGCTTCCTGCTCACCGTGGCAGTTGTCATCCCATTGACCGGCTACCTCCTACAGCGATACAGCCTACGCGGGCTATTCGTCTTCGCGCTGAGCAGCTTCCTCATCGGACTCGTGCTTGCCGTAGTTGCTCCCACCTTCAGCGTCCTGTTGGTCGCCCGTGTGATTCAGGCAATCGGCACAGCAATTGTGCTGCCGTTGCTGATGAACACGACACTGACCTTCGTGCCGCCCAAAAGCCGCGGGACTGTCATGGGCTTGAATTCGATTGTCATCGCGGTCGGTCCGGCCATCGGCCCGACCATTTCGGGCGTCATCGTCAATACGATGTCCTGGCATTGGATCTTCGCACTCATGACGCCTCTTGCGGTCGTGGTCCTGGCGCTTGGCATCATCTTCATCAAGGTGCCGTCTGCCACCCGCAAGGTCCCTGTCGACGTCATCTCGGTGATACTTTCGGCTTTCGCATTCGGCGGGTTGGTCTACGCGATCTCCACAGTCGGCGGCGCCTTGGACGACCTCACACTGCCTTTGGTCAGCGGTGTCATCGGTGTGGCAGCTCTTGTCATCTTCATCGTCCGACAGATGCGCCTGACCCGTAGCGGCCGGGAACTGCTGAATCTCCAGCCGTTCAAGAATCGCAACTTCAGGCTCAGCATCATCATGATCATGATCGCCATGGGCACTCTGCTCGGCACCGTGGTGATCCTGCCGATCTTCCTGCAGAACGGCAGCGGCCTGAGCACCATGACGATCGGCATGATGCTCCTTCCCGGGGGACTGGTGCAGATTGCTGTGGGGCCGATCTTCGGACGCGTCTATGACCGCCACGGTCCGCGACCTGTTCTGATCCCCGGTGCACTTATGTTGGCTCTGGGGCAGTGGCTGTTCACCACAGTTGATCCGGGCACGGCGCTCGGGTTCATCGTCATGTTCCACTCGATCTTCTGCATCGGTCTGGCGATGCTGATGACCGGTCTGCTCTCGGCTGCGCTGAGCGACGTTCCTTACGAGCTCTACGGACACGGATCGGCCATCTTCAACACTGGACAACAACTTGGCGGCGCGGTCGGGACCACCATCTTCGTGACCGTGATGAGCGCCGTCGCGGCTGCTGAGTCCGGTGCAGGCTCTGACCTTGTCGATGGACTGTTCGACGGCGCTCATATCGCCTTCGTCATCGGTGGGATCCTCGCAACAGTCGCCGTTATCTGTGCCCCGTTCATCAAGTCCGTGAAGCAGGCCTGACTCCACGTCTTCACCCCATCTGCGAAGAACCCCCGACTGATGAGTCGGGGGTTCTTCGCGCTTCCCTGCGCCGGGGCTGTCAACACCGGTGAGCCTCATGCGCGAGACCTCAGGTGTGAGCCACCAGCCACAGTTGAACGGGGTCCAGCATTGTGGGACGCTTTCGGCTTCGATACCGTCTTCTTCGGTCGACGGTGGCCGGGGAAGTGGCTGGTCGACAGTGGCCGAACAGCACAAGAGCCCAAGCCGTGAACGCCGGCGGCTCGGCTGCGTCCGTCGATATATGGGGGACGGCGACAGCGACCTCTCGTGCCCTGCCTACGGGGATCTCAAGACGGCTGCCGACATCACCTTGCTCCTGCGCAAGCTAGGAGCACCAGCCAGTCATTCGCGCGCTCATGGCGAGACCGTGGGCTGTAGCCGCAAGGAACGCCAATATGCCGGTGGTCTGCGCTGGCAACCGACCGACAGACTGCCGTGGCCACCTGGCCGCCGCACTAGCGTCGAGCAAGCGCCACGGCCACACACGAGCCTTCGGCCAGCCCCGTTACTGCCAAGACCCCACCATGCTCGCACCTCATCGGGCATGGGGAAGATCAACGTTTGACCGTCGCTCACCGGCTGGTGCCGGATGGTGCCGGCTGAGTTGTGCCGGTCGAAAAGTCAACGGCACACCATGATGGCACGACAAAGGGGCCCAACATCAACTGTTGGGCCCCTTTGTCATGTCGCAGATTCCTCAGAATCGCAAGGAACGAACTCCGACTCGATCAGTAACCGATCTCTTTGTGTCCGCCGCCCTCGGCCGAATCGTGTTCGTGATGCGAAGCCTCGAGTTCATGCTTCGACACCGGTGCCACACGATCTTCGAAGAAGAACCTCGACAGGCGTGCCCGGAACTTCTCAAGACCGGTGATCTTGCCCTCGGCGTTGGGCTCCGCAGGTGTGTAAATCGGCGACTCGAATGCGGTCAGCTTCCACAGCTTGTGCGGAGGCAATGCTTCGTGACGCTCGAGGAACTCACCATGGGGGAGTCGAATGATCTGCGCCGTCTCCCGGCCGTGCAGAGCGATCTCACGATCCTTACGCTGCAGGCCGAGGCACATCCGCTTCGTGATGAAGTACGCCAAGATCGGCCCAAGGAAGAACAAGGCTCGGAAGATGTAGATCATGTCGTTGAGCGACATCTGGAAGAACACCGCCACGATGTCACCGGAAGCAGCCGCCCACATGTTGCAGTAGAAGACGATTCCTGCGACTCCGATGGCTGTACGCGTCGGGTTGTTGCGCGGGCGGTCAAGAATGTGGTGCTCGCGCTTGTCCTTGAGCAGCCACGACTCGAAGAACGGATAGATGAACATCGCTCCGAACACGCCGCCCATGATGATGACCGCGCTATTGATGTTCAGCGAGATCGGCCAACCGGCGATGTAGAACTCCAACCAGCCCGGGACGATGCGGAGGAAGCCGTCGGCCCAGCCGATGTACCAGTCAGGCTGGGTACCAGCCGAAACTGGTGAAGGGTCATACGGGCCGTAGTTCCAGATCGGGTTGATCGTGAACAACGCTGAGATGAACGACAGGAGACCGAAGATCAGGAAGAAGAATCCTCCGCCCTTGGCTGCGAACGTCGGCATCACCGGCTCGCCGACGACATTTTTCTCAGTGTTGCCGGCACCGGGGTACTGCGTGTGCTTGTGCACGACGACGAATACCAAGTGGACGCCGATCAGCGCGATGAGCAGCGCCGGGACGATCATGATGTGCAGGGTGTACAGGCGGGAGACAATGTCGATGCCCGGGAACTCGCCTCCGAAGAGGAAGAACGAGATATACGTTCCGACCAGCGGCAGCGACTTGAGGATTCCGTCGATGATGCGCAGGCCGTTGCCGGACAGCAGATCATCGGGCAGTGAGTATCCGGTGAAGCCGGCAGCCATGCCCATCATGACGAGCAGGACGCCCACGACCCAGTTGAGCTCACGAGGACGACGGAAAGCGCCCGTGAAGAACACGCGGAGCATGTGGATGCTCAGTGCTGCGACGAACAGCAGAGCACCCCAGTGGTGCATCTGGCGAATGAACAGACCACCTCGGACCTCGAACGAGATCGCGAGAGTCGAGTTGTACGCCTCAGAGATCTCAACGCCGCGGAGCGGAACCCACGGACCTTCATAGTGCAGCTCACCCATTGCCGGATGGAAGAAGAAGGTCAGGAAGGTACCGGAGAGGACGACGATGACGAAGCTGTAGAGAGCGACCTCACCGAGCATGAACGACCAGTGCGCCGGGAAGATCTTCCGACCGAACTCACGAACGAGGACCGAAGCCCCTACTCGCGATTCGACGAAGGTCGCAGCCTTGCCGACCGTTGTTGTTGGCTGTGTTGTTGTGCTCATGGGTGATTGATCTCCCAGAAGGTAGGACCGACAGGCTCAGCGAAGTCCGACTGGGCGACCAGGTAGCCTTCGCTGTCCACGGTGATCGGCAGCTGCGGCAGAGGACGCTTGGCGGGGCCGAAGATGACCTTGCAGTGTTCGGTCACGTCGAACGTCGACTGGTGGCAGGGGCACAGCAGATGATGCGTCTGGTGTTCGTACAGTGCGACGGGGCATCCGACGTGGGTGCAGATCTTCGAGTACGCGACGATGCCGTCGTGTGACCAGTCTTTGCGGGCCGGATCTTCTTTGAGCTCATTCGGGTTGATGCGCATGAGCAGGACAGCGGCCTTAGCCTTCTCGTTGATCGGCCGGTCCGGTCCATCGTCGGCGCCGATGCCCGACGGAAGAACATGGTAGGCCGAGCCGATCGTGACGTCTTCAGCCTTGATCGGACGCTCCGAGTCTGCGCTCGGGATCCCGCCCGGATCGCGGATGAGTCGCACACCCTTGTCCCACAGCGTGTGGAACATCATGTCGCCGGGCAGAGGGCCCAGATCACGGAAGACGAGGACAGCAGGCAACGGCGCGATGGCCAAAGCTGCGATCAGCGTATTGCGCAGGAGGGGGCGACGGGCGATGCCCGACTCCTCCTTCGCCTGGTGCAGGATCTCCAGTGCAACTGCCTGATCCTCTTCGCTGCCGGAGATGTCGTGGCGCTCGTCGATGCCCTCATGATCGCTCATGAGGTTCTTCGCCCACAGCACAGCACCGGCTCCGAGAGAGAACATCGCCAGGGCAGCACCGAGGCCGACTGATGTGTTGTGCAGACGGATGCTCGACATTGACTCGCCGGGGACGAACAGGAAGTACGAGACGATGAACCAGATGGTGCCGATCATCGACGCGATGAACCAAGCCGCCACCTGGCGCTCGGCGACCCTATCGGCCTTCGGATCTCCGTCCGAGAGCCGCGGTACGTGCTCTACCAGGCCCGGGTTCGTGAACCCGTTCAACTCCTCGAGCTGGCTGCCGCCGCCGGAGTGCTCTTTCGAGGTCATTGAATTCCCCGTCTTTTCTTGGAATGGATGGTGAACGACACTGATGGACTCACTTCGCCCTGGATGACAGCCATACTGTCATTGCGATGACGGCACCGAGACCGAAGAACCAGATGAAGAGGCCTTCGGCGACCGGTCCCAAGGATCCGAGTTTGAATCCGCCGGGGGAGGTGGTCTGGGTGACCTCGTTGACATAGGCGATCACGTCGCGCTTGTCATCCGGGGTCAGGTTTGCGTCGTTGAAGATTGGCATGTTCTGCGGTCCGGTCTGCATTGCCTCGTAGAGGTGCTTACCGGAGACGCCAGATAGGTTGGGGGCGTACTTGCCGCGGGTCAGAGCACCGCCGGCACCGACCACGTTGTGGCACATGGCGCAGTTGGTGCGGAAGAGACCGCCGCCAGCAGCGGGATCACCCTTCGAAGCATCGAGGTTCTCTTCTGCGGGAATAGCAGGGCCAGGACCGAGCGAACCGACGTACGCGGCGAGCTGAGCAGTCTGCTCGTCATTGAACTGAGGTTCCTTGACACGTGCCTGAGGGCCGTTGGCCTGCAGAGGCATACGGCCGGTTCCGACCTGGAAGTCCACTGCTGAGGCACCGACGCCGATGAGACCGGGACCGGTCTTCGAACCTTCGCCGCTGAGACCGTGGCAGGTGGCACAGTTCGCAGCGAAGAGCTTCTTGCCGCTCTCGATGTCCGAAGCGCTGGCCGTATCTGCTTTGGCGCTCGAGGTCTGGGTGAAGAGAGCATAAGCTCCACCAGTCAGCAGCAGGCCCACCAAGAGCAGCACAACCAGTGCCATCGGATGCCTGCGGCGATCTGCTAAAAGCTTCACGTGATCGTCCTTTGCTTGAAATTGTGTGAGTCCGAGGGGCCGCGCATCTCAGTCCGCCTACTGGAGGAGGTAGATGACGCCGAAGAGTCCGACCCAGACGACGTCGACGAAGTGCCAGTAGTAAGACACGCAGATCGCGAAGGTGGCCTCGTGATGACCGAACTTCTTCGCTCCGTAGGATCGTCCGATCACGAGGAGGAAGCAGATGAGTCCGATGGTCACGTGAATACCATGGAAGCCCGTTGTCAGGTAGAAGACGGAGCCGTAGCCGTCGGAGTTGATGGCGATGCCTTCGCTGACCAGCGTGGCGTACTCCATCACCTGCCCGGATACGAATATTGCGCCGAGGAGGAAGGTGAGGTAGAACCACTCGACCATTCCCCATTTGGCGATATTCAGCAGCGAACCGGTCCGTCGAGGACGGAACCTCTCCGCAGCGAATACACCGAGCTGGCACGTGAACGAAGACGACACCAGGATGATCGTGTTGCCGAGGGCATACGGAATATCGAGGATCTCTGTTCGAGTCTCCCATAATCCCGGCACGACGGATCGAATGGTGAAGTACATGGCGAAGAGCGCGGCAAAGAACATCAGGTCGCTCGCGAGGAACACGATGAAGCCCACCGTGGTCACATTCGGACGATTGACAACCGGATGTGCTGGCGCTGTTTGAGATGCAGTGGCAGTTGACACAACCCCATTATTACTCGTCTCGGGGTGAGTTTTCATCTTTTACCCAGGTTTCGGTGAATAAATTTCTACACGATGTAGCGAAAACCTTGATTTGGTGCGTCAATCTCGTATTTCCGACGTCGTGTACCCGCGTGTCGAAGTCAGGATAGGATGCCGCAGGTAAGGTCCACCTCGTCTTCAGAGGTGGTGCAGGTCCCCAGAGGAGAGCTCATTCGGATGACGGAATCACCGCGTACGACAGCCCCGGAAACTCAGCATTCCGGGCCCAGAACAACCCTTCAGGGCGACAATCTCAATTGGCCGGATCTGCTCATGGCACTCATGCACCAGCAGGATCTCGACGAGGCTGCGGCAGCGTGGGCGATGGACCAGATCATGTCCGGACAGACCCCTGATGTGACAATGGCCGCATTCCTCGCTGCGCACCACACGAAGGGTGAGACGGTGGCTGAAATCGCCGGACTCGTCTCGGCCATGATGGACCACGCCGTACCGCTGCCCGGCCTCGAGGATTCCGTGGACATCGTCGGCACCGGCGGCGACCGCGCGAAGACAGCGAACATCTCGTCCACCTCGGCGATGGTTATCTCCGCCTCAGGACAACAGGTGGTCAAGCACGGAAACCGCGCCACATCATCGGCGTCGGGTTCCGCCGACGTGCTGGAAGCTCTTGGGGTGCGGTTCGACATCACACCCGAGCAGACCGGCATCATTGCGAGGGAAGTCGGGCTGGCGTTCTGCTTCGCCAACGTCTTCCATCCTTCGATGCAGTTCGTTGCCGCTGTCCGCCGCCAGATCAGCGTGCCCACGGCGTTCAACATCCTCGGCCCTCTGACAAATCCGGCTCGGGCCCGCCATGCCGCGATCGGAGTCGCCGATGCGCAGATGGCTCCTCTCGTCGTCGGCACCCTCGCCAAGCGCGGCCACCAGGCTGTTGTCTTCCGCTCGCGCGACGGACTCGACGAACTGAGCAACACCGAGGTCAATGATGTGTGGGAGATCAGGCATGGGGAGGTCGAACACACGACATTCGACGCCCTGGACCTGGGCTTCGAGCGAGTCACGAAGGACGATCTGCGCGGCGGCGGCCCCGATGAGAACGCGGCGATCACACGTGCGGTCCTCAACGGTGAGAAATCTGCCGTTCGTGACATCGTGCTCATCAATACGGCAGCAGCTCTCGTGGCAGCCGATGAATCGGCAGCAGGCAGCTTCACCGAACGAATGGTGCCGAAGGTCGAGATCGCCCGCGAGACGGTCGACGCCGGCCTCGGCGCGCAGAAGCTCGATCAGCTCATCGAAGTCTCACACCGCGTCGCCGAGTCGAATCGTTCCTGACTCCTGAGCGTGGAAGGCCGCACCGGCCCGGGGCAGTGACCATGATCCCTGGGCCGATGCGAGGCTCGCCGTCTGCAGCCAGTGCGCCAACAGTCGCGTCTCCTCGGCCAACGAGTCCGTGTCGGACGGAAGCGCCTCCGGTGCTGGCACCCACTCGGCAGTCGATCGCAGGGCGTGAAACGACTCGTCCAGGCCCTGCGCGCTGACGCTGTGGGAGGCCGCTGCGAGCTTGCCGTGCCGGATCACCGCAAGGTCGAGTCCGCCCTCGGGTCCTGGCGCGTAGGCGAAGATCTCCGGGACAGCTCTCAGCGCCGTCACGGTCTCAGCGCGCGCCGCGGTCGCCAGAGCTGCTCGCATCGAATCTCTGACCTCCGCCGCAGTCTCATATCGGGTCTCGGTCGCCAGCCTGGCCATCCGCTCCGTACACAGCCGACGGAGCGAGGAGAAGTCACCGCCCAGAAGGGCGAACAGGTCCGCGATGGTCTCGAGGTACTCGGCTTTGTCGGTGACACCCGCACACGGCCCGCCGCACTGCCCGACCTGCGAGCTCACGCAAGGGCGGTGCGCGGAGAGGTTCGCTGCAGTGATCTTCGCCGTGCAGCGTTTGACCGGAAACAGAGTGTCGATAAGCTCCTTGACGGCCTGAGCTGACTTCCGGGATCTGAACGGGCCCAACGGTGGGGCAGGGGACTTCTCCAGTGCTGAACGTGACCTGACGACGGACAGCCGCGGATACTCCTCATCGCTGAGCACAATCCAGGAGTTGCGCTCCGGATTCTTCGACCGACGATTATACGGCGGCGCCAGCTCTCCGATCAGGCGCACCTCTCTGACCTCTGCTTCGAGCGCATGCGCACAGGGCAGGCATGAAACCTCCTGAGCGGCGGTGATCATCTCGGCCATGCGTCCTCGGTTCTCAGAGGCGTTGAAGTAGCCTCTGACCCGCCTGGCCATATTGCCCGACTTCCCGATATAGAGGACGCGTCGAGTGCCGTCGAGGAACATGTAGACGCCGGGTTCGGCCGGAACACCCTTGGCCAGATGGGATTTGGCCTGCCGCTTCGCCCAGCCCGCCTGCCTGACGGTTGCGAGTTCCTCGAGAGTCGTGATCCCGTAGCCGCCGAATCGTTCGAGAAGATGATGGAGCAGCTCCCCGGTGGCCCTTGCATCGGACAGCGCGCGGTGGTCGGGCGAGGTCTGCGTCCCGAAGTGAGCCGCCAGCGTCGACAGCTTGTGGTTGCGGACCTCGTCGCGTCCCACGACGCGCCGCGCCAAGGTGACCGTGTCGAGGACCGTCGGCTGCGGCCAGTGATAGTCGAGCCGCTCACATGCCGAGCGGAGGAAGCCGATGTCGAAGGGCGCATTGTGTGCCACGAGAACGCAGCCGATGGAGAATTCGAGGAAGCTGGGCAGCACGGACCGGATCGATGGTGCATCATCGACCATCGCGTGGGTGATCCCGGTCAGCTGAGCCACGAACGGGCTGATGACCGACTGCTCGGGTTTGACCAGCGATTGGAATTCTCCGAGGACTTCACCGCCGCGTGTCTTGACCGCGCCGATCTCCGTGATCTCCGATTGCCCGGCTCTGGTCCCGGTCGTCTCGAGGTCGACGATGACGAAGGTGACATCGTGAAGAGGCGTGCCGAGGCTGTCGAAGGACAGTTGGGTGTGATCGATTGCGGTCGGGGCGCGGTCGAAAGGCGTGGACATGGGGATCAGTCTGTCACCCGGGACTGACACGGTGCGCCGACAGGCTCCGATTCAATCAGGCAGCCCAGGCAGACACCTCGGTGAGCAGAGTGCCGAGATCCGTATTGCGCACGCCGGAAGAGGCTGTCAGAGCGACGATCAGACGGCAGCCCCGTCACCTCCGTCGGCAGAACGGCTCTTCGGCAGATGGAAGAACAGTCCGATGGCGCCGCCGATGCCGATCGTCAGGCCGATGAGCAGAAACCATCCAGGCAGAGGGCGAACGAAGATGGCGCCGACGACGAGAAGCAGAACAGCGCCCAGCGTGGCGAACACCGACAGCACAAGGGTCGGTGAGGCCGTGCGCCATCCGATGGGCTGGGCAGGTTCCGGCTCCCAGTGCTCGTTCTCCTCGAGCTTGTCTCTGACCTCGTCGACAGGCATGTCGCCCATGACGGAGCTGGGTTCGGCGATCTGGTTGACGAGGTCGTTCCAGAGGCTGTCGCTGATGCGCGACGAATCGCCGAGCCGCTCGGACTCGGGAACCTGGTCGCGCCAGTCCTCGTTCTCCTCATCGTCCATATTCGTGTTCAGCAATCCTCGCGGAACATCTATTCCCCGTCCGCAGACTCTCCTGCGGCGGCGGAACCGGGGTCATGGGCGGGCGCTGGGGCAGTCACCGTTGCCGTTGCGGGTGACGGTGCGGTTGACGGTGCGGGTGACGATGTGGAGGTCAGGGATCGTGCGGTGCTCAGCACCGCCTCGGCGATGATGTCCGCGTCGAAGTCCAGAGTGGCCACATGCCGGGACCGGCGCAGGGACACGACCGTGGGAGCATGCGGCAGCCGCGATCGCAGTGTCCGCAGCGTGCGCGGGCTCACGACGTTGTCACGGCCGGACACGAACAGTGTGACAGGGCGGTCGATCTGCCACAGATCTTCGCGCAGTGATCGCAACGCGAAGGCGAATGACGCCACCGATGCGATCGGTGTCCGGTCGTACGCGTATTCGTCACGACCCGGATGGGCGATGTCGCCCCCGATCGCCGGCACCGAGGCGACCACGTGCTTGAGCAGAGGAAGCGCGGGAGTCAGCGGAGAATCCACGTAGAGGGCCGGGTTGACGAGCATGATCGCTGCGGGCGGTGATGCGACGGCGCCCAGGGCCAACGCGAGTGCGCCTCCCATCGACAAGCCGGCGACGACGACGTGCGCGTGAGATTCCTGCAAAGAACTGAGCTCAGCCTCTGCAGCATCCAGCCAATCCTTCCAACCTGTCGTGTTGAGCTCCTGCCAGGTCGTGCCGTGGCCGGGCAGCAGCGGAACACTGACGCTGACGCCCTCGGCCGCGAGAGCTCGCGCAATCGGGAACCACGCAGCTGCTGAACCCGTGATCCCATGAAGAAGCAGCACGGCGGTGGGGGAGTCGGGAGCCATCTGGCGGTAGGGTGCAGTCGGCACTGATTGCGGTGAGAAGTCGATCTCCATAGCCCCAGCATGGCATGAATGTGCGGGGATGGTCTCGATATATGATGTCCGAGGACGACAAAGAGTCGTGACAGGGAAGGGTGCTCGTGTTCTACTGGTTTCTCAAACGAGTCGTGGCCGGACCGATTCTGCGGATCCTCTTCCGTCCCTGGGTCCGCGGTTTGGACAATCTGCCCTCCGACGGTCCCGCGATCATCGCCGGAAACCACAACCACTTCATGGACTCGATCTTCGTCCCCCTGCTGGCACCGCGCCCCGTCGTCTACCTGGCGAAGAAGGACTATTTCACCGGACGCGGCATCAAGGGCACGGTCACCCGCTGGTTCTTCAAACTCAACAACCAGCTTCCTATGGACCGCGCCGGAGGATCCGGATCCCAGGCCTCTTTGGAATCGGGACTCAAAGTCCTCCGTGAAGGCAACTCGCTCGGCATCTACCCCGAAGGCACCCGGTCCCCGGACGGCAAGCTCTACCGCGGGCGCACCGGAGTGGCGCGCCTCGTCCTCGAATCCGGCGCACCCGTCATCCCTGTCGCCATCATCGGGACCGACAAGATCCAGCCCGCCGGTCGCCTGATTCCGAAGTTCCGGCGAGTCGGCGTGGTCTTCGGCTCCTCGATGGACTTCTCCAAATACGAAGGTCTCCCTGTCGACCGGTTCCTGCTGCGATCAGTCACCGACGAGATCATGTACGAGATCATGCGCCTCTCCGGCCAGGAATACGTCGACAAGTACGCTTCGACCGTCAAGACCAAACTGCTCACCAGCGCCAAGCCGAAGAAGCCCGAGGATAAGAAGGCCGACGACGTCCCGTCCGAAGGCTCTCAGGCCGATGAAGGCACCGGTACCGCGGGCGACAGCACTGCTCCAGAAGCAGACTGATTTCGGAGGGCTCAACCCATCGTATTCCGCATGAAGCGGGTGTTCGAATACTGCGATAACGGCGACACGAACAAATCGTTACCTTGAGGTGTTTGTCCTACCGGGCCAGGAAGAATAGCTTGGACATGTTGAATCCCACTGTAGGTTCGCTGGGAAGAGGGCTAGAATGGAAACGTTCTCTGTCCTTCCAAGCGAACTCGCTTCCCCCAGGGACTATAAGGAGGAGTCGGTGTGAACCGCTCAAGTCATGAAACCGTCGAGTCGACGCCTATACCGTCGTCTGCCCAAGGGTTGCTGTTCGACGACGATCTGCCCGTCCTCGACGAAGAGGCCGGCTACCGCGGTCCGACCGTGTGCAAAGTCGTCGGCATCAGCTACCGGCGCCTCGACTACTGGGCGCGCACCGATCTGGTCACCCCCTCGATCCGCAATGCGACAGGTTCGGGCAGCCAGCGGCTCTACAGCTTCCGCGACATCCTCGTCCTCAAGATCGTCAAGCGGCTTCTCGACACCGGTGTCGGACTGCAGTCGATCCGCACAGCCGTCGATCACCTGCGTTCACGAGGTGTCCAGGACCTCTCACAGATCACTTTGATGTCCGACGGTGCCAGCGTGTTCGAGTGCACCTCCGCCGACGAGGTCGTCGACCTCTTGCAGGGCGGACAGGGCGTCTTCGGCATCGCAGTCGGACGCGTCTGGAACGAAGTCGAAGGCAGCCTCTCAGAACTCCCGAGTGAACGCCTTCCCGAAGACGACTCGGCGGCTCTTGCTATGGACGAGCTCGCACAACGGCGAGCACAGAAACTCGGCTGACACGTCAGCAGCCCGATCAGGGCAGTCCCGCACAGGGACACCATGGGGGAATGACGAGTGTGGCCCGACCAAATGGTC
>NZ_JALDSX010000046.1 GCF_022748595.1 Brevibacterium sp. ZH18 | reverse complement strand
GTACGCGTACCGATCCCACCCGCGGCTACTATTGAGACCAGCACCAAATGACCGGACAGAGGAAGTAGGACTGCCATGGCCAAGCTGACGAAGATGGTCTCTGCCATCGGTTCTCTCAAGGACCTCAATGCCGCCCGTGCCGAGTTCGATGACGCGTCGAAGACCATCCCCGCCGAGGCGGCCTTCCCGCCCGCAGACATCCGCCCAGCCGCGGACGATTCCCGCACCCTGATGCTTCGTGTGACGAATCCCGGAAACCTAGCCGAGGCGACCCCGAAAACATCAAGTCAGGGTGACACTTTCGCGGTCATCCACGTTCCCGCCTCCGGCGACTTCGCAGCAGGTCTCGTTCTTAATCCCTCCACTCAGATCGAGGCCGGTCAGACTTTCGCGACCATTGCCGACGAGGGCGGGTGGCCGGTCATCGTCGCCATGGTTGAGGAGTTCCTCGGCATCCGCATCGATCACATCGCGCAACTGGAATCGGACGCACTCGGGCGCGTCATCGACGAGCTCGGTGGTCTGCAGATCTACAGCCGCGCTGAGTTCAGCGCGGACGGTACCGACTTCGTCGAAGGGACGAACAACCTCGACGGAGCGACATCGGCGATCTTCACTGCAGCCGACCCGGTCGATGATGCCGGTCAGACGCGAACCCGTAATCAACGTGCAGTTGTACGTGCACTCGTTCAGGGACTCAAATCAGGCGGGTTGGTCAAGGATCCGAACAAGGGCGCAGCTGTGCTCGGACACTTCGCGTCGAGCATTCAGCACAACGCCGAACTGAGCACAGGTGAGCTCGTCAAGATCGCCAATGGCCTCCGCTCCCTGCAAAGTGACGACATCGCGATGGTCACCGTGCCCACGAACTCGCGTCGTGAGGAGGACGGTACAGTCGTTATCGACTTCGATCCCGAGGCGACGCCCGCACTCAAAAACGCTTTAGCCGGCACCGACCTCGCAGAGTTCTTCCGCTACCTGGTATCGCTGGGATACTGAGACCAGCAGCGTCGACATTTTTGCCGTTTCACTTGGCCTTGGCGTCAGTCGACGATGTTCCCCACTTTTCCACCAGGTCGCGGACGCTTTGCACGATCGACCTGTAGTCCTCGTCTCTGTAGTGGAACGGTTGTGGCCCCCATTTGTGATCTCGACCGATTCGGACCTGTTCGCTTGTTCTTGTCACGGTCGATGGAATCTTCGACCGAGCAATCTCACGATACCGAGAATAGTCGGCATTTGCAGCGAATGCGCGGTCTGAATACTCTTCGGCCTCTGTAGGTCTGACGTGTCGCAGACTCCTCAAGGCACCAGAAAGTCCCTGACCTCGTAAGAGACTTCTATTTGCTTCTCTTGTCCCACGTTGGAGACGTCGCACCCGACGGCCGAGCAGGGACAACGTGTCCTTCTGCGGATGTTGGGCCCCTTCAATTGCAGCTGCCCACTCGATATCAATAAATATTGATCGACTCAGCAATTTCGCCGACTTCAGCCCCTCGACTAGCACGTCAAAGCCAACTACCCACTGATCGAAATGCTCGTCGGTGCCGAATTTCACCAAACGAGCCCCTGCCTGCCTGGCTTGCCTTGAAGCGCCACAGGCCTCCAGCTCGAGGGAATTTGTCATCATCGTTCCGTCAGGGAAACGCCAATATCCACGACGCTCGTCGACGAGGTCGACAAGCACGACGTCGAGAGCGTCTGCGTGGCCCGATATGCGGTCAAGACCACTGCCATGCAGATCGCCGAGCACCATTCTCTGTTGGAATGGGGAGTGGATTCCACCGACGTCCAGCCCTCGTTCCTTGTGAGGGAACATGAGGCTCGCTACTGAATGCCTCGCAACGTAGACCGTCACGACAGCATCTTGCATATATTCGCAGGTGTCTCTGCTGACACACGACCCGAATATTCCAACTCTCATTTGAAAGCATCTCTCGAAAGATCTTGCTCTTCCTCAGAATCCAGTTGCGCACCCACTGCTTGTTCACCATTCCGTCGTTTCTGACGAAGGTGATATCTCTCGTCAGCCATTTCCCGAGCCCTTGAGCTAAGTCGTCTGCCAGTTAGGTCACCCGACGCCGCCACTGTCGATGCACGGTCTTGAGGGTTTTCAGCACGAAGCACAACCTTGCTGTCGCGTGGGCGCAACCGCAGCTGAGATGACCCACTATTGAGCCGTGGCGAGCTTACCGATTGAGACGCTGGTTTAGGCAGTACCGGAAACTTAGCTGCTGGGAGATCTACGCTCAGATCTTTCGGCCAGACCTGTGAATCTTGTGTTCCTTCGTCGGAGATTAGAGGTTCTCCGGCGTCATCAAATACTCGACGACGCTTGATGTGCCTTGCATTCCGTGCCGCCTTCTTCTTAGTAGATCGAGCGGCGTGCCTCGGGATGGGATCTCTGATGAGTTCGGGCTCAAGAACATCGATCTCTTCTTTTACTGCATTACTGACTACGTCGTGCAGGAGCTTGTCCGAGATAGCTTCGTTTCCCTTGGCCACGTTCCAAGCCCACCACCGATACTTCTCAGCAACTGCCTCGGCAGGACCATTCATGAGTATTTCGCCTTTGTGCATCCACACAGCGCGAGTGCACAGCTCCTGAATAACCTTGGCCGCGTGGTTGACCAACAACACCGTTCCAGCTTGAGCAAGCATTTCGTCCATAGCTCGCTCACTCCGTTCGGCGAATGTTGCATCTCCGGTCGAAAGCGCCTCGTCAATGAGCAGAATCTTCGGTCGCGCAGCCAACGCAATCGCAAAACGCAATCGCGCACCCATTCCGGAGGAGTACGTGCCCATAGGTCGGTGGATCGCAGCACCCAGTGCCGATAGCTCAACGACATAGTCGTAAGCTTCGGTAGCTTCCTCTGGGGAAAGCCCCATTGCGAGGCACCCTAAACGAACGTTCTCGCTGCCAGATAGGGACGGTTGCAGAGCGGCGCTAACGCCGAGTAGCACTGGTTGGTAGCGGACAAGAATGCGACCGCGATCAGGTTGCTCGACTCCAGCAATATTTCGAAGGAACGTCGACTTGCCGGAACCATTTGCACCGACGACACCGACCATTTCACCTTCACGAGCAACGAAGTTCACACCACGCAACGCCCGAACAGTGGTCTGGCCGTATCGCCCGACGATTGTCTGCGCGACACGGCGAATTCCCTTTGCCCTCTGGTCGGGATCGTTGGTGTTTACGGTATATCGAACCTGAACGTTTTCAGCAACGATGGTCGCATCCAAGATCTCATAGTCGACCATAGCTCTCCTCACCTCTCCAGAAGAACAAGAATCCCACGATGAGCATGCCAAAAGCCCAAACGGTTCCGACCGCCCAAAGGAACGGCTCCGAGTCAACGCCATACAGCAGCGAATTGCGGGCCAGAGTCAGGTAGGCGTGCACAGGGTTGAACCTCATGGCGTCCAGGAGCATCGGATGATCTACCAAGCGATCTTCGATTGAGAAGAATACGCCTGAACCGTATAGCCAGAATCTGCTCAGTATCGACATGAAGTTGGCGAGGTCTGGAATCTTGTGTCCGAGACGTGCCAAAAAACACGCCAATCCAACATTGAACACAGTCTGGAGAATGACTACGGGGATGATAAGAATCACCCTCCAGGTAATTACCTCGAACGGTGGAATGACGGCGAGAATGACGACCATAACCAGCAGCGTCGGCATGAAGTCAAGGAAGTTGCGGACCACGGTGGAAATCGGCAGGGCGGCTCTGGGAAACTGAAATCCTTTGATCATCGAAGCGCCCGCGCGGATCGACCCAGTACCGCCAGTCATGCACTTCCCGGTAAACCCGAAGAAGAACACACCGATGACTAGGAACCCCAAAAAGTTCGGAACACCCCGCGAGGTCTGCAGAATATAGCCGAAGATAAACCAGTAAGCGAGGACGGACAGCAAAGGGTTGAGAAACAGCCAGGCGTAACCCAAGAGGTTTCTTCGAGTCGAGCTGCTCATCTTCGCTCTTGATTCCGCGATGATGAAATGTCTGCGACCCCATAAAGCTGCGAGGTAACTACTCAAGCTGGTCCGACGCCCGACCGGCACCAAACCTTCGCTCGACACGGACGGAATCGTATTTAGGCCGAGAGGGTTTGTCGTCTCACTCACTTCGCACCAGTCCCCATGAGTTGAGAATAGACCTGCCCATATCGTCGACCGATTTCCTTCCACCTCCGTGTTGAGAGCACGTGCTCTCGCCCGTTCTTTCCGTAATTCTCCCTTGCCGAGTCGTTGGTTGCCAATCCCGCAAGGACGTCAGCAAGACTTTGAGGATCTTCTGGAGCCGACCAGAGTCCGGCCGATTGCGGCACCAGTTCGCGGAGAGCCGGTAGATCTGAGATGACAACAGGCCGACCGAGACCCATTGCTTCGATTGGTTTAATCGGAGTGACCAAACGACAGACAGGTTCATCCTTGCGAGGCACGACAATGGTGTCGAGCGCGAGTTGATACTCGATGGCCTTGGCCTGGGGCAGACGGCCAGTGAAGACGGCGTTCTCTCCCAGGATCGCGGCACGTTCCCGCAGTTCCGGCAGAGCGATACCGTCTCCAACGATGAGAAGACGCAGGTCTGTGCCCTGTTCGCGAGCGAGAGCGACGGCGTCGACGAGGTCGTCAAGTCCCTCGTAGCCGACGATCGAAGCGGCGGTGCCAACCCAGACGCCGTCCTCAGGCAAGTCAAGGTTCACTCGGGTCTCAGCCGGCGAACGGCTTGTATCCGTGTTGACCACGGCTTCGGAAATAGAATTTGGGATGAGAGTGATCGATTCCGCGGGGACTCCCCCTGCGATGAGATGCTCACGCATTGTCTCGCCAAGAGTGATGACTGCGTCGGCGGCCGATGCGACTTCGATCTCCTTCGACCGCATCATGGCGAAGCGCTGGCTTTCCCGGCGAGCCATCCGCTCTGCGGGAGTATTGCCAGCAGCGGCCCAAGTCTCTTCAAGAACTCCGCGGACCTCGTAAACCCACGGCAGTCCAATGGCTCTGGCTGCGGCTCCGGTGGCCAGGCCGTTGACGTAGTGCGTGGTGGTGTGAAGCAGGTCGACTTGGCGTTCGAAAGCTTGGCCAGCGATCCATTCAGCCTGGTCTTTGAGACGCGCGGTGGGCGTGGTGGCTGGCCGAAACGGTACGTCCCGCAGGTATTCGATTCCGTCGACGGATTCGACATTGTTTTGGCTGAGACGCCCGACCGTCACCGGGTACGAAGGACGAGTAGCAGCTGCAACCGGATGCCCGGCGTCTTTGAGTGTGGAGAGGATGAGGTGACTGCGGTAGGCGTAACCCGATCGAGTGTGGGGCAATGAGTTCGTCAGCACATGCAGGGACGCAGCAGCACCAGAACCTGGCCGAACGGCGGGACGAGCAATGAGGTGGGAGTCAGTGTCGGGCCACCAGCCGGGCGACATGGACTTCAGCTCAGCGGATAGCCTCTGCCTTCGTTTGCCGTCCGGCAAGACTCTGATCGCCTCGTCGATGTTTCCTCGGGTCCAGAGCATGCGGGACCGCAGCGGCGCGGCGGACTCGAGCGATTCCGCGATGCGATCAGCAGCGTCGAGCATGCCGAGGTTGAGCGCGATCTCTCCGAGCAGTCGAGATGGTTGCAACGCTTCAGCTGTCTCGATGATGGTCTTGGCGCGGCTCTCCTGCCCGAGCAGCCACGCCGAGGCTGCGGCCGTGGCGGCACCGGGAACTCTTCCGAGCAGACGGCCGACTGTCCGCGACGCGGTTTTCGGGAGCCTGCGCGCGAGTTGCATAGAGAAGAACACACGGTCTTCATTCATGTGGCCGACAGTAGTGATGAAAGCATTGCCGATCTGGCGAGCAAGAAACTTAAGGTTCATGATCGCACCTGCTCAAGGACTCTATCGTATTCGGCTCCCATGACGTCGACGCAGGCGTGCTCGGTCACCCACCGGTACCCTGTTGAGGCTGAATTCGGGGTCGCAACTTCTTGGACCATTGATTGCATCGCCGTAATGATTGAATCGACGTCGCCTGGGCGAGCGACTATTCCTGCCCTGTTTGAGCTGATAATCTCAGCGGCTTCCCCCGCGACTATTCCGAGGATAGGCACACGCCGAGCCATAAGTGAATACAACTTTGATGGCACCGTGAGCGAATGGGAGGGAACATCACCAAGGCTGACCAGTCCGGCGTCGGCCCACTCCCAGTGTTCTGACAGTTCTTGCCCCGTGGTCTGCTCGAAGAATTCGACTGGTGCGCCTAGAGTCTCGGCCAGTACCTCAAGATTCTGTCTATCGGCACCGTCGCCGACAATGCGCAGCCTGATTCCTGGAACCCGAGACACCGCAGTAATCGCGGAAGTCAAATCCTGCGAGCGGCCCACGGTACCGACGTAGAGCAGTTTCGAGTCGCCGGTCCGGACGGAGCTCCTGTGTGCAGGCTGGTCTAGCTCGGACCTGTTGACGCCGCTGCGAACGACCTCGGCGTTGATACCACGTCTCTTCAGAAGGTTTTGGAACCTCTTGGTAGTGACCACGACGGCGGAGGCACGACGCTGCGCCGCTGTGAACATTTCAGGAAGGAGCGCCTGTTCGAGGTAAGTTGTCACTGCCTGCGGCAGATATCCTCCGCTAGCATTCGACACCAGCGCCAAATCGGTGATGAGGTCCGGCCACACATCGCGAACTTCGGCAACATGCGGCACTCCCAAAGTGCGTGCGACGATGTCGCCAGCAAAGAGGAACGGCAATGCGGGAGTCGTCGAAATGACGACATCGGGGGCCCGCGAGCCTCGCATTAAGCGAAGGATCGCACCGACGGCCCCGACTGATGCCACCGACTGATCGAGCAGCTGACGGACCATCGATGGTCCGGTGCGGAAGTAGGGCACACGGATAATTCGTTCTCCGAGCTCTCCCATCTCCCAGCTTCCGCCGAGCTTAGGTTGAACTCGAGCGCGCAGACGGCCCACCTTCGAGCTGAAGAATTCGTCGCTGTCGATATGAGGATAGTGCGGATGAGGTGTCGCTACGACAACCTGATGGCCCTGTTCGATGAAATGACCGACAAGAGCGGCCCATCGCCGTTGTGGAGCCCCGACCTCCGGCCAATAGTAGTGGCTGATCAGAAGAATCCTCACGCTGAAACCTCTCTCTTTCGAGCACGACTATTCAGCCACATCGGGAGCAGGGCATACAGTGCGAGCAACAGGACCCAGAATATGTGAGCGGGGTAGGTCGACGCGGTGTTTCCACCTATCAGAGTCGGAACCGCCAGCAAGCAGGCCAGCACACTTAAGGAGGCATGGAAGAGGGAGACCGAATTGTGTGACCAACCGGCCTGCTGAATGCGCTGGTAGATGTGAGTGCGATGAGGCAGCAACACGTTCTCGCCGCGGAACAGGCGCACGACCAGAGTGCACCCAACATCGAAGAAGACAAAAATCGTCGGAGCGATGATGACGACGATCGGCACACCCTGGACGAAGAGCCAGACTGCTAGTGCGAAAACGGCGGCGCCTATGCCATAGCTTCCCGTGTCCCCGAGGAAGGCTTTCGCGCGCCCAAGGTTGAATGGGAGGAAGCCGACTGCCGAACCTGCCAGTGCCAACGAAACTAGCGCAAGGTCATTTTCGCCAGTCCAGGACCCGACGAAGGCGAACCAGCCGGCCGTTACAATCGTCCATTCCGTCACGTACCCGTTGAGCCCATCGACGAAGTTCACGGCGTTGACCGTGGCGACACCGAGGACTGCGAAAGCCAATAAGTGAGCGAGTCCCTGAGTGGAGAACATTGCGATAGTGGCACTGAAGATCAGAGCCAGGACCAGCTGCCCGACCAATCGACCAGATGGGCGAAGAGAGTCAAGATCATCGCTCAGTCCGATAGCTGAATAGCACCAGGTAAGTACCAGAAACCCGATCGGAAGCAGGATGCTGGCGAGCCCGTATGCCCCATGTTCGGCAAGATACCAAGCCGCAGCGAGCGCAGTCGCGATAGTGGTGCCACACCCGATTGCGATCCCTCCACCACGCACCGTGGAGTGTGAATGCGACGACCGATGAGACGGCACGTCGACGACTCCTGCTCGCCGCAGAATCGGAAAGACGATGAGTGCGCTAATCGCAGTGACCGCGGCGGCCACGACGACGATCAGCAACGACTGCAAACCCATCAGTGGCCGGCTCCGGTGTCTCGAGATTCGGAGTCCAGAAGCGCGGTCAGGTGCTCATGAAGGGTCTCGCGACGGCCGAACACCTTCGGATCACGTGCTTCTGCGACCAGAGCTCTGAGCTTCTCGAGATCAATCGGAGTGATTGGCACTTGGGTGATCAGAGGGTGATTCGGACGGCTGTCTGCTTCACCGGGCGCGAGAAGGGCTTCGGTCAGCTTCTCTCCTGGCCTCAGACCAGTATAGACAATACGAGCATCGGCACGGCCGGACAGTGCGATCACGCGCTTGGCAAGGTCGTCGATGCGGATCGGTTCGCCCATATCGAGGACCAGGGTCTCTCCGGGTCCGCCGATGGCGGATGCCTGAAGGACAAGTTCACACGCTTCGTCAGCGGTCATGAAATAGCGCGTGACTTCGGGGTCGGTCACAGTCACAGGGTCATCCGCGGCAACTTGCGCAACAAACGTTTCCAGTACGGATCCACGGGACCCGAGAACGTTGCCAAAACGCACGGACATATACCTCTGCCCGGTGCCCGCAGCAACCGAGGCGATCGCGCGTTCGATGGAGAATTTTGTTCGCCCGAGCACCGAGGTCGCTCCGGCTGCCTTGTCCGTGGAGATGTGGATGAAGGAGTCGACGTCGTTGGCCACAGCAGCCTTGAGAAGGTCAAGGCTGGCTCCGACGTTTGTTCGCACGGCCTGCTCGGGAAAACGTTCCAGGAAGGTGAGATGTTTGAGAGCTGCGGCGTGAAAGATGATGTCGGGCTTTGACTCGGAGACGAGAGCATCGACGAATGCTGCGTCACGGAGGTCGCCGAGCACGAGGTCTTCGCTGGTTTGCAGGGCTGAACCTTCCAGCCCGAGCTCCGTCGCATGAAGACCAGACTCGTCTCGATCAGTCATGATGAGACGTGCTGGGTTGAAGCGGGAGACCTGTCGGCACAGCTGGGAGCCGATCGATCCACCTGCCCCGGTGACGAGAACTACTCTTCCGGTGATCGTCGACGCAATGTCATCGACGTTCGTCGAGATGGGCTGGCGGCCGATGAGGTCTTCGAGGCTGATGTCGCGAAAGTTTCGATGCCGAAGTCCAGCAACGTCGTAGGCATCCGGTTCCGCTCTCGGTGTAGCAGAATCCGAGAGCTTCGGCATGATCTTGATCTCAGTCAGTCGGGACTCGAGATTGGCGCCGATCTGTGACAGAACTTCGGGAGGCAGATCGGCAATTGCGATGATGACGACACCGGCACCGGTGCGGTCGACATGAGCGGCGACGTCGCTGATTGGTCCCAGCACCCGCGTGCCGTTGTAGCGAAGATGCCGTTTAGCAGGATCGTCATCGAGGATACCGACTGCAACGTACTCGTTCCGCGAGTCGTGAGCGATCATGTCGAGGGCGAGCATTCCCTGACTGCCGGCTCCGACAACTATTGTCGGACGCGACGAACCCGAAGCGCTGAGACTGCGCTGACGAAGATTTCTGCGGACCCAGTTCTCGAGACTCTTGGCTGCAACCATCAAAGCACCGGCGGCAATCGGCACGCTGGTCGGGATGAGCAGCTGGCTGGCCAAAGCGAATTCGGCCACCCACATTACTCCGACACCAAGAGCGACTGTTCCGACAATCGCCGCGAACTGGTCAGTCGACCCTCGACGGTACCGGCCACGGTAAATCGCCAACGGCCCGCCGACAAGAAAGACAACTAGTGCAATCGCGGAGCAGACGAACATTCCGGGGGCGTTGACGAGATCAGTGTGAAAGTCGTACCGCACAAGCGTCATCACCACGACAAGGAAAGCGAAGACAAGACCGTCGATGAGCGACAGTGCCCAGGCTCTGCCGTGAAGTCTCCGACGGGTCCGTGGCGGAAGGGGCTCAGAGTTGCTTCCCACTGTCCTCATTTCTCCCGCTGTCCTTGGCCAGGCAAGGCTCGTCCCGTTACGGTCACTCGAATCCTGCCACGGCACGCCGAGCCTCTGCCAACTCCCTGATTGTACTATTGGGACTAACAAGGTTTGCACAGAATAGTCGCGACCCGCGTGGTGGCATGCATGCCGAGCGTCTTTCCAAATTTGCGAAGCGACTAAAGCGCCGAACTGCTACCCCCAGAACTTCGACCGTTGTCAATGCATGAGATTGAAAGGACGTGACGGTGTCACGATCGCCACTTCAAACCTTGAGAACCGGACTCTGGCATCTCCGCAAAGGTGGACCTGCTCAATTTGCGAAGTGGAGACGTCGACGCAACATCGTTCAAAGCGTCTCCGGCTCCAGCTCGTACCTCTCGTCAGATCGGCTCTCCCGAGACAATCTCGAGGTTCAGTTCCCTGCGGCGCCACGAATTGACCGGCACCCGGTATTCACCGACCTCACTGTGGGCACCGTGCTTGATGAGTTCTCAGCAGAGAGCTTCGGCTACGAATGGACGACCGTCCCTCTGACGCGCGAGCGCTGGAATTCTCAGCTGAATGGACTCGATTTCGTTCTGATCGAGTCCGCGTGGAATGGCAATGGCGGCGAATGGAAGTTCAAACTCACCGGAACCGCCGGGCCAAGTGAGGAAATCACTGAACTGTTGTCCGAATGTCGTCGACGCGATATCCCAACGGTGTTCTGGAACAAGGAAGATCCTCCGCATTTCGAGGATTTCCTCCCCCTCGCCACGATGTGCGATGTGGTTCTCACCAGCGACTCGCGCCTGGTGGAGGCCTACCAGAAGCATTTGGGACACGGCAGAGTCGCACCATTGGCGTTTGCGGCCCAGCCGGCGATTCATTCGCCCGCTCGCCCGGCTCAGAATTTCGCAGCTCGAGACATTGCTTTTGCGGGAATGTACTTCACACATAAGTTCCCTGAGCGCAGAGAACAGATGGACTTGCTCCTCGGAGCCGCTGACCGGGTTTCGCCCCGAATGCGCTATGGACTCGAAATCTTCTCGCGATTCCTCGGCGACGACGAAAGGTACCAGTTCCCAGGAAGTCTGGCGGACAGGGTCGTCGGGTCGTTGCCCTACCGCAATCTTCTGACGGCATACAAAAATTACAAAGTCTTCCTCAACGTGAACTCGGTAGTCGATTCTCCAAGCATGTGCGCGAGGCGCATCTTCGAAATAGTCGCAGCAGGTACGCCGGTGGTGTCCACACCGAGCGAAGCGACGAAAAGGTTCTTCCCTGCATCAGAGCTCCCGCAACCTGCGACCGCGCAAGATGCCGAGCTGGTGCTCCGAGCCTTCGTGAGAAGTAAAGAACTGCGCGATCGCACTGTTCACCTTGCGCAGAGGCGCATCTGGCGAGAACACACCTACACCCATCGAGCCATGACCATCATGGACGCAATCGGCATTGACTATGACAATCCGATTCCGCAGTCCGTGTCCGCAGTTGTTTCTACGAATCGGCCTGACCAGCTGGAACATATTCTTCGCATTCATGCCTCACAGCAATTGGAAAATCGCGAACTTGTGATCGTCCTACATGGGTTCGAGACACCACCGGATCTGATTCGCTGTGCCACAGAATTGGGAGTCGAGAATCTGACGGTCCGCCACGCTCATTCGTCAGAATCGTTGGGCATGTGCCTCAACCGAGGTATCGAGTCAGCCTCGGGCACGATTATTGCGAAAATGGACGATGACGATATTTATGGAGAGCACTACCTGTCAGATCAGCTCGCGGCGCTGCGATACTCAAACGCAAGTCTCGTCGGCAAACAGGCGCATTATCTTCACTTGCGCAGTCGCAACATAGTTTTGTGCAGGTTCCCAGAACGAGAACATCGATTCACTGATTTAGTCATGGGGCCGACGCTGATGGGCGGTAAGGATTTATTCCGCAAGTTCCCGTTTGCCAACCGCACACTCGGTGAGGACACTGACCTACAGCGCCGTTTGGTCGCTGAACAGGCTCAGATCTATTCTGCAGATCGTTTCAACTTCGTCCAAGTTCGCGACTCCCATGCGCATACCTGGAATGTCGACGACGACCTATTGCTGGCCAACGGTGACGTTCACAGTTTCGGATTCAGCAGTCAGCACTACTGCTTCTGATCAGAATTGCACGTGTTGCCGAGCAGTTCGTTGAGGATTTCCACGCTCCGGCTAGCAGAATGCCCGTCACCATACGGGTTCACTGCATTGGCCATATCACGGTACGCCTTTCTATCGTCGAGAAGACGTGAGACTTCGGCGATGATGGATTCCTGGGCAGTACCGATCAATTTGACCGTGCCAGCGTCAATCGCTTCTGGGCGTTCGGTGTTCTCTCTCAGAACGAGGACTGGTTTGCCGAGACTCGGCGCCTCTTCCTGGATTCCGCCGGAGTCCGTAAGTACGATGTGCGCGGCTCTGATGAGGTGCGAAAATTCCCCATATCCAACGGGCTCGATGGACACCACGTTGTCGAGGTCCTCTATCTGTGGTGCTATCGAGGCACGGACCCTAGGATTTTTGTGGGCGGGCCATATAATCAACAGATCAGGATAGTTTGTGGCCAAGTGCCGCATTGCTTTGCCGATGTTCACCATATTCTCACCGAGGTTTTCACGGCGGTGGGTGGTCACCAACAGCACACGCCGCTCATCGGATTCAAGCGCCTGCAGTTCCGGCACGCCGGGCTCCTCCACCGGCCGTTCGACCGCCCAATGCAAAGCGTCGATCACCGTATTTCCGATAACGTGGATGTTCTCGTCGGGCACACCATCTGCTAGGAGGTTACTTCGGGAGGTCATCGTCGGCGCCAAGTGAGCCCTTGCAATCTGCGACACTATCTTCCGATTTGCTTCTTCCGGGAATGGCGAGTCAATGTCCCCGCTACGCAAACCGGCTTCGAGGTGGACTACGGGAATCTCACGGTTGAATGCCGCGATCGCCGCAGCCATCACAGTAGTCGTGTCCCCTTGGACGACGACAACATCAGGCTCATGCTCGAGTAGGACTTCGTCGATTCCGGAGATGACACTTCCAGCGATACCATTGAGCGTCTGACCATGAGCCATGAGATCAAGGTCGATATCAGGCACTATATCGAACACCCGATTGACCTGGTCGAGCATTTCACGATGCTGTGCAGTGACAACGACCATAGGTTTCAGGCGAGGATCGACTTCGAGCGCCTTTATCAAAGGGGCCAGCTTGATGGCCTCTGGGCGTGTTCCATAGACGACCATCACAGTCGGCATTCTCTTCGACCCGTTATCGTTCAACCGAGACCCCCTCGAAACAAGCGAACGTCATATGACTGAAGCCATTCACAGGATAGAGTACCGAGCGCGCTTTCGATGATTTGCACCGGCCACCAACCTGTTCCCCGCACCAGACGAACGCCACATACTCAAACCCGTCAGAGAATCTGGCCTACAATCGTCTCGACTGAGAATATTCGACAAGACGGAGCACCGGATAAATGCCAACCAGCGTAGCCAAGAAGCGTCCGACTGTTGCTGTCATAGGCCTCGGCTATATCGGACTCCCTACAGCAGCTGTCTTGGCAAGCTCGGGAGCAGACGTGATCGGTGTTGATATCAACTCGGAAACTGTCAACCTGATCAATCAGGGACTGGTCCCCTTTGTCGAGCCCGACATGGCGACAACGTTAGCCGGTGTCGTTTCTCAAGGATTCCTCACAGCAGCAACCGAAACGCCACATGCAGAGACGTACATCGTCGCCGTACCAACACCATTCCTCGAAGGGCACCAGCCCGACCTGTCGTACATCCGCGACGCCGGACACCAGATTGCCCCATTGCTCGACGGCAATGAGTTGGTAGTTCTGGAGTCCACATCGCCTCCGGGTACGACCGAGTATCTGGCCGAAACAATCCTCGCTGAGCGCCCAGATCTTACTCTGACGCCCAACCTTTCGAACTCGATCTACTTTGCACACTGCCCTGAGCGAGTGCTTCCGGGGCGAATCATGATTGAACTCCGCACAAACGACCGTGTCATCGGGACACTCAACGGCAATGCAGGTGAGCGCGCCCGCGAGCTCTATCGGTTGTTCTGTGAAGGCGAATTTCTCATGACCGACGCTCGCACTGCTGAACTCTCGAAGTTGACGGAGAACGCATATCGCGATGTGAACATTGCCTTCGCCAATGAACTGTCGATGATCGCCGATTCGTTGGACATCAATGTTTGGGAACTCATTAGTCTCGCCAATCACCATCCTCGAGTGAACATCCTCCAGCCGGGTCCCGGAGTCGGCGGGCATTGTATTGCGGTCGATCCGTGGTTCATTGTGTCTGCTGTCCCCGACAGGGCATCGCTAATCCGAACAGCACGTGAAGTCAACGATGCGAAGCCCGAGTTCGTGCTCGATAAGCTCCTACCCCAGGCTCGACGAATACACAACGTGAAGATCGCCGCGTTGGGCCTGTCCTTCAAACCAAATATCGACGACCTCCGCGAAAGCCCCGCCCGTCAGATTGTGGGGCGGCTGGCCGAAGAATTGCCAGGGGCCGAGATCTTGGTGGCCGAGCCCAATATCGAACTGCTTCCCGAGGAGCTCAGCAATCGGCAGAATGTCTCGCTGGCTCCGACTGAAAGTGCAATCGAGCGCGCCGACATCGTATTGCTACTGGTTGATCACCAAGAATTCACCAACCTCGGACCTTCGGTCTTGGCCCAGAAGATCGTCCATGACACACGCGGAGTTTGGAATTGAGCAGCAATTCGGCAAACGATTGGCGTATTACATTTCACCCGCTGAGGTGACGTATGCTTCTTACGAATACGGCGGCAATAGTGCCGACATTCGAAAGATCGCCCGAACCAGCCCAGAAAGCACAGTTGTGAACGTACGAATTCAAGAGTCTGCCGACGTTGATTCCAGCGCCATTATCGGTGAAGGATCTTCGATATGGCATCTGGCTCAGATCAGAGACGAGGCCCGGCTCGGCAGTAACGTCGTCGTCGGAAGAGGAGCCTATGTTGGTTCGGGTGTCCATGTCGGCGACAATTCGAAGATCCAGAATTATGCCCTCGTCTATGAACCGGCAAACTTGGCTGACGGCGTGTTTATCGGACCGGCTGCGGTCCTGACCAACGACACTTTCCCACGCGCGATCAACCCGGACGGCGGACAGAAGGATGTCAGCGACTGGGATGCAGTCGGCGTTGACATCGAACAGGGAGCATCGATCGGTGCCCGCGCTGTATGTGTCGCTCCCGTGCGCATCGGAGCCTGGGCGACAGTAGCGGCAGGAGCCGTCGTCACAAATGATGTTGCCCCACACGCCCTCGTAGCCGGGGTACCAGCGCGACGGATCAAATGGGTAGGCAAATCCGGCTCACCTCTTGAACTGAACGAGGCCGGCCTATGGGAAGATGCATCGACTGGTGATGTCTACCGGGAAAAGGAAGACTCAGATGAATTGGAGGAGGTCACAGAATGAGCGATGAGTTCATACCGCCCGCGTCACCGATAATCGGAGACGCAGAGCGCGAAGCAGTAGACGCGGTACTGAAGACGGGCATGATTGCCCAAGGACCAGAAGTCGCTGAATTCGAAGTGGAATTCGCGACGCAGGTAACCAATTCTGCAACGTGCGTCGCGGTGAATTCCGGAACTTCTGCCCTCCACCTCGGCCTCCTCGCTGCCGGAATCGGAGAAGGTGATGAAGTCATTGTTCCGTCGTTCACTTTTGCCGCCACGGCCAATTCTGTGGCTCTCACCGGCGCAACGCCGGTCTTTGCTGATATCGACATCGACACCTTCACTCTGAGCCCGGCGTCAGTTAAGGCAAGCATCACTGAACGCACCAAGGCCATCATGGCCGTCCATCTCTACGGACTTCCAGCCGACGTAGCCGGATTACAGAAGGTCTGCAACGAAAACGATCTGCTGTTCTTCGAAGATGCAGCACAAGCACACCTCGCCGAATTCAACGGACAACAGGTGGGCACATTCGGCACGTTTGGCGCCTTCTCGCTGTACCCTACGAAAAATATGACCTCCGGTGAGGGCGGCATGCTGTCGGCCACAGACGAGGAGCTCCTCCGCCTGGTTCGGGTCTACCGTAACCAAGGCATGGAGAGACGGTATGAGAACGAAGTCATCGGTTTTAATTACCGTATGACGGACGTGCATGCAGCTATCGGGCGCGCGCAACTTCGACAGGTTAATTCTTGGACAGAGCTTCGAAGGACTAACGCAGCCTACTTGAGCTCCGGGCTGGAAGGAGTCGTTACTCCCCCAGTGCCGGAAGGACGCAAGCATGTCTATCACCAATACACAATTCGAATCGATGGCGCAAACGCCGGCGACCGGGATCAGATCGCCAAGGCTCTCAAAGACGAGTTCAAAATCGGTACCGGCGTCTACTACCCCGTGCCCAATCATAGATTGCCGTCGCTCACTAAATTTGCACCTGGCCTAGAGCTTCCGATCACCGAGAAAGCCGCTTCGGAGTGCCTCTCGCTTCCCATCCATCCCACGCTCAATGACGGCGATCTTGAACGGATCGTACGCGGAGTGAACACCGTAGTCCGTGCGGGAGCGTGAGATGACTGATTTGAGGGCTGGCCTCATCGGGCTTGGCATGATGGGACGTCATCATGCTCGCAATCTTCATGCACTTGACGGAGTCGATTTCGTGGCTGCGGCCGATGGACTTGGTGACCCCCATGGGGTAGCAGGAAACCTTCCTGTCCTGTCAGGCATCGACGAATTGATTGACTTCGGAATCGACTATTGCGTCGTTGCTGTTCCGACGCACCTGCACTACGAGATCGGAATGAAGCTCGCTTCGGCAGGGGTACATGCACTCATCGAGAAGCCGCTAGCGGGAACATACGCAGAGGCACTCGAGCTCGCCGAGGTGTTCCAGTCCGCCAACTTGATTGGCGCTGTAGGACATATCGAACGTTACAATGCGTCGTTACAGGAACTTCGACTGCGTCTGCGCGCAGGCGACCTCGGGGAGATCTACCAGATCTCCACCAGCCGGCAGGGTCCGTTTCCCAGCCGCATTGCCGATGTCGGAGTGATCAAAGATCTCGCCTCGCACGACATCGATCTCACGATGTGGGTTGCCCGAAGCGGATATAAGTCCGTTTCCGGGCAGACGTTGCACAAATCTGGCCGAGAGCACGAAGACATGGTCGCGGCGACTGGATTACTGCAGAACGACGTGACGGTGAACCATTTGGTGAACTGGCTGACTCCCGCGAAGGAGCGGCGGACGACCGTTGTCGGTGAACGGGGTATGTTTGTCGCGGACACCCTCACCTCCGATCTGACGTTCTATGCAAACGCTTCAGTGAATACGGAATGGGAAGAGATGTCGCACTTCCGTGGCGTCGCTGAAGGAAACATCACCAGGTTCGCATTCCCAAAGCCCGAGCCGTTGCGAGTCGAGCACGAGTACCTTCGCGATGCAATTAACGGTGACACTGAGACAGAGATTGTCACGTTGCACCAGGGCGCAGAGGTATTGCGCGTCTGCGAAGCACTGCTTGAATCCAGCAAGACCGGTAGCACAATCGCTCTGTCGTGAGCGATAGCCAGAGAAAGAGGCATCCATCGTGAAAATCAGCGTCATCGGACTCGGCAAGATCGGACTTCCCCTCGCCGTTCAGTTTGCGTCCAAAGGTCACGAAGTCGTCGGTATCGACATTCAGCAGTCGGTCGTCGATTCGGTCAACGCGGGAACCGAACCGTTCCCTGGAGAATTCGACCTCCAGAGAAAGCTCACCGAAGCTCGCAATGCTGGCTATATTCGGGCTACCGCTGATTATTCTGACGGCATCCCGAACAGCGATGCCATCGTCATCGTTGTCCCGCTCTTCGTCAACGATGAGTCCTGGCAACCAGACTTCGGATGGATGGAAAATGCGACGCGTTCATTAGCTGAGCACCTCACCCCCGGAACACTGATCTCCTACGAGACGACTCTGCCGGTAGGTACAACTCGCACTCGGTGGAAGCCGATGATCCAGGAGATTTCGGGACTCAGCGAGGGCGAAGACTTCTATCTGGCGTTCTCTCCCGAACGTGTACTCACCGGCCGCGTGTTCGAAGACCTCCGCAAGTACCCGAAACTGGTCGGTGGATTGGGTGCCGATGGTACTCAGCGCGCGATCGAATTCTATCGTTCGGTTCTCGATTTCGACGAACGCCCCGACCTGTCGCCAGAAGTCAATGGGGTATGGGATATGGGCACGGCTGAAGCTGCGGAGATGGCGAAGCTTGCCGAAACTACCTATCGAGATGTCAACATCGGGCTTGCCAACCAGTTCGCTCAATTCGCTGAGCAGAACTCGATTGACGTCTACAAGGTAATCGCTGCTTCAAACTCACAGCCGTTCAGCCACATTCACCGACCAGGTATTGCAGTCGGCGGACATTGCATTCCTGTATATCCCCGCCTATACCTGTACAACGATCCTCAGGCAAGCATTGTTCGTACCGCCCGAGAAGCCAATATGGAGATGCCTGCGCATGCGGTCCGCCTCCTCGAGCAGGAACTGGGAAGCTTGCAAGGTCAGCGCATCGTGGTACTCGGGGCTTCCTACCGCGGCGGTGTCAAAGAAACGGCGTTCTCCGGAATCTTCCCCACAGTCTCCACGCTGAAGGAAAGAGGCGCAATCGTGTCTGTACACGATCCCATGTACAGCGATGAGGAACTCCGGAGGTTCGATTTCGAGCCGGCGCACATTGGACAGACGGCTGACGGAATCGTATTACAGGCGGACCATTCGGAATACCGTGACCTCTCACCGGAGTCTTTCCCCGGAGTGCGCGTTTTGGTGGACGGTCGAAACTCCACCGACAAGTCCAAATGGGGCGAGGTCACGCGCTTGGTGATCGGGGGCGGAGAGTAGGGGCGGACTGTCGGTTCTTCGTCCGCGAATCGCAGAACGCGCCATGAAGAAATTGATCCACTGGCTGCGGCGCCGACTCACCGGTCTGAGTCCGACGACATCTTCGCCGGTCAGCTCAGGCGAACGACCGCTCGTGCTCTTGGCGGGGGTCGGTCCCGCGCAGATCCTTTTGGCAGAAGGCGTCCGATCAGCGTGGTCCGATGCTTGCGCAGTAGTTTGGTTGGAATCGATGTCCAATTCGCCAACTGACGAACTTCGCCGAGTTGCGTCTGAACTGAATCCGACTCGCGTAATCTCAGTCGGATTGGAGGCAGTGAATGCAGCTCGCAATGCATTGCCCGAGTTGCCGATCGAGGGCATGTTTCTCCACCACGAGCTCGACTTCAGGTTCAGCAACACGCACCGCCAGGAACGACTTCTTGAGGCATTCGAAGCCAGCGAGCGATTGTGGTTCGATACTACTGTGGCCATGGACAAAGCAGCCGCGCACGGATCGGACCGTCCGCATGTTCTGATTCCGATTCCAACTTTCCCTGGCCCCACCTCGAGGCGCCACACCTCGGCCAACGTCGCGGTCGTGATTTCGCATGACGAATTGACGAGCTCCGAGCAGCTCACGATCGAGGCACTTCAATCGGCTGTCTCTGGAGCTGGGGGACAAATTTCGGTTCACCATGTCGATCAGCTCTACACAAAGCACGATCTAACTGCAGGCCGCAGTTGGGAAGCCACTGTTGCTCTCAATTTTCCGAATGAGCTGTCGTGCCTCGTGCTGATAGGCAAGAGTGGCCATCACCTCTTCGCACTAGCAGGACTGCGGTCAACCTCGTCCCAGATCTATGTCGATGGCACGATTGAAAATACTGCTATCGCACACCGCCTGCGACTGGATCAACACTGCATCGCTCGCGGTGAGGCACTCGTTGAAAGGGTCTCGGATGAAGTGCGGAGCTGGGATCCGACAGCGAGTCCCCGCATACCGGATGAAGACAACGATCGTTTCCGCCCCGCTTTCGAATCGACGGTCGCCAGAGAGCTGCCCGTCTGGCATGAGGAGGGAATACTTGAGGCCGGTACTTCTCATTTCGATCTTTTCTTCTCTGTAGCGGCGATCGAAAATCGCAGAAATGGGGCCCGGCCCCAGCGCATTCGCGCGATGTCCCTTGCCTTTGAAGACCATGGTGTGCCGTTGGTGAGAATGACCGCAAACCAGAACCTCCTCAGGCGCAGAATGCGCGGTGCTCTGGAACTCACGCGAACCGGCGCGCAGCCTCGTTTCGGATACGGAGAGAATTCGACGGCTCCAATGCCGGTCGAAGTTCGCGGTCTCTTGGAAAGTGGTCTGCATGAACTACGTATTGCCGGTCTGAAGTTCGGCTGGTACGTTCGCGACCTTCATTCGCTGGACCCTGACAGCACAGTCTCGCAGACTCGAAGCGACATTGATCAACTTCGGAAGGCGAGTATTTCGGAGTTCACTGCAATGTGCGAGACCGCGGACGTGCTTTTCGCTCCCTCCTATCAAGCGTCTCAGTTGTATGATCGCCTACTTCGCAGCCATGTTGATCATCTGCCCGTCAGGTGGGAACCCCTTCCTCCTGGAATCGATTCGGCCAACTGCACTGCGTCTGTGCCGAAAGTAGATTCGAAAATCGGTTCGGGCCACAGGGAAGGTCTCCAGATTGTGTACTCTGGCGGGCTGGGCGGAGTCTATGACCTCCGAAGCGCCATCACCGCGATAGCCAGACTCAATGGTCATTGGAATCTGCAGATGATAGTGCGGGAAGCGGATCTAGAACTAGCTCATAGTTTGACTTCAAGCCTGCCGGGACACCGAGTTCAGATCGTGAGTGGCGAGTTCCCAGACATTCCCCTCACCACACGTCCCGCAATTGGACTGGCGCTGCTGGGCTCAGACTATGGACGTGCAAGTTTCCCGCTCAAGGTCATGAGCTATCTCGAAAGAAGGCTGCCTGTCCTCGTCTATCGGGATTCTTCTCCTGCGGACCTGATCCAATCCTATGGTTCTGGCTCCGTCGTCGATGAGACGCCCGAGTCATTTGAAGCTGGAGTCGAGGCTGCGGTGTCCTCTGCCGACTCGGTCGATTGGCATTCGGTGCACCGGAAAGAGTCATGGTCCGCTCGCGCCGCCTCCGTTCGCGATGCGCTTCGAACTGCGCCCAAGCGATAAACTTCAATAGATCTGATCCCCAGGGATTCATACAGAGAGGAAGACACATAATGCGCGTCGTCAGCATCGTTGGTGCCCGTCCACAATTCGTGAAGCTCGCCCCCATGGCGAAAGCGTTCAGCAAAGCGCACATTGATCATAAGATTGTGCACACTGGGCAGCATTATGACGTCAACATGTCAGATGCCTTCTTCCAAGACCTGGGCATTCCCGACCCCGACATCCATCTCGGAGTAGGGTCCGGCAGCCACGGTGTGCAGACGGGCAATATGCTTGCGCAGATGGACCAAGTACTCATGGATCTCCAACCTGACTGGGTGCTCGTCTATGGCGACACCAACTCAACGGTCGCTGGCGCGTTGTCGGCAGTGAAACTCCAATTTCCTCTGGCACACCTCGAAGCGGGACTCCGGTCAAACAACCGCGCTATGCCTGAAGAACACAATCGTGTGCTCACCGATCATGCTGCAGACATCTGTTTGGCTCCCTCGTCCGCAGCAATGGAATGCCTCGCCAAAGAAGGTCTCAGCAAACGTGCTGAGCTCGTCGGAGACGTAATGGTTGACGTCTGCTACCTCACCAGAGACGCAGCCCTCAACTCTGAACTCCCAGTCCCGGGTGTGGAACGTGGCGAACGGTTCCTGCTTTCAACTATCCATAGGGCCGAGAACACGGACGACCCCGACCACCTAGCCCGACTCATTGAAACTCTGTCCCAACTGCCTTTACCGGTAGTCCTGCCGGCCCACCCGCGACTCGTTGCGAAGACCTCAGAGTTCGGAATTCGACTCGGCGGTGGATCCCTGCGGGTCGTAGATCCGCTCAGCTACCCTGAGATGGTCAAAGCCATCATCGATTCAGATGGCGTCGTAACCGACTCCGGCGGAGTCCAGAAAGAAGCGTTCCTGCTGGATACCCCGTGCACAACTTTACGCACAGAGACCGAGTGGGTAGAAACCCTTCAGGACGGCTGGAATGTTCTCGACCCCGATCTCAGCCAAGTCCGTGAAATCGCGGTACGCCCGAAGCCACACAACGGACGCGGCGTTCCCTATGGAGATGGAGATGCGGCGCGGGCGGCGGTGGAAGCAATACTAAAGCACCAGTGAGTTCACTTCCCTTCCTCGCTACATTCATTGTCAGGCAGCCGTCGGGGTCTTCCCTCCATAGAAAGCCTAAGCCTTGACCATCGCAAACAGCACGTTGAGCCAGCGACGAGCTAATCACCCTCACCGCTGCATTGTGGTGCTTCTTCTCCGCTAGTTTCCGGTCGGTATAGTCCTTCGACAACAGGTCATGACACGACGAGACCTAGGGCGAGTTGAACAACGAGTTCGTCAACCGTCTATGGCCGGTGCTTGATGGAAGTGCACCTCGAAGCACTGTTCCTTACTGCCGCGTCACCGGAGCAATCCCGGCATATGTAGCCAAGCGGTCAGCAGACTGGAAGGCATTCAATTCATCGGTTCCCAGGATGATCTGAGACGCGGCCTCAACGTCGCTAACACCACGATAGGATAAACTACGCTCAAAACAATGGCGACTGCATTAAGCCTCAAATCACAGGAGCCAGGAATCGATACCTCATCCACATTAAACAGCATCAACAAAATCACATTACAAAACAATCGCAACGTTCACATCGGATTCAATATCAACAGCCAGCTAATTCTGCGAATTCTCTGTCACGACCTGGAAAAGGCAAACTAAAAAGGTTCATCCCAAGCCAACCGAGGACAGGGGCGACAGCCCTGGACCGCGCCCATATCTATCCGAGAAGTAGTAAAATTTAGCACTCGTGTTTTCGATGGGCAGAGGCGACTTCGAAAAGAATGCAGCCTTAACCTCAACGCCGCGACGAGTCAACGTGTCAGTCACGCGAAGGAATCGCTGGTATCTAGAGAGGTCACGGAATCCGAGTAACGTTACACTGCCAGGATTACCGAGAAAATCCACAAGCCCCTCTTCGAGCGCTTCCCAAGTTAACTGTTCCCTGGCAATTGACATAGCAGCGGAAAACTGGTCACGATTTTGCAGGATAGAAACTATCGCCGTGCGCCACGACTCGGCGCTGACATCGCTGATAGTTATACCGAAGCCAAATTTCTGTACGTACCTCACAACTTCCGGTACATCAGGAGACACGAAGGGGAGAGCCGACGTTGTGCAATCAAACACGCGGTTAGGCAACGACACCGAATGGTTTGGATTTTGAGGATCGAGAACAATCAATCCGACGTCTGCATCCGCGAGAAGTAGCGATAGCTCAGAATACGGGACAAACTCGTTCAAAACTATGCGTGGGGAAAGTCCCTTGCGTTCAATCAGAGATCGAATCTCCTCATCGTATGCTGCGGGACTGAATTTAGCGAAGGCAATCAGGAATACGTCGGATGGCAATCTCGAAAATGCCTCCACAATCTCTTCAAAGCCGCCAACAATCCCGCCAGACGCCACGACAACTCTTGCATTCTGTGGCAAGTTGAACCGCTCGCGCAGTCCTCCGTGTTTACGCGGAATCTCAAAACGGCGGAAATTCGGCTGCACTCGAACTGGAGGGCCGAAACGACGCAATGTATCTGCGACGGAATCGCTTACAGTCATCAAACCATCAACTACTGACAATGCGCCGTAGGCTTCCAAATTGATCATATCGAGAGCAACAGGATGCAAGTTGGGAGCCAACGACTGGCGTTCTACCTCCACATTTTCAACACAGTCGCAAACAATTCTTCCGCCGTACTTTCGCTTCAAATCGAGCGCGGCAGGGACGGAACTCGGCAGTAAGCACAAATACGTGTCAGCCGCCAAAGAAACCTCTGACTTACTAATTTCGTCAGCTAATAAGCCCTGCCAAAATAGGGAGTAATACCTACTCGCAGTTCGCCAGAGCTCTGATGTGTCTTTTAATCTTTCCCGAGTTACGGCAATACTATCTCTCAGCTTACTTTTGGCGTCAGCGAAGTTCGCTCGTTCCGCCTGGATCTTCGTCTTTAGATCCGTCTCTCTCTGAGTTAGCGCAGACAGCTCAGTATTGGCGCGGTTCAACGCCGCGTCGAGTCGACGCATCTCCGACAAAGCCTTTGTATGCTCGCCCTCAAGTCGCTCGAGCCGCGCTCGATCATCGCTTATCATTAATCAGACCCTCTTTAAATCAGACTTAGTCTTCCAAAACAAACAGTCTTGAGCTGTTACCGCTACTGTGAAACGGCATGTATCATGATTTGATTTTCACTAACTCAGCTCGGCCCATAATCTATCTGCCCGGTGAGATACTTCTTTTGCAGAGCTCGAGTCAAGCTTTGCCGTAGTTAAACAATCAACGCAGTCTTATCTCTTATTATTCTAGAAATTCCAAAGCGCCAGTCAGTGTGCTGGGTCTCGTTCCGCATGCTCAAGGCGCTTCCTTACCGAAAACGCCATTCTATTTATATCTTCAATTACCGAGTTAACCGACATTTCCCAGATGAATCGAGAGAATGTCGCCTCAATATTCTTTGAGCCGGCTCCCGCTTCGACTTCGTGGACCAGGTTGCGCATTCCTTCAGCATCAAAATTTGCACTGCCGTCTGCTCGTTCAAGAACGAACTTTTTGATTTCATGCCAGTGATAAAATTCCCAGAAAAATTTGCTGACTCGTCGCTTTACCCCTGCAGGACGATAGAATGGAATTTCAGCCCATGCGGGGATCAAAGATTCTAATATCTCGGCGTAGAAGCTCTCGAATTCGTTTTCCTGTATGAAAGTTCTTCCGATCTGCTTCAACAATCCGCTTGAATAGTACGGTGTGATTACAGACCGGTTCGGAGAACTACTAGCCCAAAACGGCATACGCTCGGCGCTGTAAAAATAGTTGAGCAATCCATAGGCAGTATCAATTCCCATTGCGCGGCCGGTGGCAAACCTGTTTTTGATGGTCTCCATCGTACGCTCACGCCCCTCTTGAGACGTCGCCCGTGCGACAGCGACCATTTTATCCATACGAGTAACAGCGCCAGAGGTTCCGCTTCCCGCCAGTTTCTCGGCCCAGCTGCCCTTGTAGTACTCCCCTCCGTGTAGCGCCTCGCCCCCATGACCGTTGAACCGGGCGATTACAAGCGGAGGGTAGCCACTGAAAGTTGGTCCTCGGAGAGCGGTGAAAGGGACCAGCGCTCCCTCACTACCTCTCATAGTCTTGAGGAGATGGTCTTCAAGATCAGTCTTCTCGGCCGGGTCTTTTGGCGCTGACACTTCCGTAACTAGATGGTTTATTTTCCCCGGATATGCCGATACCAGCTTCTCTGCAGTTTCCACTTCACCATGGTCTGAGCGCACCGTTCGTACGGTTTCGGTCACTCCAGAAGTTAGTGCCGCAGCAGCAAGTAGACGGGAGTCTTTCCCGCCAGACAGATCGGCGATTGGTGCACGGGGGAAGTATCCACCCAATGACATCGTTCGAATCATTCCTCGCGAAGCGGCTTGCCAAGACGACCTTGCGTCCGGTGTCCGATGAATCCAGTCTGCATAACGATCTTCTCGGCGGACCCCAAGTTCAGAGCTTGCAACTATTCGGATGCTTCCCGGCATTTGCTGGCCAGCGCCGATGTGAGTATGGCCCCCAACGTTCCAACCAAGAGTAGCCATTCCTGACCAAGCTTCTTCGTTTCGTTCCAATGGCATACCAGCAAAAATATGCGCTAGACCAGGCCGAGTGGCCCAAACAGAAAGATCATCGAAATCAAACTCAAACAGACGCGCAAGCCCCAAAGAGTCGTTTACGATACGAAGTACATCACCGGTACGGTACACGCAGGCGTAGGGTGCCCCGAGCGCATCAGGATCACCGGAAACTACCGTAGCTTCCCGCGCCAAGGCTAGCGCATCTGGTTTGGTATTCGACATAGCGTCGTGTTCAGGTATCCCGATCCACGCCACAGCTTCGTCGTCAACGCTCTTGAACTGTGGCCAACCCACGCTTTCTTCCGATGGTTGCCAAGCAAGAATTCCAGTGTGGGGACCGACCGACAGGCTCTGCATGATGCTCGGCTTTCGATGCAACGAGCTCGTGTACTCTGCCAACATTTCGGCACGGGTGTGAATCGAATCCCTGGTAAGCGGCTTCTTACTGTAGTAGGCCAGGATAAACTGATTACTCGGCATTTATTGCCCTCACGGAATATTGCCTTGGTTTGCATCAGTACCAGTGCATGCGCGTGCACGAGCATTCGTTACAAACGTGAAGCGATTAGGTAACTGTTGCTGTCATTGTATGTCATCCGCGCCCGCTCTCGCGACCGGAAGAGGCCGTCAATGATGCGAGGCGCGCTGAACGGGTTTTCTGACATTAACCGACAAAACACCTGGAGCGGCCAGCGACCACAACTCGTTCCTCACGCTTCGACTCAAGTCACGTCAGCATTCATAGCAGCGACTTCGGCCGCCGAGAGCACAGTTGCCCCGAATACTTCCGCTGGAGGATGATGATAGGCAAACTTATTCATGTGTCGCTTCAACGGCGAGTCCCACTTGTAAAGATTGCACCACGCGCCAGCGTACGTGTCGCTCTGGCCCAATCGCTTCTCTCCGGGTTCGTCTTTGGGGGCGCCGGGCAACCATCTGATCGTGCTAACTCCGTCCTTTTTAGTCATATAATTTCGCCTGAACGCTAAAGCAACTTCACTCAAATACTGCTCGCCGACAATTGTCGGTTCTATGCGGTGCCAGTCAGCAATAGCTCTAGCCCGGGCCGTAGCATGAGAACTGTCTTCGCCACGCTTGACCGCCGACACGGATGTTTCCGCGCACGGACGATCGCGTTCTATTCCCGAGTAGGTGTCGCTGCCCAATGGATAATAGAACCACGGATGAGAAATTTCGCGCGCACGCAACATATCCAACTCCCTGAGCCACGGCCTTGTCAACGAAGCTCCTACGAAAGTCAATCCGTCATCCTGATAACGTTGCCCCAGCAGCAGAAGTGACGAAGCCATATCGACAACATGGTTGTGCGGAAGATCCATTCCGAGTCGCCTACCAGGAAATTCTTCCGGAGTCACGTACCAATGTTGCCCCCTGCGAACCCTTATTTCTGCATCGTGCGTGAGCACGGCCCGAAGAGCTGCCTCGAACAGTTCATCTGGACTCACGTCAAACTCATCGTGACCTGGCCCAACCATCTCCAAGTTCTGAGCCAGCTCAATCAGAGACCTGGCTATCATTCCGGTGTGAACAAGATGGGCACCGAACTGAGGCTTCAATGACCTCTCCCCCGGTTCGAGGAATCTTAAATCTACAGCAGTTGGCAATCCTCGAATCAGAACTGCGTGAATTGAACTTTGACGAGCGAGAACATCGGGCAGATAATCCCTATCTCCGGGGATAAGAGACCCTTCGCTTGAGGTCCATACATCCCCGTCGCTACGAACTGAACGAATGATTGCGGTGTAGTCAGTCGGTCGATCGATAAAAATGCGCTCTGATACAGCTTGAATGCTAATTGGCATACCACTCAGCGAGCCAACTTCAACCGTTCTCGCGGTATAACGCTCGCCGGCGGACCACAAGGGTGATTGCTTGCCGCGCCAATCCTCACGACCCATAGCCTCGTCGGTCCGCTGCAGCATGTGTACTGCCCAGTTCGATGCTCGTGCAAGTACGGCGGGGTCGTGGGTGACCTTCCATAACAGACACGATGCACGAATCAGCAGAGAGATGTCCCAAGCGAAATGCCCATCCCTATTAGATGAGTACGCGTCTTCCCCGCATATCTGCTCATCCATTATGTGTAGGCCACGCCGTGTCAGAGCTTCATAGGCTGGCAGTAAATCCGCAGCCCGGTAACTAACCGGACCGGGAAGGTCAAAAGGCACAGAATCAAAATCCATGGGGCGCCTTCACCAAAATAGAACCTCCAGATTTGAATCTAGCAACAGCTATAAAGCGATGTGGGCTTGTCGATTGCCTACGCGCCATAATCAACGCGCTAACATCTCTTGGACCGATTTCACCGCAGCAGTCAAATGCAAACTCCTTGCTCGAGTATAGCACGACATTTCGGTAAGTACTTCAATCAACCCACTCAGAACTACCAGTTACCTATAAACAGCAACACGGACAGCGCGATTCGCTTGGCAACAAATCCTATAGACCTTACAATTTCTTATCCGCGAATACAGTTTAGCTCTTACAAGTGCATCCAGCATTGATCTGAAAAATGCAACTAACCGAACATGCGAAAGCACTGAAAGCAGGATGGCAACAACCAATCTTTTACGAAAGTTCAAGTTCAGAACTATCCGTCCAGCCCTTGTCCATGGAGCTACACCACCTCGGGTCGGCCTTCAGGACGAGGGACTACCAAGTCAACATCGAACTACCTCGGCACGCCACAATATTCAAAACCACTCGAAGTCTGACCACGGACAACACGGTACTACCGCGTCCCGACTATAGACACCCTTCATCCTGCATATATGATCAACTCATGACCCTTACTGACTCGCGGTGCACCTAGGACCCCCTTTAACATGATAAAATGATACGTCTCATGGTGGGACCCCAACCATCTATCACAAGGCGGAGGAAGCAAGCATGCGTATTGCGGTTGTCGTCCACAACAATGTTAAGCGCGACGCAAGAGTGCTTAAAGGCGCAACATCGTTGAAATCCCTCGGCCATGACGTCAGACTTTTCGGACTTACCGCCAACGACTCTGAACATTTTATTCTTCCTAACGGCGTACCCGTTCACCTCAAGCATCGTGATCTCACTGGGATCCGCTCCAGAATGGCCGAAGAGCAGCTGCCGACTGGAAAAGAGAGTGCCATTTGGACCTCATTCCGAACGCAAGGTGATCTTCTATTCGAAAACGTCAAAGAAGTGTTCGAACCCGATCTGGTTCACCTCCACGACCACCTTTCTTTCACTGCTGCAGCGAAGTATAAGGATCATTTTCGATGCCCCATTGTGTGGGATGCGCACGAGATATATGAAGACATGGCCAGTATTGCGCCAGAACGGGCACGAGTAAATTCTCGAATCATTAAAGACAATGTCGTCTACGCCGATGGTTTTGTCACTCTAAACGAAAGTATTTCAAGCTTCTATCGCGAGAAGTACCCGGAGCTCCCCGAGAGTGTCCTGGTTCCCAATGCCGTTGAATACACAACGCCACCGGTTTATGACGGACGACTGCATAGGGCAGCAGGGCTCAGGCAGGAGCAGAAGATCCTTCTATTCCAAGGTGGCCTCGCGCCACATCGAGGCATCGCGGCACTTCTTGAAGCATCAAAGCACCTCGACGAGAACTGGTCAGTGGTTTTCATGGGATGGGGTGCACTTGAGAGCCAGATAGTTGAGTTCGCAGGAGTCAATAACGATCGACCTTCAGATCGTGCACGGGTGACTATCATCCCAGGCGCACCGCACCATGAGCTATTGTCCTGGACTTCAGGAGCCACGCTCGGCGCAATCCCCTACGAAAACACTGGTCTAAACCATCTCTACTGCTCGCCGAACAAATTGTGGGAGTACCCGGCTGCTGGAGTACCATTGTTAGTAACCGATTTGCCGGAAATGCGCAAAAAGGTCGAGAATTATGAAATCGGCATCGCCGTCCCCCAGCAGCTTGACCCGATTCAGATTGCAGAAACAATACATTCATTGACTGACTCAAGGCTGGGAGAAATGCGTCTGAACTGCGCGCATTTCTCGACCGTTGAGAATTGGCAAACTTATGAGACAAAAATCAGCAGACTCTTTGAAGAACTCACGGGGCCTGAGAGCGCTAAAACATTGGATTCCGTTCCTAATGTCGCTGCCGGGCCCAAAACCCCATCACTGTGGAAACGAATCACCGCATTTTTTACAGGTGCTAGAACCCCCTGAGGCTCGTGTTTTAATCCTATTGCTTGCTAACTCGACTGTGCATCGCCCGCACTCGAAAATTCAGTAGAGGCCAATCGGGAGCCTTCCTGTCAGCAAAAGGGCGGACTTTAATTGCAGATGGACTTTTCTAGCTCAATTCTATGTCTAATCTTCAATAATTAATATAGCTAGTCATCACCTTTAACCTGTGCAAATCGGGGGACTAACACCTTAGGACCGTTATGGGCTGGCCAGTTCGTAACATCGGCGATATCACCGCCGAATTCGATGCCGTTTACTGCTAGCTCGCTCTCGTAGGTTAGCGATGTCTTCGTGCACTCGCAGCGGCAATGAATATCGTCCCGGACTCCACGGCAAAGTTGATAGACACTACAGGGAAAGCGGCTCTTCGTAAACGAGAGTGTAGGTCAGTGATCTTCAAACACAGCGAGTCGCTGCCCGGATAGACGTCGAGGTCTTCCGATGATGGAAGTTCCT
>NZ_JALDSX010000045.1 GCF_022748595.1 Brevibacterium sp. ZH18 | reverse complement strand
TCAGGCCGAGTCGGGTGGGGTGAGAGTTGTTCCCGGGGATAATTTGTGTGAGGCACGACCCTCATTAGCCGGGGGTATTGACATGAGGCACTCCGGAGGTACGCGCAGGTAGGGTGAGTCCATGCACTTCTCCGACTACGACACACGACTTGCCGGTTACGCGGTGATCGTCAACGACGACCAGGAAATCCTGCTCAGCTGGTTCAACGGCGGCAGCGAACCCGCCCATGCACTCTGGACTCTGCCCGGCGGCGGAATCGAATTCCACGAGAGCATCGAGACCGGGACGATCCGCGAGATCAAGGAGGAGACCGGGTTCGATGCCGAACTCGTCCGCCCCCTGACCACGCATACGTTCACGGAGAACCGCAACAACGTCGCTCGCGGCAGGAGTGCGCCTCGCCCGTTCAAAGGGGTGCGCGTCGTCTACCAGGCTGCCATCACCGGCGGCACGTTGGGCACGCTCGAGGTCGACGGGACGACGGACCGCGCCGAATGGCTGCCGATCGACTCACTGGCCGATATCCGCCATGCCCGCATCATCGACATCGGCCTCGACGCGTGGCGCGCTACTTCGTCGCCTTCGCGATGAGGTCGGGCATCTTCTCCGCGGCGTAGGACGCCGAGAGCACGGAGTTCAGTGAGAATGCCTTCCGGACCTCGTCGAGGTCGTCGGTGAGGACGAGGCTGCGGCCGTCCTTGACGGCGGGAATGCGTTTGAAGGCCGCGTCGGATGTGACCTCGGTGTCCGGGATGTAGATCGGGAACGTCACGAGAAGATCCGCGTCGAGGTCGTCGAGGTTCTCCTCGGAGACCGGTGCCGTGAAGTTCTCCGATTTGAGGGCCGCGATCTTCTTCGACTGTGTGAACCCGAGGTTCTCCATGAACTGCACGCGCTCGGTACCTTCGACGTAGGCACCCCAGCCTTCCGAGGTCTTGGCCGCCACGGTGACGGACTTCCCGTCGAATTCGGGGTGGGCCGACTTCGCTTCGTCGAACGTCGTGTCGAGGTCGGCCAGAGCCTTCCTGCCCTCTTCGTCCTTACCGAGAGCCTTCGCCACCATCGTCACCTGCTGGTCCATGGACGTGAGGTAGTTGTCGCCGCCCTTGGGCACGTCGACGGTCGGAGCAATCTCGCTGAGACGGTCGTAGCGCTTCTTGTCACCGGAGCTCTTCGTATCAAGAATGACGTCAGGCTCGAGGGCCGCGATCGCCTCATAGTCGGGTTCCATCGTCTTGATGAGCGTCGGTGCCTTGTCGTAGAGGTCCTCAGCCCACGGGCCGACTCCCTTGCCGCCGAATTCGACCCAGTCAGAGGCACCCACGGGCTGAACGCCGAGCGCCAGAGCAGTCTCCGCATCACCCCATCCCAGGGCCACGACCTTCTGTGGGTCCTTCGGGACTTCGATCGAGCCGAACTTCGTCTCGACGCTGGGTCCCGATGCGGTCTTCTCGGCTTCGCCTCCCCCGCCGGAGCATCCGGAGAGCACGAGCAACGTGGCGAGTACTGGGGCGATGAGTCTGCGCATGGAATCCTTCTTCGATTAAGTTAGGCGAGCCTAGCTTAATACATCGAATCAGTGCCCTGCCACGCCCGGCCGGTCCTGTGCGGTGGTCGGGGTGATCTCGAGGCCGTCGACGTCCATCTCATCGAGTGCGACTGTGCGCGAACGCCGGCCGGTGACCAGGCGGTGGATGAGCCACAGCAGCAGGAAGGCCGGCAGTCCGATGTAGGCCGAGGCGACCTCGAGGACGCGTCCCTCGACGACGGCTTGGACGTTTTGACCGATGATGACGACCACGAGCATGATGAGCGCGATGATCGGACCGACCGGGAACAGGGGCGCCCGGTAGGGCAGATCGGCGACGTCGTGGCCCTGCTTGACGTAGGCGCGGCGGAACCGGAAGTGACACCAGGCGATGCCGACCCAGACGATGAAGCCGGAGAGTCCGGAGACATTGATCAGCCAGGTGTAGGCACCGCCGTCGCCCATCACCTCCGACAGGAATCCGAACAGGCCGATGACGGCCGTGGCCAACAGAGCCATGACGGGAACTCCGCGTTCATTGAGGCGGGCGAACAGCCTCGGCGCGGTTCCCTCTTTGGCCATCGCATAGAGCATGCGGGTCGAGGCGTAGAGGCCCGAATTGCCGGCCGAGAGGATCGCAGTGAGGATGACGGCGTTCATCACGGACGCGGCCACGGCGATGCCTGCACGTTCGAAGACGAGGGTGAAGGGCGATGCCGTGACGTCTTCGCTGTTGGCCGAGGTCAGCAGGGAGGGGTCGGTGTAGGGCAAGAGGAAGCCGATGACCGCGATCGCGCCGATGTAGAAGAGCATGATGCGCCAGAACACGGTGCGGATGGCTCGCGGCATATCGCGGCGGGGGTTGGCGGATTCTCCGGCCGTGACGCCGACGAGTTCAGTGCCCTGGAACGAGAAACCGGCGATCATGAACACGCTGATGATCGAAACCCAGCCGCCCACAAACGGAGCCTCGCCTTTCGTCCAGTTGCTCATCCCCGGCGACTCGCCGCCGATGATGCCGACGATCATGAGCACGCCGAGGACGAGGAATGCCAGCACCGCGATGACCTTGATCGCGGCGAACCAGAACTCGCCTTCACCGAAGGCCTTCGCCGAGAGGAAATTGAGCCCGGAGAGCAGGATGAGGAAGATCGCGGCCCAGACCCAGGACGGCACGTCGGGCAGCCAGAAGGACATGATGACGCCGGCCGCGACGAGTTCAGCGGCGAGGGTGATCGCCCAGTTGAACCAGTAGTTCCAGCCCATGGCGAACCCGAATGAGGGGCTGACGTACTTCGAGCCGTAGGTGTGGAATGAGCCGGCCACGGGCAGATGAGTCGACATCTCACCCAGGGACTGCATGACGAAGAGGACCATGACGCCGATGGCCGCGTACGCGAGCAGCGCACCGCCGGGGCCAGCTTGGGAGATCGTGCCGCCAGACCCGAGGAACAGGCCGGTGCCGATGGCACCGCCGATCGCGATCATCTGCAGGTGCCGGGACTTCAGCCCCCGTTTGAGTTCGCGGTTCTCCCTCGCCGAGGTGGCTGCTTCGTTCATCGTGTCCCTTGACTCTCGTGCGACCGGTGTCCCGTTCGGGCCCCGGCCATTTTTACCACATTCAGATGTCGGGGCTGCGCACCTCGGGAAGCGTCGACACACTCTGAGCGGGGCGCGGCAGACCTCTCGCGAGGTTCGGCCCGAGGTCGGCGATCGTCCGGGCGCCCATCAGGCCCATGGCAGTCAGGATCTCCGCTCGGATCAGGTCGATGGCCTTCTCCACGCCGCGCTGTCCTCCGGCCATGAGTCCGTAGAGGTAGGCCCGGCCGATGAGGACGAAGTCCGCTCCGGCGCACAGTGCCGTCACAACGTCGGTGCCCGACATGATTCCGGAGTCGAGGATGAGTTCCATGTCCTCACCGACGGCCGCGCGCACCTCTGCCAACGCCGTCAGCGAGTCGGGTGCTCGATCGAGTTGGCGGCCTCCGTGATTGGACACGACGAGACCGTCGGCGCCGATGGACCGCGCTCGGCTGGCATCGTCGGCGGTGAGCACACCCTTGACGAAGAGTCTGCCTTTCCACTGTTCGCGGATCCACTTGAGGTCATCGAGATCCAGGGTGGGATCGAACATGGTCTTAGTCATCTCAGCTAAGGACTGAGAAGTGTTGGACAGGGAAGCGTACTTCGGTGGCTCGGTGGTGAGGAAGTTGAACCACCATCCGGGCCGGTAGGAGGCGTCGACGATCGTCTTCAGGGTCAGCTTCGGTGGGATCGAGAGCCCGTTGCGGTCATCGCGCAGACGCTGCCCGGTGATCGGAGTGTCGACGGTGACGAGAAGTGTCTCGTACCCGCTGGCCTGGGCGCGCTGGAGAAGGTCGAGGCTGCGCTCGCGGTCCTTCCACAGGTAGAGCTGGAACCACCGAGTGGATCCCGGGGCCGCCTGCGCGACCTCTTCGATCGACCGTGTCCCCATCGTCGACAGGGAGAACGGAATCCCGGCCTTCGTTGCGGCGCGGACGCCGGCGATCTCTCCCTCGGAGTGCATCATTCGCGTGTACCCGGTCGGGGCGATGCCGAAAGGCAGGTCGACGTTCTGACCGGCGATCGTCGTCGCCGTGGTCGGCGCGTCGACACCGTGCAGGATGCGAGGGAGCAGTTCGACGTCAGCGAAGACCTGCCGGTTCTTCCGCAGCGTGTGTTCGTCGAGTGCCCCGCCGTCGACGTAGTCGAAGGGAGCCGTGGGCGTCACCCGTTTGGCGATCCTGCGCAGATCCCAGATATCGGCCGCCGAGTCGAGCCGTGCGGCGACTCGGTCCAATCGCGGCAGACCGAACTGCAGCAGTGGGGCAAGTTCTTTCACGTCGGGCAGCTGCCGCTTCATAGTTCTCCTCTGGTTCAGCGCTGAAACTCATTCGGGATCAGACCCTGCGACCATCACAGGGTCCGACGCTCCCTGGCGGTCGAGTCTAATCACCTCATGCTGCTTCTCGCAGGCGGGATCAGCATGGAAGATATTCCCAGTTGTTCGTTTATAGGGGAATATCGCTCTGCGGATTGGACAGCCCCAGCCGTCGTCGTGGCATGATTAAAGGGATGTCTCAAGCACTCGTGTGGTATGTCAGCTACGGTTCGAACATGTTTCGTGACAGGCTCGCCTGCTATCTGCAGGGCGGCCGGCCACCGGGTGCCTTCGTCACCTATCCCGGCGCGAGGAACCCCGCTTTCCCCGCCCAGGAGATCGCCCTCGAACTTCCCGGCTCGATCTACTTCGCCGGACGCTCGAAAGTGTGGGGCGGCGGCGGAATGGCGTTCTACGACCACAACGTGCCCGGCCCGACCCCGGCCAAGGCCTACCTCCTCACCGCCGCACAGTTCGCCGACATCGCCGATCAGGAGATGAATCGGCCGCCGAGTGCGGACAATCCCCTGGAGAGACTCGCGTTCGACCTCCCCGTCGGTTCATCGCATTCGGTGGGACCCGGCGGTTACGAAACGCTTCTGGTCCTCGACCGCAGGGATTCGATTCCGGTGGTGACCTTCACCGCCCCGCACGGGTCGGATGATGTCACCCACAGAACCCCGAACGAGTCGTACCTCAACATGCTGCGATTGGGCGTCGAAGAGATCAACGCCGTGGCGCAGTCCTACACCGCCACGCAGATCAGTGCGCCGACTCTCCAGCCCGCAGCTGCACAAGTGTGAGGTCGAGCAGCGGCGTCTCGACTCCCAGGTCGTGCGCCGTCCGCGCCAGATCGCCGAGGATGTGCTCCGTTTCGCTCGGCAGTCCTGCCGTGACGTCGCGGTAGAGCGACGAGGTGAACGCTGAGCCCTCCTCGGTGAGCATCGACAGAGTCATCGCTCTGCCCTTCTCCGAGATCGGGTGCCCCGCAGCGGCGGCGATGGCTTCGAGCTCGTCGACGATGGCGATGACGTGCGGCTGGCCGCCGGCGGCCATGATCGGTCCGATCGGTGCCCGGAAGAGGCACGTGACGACCCCGGCCGCGGCGATGAAGATCCACTTCTCCCACAGCGCGTCGTTAATCCGATCGAGGATCTGTAGCTTGTACCCAGGCACCTCGAGCGCCTCGGCGATCGCAGTCGGCATCGGACTGCTATTGAGCGTGCCGATGGTCATGATGGCCATGTCGGTCATCTGAACGATCGCCTCGTCTTTGATGGTTCCGACGATCTTGACGAGTCCGCCGAGCACCTGGCCCGGGAACTTCGCCTCGAGCAGATCGATCTGCGCCATGCCGTTGAGGAACGGGATGATCATGGTGTTCGCACCCACCGCCGGGGTGAGGTCTGCAATGACCGACTCGAGCCCGTTGGCTTTGACCGCGACGATGATGAGGTCGGCGCTCGGGTCGCTGTGCTCAGCCAGCTCGGCCGCGGTGACCACGGGGACGGTGTTGGTCCGGTCCTCGCCGGGCGCAGCGAAGCGCAGGCCGTTCGCGCGCATCTTCTCGGCTCGTGTGGGCCGGACGAGGAATGTCACGTCGCGTCCGGCCTCGAACAGACGGGTTCCGAATGCTCCGCCAGTGGCGCCGGCTCCGGCGATGAGGATCCTCACTGCTGTCCCTTCATGGTGCTCAGTTTCTGTTTGAGGTCGGCTGCCGCGGCACCGGGATCGTCTGCCCCGGTCACCGCGCGGACGACGACGATACGCTGTGCTCCGGCGGCGACCACCTCGGCGAGGCGATCCGGGGAATTGATCCCACCGATCGCGAACCACGGTCTGCTCGCCGTCGTCGACACGTCACGGATCGGGTCGAGGCCGATCGCGGGACGGCCGGGTTTGGTCGGGGTCTCCCAGACGGGACCGACGCAGTAGTAGTCGATCTCGGGGTCAGCCTCGGCGGCGGTGGCCTGCTCGATCGAATGCGTCGACCGACCCAGGATGACATCGCCACCGAGCACCGCGCGGGCCTGCGCACTCGTGAGATCACCCTGGCCGACGTGGAAGACATCTGCACCGACGAGGAGGGCGACATCGGCTCGGTCGTTGACCGAGAACAGTTTTCCGTGACGGTGGGCCGCCTCGCGGAGGATCTCGAGGGCTTCGAGCTCCGCGCGGGCCTCGAGGCCCTTGTCGCGCAGCTGGATGATGTCGACTCCCCCGGCATACGCAGCCTCCAGGAACTCCGGGAGGTCGCCCTGCACACGACGGGCGTCGGTGCAGACGTAGAGCTGCGCGGCGTCCAGCTTGGCGAGGCGATCGGCCCTTGAGGTGTCTTGCACGGCGGCGTGCGTTGTCATATCGGTGACCATGCTCCTAGAGTAGAGGAGTTCGCGGGAGCCTCATAAAGAGGCTGAGAGGGCTTTGTGCCGACCGCCAGACCTGATGCGGATCATGCCGCCGGAGGAAGAAGCCTATGCACGTCGTCGTCATCGGAGCCGGAATCATCGGCCTGTCCACTGCCTGGAATCTGCGCGCTCGCGGAGCCGACGTCACCCTCATCGATCCTGCTCCCGCCGCGGGTGCGTCCCATGCGGCCGCTGGAATGCTGGCGCCCGCCGCCGAGGTGGTCTGGGGTCAGTCTCCCCTGTATCCGCTGATGCGCGCCTCCTCCGAGCTCTACCCGGACTTCGCCGCCGAGGTGGCGAGCGCTTCGGGTCGTGATCTCGGGTATTCGACAGCGGAGACCCTTGTCTGCGCCGGTGACCGGGCCGACCTCGCAACCCTGCGCGAACTCATCGAGCTGCAGTCCGCGAACGGGTTCGAAGTGTCGCTCATGACCGGTTCCGCCGCCCGTGATCTCGAACCGTCGCTGGCGCCCGGGGTCTGCGGGGCCGTCCGCATCCCCGGCGACCATAGCATCGATCCTCGTCGGCTCACCTCGGCGTTGGTTTCCGTACTGGGTGACGTTCATGTCCGGTCGGCGGCGAGCGCCCTGGTCCGAGAGGACGGGCGGACGGTGGGCGTTGCGTTGGAAGACGGTTCATCGGTGCGCGCAGAGCATGTCGTCGTCGCGGCGGGTGCTGCATGCAATGCCATCGGCGGAGTGCCCGACCTGCCGCTGCGGGAAGTGTGGGGTGAGGTCATCCGTCTCCGTGCCCCCGCGCACCTGGCACCCCTGCTGACACGAACCGTCAGGGGGCTTGTCGCCGGCCGCCCGGTCTATGTCGTCGCCCGGCCCGACGGCGAGCTCGTCCTCGGAGCCACCTCCAGAGAGGATGGACGCTCCGGGACCAGTGCAGGTGGTGTCCACCAGCTGCTGCGCGATGCAGAACGGCTCGTGCCCTCGATCCTCGAGTGCGAGATCACGGACATCACGACGCGTGCCCGCCCCGGCTCACCCGATGATGTGCCGATCATCGGCCGCGTCGATGACGGGTGTGTGGTCTCCACCGGCTTCTTCCGGCATGGGATCCTCCTCGCCCCGTTCGGTGGACGCCTGACCGCTGACCTTGTAACCGGTGCCGACACCTCGTGGGCACCTCCGGGGACGCTCGACGTCGTGTCGCCGGCACGGTTCGCCCCTCATACCGACTCTCACCCTCAACCAGCCTCACACCATCAACCTGCAGGGAGCCACCCATGACTCAGCCCATCACCATCACACTTAACGGCGAGCGCCGCGAGCTCAGCGAACCGATGAGCGCACTCGCCCTGGTCTCCGAACTCACGGGCAGGGAACTCGGCGCCGACGGCACTCCCGTCGACGGCACACGCCTCGGCATCGCCGTGGCCATCGACGGTGAGGTCGTCCGCCGCGGACAGTGGTCGCAGTCCACTCTGGCCGACGGCCACACCGTTGATGTCGTCACCGCTGTCCAGGGAGGTTGAGATGAGTTGGAGCATCGACACAGTGACCATGGACTCCCGTCTCGTCATGGGCACCGGGGGCGCGAGCTCCCTGAGCATCCTCGACCAGTCACTGGTCGCCTCGGGCACAGAACTGACGACCGTGGCCATGCGCCGCTTCGACGGAGCCGCCCAGGATTCGGTCTTCGCACTGCTGGAGCGTCTGGGCATTCGCATCCTGCCCAACACTGCTGGCTGCTATACGGCTCGTGATGCCGTGCTCACCGCACAGTTGGCCAGGGAGGCACTCGAGACGAACTGGGTGAAGCTCGAAGTCATCGCCGATGAGGACACCCTGCTGCCCGACCCGATCGAGCTCTTCCGCGCCGCCGAGGAACTCGTCCTCGACGGGTTCACTGTCTTCGCCTATACGAATGACGATCCGGCCCTGGCCAAGCGGCTCGAAGATGCCGGTGTCGCGGCCGTCATGCCGGCCGGTGCGCCGATCGGCAGCGGCCTGGGCATCCTCAATCCTCACAACATCGAGACGATCGTCTCCCGCGCCCAGGTGCCGATCATCCTCGACGCCGGTGTCGGTACGGCCTCGGATGCGGCTTTGGCGATGGAGCTCGGCTGCACCGCAGTTCTGCTGGCCTCTGCCGTCACCCGTGCCCATGACGCCCCCGCTATGGCACGGGCCATGGCGCTCGCCGTTGAAGCCGGGCATCTGGCGGCCCACGCCGGGCGCATCCCGAAGCGTCCACTGGCACTGGCGTCCTCACCGTTCGAGGGGATGGTGGCCCCAGCATGAGCACGGAAGCCAACCCGGGTCCGCTTGTCGATCCCGGCGAAGAGCTGAGCCCGCGCGATATCGATCGATATGCCCGCCACCTCAGCCTGCCGGGCATCGGAGTCGAGGGACAGCGCAGACTGCGAGCCGCCTCGGTGCTGGTCATCGGGGCGGGAGGCCTCGGTTCACCCGTCCTGCAGTATCTGGCCGCCGCCGGATTGGGCAGGATCACCGTCATCGACGACGACGTGGTCGAGGCGTCGAACCTGCAGCGTCAGATATTGCACCGGGATGCTGACATCGGCCGGGCCAAGGTCGATTCAGCACGTGAGGCACTGCTGCGCCTCGACCCTGAACTGGTGGTCGACACCATCGGTGAACGGCTGAGCCCGGACAATGCGCTCGAACTCTTCGCCTCTCACGACGTCGTCATCGACGGGGCCGACAACTTCGCGACCCGGTACCTGTCGAACGATGCGGCCGAGCTCACCGGCACACCGTTGGTCTGGGGCACGATCTTCCGGTTCGCCGGCCAGGTGAGCACCTTCGTTCCTGGGCATGGACCCATGCTGCGGGACCTGTTCCCCGATATTCCCGAGGCGGATTCGGTGCCCAACTGTGCGGCCGGTGGTGTCCTCGGCGTCCTGTGCGGAAGCGTGGGGTCGGCCATGGCCACCGAGGCGATCAAGCTCATCGCCGGTATCGGCACACCACTCATCGGCTGCCTGCTGCGCTACGACGCTCTGGCAGCGGACTACACCACGCTGCGATTCTCCCCTGATCCTGACCGGCCCCCGGTCACTGACTTCGCCGAGGTGGCGCTGGCCTGCGCTGCCCTAGCGCCCAGTGCTGGGGTGTCGGCAGGAGCAGACGGTTCTGGGGAACGTGAGATCGACGTTGCCGACTTCCGTGCTGCGGGAGCGCCCGATCTGCTCATCGATGTGCGTGAGGGCTGGGAGCGGGAGCTGTCGTCCATCCCTGGGTCGGTGCACCTGCCGCTCAACGTGGTGCGCGCCCACGGGTGGGACGCTGTCGGCGAAGCGTTCGTGGTCGAACAGTCGGATTCGGCGACTGGCGCGGGTCCGGACCCTGTCGACGTCATCGTCCATTGCAAGTCCGGAGCCCGCTCGGCTCAGGCCGTAGCGATCCTGCAGGAGGACGCGCCCGCACATGTGCGTCTGCGGTCCTTGGCTGGAGGCATCGACGCCTGGACGGGTGGGTGAGGAGCTCACTCGAGCAGATCAGTCAGAACGCCTAGCTGCGCAGGCGACTCGCCAATCCCCGGTGGCCTGCTCTCATCACGGACGCATGCATCATGGCCGAGACAGGACGCATCATCCGGATCAGGGTCCGTGCCGAAGTCACACACCAGGTCGAGCTGATCGTCGTGATCGGTCCAGTCTGTTCCAGAGTCCACACCCCGATTCCGCGGAGGTCACCATCAGCGGTGAAGGAGACGAAGCCCGGAGGCTGGATGTCAGCAAGGGCGATCCCGAAGTTCAGTCTCAGGCCGATGGGGCTCCTCACCTCCAGCTGAGCCCGGCTGCCCGGAGCCAGCACCTCGTCGAGGGATTCTGCTGCGGGAAGCCCCGGCCACCAGGTCGGCCAAGAGTCAACATCGGCGAGAACGGACCAGACGCGCTCAATCGGCGCGTTGACTCGCCACAGACTCTCGAAGTGGAAGGCCGATGACTCCCCCGGTCGCGACTGCACATGTTCGTGCCTGGTGACTTCATGCCTGTTGACCATAGGCCTCCCTGCGCTTCGACCTCGACGGCGCCCGATTCGACACCGTATTCCTCGACGGTAGTGTGTTGGACGTGAACGAGGAAAGTTTAATCAGCACCCGCAGGCCCTCACCCTTGGGCGGACGCAAACCGACGAAGGACGACCTCTCCGCATTCGCCACAGAGGATCCGAATGCCATCGACGATATTCTGCCCACCGACTCCTCCGGACTGAAGATGCTCATCGTCGGGATCAATCCTGGACTGTGGACGGCGGCGGTCAACGCTCCTTTCGCCCGGCCCGGCAATCGGTTCTGGCCATCTCTTTACCAGGCGGGGCTGACCGATCACCAGGTCGATGCTTCGCGTGGACTGACCGCCTCCGATGAACAGCAGCTGCTGAGCCGCGGCATCGGCCTGACGAACCTCATCGGCCGGGCCACGGTGCGAGCCGATGAGCTTTCCAAAGAGGAACTTCGTGACGGTGCTGCACACCTCGTGACGCGTGTTGCTCAGCTCAGACCTCGAGTAGTCGCCATTGCCGGAATCACCTCGTTTCGCGTCGGCTATTCTCAGCCCAAGGCGATCTTCGGCAAACAGGACACGACGCTCATCGACGGATGGCCCGATGATGTCGACCTGCATGTCGTCCCGCAGCCCAGCGGTCTCAATGCTCACTATCAGGTGGCGGACCTCGCGCGGATCTGGCGTGAGGTGTGGGAGAGCATCGAAGAGTAGAGGCCTATTTGATCGCCCCTGGCGAGAAGTGCGTCCGACAGCGGGCCACATAGGATTCGAGGCCGCCGATATGGCTGGCATCGATGGCCGTAGCCGACAGCTGTGACGACTCCTTCGATTCCCTTGCCGGCAGTCGTTGATGGAAGACGGCGTCTCTGCCGCAGATCGTGCACACAGCAGTGAGCTTGAGGACATCCTCGGCGATGGCCATGAACGTCGGCATCGGTTCGAACGGTCCACCGTCGAAGGTCACGCACAACCCTTCTACGATGACGTCGGCGCCCCGGGCGATGATGTCGCCCACGACCGGGACCAGATCAGGACCGAAGAACTGAGCCTCATCGATGGCGACGAGATCATAGTCCTCGCCGTGGGCCGCCTCGGCGAGAGAATCGATGTCGCTTAACGGCACGGCTGGGATGTTGACGCCGATGTGCGACGTGATCGTCGACAACTCAGATCTGGTGTCCAGGGAATGGCTGATGACCAGGACCTTGATGCCGGCGATCGTGGCCCGCCGGACTCGGCGCATGAGCTCTTCGGACTTTCCCGAGAACATAGGGCCGGCGATGACTTCGAGGCGGCCTGCGGGCCGAACCGAAGCGACTGGGTTCAATGGCATGAACCCAGCCTACGCCGAAGCGGTCGTGGCCAGACGTGCTCAGGAGCCAGACGTGCTCAGCAGATTGGGGAATGAGGACCGTCTCGATTCCGCTCATCGTCTGCTCAGTCGAGGCAGAATTCGTTTCCCTCAGGATCAGCCATGACGATGAAGCCGGCTTCCATCGGCGGGTGCGGTTCGACCCGCTGCAGACGGTCAGCGCCCAATGTCTTCAGACGCTCGCATTCGGATTCCAGTGCAGCCATGCGGTCATCTCCCTGGAGGCCCGGGGCAGCTCGGACATCGAGATGAACTCTGTTCTTGACAATCTTGTCCTCGGGCACGATCTGGAAGAACACGCGGGGCCCGCGCCCCTGCGGATCTTCGATTGCCGCTCGGAAGTCCTCAGGGGCCAGCGGCACCCCGAGGTTCTCGAGGAACGTCGTCCACGCTTCGAACGGATCGTCGCCGGATTCCAACGTCCGTCCGGGCGGACCCGGGATCACATATCCGAGCACCTCAGCCCAGAAACGCGCCTGTGCGAACGGATCGCGGCAGTCGAAAGTGATCTGAACAGCTCGAGTCATTGCGTCTCCCCTTTGAGATGGTTGATTCAAGGATACCTGCCAGAACAGCTGTGCCGACTGTCAGAACAGCTGCGGTGAGACCGAGAAGAGGCTCGGACAGTCTTCTCGAACCATTTCGCTCAGCTTCTGGGTCCCTGCGAAGAGATCCTCGATCATGTCGACTGCCGACAGCACGCGCTCCTTCGAGACGCACGGCATCAGTTCACCATATTTGAGATATCCCTTGAGAGATCCGTTCGCAGCAATTCGCAGACCTATTCGACCCGCAATGAGCCAGGTGACACACTCGGCTTCGAATCGGGCCCGACTGCTGATCCTCGCATCGGGACCAGCAGCGAGGTCGCTGACGCCATCATGATCGACCGCACTGGCCGAGGCAATGCCGAGTTCAGGATGTGCTCCCCTGTGACCGGTGAATATCAGCCCGAGCTCGAAGAAGATCCGCCCCAGCATCACCGTGGGACTGCGTGTCTCTGGGAGGCCGGTGATCACCAGGCCGCTGCCGCGCACGATGTCCATGACAGACCGTTGCCCCGCCCACGTCGGTGCGCTGTCTGCACCGGGCGGCAGTGTCCCGAGAGAGCTGCCTGCCGCAGATGTCTTTGCGAGCGACAGTGCGCGATCGGCGAAACGCTGCTGAGCCAGCGCTCCGGCGTCGACCGCCGAGAGCTGGGGACCTCGTCGAACTGCCTCGAGAACCTCGTCCCAGGGCACCGACGTCAGAGACTCCCTATGGTCCGCGTGGCCGGCGGCGAGTGCATCGAACCCGTTTTCAGTCCTGTTCATGTCCCTCACACTATGCCTCGCCACTGACATAGGAATCGTGCTTCACCGCCGCAACCGCCTAGCATCGGGAGAGAGATGACCCGACCGGCTAGACCTGGAGGACGACATGGCCGCTGACAATCACGACCTGACGATTCGCATCGGCCATGACGAACTCATCATCTGACAGCGGTATCAGGTGCTGAGCATCGTCAACGACGTCCTCATCGGCATCTGGTTCCTCATCGGCAGCTTCATGTTCTTCTCCACCGAACTGGTGACAACCGGTACGTGGCTGTTCGTCGTCGGCAGCATCGAGATGCTCATCCGACCGGTCATCCGCCTCATCCGGCATGTGCACCTGCAGAAGATCGCCGGACCAGGGGCCGCGACCGCCGACTCCTCATTCGACTTCTGAGTCCACGAGCAACCGCGGGGATGCACCGAATAGTGCCACTGATCCTGTCATTCTCGCTATCTCATGTCCTCATGATTCCGGTGCCGGGTACAGCGTCCCGGCGTCCAGACGGAGGATGCGGTTCGACATCGCAGCCGCCCACGCCCGGTCGTGAGTCGTTGCGAGGATGGAACCGCCTCGGCGCAGGAATCGCGAAATGAACGCGTTCAGTCGGGTGATGGCCGCATGGTCGCGCCCCAAGGTCGGCTCGTCGAGCAGGAGGATGCGTGGGCTAGTGACGAGTGCCGATGCCATCACCACATCTTTTCGTCGGGCGATGTCGAGATCGTACGGGTGCGTGTCACCGGCCTCGGTGAGGTCCATGTCCATGATCGCCGAGGCGGCAGCTTCGTGTCGATGGGCACGGACCGTGGGCCGGTCCCTGCGTCGATGCGGAGGCAGAGGTGCGGAAGTCTCGACTTCTGCCCGTACTGTGGCGGCCGAGAGCTGGCTGCCCGGGTCCTGTCCCACCCAGCCGAGGTGCCGTGAGCGTTGATGGGTCACCAGTTCCTCGAGGCGTAGGACGTCGCCAGCGGATTCGGTCGTGATCGTTCCCGCTGTGCGCGCGTCAGGTTCGATGAGCCCGAGCAGATGGCGCAGCAGCGTGGATTTTCCGGCCCCGTTGGGTCCCATGATCGTCACGAGCTCCCCAGCACCGAGGTCGAGGTCCACCGAGTCGAGCACCGTCGACTGGCCGCGGACGACGCTGAGACCGCGGGCACTGAGCACTGGGGATGGCGCGAGCTGCGAAGCACCAGCGCTCGTGGGGCGCCTCTCAGGATCTGGTCGTCCGTGGGGTTGTGCCATAGGTTCGGCGTCGTGACGACGCGAATCCCAGATTCCATGTCGGCGCGCTTCCGCCGGCGTCACCGATGAGTCCGTCGTCGTCAGTCGACCGGCATCGAGGATGCTCACCCGATCGCACGCGTCGGTGAGGTCATCGAGCTGATGGGCAGTGATGAGTACTGATCCGCCCTGGTCGCAGAAGGTGCGCAGCGCGGTGACGAGCCGTTTCCTGGTGTGCGGGTCGAGTGAGAGTGAGGGCTGATCGAGGACGAGGACCATAGGGCGCAGTGTGAGCAGTCCCGCTAGTGCCACCAACTGCCGCTGCCCGCCGGAGAGGGTCTCGAGCCGACGCTTCCACAGGTGGTCGATGCCCAGCGAATCAAGTGCCGTGTGAGCTCTGCTGATCGCCGGTGCGGAGTCGTTGCCGTTGAGTCGGCCGGGAAGCTGCACCTCGTCGCCGACGACACTCGTCATTCCGCTCAGCTGCGCCTCGGGGTCATCGCCGAGCATGACTGCCGACCCGTTCAGATGCAGTACCCCTGAGACGGTGCCGCGGTCAGTGAGAAGCCCCGCGACCAAACGGCACAGCGTCGAGGTGCCCGATCCCAGTGGGCCGAGGACCGCGTGCATCTGCGCAGGCTCCACGCTGAGAGTGACGGCGTCCAAAGCCGGAGAGTCGGCTCCACGATAGACGAATCCGATGTCGTCGAGGGTGAGGCTCATCATCTCAAGCACCCCCGATCAGCGCTTCGGCGGTGGGCAGGGGAAGGACCCCAGCCACGGAGCATACGACGAGGACGATCGTGAGCACAGGGACACCTCGGCGCAGGAGGGTCTGGCCTCGCCCGTCGAGGTGGTCCTGAAGTGGGACGGGGTGACCCGAGGCACCGAGGCCGCGCTGTTCGAGCACGTCGTGGCGGCCTTCGACTTCGACGAGCACCGAGGTGAACAGGCCGGTCACGATCCGCGGGAGCAGTCGCACCCGCACGCTCCACCTGTCGACGTCCCAGCCTCGGGCAGCCCGGGCTTCCATGATCTGAGTGGTTCGGGTGCGGATGAGCGGGATGAGTCCGATCGCCGAGGCACAGATGTAGGCCACCGATGCCGGCAGCCGCAGGGAGCGCAGCCCGTCGAACAGGCGCGCAGAATCAGCCCCGAGGCCGAAGAACGCGCACAGGGCGACCAGCGCGGTGACTCGCAGCCAGATCTGGCCGGCGATGAGCAGCCCTTCGACGCTCAGGTGCGCGGGGCCGAGACTCCACAGCACGCTCACCTCGGTGCCGGGGTAGAACAGCCCCTGCACCACGGTGACGACGAACAGGGTGGGCAGGCACAGCACGGCGAGGCCGATGAGCCAGGTCTGCAGTCTCACAGACGGTGAGATCAGGACTGCTGCGAACGTGCCGATGATGATGGCGATGGGCACGACCGGGGACGGAATGCCGAAGACGAGCAGCAAGGAGCAGACGAGGACGATGAGCTCCGTAGCCGGGTGCCAACGCCTCCCGGACTGCTGTTCCCGGTCGAGAACAGTGGTGGTCATTCAGCCGATCCGCACCGGAGTCTTCTCTCGCGCTCGCCGCGGGAGACTGTGATCGGTGAACGGATAGCGGTCGAGGATCCGCCGGGGCAGGGTGCGCAGGACAGCATAGGCCAGGGCGAAGATGAGCGCCTTGTCGATGATGTCGGAGAACAGGCTCTGCGCCAGGGTCGCGTTGAGCATCTCGAGACCGGCAGCCTGCAGGATCGCCACGACTCCCCCGGTGCCCGATCCCAAGCCGCCGCCGAAGACATAGGCGGCCACCGGTGCGCCGAGTGCCCCGGCGGGAATGCCGGCGATGGCTCCGGTGATGACGGCGAACCAAGGTGTGCGGAACGCGCCGAGGCGGGCAGCCCAGCCGGCGGCAGCGCCGATCAATCCGGCTCCGGAGCTGAAGGCGATGACGCTGGGGCTCAACGTCACGCCCCAGATGAGGTTCGAGATGATGCCGGTGAATGCGCCGGCGGCGGGTCCGGCGAGGACGCCGATCATCACGGTGCCGATCGAGTCGAGGTAGAGCGGGACCGGCGTGAAGTTGCCGATGATCTGCCCGATGACGATGTTGAGGGCGATGGCGACGGGGATGAGGGCGATGATGCTGCGTGGGATGAGCGGCAGGGTGCCGGCGGCCAGGAGGACTCCGCCGACGAGGTAGCCGACCATTACCCACAGGGTGGTGTGTCCGAGTTCGGTGCCGAGGTTGGCCGGTTGAGTCAGCAGAACGGCGATGTACGTGCCGACGATGACGAGGGTGCCCAGGAAGGTCAGGGTCAGTGGAAGCTTGTTGCCTGTGCGGCTCTTATTGCTCTGGTTTTGTCCGGGACCGACGGTGATGGTCGGCCCCTGCCCAGACTGTCGAGTGCTCATAGTGGTGGTGTGGGTCCTTTCTTCAGGGTTTCGCCGAGGTGGTCGAGGAAGTCGTGGGCATCGATCGTGCGGATGATCTCTGCATTGACTGCTGTCCCCCACCGCCCCAGCCAGTCGGCGACGGTTTCGCCACGTGTGAGTGTACCCGTGAGTTCGACGTCGACGGGCGCCCAGACGGTCGTGGCCCAGGGCAGGTCGCCACGAGTTCCATTGGGAATCTCCGCCGAGGCGGGGCTTTCGCGTGACTGTGCCTGGCTCCCGCGCGCCCATTGGAGGGCACAGGCGAGGACGAAGGGGTCGTGGATGTGAGCGATGTAGCCCAGCCCGTCCCATTCGTGGAATTCGAAGTAAAACCGCAGTGCCTCGGCCAGTTGTCTGAGCCACTCGTGCCAAAGGGAATCAGCACCGGCCGGGTGGGTGAGGATCGCGCGGAGTCGTTCGGGGGTCATCTCTACCGCTTCGGTGGCTTCGATGGGGGCGATGACCGGCAGATGCCGACTCGTACCTGCTTCGTGCGCTCGTCCGAACTCGGCGAGGACGCGAGCCGTCGCGTCAGGGTCGAAGGTGACGTTCCATTCCGTGGTCGGGTGAGTGTTGCCGCGGTAGTTGAAGGCGCCGCCCATGATGAAGAGCCTCTTGAGAAGATTGGGCAGTTCAGGCTCGAGGCCCAATGCGAGTGCGAGATTCGTCGCCGGTCCGGTCAGGATTCCGATGAGCTCACCGGGGTGCGCCCGTGCCGCGTCGACCCACGCCTGAGCCGCAGACACGGGGTTCGGTGCCGTCCTCGGTGCGGGCAACCGGGCGTAGCCCGCCCCGGAGTCTCCGTGGGTGAGGTCGGCGAATTCGGGAGACTCAGCATCCTGGTCCTCGTAGGGAGGGCGGCCGTCGTGCCAGGCCAGCGGCAGGTCGTGGCCGCGATGCACCGGAATCTCCGAACGCCCCGCTAGTTCCAGCCAGCCCTGAGTATTAGCCACGACTTGAGCGGTGGGCACGTTGCCACCGGATGCTGCGATCCCGACGATGTCGACATCGTTCTGGCAGAACAGATAGCCGAGGGCGACTGCGTCGTCGATCCCGGGATCGCAGTCGAGGAACACAGGCAAAGTCGATGACATGGACTCTATTCTGCCGGAGTCTCACTGCTTCATCACCCTCAACGCCTCCGGGCCCAGTTGCCGCATGGCTGCGTCGAGCCACGGCGAACGAACTGGCAGCACAGGTAGAAGACCGCGGCAGGAGGCTCGTTCACCCCGAACTCTGCACGGAGGTCGACAGGTTCGGCGGCAACGATTCTGGTGCCGATGATCTTCCCGAAGTCCGACCCGGTGATCCACAACGTGTCCGACAATGTGAAGGCGTTGCGGAGGATCTCGCCGTCACAGCAGCAGACACCCATGGTCTTCAGACGATCGAGCAGTGCTGTGGCTCTCGGCGCGGTCATTGTGCGAAAAGTGCGTGCGAAGCGGAGGGTGCCGTTGCAGCCGAACTCATCAAGCTGCCGGAAGACGTAGCAGGCCAGACATTCTCCTGCTCGCGGCCCCAGTACCCGGTCAGAGGCCTCGGCGGCGATTGTGCTGACGTCAGTGTCAAGTGTGTTCTCGTCCATACCATGACGATTCCATACGGCACTGACACGAAACAGTCTCATTCGTCATGTGTGCACGATAGTCGTACTATTCTTGCAGGTCACCTGCTTAGAATTGCGACTATGCCCATCCTTGTCGTCGGTGAGGCGCTCATCGACATCGTCAGCACTGTCGACGCACCGGACCGCTATGCTCCTGGCGGGGCTCCTGCCAATGTCGCACTGGGTCTGGGGCGCCTCGGCGCCGAGGTCGAACTGCTCACCGACATCGGCGATGACTTCCACGGCGGATTCCTGCTGGCCCATCTGCGGGAATCGAGCGTGGCGGTGCACGCACGGCCGACGGGATCGACATCGACGGCTCGGGCAGTCCTGTCGGCTGACGGTTCAGCAGAATACGAATTCGCTCTGCGCTGGGCCCCGGATGGCTCTCTCCTCGAAAGACGAGCATGGTCGGCGGTCCACGTCGGCTCGATCGCGGCGTTCCTCTCCCCGGGCGCAACGGTCGTCGATACGCTGCTCGAAGACGCTCGGACGTCATCGGCACTGCGCACCTTCGACCCGAATATTCGCCCGTCAATCATCGGAGAGCGTGAAGAATCACTGGCGCGGTTCGAGTCTCTTGCCGCGCGGGTCGATGTGGTTAAACTCAGCGATGTCGATGCCGACTGGCTCTACCCCGATCTCAGCGCAGCCGACCAGCTCGAGCGGATCCTCGGGCTCGGGGTACGGCTCGTAGCCATGACCCTAGGATCGGACGGTGCGATCGTCATGACCGCCTCGGCGAGGGTGAGGATTCCGGCGCAACGGGTCAAGGTCAGGGACACGATCGGCGCGGGAGATTCGTTCATGGCCTCGCTCATCCATGATCTGCAGGACCAGCCCCAGGCCACACAGATCGAGGACATGGGCGAGGACGCGCTGAGGCGCCTCGGCGAGAACGCCTCACGACGGGCCGGCGTCACCGTCAGTCGGGTGGGAGCTGACTTGCCCTGGGAGAGCGAGGAAGGCGCCTAGCCGTTCGAGGTCAGGCTCGCCCGAACTCGGCCTCATAGGCCGCGCGCAGACGCTCCGAGGCCCGTGGCCGAGGCGATTCAGGAAGCGGAACGCCGAGGTGGGCTTCCCGCAGTTCGTCCATGAGGTCACGAACCAGCTCGGGTGACTCAGCGAGAATTCTGGATCTCACCGTCAGCTCCCGGGAGGTGGGCCTGTGGGTCATTCCCCAGGCGCCGAGTGCGACCATGACCGGCACGACCTGGATCCCCGCCTCGGTGAGGGAATAGGCGGCCTTCTGGCCGCGGACGGTGGCCGCACGGGTCAGCAGACCTTCGTCGACGAGCTTCTTCAGTCGGCTGGAGAGCATATTCGAGGCGATTCCCTCATCGTTGAGACTCAAGATCTCCCGGAAATGCCGGCGATTGCCGAACACGATGTCACGGAGGACGATGAGACTCCAGGAATCGCCGAGGACCTCGACGGCTGCATTGATCGCGCAGCCAGAGCGCGGATCCTTTCGCAATTCGTCCTCCTAAGTGGTTGCAATCGGCAATCACTGCATTCTACGCTTGGCTCAATCATCATCGACAATCACATCGGAGTGGTCATGGTTCGAGCGCGCGTGCACAGTCAATTCGTCTCGCTCGACGGCTACTCTGCCGGCGACTATGTCACGTTCGACGAGCCGATCGGCGGAGCCCAGGCGCTTTTCGGGTGGTTCGACGGTCAAGGTATCGAAGGGATCCATGCTGTCGATGCTCCGATCACGCTTGATCGTGCGCTGTTCGCGATGTGGGGTCAGGGCATCGGCGCCGAGATCATGGGTCGAAAGAAGTTCGGTCCTCAGGAAGGTCCCTGGCCCGATGACGGATGGCGCGGCTGGTGGGGCGAGGAACCGCCGTTCAAAACTCCCTGCTTCGTGCTCACCCACCACCCACGAGAGTCCCTGGAGTTCGACAACGGCACGAGCTTCCATTTCGTCGAAGCCTCCCCTGATGAGGCTCTGGATCAGGCGATCAGCGCCGCGAACGGCCTCGACGTGCGCATCGGCGGTGGGCCTTCCACCATTCGCCAGTTCCTCGCCGCTGACCTCATCGACTTCATGCACGTGGCGATCGTGCCGATCACGCTGGGCACCGGAGTGTCGCTGTGGGAAGGTATCAGCGGCATCGAAGACCGATTCGCCATCGAGACGATCGGTTCGCCGAGTGGTCTGACACACCAGCTGTGGAATCGGACAGAGCGCGGATGAAAACGGCGTAAGAACGACGATGGGGAGACCGAACACTGAGTTCGATCTCCCCATCTGCACGTCATCTGTGCGTCGTGAAGGACTACTTCACGGCGTCAGCGATCGGCGTGGTGCCGTCGTAGAAGTTCACGGTCTTCCGCTTCGCGGCGTCGTTGGCAATGACGTAGGTCATCACGTCGGCGACGAGTTCGCGTGAGGTGACCCGCGTGTCACTGTCCGGAGTCGTGCCGTCGACGTCTCCGGAGTCATCGGCCAGCAGCACGCTACCCTGAGACGGCTCCAGGGTCAGTCCGCCAGGCCCGAGAATGGTGTAGTCGAGTGAGCTTGCGCGCAGGTGCTCGTCGGCTCCGTGCTTCGCTTCGACGTAGGGGTAGAACGAGTTGTCCGGATCGACCCGCTCGAGGTCGACACCTGCACTGGAGTAGGAGACCATGACGAAGCGGTCGACTCCCGCTTCGGCGCTGGCATCGACTGCGCGCTTAGCGGCCTCGAGATCGACGGCTTTGGTGCGTTCGGGACTTCCGCCTCCGGCTCCGGCGGAGAACACGACTGCCTTGGCGCCGGTGAATACGTCGGCGAGGGCCTTCGTGTCCGCCGTCTCGATGTCGAGGACGACGGGATTGGCGCCTGCAGCTTCGATGTCCGCGGACTGGTCAGGATTGCGGATGACCGAATCGACCGAGAATCCGGCGTCCTTGAGTTTGGGTGCCGCCAAGAGCGCGATCTTGCCGTGTCCTCCGAGGATGACTACGCGATCGGAATCTGACATCAATTTCTCCTTCGTCGGTGGGATGTGTGGCTCGTACACACAGGACAGCCAATATCGGCACGTGATTATTCCCAGCAGCGATGATCTCCCACCACCGTCGCCGAGGTGGTCGCTCACGTCGCCGAGCGCAGAACTAGGTGGGTGCTCTACCGTAGTGAACATGCTTCGACGTCTCGCCGCCCGCGCATTCTGGTTTCTCGGTCCTTGGAAACTCGTCACCGAGCCGGCCCCGAACCGGCCCACCGTCCTCATCGGCGCCCCGCACACCTCGAACTGGGATTTCCCGGTCATGCTAGCCATCGCCTGGCGCCTGGGCATCGAAGTCCATTGGCTGGGCAAGAAGAGCCTGTTCACCGGTTGGCGCGGGCCGATCATGCGCGGACTCGGCGGAATTCCGGTCGACCGATCCGATCCCAAACGCGTGGTCGCCGAGGTCATCGATCGTGTCCATGCCGGTGAGGTCTTCGGGTTGGTCGTCACTCCCGACGGGACCCGCAAAGGGCACTCCCACTGGAAGTCCGGCTTCTACCGCATCGCGATGAAGACCGGAATGCCTGTGACACTCGGCTTCGTCGACCGGACCACGATGACCACCGGACTCGGACCGACCATCGAACTGACCGGCGACATCGCCGCCGACATGGACCGGATCCGCGAGTTCTACGCCGACAAAGCAGGCATCCGTCCCGAGCACCGTGTTGAACCGCGACTGCGCGAGGAACTCGAAACCGACTGAGCGCGCTCCGACTGAGCCCACCCGCATGCCGCAATCCTGATGAGCATGCGGCAGACTTGATCCGTGGATGACCTGAATGTGCCCGCCGGACCCGGGATACCCCATGGCCTCACGGTGCCCGGCGCCGAACTGCGCGAACAGTTCTCCCGCTCATCTGGTCCGGGAGGACAGCACGTCAACACCTCGGACACACGCGTGCAGCTGAGCTTTGATATCGGAGCAACGACCGTGCTGACCGACGAACAGCGTGAGCGTGTTCTGCAGCGTCTCTCCCCCAAGCTCTCCGGTACGGTGCTCACCGTCAGCTCCGAAGAGCAGCGCTCGCAGCTGCGCAATCGCAATGCGGCCCGCCAGCGACTCGCCGAGCTCCTGCGGGAGGCGCTCGCCCCACCGGTGGAACGTCGTGCGACGCGGCCGTCGCGGAACTCCCGCCGACGCCGAGTCAGAGCAGAGCGCCGCCGCTCCGAGATCAAACGCAACCGCAGACGTCCCCACCACGAATGACATGTCCAGCTGCGAGGAGCACAATGGGCCTCATGGATATCGTTGACCTCTTCGCAGACCTCGCCCACCGCCCCCTCGACGCAGCCCAGGCTCTGCCCTCGCTGAGCGCTGAGCAGCTCAACGCCCATCCGGCCGGCCATCCGAATTCCATCGCCTGGCTGCTGTGGCACAGCGGCCGTGAGATCGACGTGCAGCTGGCCGATCTCACAGGAACCGACCAGCAGTGGGAACAATTCCGCGATCGATTCGATCTCGGCGAACTCGGTGACACCGTCGGCTACGGAGACACCTCGGACCAGGCTGGACAGATCACAGTCGATGACCAGCAGCTGCTCACCGACTACCTCGGTGCCACCCTCACCGCGCTGGTGACGTACGTGGAAGGACTATCGGAGGACGACCTCGGCGAGGTCATCGATGAGAACTGGACTCCCCCGGTCACTCGCGGTGCACGGCTGATCTCCATCGTCGACGATGCTGCAGTCCACGTCGGCCAGGCAGCCTATGCGGCAGGGGCCATCACCCGCAGCTGAGCGGATCCGCCCCGTTCGACAGTTGCGCGTATAGTCGAATGCGGAGCTGACTCTGGTTCCCCGAAGATGGGAGGCCGGATGTCCGGCACCGCTCAACCGATCACTGCTGTCTCCACCCCCTCAGCGAATGATGCCGGCCCCGCCAGCGAACTGCTGAGTCTCGGTCTGCTGGCGAACTCCTCGATGGAGAACGAGAAGCGACTGCCGATACACCCCCGCCATTTCGATCGCATCGACCCAGATGTGCGAGCTCGCATGATCGTCGAACGCGGCTACGGCTCGGATTTCCAATTGGAACCCGGCCTCGTCGAATCGCTCGTCGGACGTGTCGCGGACCGCGCTGAGGTCATCGAAGCCGCCGATGTGCTGCTGCTGCCGAAACCGCAGGCCGCTGATATCGCCGCAATTCCCGCAGGACGCGTTCTCTGGGGATGGCCACACTGCGTCCAAGACGTGACGATGGCGCAGACCGCGATCGACAGTCGGCTCACGCTCATCGCCTTCGAAGCGATGAACCACTGGACGCGTCAAGGAGTTTTCAGTCTCCACGTGTTCCACAAGAACAATGAGCTGGCCGGATACTGCTCCGTCCAGCACGCGCTGAGTCTCACCGGTTCGACCGGGGATTATGGTCCGCGGCTCAGCGCAGTCGTCATCGGATTCGGCGCTACGGCCCGCGGTGCGGTGACCGCACTCAAGGCGCAGGGGATCTACGACATCCAGGTCCTGACCCAGCGCGGAGTCGCCGCTGTCGGTTCGCCGATCCACAGTGCCCACATCACTCAACTGAACACCGACGACGGTCCGACGCATCTGTCCACGGTCGTCACCGATGAGGGCGACGTTCTGCTCCCGACATTCCTCGCCTCGCACGACATCGTCCTCAACTGCACTCTCCAGGACGTGTCTGCGCCGATGACCTACCTGCGCACGGAGGACCTGAAGGAGTTCGCGCCGGGAAGTCTCATCATCGACGTCTCGTGTGACGAGGGCATGGGCTTCGAATGGGCGAAGCCGACGACATTCGACGATCCGATCTTCACCGTGGGGCAGGGAGTCACCTACTACGCGGTCGACCACAGCCCATCGTATCTGTGGAACTCGGCAACATGGGAGGTCAGCGAGGCGCTCCTGCCGTTCCTCCGCACAGTCTTGGAGGGACCTAACTCATGGTCGGCTGACCCCACCATCTCGCGGGCGATCGAGATCCAGGACGGTCAGATCAGGAATCCGAGCATCCTCAGCTTCCAGGGACGCGAGTCTGAGTATCCGTACCCCCGAATCGCCGAGGTGGGCTGAGCCTTCCTGCCGGTCGTACAGTGAGAGTGCCCACGCTGTCCGCTTCGCCGAAGGAAACCGACTGTGTCCGACCCTCAGCCTCAACAGGTTTTCGATGCCCATCTGCACATCGTCGATCCCGCACACCCGCTGATTGAGAACAACGGCTTCATGCCGGACCCCTTCACCGTCGCCGACTATCAGGCTCGGATCTCAGACCTGCACATCTGCGGTGGGGCTGTTGTGTCCGGCTCGTTCCAGGCCTTCGATCAGGGGTACCTCGTCGATGCGCTGCGAGCATTGGGCTCGAGCTTTGTCGGTGTGACGCAGATCCCGACTGACATTACTGACCAGGAGGTCCTCGACCTCCACGAGGCAGGGGTCCGAGCAGTCCGCTTCAACGTCGCGCGTGGCGGCTCAGCTGCTCTCAGCGATCTCGATCGGATGGCTCGCCGCGTCTACGATCTCGCCGGGTGGCACACGGAGCTCTACATCGATGCGCGCACGATCGACGAGGAGCTGTCCCGAACCATCGCCTCACTTCCAGCTGTCAGCATCGACCACCTCGGGATGCATGCCGAGGGGCTGTCGAACCTGCTGCGCCTCGTCGAACGCGGCGTCAAGGTCAAGGCGACCGGATTCGGTCGAGTGAACTTGGATCCGACGGCGGTGATGCGCGCCATCGTCGACGTCGATCCGAGCGCACTCATGGTCGGCACCGATCTGCCGTCGACTCGGGCTCAGTGTCCATTCGAGAACAGCGATTTCGACACAATCCGCGAGGCGCTCGAACCCGCACAGATCGCCGCAGTGTTCTGGGACAACGCCGCGGACTTCTACCTCGGGGCCTGAAGTCGTGACGAGCAGGCTAGTCGGCGTACTCGGCAGCCGTCAGTAGCCGTCAGCGGTCAGCCGTCACTCGGTCGACGAACTCCACGATCTCCTGCTCCACCTCGGCGCGAGTCGTCGGTTCGTTGTGCACCTCGTGGCGAACACCCGGGAACACAAGGGTGCGAACATCGGCGTGGCCGGTCTCGCGAAGTCGATTGGCCACATGGTAGGCGCCTTCACCGAAGTTGCCGACCGGATCCTGATCGCCGGCCAGGATGAGCACAGGCAGATCTGCCTGGAGGTTGGCATACCACTTGTCAGAGTTGGCCTGATCGTAGATGTCAACGAAGCCCTGCAGGAATCGTGAGCTCATCGGTGCACCGAAATTGTTGAAGGGGTCTTGACCATGATCGGCCACGACATCGGCATCGAGTGCGACCCAAGCTGTCGGACCTGCGTCGGCGCCGAACCGGTCGAGGAAGCCGTCGAAGAGCTGCTCAACGAATTGGGACGGCGCGGCGTCTGCCCGGTTCTCTCCCGAGGCGAGTCCGGCCAACTCGTCACGATCGAGGGTCTGGTCGATGCCGCGCATCTGGGCGGCGATTCCGCAGAGTGCCAAACCGGACAGCCGGGACTCTGCAGACTCCGCCATTACGCGGGCGATCATCGATCCCCAACTGTGGCCGAAGACAACATACGGCACCTCGGGCAGCAGAGTGCGTGCCCTCTGCTGAAGTGTCAGCTCATCAGCAACGACGACCCGAGCGGCATCGTCACCAGCGTCCACCCAGATACCGGATTGCGCAGCCGTGCGGCCATGCCCGGAGTGGTCGTCCGCGACAACGGCGACGCCGGCGTCGAGCAGGGTGCCGATGAGGTGCATGTAGCGTCGCGAGTGTTCGCCAAGACCGTGAATCAACTGGACCACTGCCCTCGGCTCTGTGGTCGGAGTGAAGAGCCACGCCTGGATGAGGTCGCGACCATTGGCCGAGGTGAATTCGATTTCGTGCAATGCCAAAGGAAGCTCCTACTGCAGAAGCACCGTCACCCGGCGCTGTGTCGATTACATGATGATGCCCACAGGCTATCGCATCGCCGCGACCCAGCCAGCGAGGTCTCGTCGGAGCGCACATTGGGCAGTGGACCGGAACTCCATCACGTCGCCACACGTAGGGACATCAATGGGCATCGCAGTCGTCAGGCTTGAACTCACCAACATTCCGGTAGAAGTCCGTAGACCCAAGAAGATCAGCGAGCGAACCACGCATCAAGTACGCGCCTCGTCTCAAGCGTGCACGACGTCCCACCGACGTTCTCTGCCGTGACCCACTTGCAGGCGACGTGCTCGTCAGAGAGTCGAATTGCTCGACCCGCCGAGGGCACCGAGACCGTGAACTGCCTCGTCGATCCCTGGCAGGAAGTCGTCCAGTTCGCTACGAGTGACGACCAGCGCAGACCCATCTTGATGTACCTCCGCGCCGACCACGAACTTCTCCACGCCGTCACGTTGTGCAGAATCGCGGAGCTCGTCCAAGAGGACAGTCATGCAACCTCCAACGGCGTGATCCCCGCAAGCTTGTCCCGCAGAGCGCGCCGCTCGAGCCGCAACTCGTAATTGGACTGCAGGTTCATCCACAACTCCTCGGACGTCCCGAAGTATCGCGCCAGACGGATCGCCGTATCAGCGGTGATCCCCCGCTTGCCGTGCACGATCTCGTTGATCCGGCGCGGCGGCACACCGATGGACACGGCCAGCTTGTTCTGCGTGATCCCGAAGCCCTCGATGAAATCCTCCATCAGGATCTCTCCCGGGTGGATCGGCTCAATCAGGTCACTCTCAGTCGTAGTCGACGAGTTCGACATTGTCCGCACCTCCATCTCTCCAGACGAAGCAGAGCCGCCATTGCGCGTTCACGCGGATGCTGTGCTGCCCGCGTCGGTCGCCGACCAGGCGCTCCGGGCGGTTGCCTGGCGGGACCCTGAGGTCCTCGCCATCCTTCGCCGCATGGATCAGCTCGAGCTTCCGAAAGGTCGCCCGCTGCATTGTCCGGTCAACGCCCTTGACGTACTGCTCATGCCAGATGCGCTCGGTGTCCTTGCTGCCGAACGATCTGATCACAAGTCCAGTGTATAACGGACACCGTCATTAACGCTATACGTTAAACCGGAACTCCACCACGTTCGGTAGCCGAATAACCTTTGACGTAGATTGACTCCATGAGTGCTGAGCCTCGGCGGGCCGCCGTCTACCTGCGGATCTCTCAGGATCGCGAGAACCGTCGCCTGGGTGTGGACCGCCACAGGGAGGACGCCGAGGCGCTCATCAAGGCTAGAGGATGGACTCCAGCAGGGGTCTACGAGGACAACGACATCTCCGGCAGTGGAGTTCTCCGATGGCGCCATCTCCCCCGCCCTGCTGGGCGAGGACCTGACCGTGGGGGCCTACACGACCGGGGGCGGGCACGCGCCTGCCGGCCGCGCGGTGGGCAATCGCGGCGGCGCCGGCCGGTGCCAACGGCTGCCCGACCGGCCCGGACGGCTTCCGGGTCACCGGGCGGCGCCCGCCCCCGCCACCACGAGGTCGATGAGCCGGCGGAGCACCACATCGACGTCCTCGCCGTCGATCCGTCTCTGCCGGGAGCGGTTGAGCTCGGCCAGCACCCCGGCGACGATGAGGCGGGCGCCGGCCGCCGCAGCCGCACCGGGCTCCTCGACGGCAGTGCCTGTCGCAACGTCCCGCGCAGCTCCGATCGCACCGGAAGCGTCGGCCCGGCCGTCCTTCAGGCGCGCGGCGATCTGCTCTTCGAAGCGATCGACGCGGTCGAGGACCCGCTGGCGATGCGGCATGTCCGCACCGAAGAGGATCTCGCGCGCGACCCACGTCGCAAGCTCGGACCAGCGCCGCATCGCGGTGACGAGCGGCGAGATCAGCTCCGCGATCCGTTCCGCGGTCTCCCCGCCCGCCGTCGCGGTGCCGGGCGCGGCGAACGCAGAGAGCGAAGTGGTGGTCGTCGCGCGCTCGTGGGCTCCCCAGAGCGCATCGACGACCATCATGAGCAGTTCGACCTTCGTCGCCGCGTACCGGAAGACAGTGCCCTCGGCCACATCTGCCGCGCGCGCGACCTCGCTCATCGAGGTCCGCTCAAAACCGCGCTCCTCGAACAGCGCGCGCGCCGCGGCGAGGATGCGGGCGCGCTTCTCCGCCTTCGCCCGCTCGCGCCTGCCCAGCATCGCCGAGGGCGCCAGCTCCGTGTCATCCCGAGTTCCCATGCGGACATTGTAGTCGACTCAATTCTGAGTAGACTCAATATTGACGCCGGGTGATCGGCATCCGGCACGCTTCAGGAAGGATGGATCATGCAGCACACGGCAGGTAACTACGAGGCGTTCGCGCGTCCCCGCCCCGCACAGCACGCGCGGGAGACGAAGGCCTACATCGTCGGCAGCGGGCTGGCCGGACTCGCGGCGGCCGTCTTCCTCATCCGCGACGCCGGGGTCCCCGGTGCCAACGTTACGATCCTCGAGAAGGACGACATCGCCGGTGGTGCGCTCGACGGCCTCGACGTCCCGGAGAAGGGCTTCGTCATCCGCGGCGGCCGGGAGCTGGAGAACCACATGGAGTGCCTGTGGGACATGATGCGCTCCATCCCCTCCCTCGAGCTCGAGGGTGCCTCCGTGCTCGACGAGTTCTACTGGCTCAACAAGGATGACCCCAACTACTCGCTGCGTCGGGCCACCGTGCGCCGGGGCGAGGATGCGGGCCACGAGGGCCGCTTCGACCTGCCGAAGCGGGCCCAGAAGGATCTGCTCAGGATCTTCCTCGCCGAGCGTGCGGAGATGGAGGGCAAGCGCATCGACGAGGTGATGGGCCGTGAGTTCCTCGACTCGCCGTTCTGGATGTACTGGCGGACGATGTTCGCCTTCGAGGAGTGGCACTCCGCGCTTGAGTTCAAGCTCTATCTCCACAGGTTCGTCCACCACATCGGCGGACTGCCCGACTTCACGGCGCTGAAATTCACGAAGTACAACCAGTACGAGTCCTTCGTCCTGCCGCTCATGCACTACCTCACCGAGCACGGCGTCGTCTTCCGCTCCGGCACCGAGGTCCTCGATGTGGACTTCGCCCACCGCAACGGCGAGATCCGCGCCACCGCGATCCACTGCCGCCGCGACGGCGCCGAGGAGACCATCGAGCTCGGTGAGCACGACCTCGCGCTGATGACGATCGGCTCGCTGGTGGACAACTCCGATGACGGCGACCACCACACGGCCGCCGTGCTCAACGAGGCCCCGGCCCCGGCCTGGGACCTGTGGAAGCGCATCGCGAAGAAGGACCCGTCGTTCGGGCGTCCGGAGGTCTTCTGCTCCTCGATCGAGGAGACGAAGTGGGAGTCGGCCACCGTCACCACGCTCGATCAGCGCATCCCGGCCTATATCGAGCGCATCGCCCAGCGCGATCCGTTCAGCGGCCGCGTGGTCACTGGCGGCATCGTCACCGCCGAGGACTCCTCCTGGCTGCTGAGCTGGACGGTCAACCGCCAGCCGCACTTCAAGAAGCAGCCGAAGGATCAAATCGTCGTCTGGGTCTACGGCCTGTTCGTCGACGTCGACGGCGACTACGTGAAGAAGCCCCTGGCGCAGTGCACCGGCGAGGAGATCACCCAGGAGTGGCTCTACCACCTGGGCGTGCCCGTCGAGGAGATCCCCGAGCTCGCGGCGACCGGCGCCCGGTGCGTGCCGGTCATGATGCCCTACGTGACGAGCTTCTTCATGCCCCGCCGCGCGGGTGACCGGCCGCAGGTCGTGCCGGAGGGGGCGACGAACTTCGCGTTCCTCGGGCAGTTCGCGGAGACCGGCCGCGACACGATCTTCACGACCGAGTACTCGGTGCGCACCGGCATGGAGGCCGTCTACGAACTCCTCGACGTGGAGCGCGGCGTGCCGGAGACCTGGGGCTCCACGTACGATGTGCGCGACCTGCTCGAGGCCTCGGCGCGCATGCGCGACGGCAAGAAGGTGGAGATGCCCGGCCCGGCCGCGCTGCGCGGCTACCTGCGCGGCAGGCTCGAGCACGGGGAGATCGGCCAGCTCCTCGAGGAGCACGGCCTCATCTGAGCCCCGCCCACCGCGGGTGCGCC
>NZ_JALDSX010000044.1 GCF_022748595.1 Brevibacterium sp. ZH18 | reverse complement strand
GGTCTCAGCGGCCCTGCTGTGTGTTCTGTGCTCCCTGCTCTGTGCTGTGTCTTAGCTCTTCTGCGCGGCTCTCTCCACGTGTGAACGGGCATGCTCGATGGCCGAGGGCAGATCGTCGAACAGATGCTTGTGGTGCCGCAGAGCGCCCAGCACCCCGACGTGGCGGAACAGTTCCACGTGGCTGTCCTTGACCCCTTTGATGAGCGCGGTGATGCCGCGGCGTTCGAAGGCGCGGACCACCTCGGAGAGGATACGGGCGCCCGAGGCGTCGACGAGTTCGAGCTGGGACATGCGCAGAATGACCACGACCAGACCGTCGAGCTTCATGACTTCGTCGAAGACCCGATCCGAAGAGGCGAAGAACAGCGGGCCGTCGAAGCGCACGATCGCGATCTTTCCGTCTCCGGGTCGCTCGTCGTCCGGGGCGGCGACCGGCTCGACCGTGACGCCCGTGGCGCGAGAGAGGTTGCGGAGCGCGAAGACCGCGGCGACGACCATGCCGATTCCCACGGCCACGATGAGGTCGAAGGAGATGGTGATGAGCGCGGTGACGATGAAGCCCGCCGCGTCGGAGCGCGTCGAGCGCAGGATTGCCCGAACCGTCGCCGGGTGGACCATCCGCACAGCGGTGACGAACAGGACTCCGCCGAGCGCCGCCAGCGGGATCCGCCCCACCGGCGCGGCGGCAACGAGGACGATAGCAAGCAGAACGAGCGCGTGGACGATGGCCGACAGGCGCGTGCGACCGCCGGAGCGGATGTTGACCGAGGTCCGGGCGATCGCGCCGGTGGCGGGCATGCCGCCGAACAGCGACGACCCGATCGAGGCGATGCCCTGGCCGACGAGTTCCCGGTCCGGGTGGTAGGCGCCCGAATCCGACATCGACGAGGCCACTCGAGCCGAGAGCAGTGATTCGATCGCTGCGAGTGCGGCGATCGTTCCCGCAGCGGGCAGCAGCCCGCCGAGTGCAGAGAGGTCGATCGACGGCAGTGCCGGCAGCGGCAGCGACTGCGGGATCTCACCGATCGTGGCCAGGGGGTTGGGCACGATCGCGGCGAGGATCGTGACGATGACGATGCCCACGAGGGAACCCGGGATCGCCGCGTGGATCTTCGGTGCGATGACCATGCAGATGACGACGATGGCGACCGCGGACAGTGAGTAGGGCAGGTACGACCAGTCCGCCTCGGCGATGAGCTGCCCGGCGGCGACGAACGCGTTCGTGCTGTGCTCGCCGGGATGCGAGCCCTGCGGTGTGGTGACGAAGGGAACCTGCTGGAGGAAGATGATCGCGGCGATTCCCAGGGTGAACCCCTCGATGACCGGCCACGGGATGAACGACACGGCACGGCCCAGGCGGAGGACACCGGCCGTGACGACGATGATGCCGGCGATGAGCGTGACCGCCACGACGGCACCGGCGCCCTGGCTGGCGACGATCGGGATGAGCACGACGGCCATCGCGCCGGTCGGTCCGGAGATCTGCACGTGGGAGCCGCCGAAGATCGCGGCGAGGATGCCTGCGACGATCGCCGTGATCAGACCCTGCTCCGCGGTCAGGCCCGAGCTGACCCCGAAGCCGAGCGCGAGCGGCAGGGCAACGATGCCGACGGTGACTCCCGCCAGGAGGTCCTTCGCCCAGGTCCGGGGCGTGGCGCGGTAGTCGGCAGGTGTGGGCAGGAGTGAGCGGCCATGGCGGACAAGGCCGCCCCAGATCGCTGAGGCAGAGCTTGCGGACGTCATGACAGCGGGCTTTCAGACACGGTCGTCCGGGACTCCTGCGACGAGGTTCGGGACTCCTGCGACGAGGTCCGGGGGATCTGCGGCAGGGTGCGGGCGTCCGCCAGCCGTCCCTCATCCTCTTCGAGCATGGTCAGCAGCAGGGCTCGGGCGACAGCGAGAAGCTCGGCGGTGCGGCGGTCGGCCAGCCGGTAGTAGACGTGGCTGGCCCGTCGTTCGGACAGGACGAGTCGATGTCTGCGCAGGACCGCGAGATGCTGAGACAGATGCGAGGCCTCGAGGTCGGTCTCCGACTGCAGTTCGGCGACGCTGACCTCGTCGGCTCCGGCGAGCAGTTCGAGGATCCGGATCCGGTAGGGATGTGCCAGGCCTTTGAAGAGGTTGGCCTTGACTTCGTAGAGCGGGCGCTGAAGATGACTTAATGACATGATGGAATCATCATTTCACACCGACGCCGATGGCGCGAACCGATCGGTTCGGATGTCAGTTCAGAAGAGGCGGGAGCGGCAGCCTGGCGATCGGCTCAGCTCAGTGCGAGAAGTCGGCCGATACCTCGGCGGCAATGGTCTTGGCCTCATCGGAGGTGGGTCCCTCTGCGGAGAACACGGCCCTCCGGTAGTACTTGAGCTCCATGATCGAGTCGAGGATGTCGCCAAGAGCTCGGTGACCGCCGTGCTTCTCGGGGGACTGGAAGTAGGCCCGCGGGAACCACTGCTTGCTCAGTTCTTTGATCGAGGAGACGTCGATGATCCGGTAGTGGAGGTAGTCGACGAGCTCGGGCATCTGCTTCGTGAGGAACACCTTGTCGGTGCCCACGGAGTTGCCGCCCAAGGGTGCCTTGCCGGCCTCGGGGACGTGCTTCTTGATGTAGTCAAGCACCTGGGTCTGGGCGTCGGCGATCGTCGTGCCGCCGTCGAGTTCGGTGATCAGGCCCGAGGTCGTGTGCATCTTCGTGACGAAGTCATTCATGTTCTCCAGCGCTGCCGCCGAGGGCTTGATGACGATGTCGATGCCCTCGTCGAGCGGTTTGAGGTCGAAGTCGGTGATGACGGCCGCCACTTCGACGAGTTCGTCCTTCACCTCATCGAGGCCGGTCATCTCACAGTCGATCCACACAATTTTGTCGTTACTCACCAGACCAGCTTAGGCCAGATCGACGGCTCCTGTCTGTGGGCGCCGACACACGCTGAGTGCACGCACAAAACCAAAGGGAACGCTGTGACCTAAACTTGGACTGTCCCGTGTCCGAACTCGGGACGACATGAAGTCTGTTTTGAGGGGAAGGGTTCGTACGTGCGCTACACACTTGCTGTGATTCTCATGGTGGTGGGTGTCGTTGTCGGAGGCCTCGGGATCCTGCAGAAGACCCTGTGGGCGCCGGATGACACGATCACCGCCACCGCACAGATCGATGCAGACACACCGGCCGTCGTCGTCGACCCCGGCATGCTCAACCTCTACGACACCCCAGCGACCCTCAACGTCAAGGGCTCCGGCGATCTCACCATTGCTCAGGCGCCGATCGAGAACGTCAATGCCTGGGCCGGCAACTCGCAGATCGCCCGGGTGACCGGACTGGCTCCCGACGGTGGGCTGACCGTGAAGTCGAAGGAGGGCAAGGCGGAGACGCCCAACCCTGCAGGTGCCGACCTCTGGAACTCCGAAGTCACGGGCACCGACAGCGTCAGCCTCGACTGGACGGACGATGCGAATCGGACCGGCTTCCTCATTGCCGGCAGCGGCAAGGCCGGTGACGTCAAGACAGTCACGATCTCCTGGCCGAATCATGCGGAGACGCCATGGGCGATTCCGCTGATGGTCATCGGCGGAGCAATCTTCGTCGGAGGCCTCGTCCTCCTCTTCCTCGGACGCAACAGCGCGAAGAAGGAAGCCAACCGACACAAGGCCCGCCAGGAACGACGTCGCAAACTCGCCGAATACGGCACTGCCTTCGCGATCGTTCCCGTCCTGGCGCTCAGCGCCTGCGGATCGGACGAACTGCCCACCCCGAAACCCTCGGAAGCGCCGAGCTCCCCGGCGGCGGGAGTGAACGAGGACCAGGCCAAACGGATCCTCGACTCCGTGGCCGAGGACCTCAAAGCGGCAGACAAGGGCACCGACAAGAAGAAGCTCGAAGAGCGGGCCACCGGGCCTGCGCTCAAGCAGCGCGAAGACCTCTACACAGTGAAGAAGAAGGTCAAGGACCAGAAGCTGCCGCCGGCCGTTGCCAACGAGAAGATCGTCGTCAACTACACCGCCGCGACCGACACCTGGCCGCGCATGACCAGCCTCATCACCTCGGCAGGCAACGACACCCAGCTGCTCGTTCTGACCCAGGACGCGCCGCGCGACGACTACAAACTGTGGTCGCAGACCCAGCTGGTCCCGGGCACGAAGCTGCCGGAGATCCCCGATGCCCGGCAGGGCTCGAAGCTGCTCGAACCCACCGCCAAGGGCTTCGTCTCGACCCCGCAGAAGGTCGTCGAGGACTACGCCAAGGCGCTGGGGGAGGGCGAGGGCTCGAAGCCGGCGAAGGGTTTCGAATCCGATAGCTTCTCGTCGCTGGTCTGGAAGAACCAGAAGGAACAGAAGAAGAGCGCCGAGGCCGGAAAGGCCAAGGTCGACTACAAGTACACCCCGGGCAAGGAGATCGTCGCGCAGGGCACTGCCGGCGATGCCGCCGTGGTCACCGGAGTCATCGAGGCCGAAGCCACGATCAGTCCGGAGTCGGTCGACGGCCGCACCGGAACGCTGTCGCTCTCATCGCCGCAGAAGGAGCTGACCGGATCGGACAGCACGCAGAAGTCCGTGACGACTAAGACGCACCAGGTGCTGACGTTCCTGGTGCCCAAGGACGGCAAGGTGCGGCTCATCGGCGGCCTGGAGACGCTCAGCGACGCGAAGCTGAAATAGTCGCACGGTGATCGGTGTTGATAGGTTCTAAGCTGAAGCCGGAGCCGAAGCATAACCTCGCGCAATAAAGGAGACCACGTGTCATTGGATCCCTCGCAGGACAATCCGCAGCAGAATCAGAACCAGGGGCTCGACCTGTCGGCTGTGCGCAGCAAGAACATGCCACACGGTGCCGGCAGCAGCGGTGGGCAGGCTTCTGCCGCTGGAGCGCAGGACCCGAACGCGGTTCAGGTGCCCGCGTTGGTCTTCACTGTCGACGAGGCATCGTTTAACGACGTCGTCGCGATGTCCGATCGTGTCCCCGTCGTCATCGACCTGTGGGCCGAATGGAGCGAACCCGGCAAGCAGCTCTCACCGATCATCGAGCGCGTCGTCGAATCGTTCGGTGGTCGCCTGGTCCTGGCCAAGGTCGATGTCGACGCGAACCCGCGTCTGCAGCAGGCCTTCGGTGTGGAGTCGATCCCCAACGTCATCGCCATCGTCAAGGGCCAGCCCGTTCCGCTGTTCCAGAGCGCGCTGCCCGAGGATCAGGTCAAGGCGTACTTCGACGAGCTCCTCAAGCTCGCGTCGCAGAACGGCGTGACCGGTCATGCCGTCGTCGCCGGCGCAGAGCCTGAACCTGCAGGCCCGGCCCATCCGGAGGCGGAAGCGGCTCTCAACCAGGGCGACTTCGACACCGCAGAGTCCCTCTTCAAAGCGGCTCTGGCGGCGTCACCGGCGGATGAGGAGGCCAAGTTCGGCCTCGCCCGATCCGGTCTCGGCCGACGACTCATCGACGCCGATCCGCAGCAGCTCATCGCAGCGGCCGATGCGAACCCGAAGGACGTCGAAGCAGCCAAGCGGGCGGCCGACGCGGAAGTCGTCGGAGGCAACCCGAGCGGCGCATTCAGCCGTCTGATCTCGCTGATCCGGGTGAGCGCCGGAGATGAGAAGGAATCGCTGCGTCTGCGCGTCCTCGAACTCTTCGACGTCCTCGGCGCCGACGACCCGGCTGTGACCAAAGCCCGCACCGCACTGATGAGGGCATTGTTCTGATCCAGCGAACCCGCCTCATCACAGCCATTCTGCTCGCGGCCGCAGCCGTGGCCGTGGCAGTCCTGGTGATCTCCGCACTCTCCGTCGTCGGAACCGACGAGGAGACGGAGACCAAAGCCTTCAGCGTCAAGGACGGCTCCTACGCGGTTGTGCTCGACGAAGCGATCGTGCCGTATGCAGGCACGAGCGTCACCGTTGAGGCCAAGAACTCGCAGGGCACCGATCTGTTCCTCGGCACCGCGAACGGCGTCGATGCCGACAGCTTCCTCGACGGAGTGGCGCAGGAGCAGATCAGCGACGTCCAGTTCCCCAACGAAGTCGATCACCGAGCCATCCCCGGAGACCCGGCACCCGCTGCGGACATCACGAGCAGGGACTGGTGGACGAGCCAGGACACCGGCCAGAGCGTCGCGAAGACGTTCGACCTCGACGCCGACCCGCAGGTCCTCGTCATCGCTCCGGCGAATGCCGACGAGAATCTCGACGGCACGACCGTGACACTGAAGATGCGTGTGGCAGGAGTCTTCGCGCTGAGCCTGATCGGCATCGCGCTGGGCATCATCCTGGCCGGACTGGCCGCGTTCTTCTTCCTCCGCTGGTTCAACTCCCGCATCCGGCCCCAGAAGAAGACCGGACTCCCGGGCGGCGAGAGCACGCTCACGGACGAGGCGACTGCGAATCGAGGCACGTCGATGGCCGGAACACGACGCACCCGGCCCCGGCCGGCTGCAGACGATGACCGCGGCAGGGCTGACGAACCCCCTGAGCACTCGAGTCCCGAACCTGCAGGTGCCGGTGCCGAGCCGAGTTCCGAAACCGCCGGTCCGGACGCTCGCCCGAACCCCGAACCTGCAGACACGAACAGCGGCAGCCAGGCACCGCCTCGGCGCCGGGATCTGCGTAGAAAAGGGTCGCTGCGCATCGCCACGGCGATCACCTTGGGCTCAGGGCTGGCGCTGAGCGGTTGCAGCGCTCTGCCGGTGGCACAGCCGGACTCCCCGAACATCACCCCCTACGAGCGGACCGCGGTGCGTCCGGGCGAGGCGGGGACGTTCATGACGAACTACACCGAGTCGCTCGACAAGATCCTCGACAACGGGGGCACCGACCTCGAGTCCATTCAGGGTGAGCCCATCATCGATCGGACGCGCGCGCAGATCCAGATCGCGGAGAAGGCCAAGCAGCATCTGCGGGCCCCGAACTTCACCGAGGTCGTTGCCGGCGGTCCGAGCTTCGAGAAGTATCCGATGTGGTTCTACGCCTTCGGCACCACCGAGTCCGACGGCAAGAAGCTCACCCAGGTTCAGCTGGTGACGAGGGAATCGGCATCGACCCAGCCGATCGTGCGCACCGCTTCCTACATTCCGGCGGATCAGATGCCGACGCTCCTGGCCGACGGCAGCGGTGCTGTGAAGACCGGACCGAAGGCGTTCAACGATACTTTGCCGAAGGGCGCCGAGGCTGTCTCGTCTTACCTTGTCGACGGCAAAGCCGATGGCAGTGACTTCACCGGCCTCAACGAAGGCGGGTTCAAGGACTTCCGGGATTACCTGGACGGTCTGCGCGACAAGGACTCCGGCTTCGACAAGGTCGATGTCGAGTGCAAGCCCTACACGGACTTCGACTTCGGCTCGATGACGCTGAGCACGGAGCATGGTGCGATCGGTCTGGGCGAGGCGCGCTGCACCCTGACGATCAAGGTGCCTGACGACTACTCAGTCGATCTGGGCGACACGATCGAAGCAGTGAAGACCAACGACAAGAAGGGCAACACGGTCAAGGTCGAGACCTCTCATCCCTACGTGCTGATGAAGATCGGCGACAAGATGAGCGTGGTCGCCACCGACTGGAACGTCCTGTCCTCACGGATCGAGTGACGCTGACAGCCTGATTGGGCTGGGCTGGGCTGGACCGGGCTGAACTGGGTCGGGCTGGACTGACCTGGGCTAGGCCGGGCTGAGCGGCGGGTGCCCTGCCCTGCGATCAGGGACGCTCAGGCGGTGCGGATGCGGCGGCCGACGAGGGCGAGCCACCACAGGCCGACCAGCGGCAGGATGAGCGGAATGAATCCGTAGCCGATGCCGAAGGACGACCACACGGACGGGTTCGCGAAGTCCTCTGGATGCGTAAAGCTGAGGATTCCGACGACGATCACGCCGACGAACTCGACGACGCATGAGGCGATGGCGATCCGGTGCGAGGTGCGGTTGCCGATGACCAGGCAGATTGTGGCGACGATGTAGACGACGGCGGCGAACGCGGACAGCGAATAGGCGACCGGAGCGACGTCGAACTCGCGGATGAGCTGGTAGCCGGCGCGAGCCGTGGCAGAGAGAGCGAAGATCCCGTAGACCGCGGTCAGAGCGCGTCCGGGGCCGGTGTGCATCGCCGAGTACGGCGAGCGGGCACGTCGTTCCTGCCGCGCCGAGGCGACTGCTCGCCTGCGATCGTCAGCAGCAGTGGTGCGGCCTGCGGCGTCGACACCGTTGGTGCCGTTGCCCTTGCGATTCTTCAGTGCCAAATCTGGTCCAATCTCTCAATCATCACGAGCACCGTCAGCCCTGCAGCGGCAAGGACCCCCGGCCCCCACCTGCTCAGCTCCGCGAACGCCCAGAATCCGGCCAAGGCGACCACGAGAATCGCGGTGATGACATAGCCGAAGTACAGGAGCGGGTCGACGTCGTGCGTCGAGCTGAAGGTGACGATCGAGAGCACCAGCTGCACGATGAGCAGCAGCAGGAGCAGCGCGGATGCCCCGAGAAGAGCTTTGCCCGCGGGTCGATTGCGAATGGTCTCGACGATCGACCAGACGGTCAGCACGACGGTGACGGCACAGAGCATGATGGTGTAGACGGTGAACACCCGGCCCAGTTTAGTCGCCAGCCTGTCCGTCCGTGTGCACAGGCTTCAGTGACTGCGGGCGGATCCGGTGAGATGGGACACGGAACCGGTCAGATGGGACACGGATCCGGTCAGATGGGACACGGAACCGGTCAGACGAGGCGCCGCGCAGGGTGAGATGTGGCACGGCCTCTGGCCGTAGCACCACACGAGGCCTAAAGTAGTGAGAGTGCCGATTTATCTTGACCACGCAGCCACCTCGCCGATGCCGCCCGAGGTGCTCGACGTCTACACCACGGAGCTGAGCCGACGCGCCAACCCCTCAGCTCTGCACGCCGTCGGGCAGGCCGCGCGGATGCGCATCGAAACCGCGCGTGAGGACGTCGCCAGGGGAGTGGGCGCTGCAACGTCGTCCGAGGTCATCTTCACCTCCGGCGGCACCGAGGCGGACAACTTCGCACTCAAAGGCCTCTACCTCTCCCGCAACAGCGGCACCTTCGACTCACCTGCCCGCCCCCGCGTACTGACGACGACGATCGAGCATCACGCGATCCTCGACTCCGTGGAATGGCTTGAGAGCCAGGGCGCGGAGGTCGTCTACCTCGACGTCGATGAGGACGGATTCCTCGACCTCGAGGCGGCGCTGACCGAGCTGCGCCGTGATCCGGAGCGGACAGCACTGATCTCCGTGATGGCTGCGAACAATGAGATCGGCACCCTCCAGCCGATCGCCGAGATCGGTGTGGCCGCCAAGGAGCTCGGCGTCCCGTTCCACATCGACGCGGTTCAAGCCCTCGGGCAGATTCCATTGGACTTCGCCGCGCTCGGCGCCACCGCGATGTCGATCACCGCGCACAAGATCGGCGGCCCCGTCGGCATCGGCGCGCTGCTGCTCGATCGCGCTGCCGCACCTGCCCCGATCCTGCACGGCGGCGGCCAGGAGCGCGGCGTGCGCTCGGGCACGCTCGACGTGGCCGGGGCCGTGGCGTTCGCGAAGGCTGTCGACCTCGCAACATCCGACCTCGACGCCCGCGCAGCCCGATTCTCGTTCCTGCGCGATCGGCTCATCGCCGGCATCGAGGCTGCGATCCCCGATGTCCGGCTCTCCGGTCGCCGAGGTGACGGCCGGCTTCCCGCGAATGCGCACTTCACCTTCGCCGGGTGCGAAGGCGATTCACTTCTCTTCGGCCTCGACGCCAGAGGACTGGCCACCTCGACCGGATCGGCCTGTTCGGCCGGAGTCTCGCGTCCCTCCCATGTGTTGCTTGCGTGCGGCATGGAAGAGGACGTCGCGCGGTCGGCGCAGCGCTTCAGTCTCGGCCATGACTCCACGGAGGACGAGGTCGATCATCTTCTCGAAGTGTTGCCAGAGGTCGTCGAACAGGCTCGCCGGGCCGGTATGGTCTCGGCCACTCCACGCTGGATGCAAGGAGCATCATGAAAATTCTCGTCGCCATGTCCGGCGGAGTCGACTCTTCGGTCGCCGCCGCTCGCGCTGTCGATGCCGGCCACGAAGTCGTCGGCGTCCATCTCGCACTGTCTCGCATGCCCGGAACCCTGCGTACGGGCTCGCGCGGCTGCTGCACGATCGAGGACTCCCGCGACGCACACCGCGTCGCCGGGATGCTCGACATCCCGTTCTACGTCTGGGACTTCTCCGAGCGGTTCAAGGAGGACATCGTCGATGACTTCATCGCCGAGTACGCTGCCGGGCGCACACCCAACCCCTGCATGCGCTGTAACGAACGCATCAAGTTCGCAGCTCTCCTCGACAGGGCCCTGGCGCTGGGCTTCGATGCCATCGCCACGGGCCACTACGCCGAGGTTCTCCGTGACGAGCACGGGCGACCGGAACTCCACCGCGGTGAGGATCTGGCGAAGGACCAGTCGTACGTCCTCGGCGTTCTGACCGGTGACCAGCTCGAGCACTGCTACTTCCCGATCGGCGCCACTGCGTCGAAGGCCGAGGTGCGCGCCGAGGCCGCCGAGCGCGGCTTCTCCGTGGCCAACAAGCCCGACTCGTATGACATCTGCTTCATCCCCGACGGCGACACGAAGGCCTGGTTGGCCGACAAGATCCCGATGCGTCCCGGTCTCATCAAAGACTCTGAGGGCGAAGTCCTCGGTGAGCACGATGGCGCCATGACGTACACGATCGGTCAGCGCAAGGGCTTGGGGATCCAGAAGCCTGCCGCCGACGGTCAGCCGCGCTTCGTGACCGGGCTCGATCCGGCGTCGAACACCGTGACCGTGGGGTCGCGCGCGGATCTGTCCGTCTCCCATCTGACCGGCATCCGCACTACCTGGGCAGGCTCAGCACCGACAGACATCGGCACCGATCCGGCTACCGGAATCGACTGCGAGGTCCAGATCCGGGCTCACAGCGACCCTGTTCCCGCTCGGGCCTGGCTGGGCGACTACATCTCCGAGGCACCCGAGCATGAGGTCAACCCCGTCGTCGATGAGGTCGAGGTACCTGCTGCCCGTCCTGCCGGCCAGCTCATGCACATCGACGTCGACTCCGAACTCTCGGGCGTCGCGCCGGGCCAGACCATGGTCATCTACCGGGGAACCCGGGTGCTCGGACAGGCCACGATCGACGTCACCGCTAAGGACCGCCTCGGCGTCTGAATGCCTTCGGGCAGCTGAGTCTGCTCGATGTCCATGGCTGCACAGCGTCTGAGTGAGCCTGCGCGTGTGAGTTAATCTGGGTGACATGAAGGAATGCCCCCAGGATGTCGTCACGGCTCCGTTCGGAACCTGGACGTCGCCGTTGAGCGCCGCCGAGGTTGCCGCTGGGTCCGCACCGATCTTCGACGCGGCTTTCCGTGGTGAGCACGTCTTCTTCTCAGCGAAGATCCCTGCCGAGAATTCGCGGACCGGGCTGTTCCGGACTTCGCTGTCGCGCCCCGGGCTGAAAGAGCAGATCCTGCCGTCGGAATTCAACATCCGCTCCTCGGTTCATGAGTACGGCGGAGCCGCCTGGGCGCTGGATCCGGGCAGTGAGGTCATCTATTTCGTCAACGCCGCCGATCAGCGGGTGTGGCAGATCGTTCCCGGCAGGTCTCCGCATGCCCTGACCCCGGACACCTCCGGGCGGATCCGGTATGGGGATCTGCGCATGACCAGGTGGGGGCTGCTGTGTGTGCGCGAAGACTGCCGGTCGACCGTGCGGGACCGCGCGATCGTCCTCATCACCAAGCATGGGACGATGAATGTGCTCTCGCGCCACTCCTATTTCGTGGCCTGGCCACGACTGTCGCCGGACGGCAGCACATTGGCATTCATCGGCTGGGAGCACCCGAACATGCCGTGGGACTCGACGAGTCTGTGGCTCATCGATGTGCGCACCGCAGACATTCCCGCCGCTGCCGTTCTCCACGGCCATGACGTCGCACTCCTGCAACCCGAGTTCACCTCGGACTCATCGCTCCTGATCAGCTCCGATCACAACGGGCACTGGTCGCTGTACTCGCTCGACTTCGAACCGATGACCGGAACGGAGAGAGGCAAGAACACCGCTCACACCACTGTCGAACAACTCGAAGTTTCGGATCTGAGCCCCGTCCTCGACACCGGGGCGGAGATCGGTGGAGCCCTGTGGCAGTTAGGCCCGCGCTGGTACCTGCGCGATGAGAAGGAGATCTGGGCGCATTCTCAGTCCTCCACTGCGGCTCTGGTCCGTGTGAAGCTGCCAGCCGTCGCCGAGGAGACCGCGGCCGATCCGTTCGCGGACGATCCGAACTCAGGTCCATCGATCGAAGCCGAGGAGATCACGATCCCCGGTCAGCAGTTCGGCAGCCTCGAGCTTCTCGACCTCAGCCGGACCCATGTGCTGCTGACCGCGAAGACAGCCGAGTCGACCGGTGCACTCTACGCTGTCGACCGAGTGAGCGGTGCCTTCATCGAGATCGCCAAGGAGCGACTCGACGCTCACATCGAGTACTGCTCACGCCCCTATGCGCGTGAGCTGGGCTCCGTTCCCGTCGTCATCCACCCACCGCGCAACCCGCGCTTCGCAGCTCGCGAACGTGAGCGTCCGCCCTATGTGGTCTCCATCCACGGAGGGCCCACAGGGCAGTCGACCCCTGACATGTCGGCGCGCACCAGCTTCTTCACCTCGCGTGGAATCGGAGTGCTCGAGGTCAACTACGGCGGGTCGACCGGCTACGGCCGCGTCTGGCGAAATCGACTGCGCGGCGAGTGGGGCATCGTCGACGTCGATGACACCGTTGCCGCTGTGGCCGGCCTCATCGCCGAGGGACTCGTCGACCCGCAGCGCATTGCGATCTCGGGAGCTTCCTCGGGTGGCTGGACCGTGCTCTCGGCGCTGGCCTCGACCGATGTCTTCGCCTGCGGCACCTCGTATTTCGGAGTCACCGACCTCATGCGCTTCGTCGTCGACACACACGATTTCGAGCGTCACTACATCGACGGGCTCGTCGGCCCCTGGCCCCAAGCCCAGGACGCCTACATCTCCCGGTCGCCGATCAGGCGGACGACTGACATTTCAGTCCCGGTCGCGATCATGCAGGGCGATCGGGATCCCATCGTCCCGCCCAGCCAGGCCCAGGATTTCGTCGATACTCTCGAACTGGCCGGAGTGGAGTACATTTACCGTCTGTACAAGGGCGAATCGCACGGATTCGTCCGTGCTGAGACCATCATCGATTCCCTGGAAAGCGAGTTTGGATTCTATGCCGACGTCTTCGGAATCCCGCGCAGTCGCCGACATGCCTGAGTTCCGCAGCACTGCCGACCAAGCGTCAGCCGACGACTCGTCAGCTGACCTGCCGACAACCGTCGCCCCCGCCGGCACGACAACTGGAATATGGGTCCCGGGTCCTCGCCCCGACGCAGCGGCCGGTTCGGTCTCCGGAGCCGCTGGCTACAGCGCGAACAGCCCGGTTCGGGAAGCGGCCTCGGCAGCGTTCGACCTCCTCGGCGGGCACCTTCCGCCCGTGCCGCTGAGCGCTCATCCCTCCGCAGACCGTTGGGGTGCCGATGCGATCGGCCGTGCGGTCGGCCTGCTCACCGAGCTCCACGTCGACCGCGCTTCCTTCGGGTGGCGGCTGACGAGTGCGGGAGGCAGGGACGAACGGCTCGAATCTTCCGCGCTGAGCGAAGCCTTCGACGCGATTGCCGAATACGGCGAGGGATACACCGGCCAGGTCCAGGTCTCCTTGCCAGGCCCCTGGACGCTGGTGACCGCGTTGAGTCTGAGCTCCGGAGCCGGCGTGCTCGGGGACTTCGGGGCTCGCCGTGACGTCGTCCAGGCCTACGCCTTCGGCATCGCCGAGTTCGCAGCCAAGCTCTCCGGGCTCGGTCTGCAGCCGGTGATCCGCCTGGTCGAGTCTCGTCTGCGGCCGGTGCTCACGGGCACCTGGCCTACAGTCTCGGGCTGGGGGACGTTGCCTGCCGTCAGTGAAACGCAGGTCTACGCTGCCCTCCAGTCGACGCTGAGCCACCTTCCGCCCGTGCTGCTGAGCCTGCCCGACGCTGAACCCGTCCATCTCCAGGGCAAGGAGATCACCGCCGCCGAGGTGGTTCGCAACTCCGGTGCCACCGCCGTGTCAGTGCCGTTGGCTAGCCTGAAGGCACGCGGTTGGGAGCAGATGGCCATGATCGCCGAGGCTGGGGTCGGGCCTTGGCTGCATCTGCCTCAGCACGCAGGGTCGAGGCCGAAGGAGGTCAAGCACTGGCTGAAGCGAATCGAGGAGCCGTGGAGAAGGATCGGCATGGGTGCCTCCACCCTGCGTGATTTCGGAGTCCTTGCGGGAGAGGAGCTGCCGATGACCTATCCGCCGCTGCTGACCTCGGTAGGAGCACCAGTCGGGTCAGGGGACACAGGAGAATCGAATGCGCCGGCTGGGTCTGATGCCGGTTCGAAGGCGCCTGTGGACACGGCCGGACCGAACGCGAAGAATCTGAGCCTGGGAACGATGATGATCGCCGCCGGTCTGCGGCGTGCCTTTGAGGAGATCGAATGACTAAGACGCCTAAGGATGCTGCTGCCCGCGAGGACTCCGATGCAGCTGACCTCTCTGACGCAGCGGACCTCTCTGACGCAGCGGACCTCTCTGACGCAGCGGACCTCTCCGACGCAGCTGACCTCTCCGACGCCACTGACCTCTCCGACGCAGCTGACCTCTCCGACGCCACTGACCTCTCCGACGCCACTGCTCGTGCGCAGGCCCATGCTGGGCTCGTCGAGAAGATCGAAGAGCAGCGTGCCGCCTACTACGTCGACGACTCTCCGCTCATGGCCGACGCCGAATACGACGAGCTCGTTCATCGACTCGAAGATCTCGAGGAGAAGTTCCCGGAACTCGTCACGGACTCCTCACCGACCCAGACAGTCGGCGGCAGCGTCGACACGATCACGTTCTCCCCGGTCGAGCACATCGGGCGGATGTATAGCCTCGACAACGTCTTCGACTTCGAGGAGTTGAGGGGATGGTACGACCGGGTCCGAGCTGCCACCTCGGCGCGGTCGAAGTTCCTGTGCGAGCTCAAGATCGACGGATTGGCCGTCAACCTGCTCTACCGCAACGGCGAGCTCGTGCGAGCCGCCACCCGCGGCGACGGGCGCATCGGCGAGGACATCACCGCCAATGTGCGCACGATCGCCGACATCCCCGATCACTTGGACACGGACTATCCGCCGGCAGAGGTCGAGATCCGCGGGGAGGTATTCTTCCCGCTCGAGAAGTTCACCGAGCTCAACGCGGCACTCGTGGCCGAGGGCAAGGCTCCGTTCGCGAACCCACGGAATTCTGCCGCAGGCTCCCTGCGGCAGAAGGACCCTGCTGTCACCGCAGTGCGGCCTCTGCACATGCTCGTCCACGGCATCGCCGTGTGGACGCCGGCCGATGACTCGCACCCGGAGCCTGCGCATCAGTCTGAGGTCTATGAGCAGTTCCGGTCGTGGGGCCTGCCGATCAGCGAATACTTCAAAGTCCTCGACACGGTCGACGAGATCGAGGACTTCATCACCTACTACGGCGAACACCGCCACGACGTCACCCACGAGATCGACGGCATCGTCATCAAGATCGATGACATCGCCGTCCAGGAGACCCTGGGCTACACCTCACGGGCACCGAGGTGGGCGACGGCCTTCAAATACCCGCCGGAGGAGGTCACGACCAAACTCATCGACATCCAGGTGCAGGTGGGCCGGACGGGTCGTGTGACCCCGTTCGCCGTGATGGAGCCGGTGACCGTCGCCGGGTCCACGGTCGAGCGGGCCACCCTGCACAACGGCTACGAGGTCAAGCGCAAGGGCGTACTCATCGGCGACACCGTGACGCTGCGCAAGGCAGGCGACGTCATCCCCGAGGTGCTCGGGCCCGTCGTGGCCCAGCGAGACGGCAGCGAGCACGAGTTCGTCATGCCCACCCACTGCCCATCGTGTGGGACGAAGCTGGGCGAGCAGAAGGCCGGCGACAAGGATCTGCGCTGCCCGAACTCTCGCTCCTGCCCGGCCCAATTGGCCAATCGCATCTTCTATCTGGCGTCCCGCGCAGCCTTCGACATCGAGGCGCTGGGTGAAGAGGCTGCACTCGCACTGACAGCACCTGCCGAGCCCGAGCAGCCGCCGTTGACCTCGGAGGCATTCCTCTTCGACCTCACGCCCGAGGAGCTCGCCGATGTGAAGATCTGGCGGGACAAGAAGGTCAAAGGCGTGGAAACCGGTGAACGGGAACTCGTTCCCTACTTCTATACGAGAGGCACAGCGAAGAAGCCGAGTTCTCCGAGCGCAAACACGAAGAAGCTCTTCGATGAGTTGGACAAGGCCAAAGACCAGGATCTGTGGCGGGTCCTCGTGGCCCTGTCGATCAGGCACGTCGGTCCGACGGCCGCACGGACACTGGCCGCCCATTTCCGCACCCTCGATGCCATCCGGGCAGCCGAGCTCGATGAGCTCTCGGCCGTCGACGGCATCGGACCGACGATCGCAGAGAGCATCCGGGACTGGTTCGCCATCGACTGGCACATCGAGATCGTCGAGCAGTGGAGCGCTGCCGGAGTCCGGATGGAGGACGAGGAGCAGGAGGTCGGAGCACAGACCCTGGCCGGTCTGACGATCGTCGCCACAGGTTCGCTGAGCACATTCACCCGCGACGGAATCAAAGAGGCGATCGTCGGGGCCGGCGGTAAGGCCTCGAGCTCCGTGTCGAAGAAGACGGACTACGTGGTGGCGGGGGAGAACGCCGGATCGAAGCTCGAAAAGGCCGAATCTCTCGGGGTGCCTGTCCTCGACGAGGACACGTTCCGCGCTCTGTTGGAGTCCGGCAGCCTCGAATGATGCCGGAGAGCAGCCTTGCGTGACCTTGGCAGCCGGTGTCGAGTGATAAGTCGGTGTCGAGTGACTAGTCGGTGTCGAGCGACAAGTCGGCGTCGAGTGATATGAGGCAACCCGTGCACGGTTTCGTCACCGAACATCAAGCCTCGTCACAGCGGGGGTGAAGTTCTGGGACAGTTTGGCCTGGAAGAGTGAAGGTATGAACGCTATTCCCCGATTGATCGCCGGTACTGCCATCGTTCTTGCGGCGGTTCTCTCCACTGCTCCCGTGACAGCTGGCATAGCCGATCTTCTCCTCAATCCGGGTGCACAGCTGACGAAACGGGTTGCTGCGCAAGCGCTGACCGGTGTCTTGCCGCCGATCACGACCGGGTCCAGAGACGATGAAGACCAGAACCGAGGCGACGATGGCACGGGCGGTTCCGGCGATGCAGGCCCCGGCACCGACCCGACTGCACAGGACGACCCGACTGCACAGGGCAAAGAGCGTGCCGGTCTCGTAGCCAACACCGCAGTCGAAGCCGACTCCCGCGTCATGGACCTCGCTGGAGACCTCCAATCGGGAGTTCTCGCGGGGGAATTCTCGCAGGCCGATGCGGACCGAGTCCTCGGCGACCTCTCGAGTTACATCCGGGGAGAGCGCACCTGGCCCGAACGCAGCATGGTCTAGGACCAACGCCCAACCGCCTCGGCGAACCTCACATCGTGGGCATCCGATCGAGTCTGCCGAAGAGACTAGACTTGGTGGGAGTTATCACGACGATGAAAGGCAGGGAATGACGGAGTCCTCCGCAATCACCCCCGAACAAGTCGAGCATTTGGCTTCACTGTCTCGGATCGCCATGGGCGAGGATGAGCTGAAAGCGCTCGCCGGTGATCTGACCACCATTTTGCAGAATGTCGCCAGGGTCAATGAAGTGGCCGGCGACGACGTACCGGCGACGAGCCATCCGATTCCGCTGACGAACGTGCTGCGTCCCGATGTCGTGGGGGAGACCCTGACTAGTGAGCAGGCCCTTGCCTCGGCTCCGGCCTCGGCCGACGACAAGTTCCTCGTCCCACAGATCCTTGGGGAGGAATGATGAGCGACCTGACGCACAAGAGCGCACTCGAACTCGCCGCAGGACTGAAGTCCGGCGAGTTCTCCTCCGTCGAAGTTACGAGTGCCCACCTGGATCGCATCCACGCGACTGAAGGTGATTTCGGCTCCTTCATCACGGTCACCGACGATCTCGCCCTCGAAACGGCCAAGGCCGTCGACGCCAAGCGCAGCAGCGGCGAAGACCTTCATGCACTGGCCGGTGTGCCGGTCGCGCTCAAGGACCTCGTCGTCACCGAAGGCGTGCGGACGACTGCGGGCTCGAAGATGCTTGAGAACTGGGTTCCGCCCTACGAGTCCACCGTCCACAACAAGGTCAAGGCCGCGGGCCTGCCTGTTCTGGGTAAGACCAACCTCGATGAATTTGCGATGGGATCGACGACCGAGCACTCGGCCTTCGGCAACACTCGCAACCCGTGGAACCTCGAACACGTTCCCGGCGGATCCTCCGGCGGTGCGGCCGCCGCTCTCGCCGGCTTCCAGGCTCCTCTGTCTGTGGGCACCGACACCGGCGGCTCGGTCCGCCAGCCTGCGGCCTTCACCGGCACTGTCGGAGTCAAACCGACCTACGGTTCGATCTCCCGCTTCGGCATCATCGCAATGGCATCGAGTCTCGACCAGGTCGGCCCGATGGGTCGCAGCGTCGCCGACGCAGCAGCTCTGCACGAACTCCTCGCCGGCCACGACCCGCTCGACTCGACTTCCCTGCCTGACCCTGTCGGAGGGTTCCTCTCCGCGGCACAGACGTCGGAGCTGAAGGGCAAGAAGCTCGGTGTCATCAAGCAGCTGCGTGGCGAGGGCTACCAGGACGGAGTCCGCGACGCGTTCTCTGCCGCCCTCGATGTCGCTGCCGCAGCCGGTGCCGAGATCGTCGAGGTCGACTGCCCGTCGATCTCCTACGCCCTCGACGCTTACTACCTGATCATGCCGTCAGAGGTGTCTTCGAACCTGGCCCGCTACGACGGCATGCGCTACGGACTGCGGGTCGAACCTGAATCGGGTCCGATCACCGCAGAGACCGTGATGTCAGCGACCCGGGCCGCCGGTTTCGGCGACGAGGTCAAGCGCCGCATCATCCTGGGCACCTATGCTCTCTCGGCCGGTTACTACGACGCCTACTACGGTTCGGCGCAGAAGATCCGCACCCTCGTCCAGAACGACTTCGCCAAGGCCTTCGAAGCCTGCGACGTCCTCGTCTCGCCGACGGCACCGACGACCGCGCTGAAGTTCGGCGCCGAGGCGGCCTCCGATCCGATGGCCCTCTACCTCGGCGACGTGGCAACGATCCCGGCGAACCTCGCCGGAATCCCCGGTCTGTCCCTGCCCGCAGGGCTTGCGGACGGACTGCCCGTCGGATTCCAGATCCTCGCCCCGGCACGTGAGGACGTGAAGCTCTACGAGGTGGCAGGACCGCTCGAGGCCGCACTCGAATCAGCCGGCGGACGTGTGCTCGACACCCTCGCGGAAGGACAGGCAACCAAGTGAAATACGAAGACGCGATCAAGAAGTACGATCCGGTCATCGGCATCGAGGTCCACGTCGAGCTCGGGACTGCCACCAAGATGTTCGACGCCGCCCCCAACACCTTCGGCGGGGGACCGAACACCAATATCACGCCGACTTCCCTGGGACTTCCCGGATCGCTGCCGGTCGTCAACGAGAAGGGCGTCGAATACGCCATCAAGATCGGTCTGGCCCTCGGCTGCGAGATCGCCGAGACCTGCCGCTTCGCTCGGAAGAACTACTTCTACCCGGACGTGCCCAAGGACTTCCAGACCAGTCAGTCCGACGAGCCCATCGCCTCTGAAGGCTCTGTCGAGGTCGAGCTCGAAGATGGAACGATGTTCACCATCCCCGTTGAGCGCGCCCATATGGAGGAAGACGCCGGCAAGAACACTCACATCGGCGGTGCCACCGGCCGCATCCACGGTGCCGACCATTCCCTGGTCGACTACAACCGTGCCGGTGTGCCTTTGGTCGAGATCGTGACCCACCCGATCACCGGGACCGGGGAACGCGCCGCCGAGGTGGCTTCGGCTTACGTACGCACGCTGCGTGACATCTTCCGTGCCCTCGGGGTCTCGGAAGCACGCATGGAGCAGGGCAACGTCCGCGCCGACGTCAATGTGTCGCTGCGCGAGAGCCCCGACGCACCGTTGGGCACTCGCACCGAGACGAAGAACGTCAACTCCTTCCGCTCGATCGAGCGTGCGGTCCGTTCCGAGATCGCCCGCCAGGCCACGCGCCTCGAAGCCGGCGAGAAGATCGTCCAGGAGACCCGTCACTTCCACGAAGACACAGGTGAGACCTCCTCGGGTCGGCCGAAGTCGGATGCCGATGACTACCGGTACTTCCCTGAGCCTGACCTCGTCCCGCTGGTTCCCAGCCGCGACTGGGTCGAGGAGCTGCGGGCGACTCTGCCGGAGCTGCCTGCCCAGAAGCGTCGTCGACTGGCAGGGGTGTGGGGCTTCTCCGATCTGGAGATGCGCGACATCGTCAATGCCGGGTTGCTCGAGGCCATCGATGACACCGTGACCGCGGGCGCGAAGCCGGCAGCGGCGCGCAAATGGTGGACCGGTGAGGTGGCCCGACTGGCAAACCAGGAGGACAAGCACCCGACCGAGCTCGTCACCCCCGCACAGGTGGCGGCCCTGACGGGGCTGATCGACGACGGGAAGCTCAACGACAAGCTCGCGAAGGACGTTCTGATCGGTGTGGCTGCCGGTGAAGGCGACCCCGCAGACGTCATGAGTGCCCGGAGTCTCGAGATCGTCGAGGACACGGGAGCCCTCGAGGCTGCCGTCGACGAGGCGATCGCGGCGAACCCCGATGTCGTCGAGAAGATCAAGGGCGGAAAGATGCAGGCCATCGGTGCGCTGATGGGACCGATCATGAAAGCCACTCGCGGTCAGGCCGACGCAGGAAAGGCGAAGGACCTGATCCTCGCCAAGATCAACGCCTGACCAGAACTCAGGATTGATCCAGCCACACCCTCTAGACTTCTTTTCAAAGAACGTCCGGAGGGTGTGGCTTTTCGCATTCTCCTTGGCCGCACGTCGAGGACCTGGATCGGCGTGAGCGTGCCAGTCGTACGTGGAGGTGAATGCGGTGTCCCAGACGTGGAAGTCGTTGTGGAAGAGCGAGTGCGGGAAATCGGTCCCGATCTACCGTATTCTCGTGCCCGAAAGCGTCAACCAGAGCATCATGCGAGCCTGGAACGCACGCGGCTATCACTACACGGCCGGTTCGCCGAGCGCCATCATGCTCACCGGCGGAATGCGTCGCAATCTCTTCCGCTCCAGCGTGCTCTTCAAGGGCGGCACCGCCGCCGGCACTGTGGTCACGGCCGGATTCGCCGCCCCGGGCGGACTGGCACTGCTGTCAGGTTTCGGCGACGCCGCACTGACGTTCGGCGGCCTCGGCGGCATCACGGCACTGGGAACAGGAGTGTTCGCCGCAGTCATGGGGCCGAAGTACCTGCGTGATCCGAAACGACTGAGCCGGAAGAACCGTCGCGAGGTCGGCCAGGCTCAATGGATCACCCCGGCCAGCCTCGGATTCCTCACCGGCCGCAAGGACGGGCGCGACACGGACGAGCAGCGCCTGTTCCACCTCGCGGTGACGATTGCGCGGAAGATCGTGCGAACCCGCGCATGGACCCACCCGATTCTCAAAGAGCACGTCTCGCGCGTCGACCTCGATCACGCGGTCGCCTCGATCGGAGTCCGGTTGGCTGAACTCGTGCGGCTGCGCGAGGAGATCGAGAGCATCAGGGACGCAGGCACTGCGAAGTCCGTCGAGACCTACCTGTCGAAGCTGGCCGTCGCGTTCAATTCGATGGCTAACCGCGTGCTGTCGATGCACGAGTACTACGAGCACCTCATCGAACTCGACCAGCAGCTCATGCTTCTGCACAATTCGGAGCGCTCACGCGAACTCGGTGACCGCGTCCTCGACGTCCTGTCGCGGACCGCTGCCGACGAGTCGGCCGATTGGCAGTTCAGGGAGCTGCGCATCGACGCTGAATCTCAATCAGCGATCATTTCAGGCTTGGTCGCCGAACTCGACCAGACAGCCGATGACTTCGATGACTTCGACTCCCGACTGACCGCCGCCCAGGAGTCAATCGACGCACTGGAATCCTCACCGCGAGACGACCGCACTTCGAACTGAGGAGAGTCTTCCAACTGACGAGAGTCAGAGCCTGACCAGCTGAGGAGAGTCGGAGCCTGACCAGCCCTGACCAGCTGAGGAGAGTCGGAGCCTGACCAGCTGACGAAGTTAGTGTCCGAACGGATCGGGATCGACTCCGGGCATCCACGACTGACCGGGCTCGTTGTACCCGTTGGCGGCCTGTTCCTTCTTCCACTTCTTCGACCAGCGCTTGTCGAGACGATCGACGTAGAGCGTGCCCTGGAGATGGTCGTACTCGTGCTGCATGATGCGTGCGAACCAGCCTTCGGCCGTCAATGAGACCGTCTGCCCGAATTCGTCGACGCCGTTGACCGTGACGCGGTCCGCGCGTTTGAGCGGAAAGTCGAGGCTTGGCACTGACAGGCACCCTTCGGTCTCGTCATCCGGGTCCGGCCGGGTGTCGGGCACCTTCGAGGCCACAAGCACAGGATTGATGAAGGTGCCGCGACGGCGCACGCCGGAGTCATCATCGGCGTTGAAGACGAAGATCCGCTTCCCCACACCGATCTGCGGAGCAGCGAGGCCGACTCCGTTGCTCGCATCGAGCGTCTCGTGCATCTCGGCGATCAGAGTTCTCAGGTCGTCGTCGAAGTCGGTGATCTTCTCTGCCCGGCGATGCAGGACGGGCTCTCCGTAGATAAGGATGGGGTGAATGGCCATGAGGACTATCGTATCGGTATTCGGCCAGGTGATCACGGTGGCGTCGACCACCTCGGCGCTGCAGATTCTGTGACGCGTGCGTCTCAGAAATGACGACGTGGCGCGGGGGAACGAACCGGAGTACACGGTGGATATATGAACCGGTCGAAACCCGATTGCTCAGCGGTTTGTCGTTGAAGGCGAACCCGTCAAGCGAATTGTCAGGCCTCATTTCATATCTGTACATATTCGTGCGAGTTATTTCGCCCGAAGCGAACATTGATTGTTGAGCAACATTCTGTGGAACAACCACGATTCTCGCGTGGTTATGATGGTCGTGAGCCGTCTCGGTCCACGAGACGAATTCAGTGAAGCCACGGCCGCTGGTGAGTGACGGGAACGTCGCCGACGGCGACACCGGGCGAATCGACAAGCTTGAAAGGACACGCCTTGACTATCTTCAACAATGTTTCCGAACTGGTTGGCCGCACACCTCTGATCCGGATCAACAAGGCCAGCGAGCGTTCGGGCGCAGAGATCGTCGCGAAGCTCGAATCCTACAACCCAGCGAATTCGGTCAAGGACCGCATCGGTGTTGCGATGATCGATGCTGCCGAAGCCTCGGGAGAGCTCAAGCCCGGCGGAACGATCGTCGAAGCGACTTCGGGCAACACCGGTATCGCTCTGGCGATGATCGGAACGTCGCGCGGCTACAAGGTCGTGCTGACCATGCCGGAGTCCATGTCGAAGGAACGCCGTGCACTCCTGCGCGCATTCGGTGCCGAGCTCGTCCTCACCGACAAGGCCCAGGGTATGAAGGGCGCCGTCGAGAAGGCTGAGTCGCTCGCTGCCGACGGTGCCGTCCTGGTGCGCCAGTTCGAGAACCAGGCCAACGCTGACATCCACCGCGCCACCACCGGTCCCGAGATCATCGCGGACACCGATGGCAAGGTCGATCTCTTCGTCTCGGGCATCGGAACCGGCGGTACGATCACCGGCGCCGGTGCCGCCCTGCGCGAAGCCAATCCCGACGTGAAGATCGTCGCCGTCGAGCCTGCAGCATCGCCTCTGCTCTCCGGCGGAAAGGCTGGTCCTCACGCGATCCAGGGACTGGGCGCAAACTTCGTGCCCGGTGTGCTTGACACGAAGATCTACGACGAAGTCGTCACCATCGAAAACGACGACGCCTTCACCCGCGCCCGTGAGGTCGCGAAGGAAGAGGGACTGCTGGTCGGAATCTCCTCCGGCGCAGCGCTGGTCGCGGCCGAGCAGCTCGGTGCCCGCCCCGAGAACGCTGGCAAGCGCATCGTCGTCGTCCTGCCCGACTTCGGAGAGCGTTACCTGTCGACTCCGCTGTTCGCCGAATACATGGACTGAGCAGTGACCGACTTCGACCGGGCGGTGTCGGACCTCGACTGATCGAGGTCAGAATCATCAGCCGGTCGTATCGTGAGGGCGCCAAACATCTGTTTGGCGCCCTCACCATATTGACGAACATGATGTGCAGCGCAGACGTGCGAGCACAATTCGAGCACACGGACGAACACAAAGGACGGTTGAGATGAAGGCACTGTGGACAGCGGCGGCTGCGGCTCTGGGAGCGGCCGCCTTCGGGCTGAGCCGGCCAGGGGTTCGAGAGACCCTGCGCGAGGACCTCGACACGGTTCGACGTCGTGATCCGGCAGCCACGAACGACTTCGTCTCGCTCATCTCCTACCCGGGAATGCACGCCATCTGGGCACACAGAGGTCTGCACAAGCTATGGCAACATGATGCGACCAAGGTGCCGGCCCGTCTGATGTCGCAGGCTGTGCGGACCCTGACCGGAGTGGAGATCCACCCCGGCGCGACGATCGGACGCCGGTTCTTCATCGACCATGCAAATGGTGTCGTCATTGGGGAGACCTCTGAGATCGGCGACGATGTCATGCTCTACCACCAGGTGACCCTGGGCGGGACATCGATGGAGCAGACGAAGCGCCACCCGACGTTGGGCAATCACGTGCTCGTCGGGTCGGGTGCGAAGATCCTCGGCCCTGTTGTGGTGGGGGACAATTCCTCGGTCGGCGCCAACGCCGTCGTCGTCAAGGACGTCGCGGCCGACTCGAGCGCAGTGGGCATCCCGGCGACAGTGCGACCGAAGAAAAGCGGCAAGACCGCTGCACCGGAAGCTGGCACCGCAGCAGGAGCGGCCAGCGCTGCAGTCACTGAGGATAAGAAGTCGAAGTACGCCGACTTCGAGCTCGTCGATCCGGCTATCTGGATCTGAGCGGCTTGACCGAAACGCCCGGCTGGCTGGCTGATCTGGCCGTCTGATCAGGCCCTCTGATCTGGCCGTCTGATCCGACTGGCCGTCTGATCAGGCCGGCTCGCTCCTCACTCGACTTCGTCACTCGACATTGTCGCTCGATTTCGTCGCTCGGCTTTGTCGCTCGATTTCGTCCCTCGATTTCGTCACTCAGCGCAGCTCCGGCGCTTCCACGCGAATTCAACAGTCCCGGCGGCGATCGCAGCCGCTGCCGATGATGCCTGCCCATGCCGTGCGTCGAAAAAGGGAGTCTGGCGGCGCTTTGCTGGTGCGCTCGCTACGCGACGATTCATGCCTGCATTCGGGTTCGGCAGGACCAGGTCACGCTGCCCCTGAAGCATCCCGGGAATACTTTCCGCAACCTCTCTGTTAAACTTTCAACTAGTTACTTCAAAACTGAAGTTATTCAGTTCAAGGAGAGTTCGCGGGCAGTGAGCAGAAGGAGCAGCAATGGAATTCGGAATCTTCAGCATCGGCGACGTCACCACCGACCCGACCGATGGCACGACCGTCACTGAGCATCAGCGCATCAAGAATACGGTCGAGATCGCGAAGAAGGCAGAAGAGGTCGGCCTCGATGTCTTCGCCACCGGCCAGCACCACAACCCGCCGTTCGTGGCGCCCGCCAATCCGCCCGTGCTGCTCTCGAACATCGCGGCCCAGACCGAGAAGCTGCAGCTCTCCACTGCGACCACGCTGATCACGACGACCGATCCAGTGCGCATCGCCGAGGACTACTCCTACGCTCAGCACCTCTCCGACGGCCGTATCAGCCTCATCATGGGCCGCGGAAACACCGGTCCCGTCTACCCTTGGTTCGGCAAGGACATCCGTTCGGGTATCCCGTTGGCCGTCGAGAACTACAACCTGCTCTACCGCCTCTGGCGGGAGAAGAACATCGACTGGGAAGGGAAGTTCCGCACGCCTCTCAACGGTTTCACCGTCACACCGACTCCTCTCGATGACGTGCCGCCCTTCGTCTGGCACGGATCGATCCGCAGCCCGGAGATCGCCGAGCAGGCCGCCTATTACGGTGACGGCTTCTTCCACAACAACATCTTCTGGCCCACGTCGCACACAGCACGGATGGTCAAGCTTTACCGCCAGCGCTACGAGTACTACGGACATGGCACGGCCAGTCAGGCCATCGTCGGACTCGGCGGACAGGTGTTCATGCGCAAGAATTCGCAGGACGCCGTCAACGAGTTCCGGCCGTACTTCGACAACGCCCCGGTCTACGGCCACGGACCGAGCCTCGAGGACTTCTCGACTCAGACACCGCTGACGGTCGGCTCACCGCAGCAGGTCATCGAGCGCACCCTCAGCTTCCGCGACTGGGCCGGTGACTACCAGCGCCAGCTGTTCCTCATCGACCATGCGGGCCTGCCGCAGAAGACCGTGCTCGAGCAGCTCGACCTCCTCGGCGAAGAGGTCATCCCGGTTCTGCGGAAGGAATTCGCCGCGAGCCGTCCCGCCGACGTGCCGGATGCGCCGACACATGAATCGCTGGTCATCCGCCATCGCGAAGGTCGAGACCCGATCCCCGGCGGCGGACCCGGATCCCGTGCCTATGCCGACCGTCAGGCCCGGGCCGCCGAGCAGAACGACACCCAAGGAGCTGATCGCCGATGAGGATCCTCAGCGTCTCGACCTCGCTGAGCGAGGACTCGACCACACTCAAACTCGCGAACAAGATCCTCGCCGCAGCCACCTCGGCGGTGGAGGGAATCGGACTGACCGTGGAGACCGACCACGTCAACGTGCGCAACCTGAGCTCGGCTCTGACGGACATGGCTCTGACCGGATTTCGCTCCGAAGAGCTCGAAGCGGCATTCGCACAGGTTACGAAGGCGGATGCGATCGTCACGGTGACCCCCGTGTACAAGGTCGCGCCGGTGGGTCTGCATACCCTGTTCTGGCAGCTCATCGACGAGAAAACGCTGGCCGGCAAACCGGTGCTCATCGGATCGACCGGTGGCACACCGCGGCATTCGCTGGCCGGCGAGGCCGTGCTGCGTCCCATGCTGTCTTACCTCAAGGGGATCGTTGTGCCGACGACGATCTTCGCTGCGACGGATGACTGGGGCAGCATCGAAGGCGGGCGGAACCTCAACGCGCGGATCCGTCAGGCTACCGAAGAACTCGTCAGTCTGTCAGCGGCCATCCACGGAGTCGCTCCGGTGAGTCCCGGTTCCACCGAGGCGGCCGGCAGTCCCGTCCAAACCCAGGGCAGCGGTGAGTTTGGTCGTCCCGAGCAGGGGCGGAGGCCGAGCATCGATGATGAGTTCAATCCCGAGTTCATCACCCCGTTCGCGCAGCTGCTCGAAGGCTGATGATGGCTGAGATCAAGTTCGGCCGCGGCCGAGACGCTCTGGCGCAGAATGCGTGGCGTCTGTACTTCGAGACTTCGCAGCGGATCAGGCAGAGCCTCGAGACGAACCTCAAGGACCGTGATGGGCTGACCGTCAGCGACTACAACACGTTGCTGCTTCTGTGGGAGGCGCCGGAGAGGACGCTGACGATGAGCATCCTGGCCAAGCGTCTGGTGTTCTCGCCCTCACGGCTCAACTACCGGATCAAGGTCCTCGAGGACGCCGGTCTGGTGGAGAAGACCGAGTGCGCGGACGACAAACGGGCCCACAACATCTCCCTCACCGAGGCGGGGGCGCAGGCGTTCATCAGAGCAGGCCACGAGCACCGGGAGGACATCGACGCGGTCTTCCTGTCCCACGTCGACGACGAAGAGCTTGAAGTCATCGGCCGGGTCTTCGAGCGGATCGGCCGAGCCCTGCCCGAGTGACCCGCGTCTGATTGGGGAGGCCTGGTCCGATTGGTGAGGCCCGGTTCGATGGGAAGGCCTAGTCCGATTGGTGAAGCCCCTGCCTGAAAGGGGCGTCTCGTGCCACAATGTGAATATGTCGATCAAGACCATAGCTTTCCCAGACTCTGAACTCCGCAATCGCGTCATCGCCCGCATCCCGGCGCATCAGCGTGCCAACGTCGACCTGGTCGTCTACTCGGACGCTGAGAAATCGGCCAAGCTGAGCAAGGACGACATCGACGTCGTTGTCCTGCCGTACATGGATTCGGGTGCGACGATCGGCATGCTCGACGAGCTGCCCAACCTCAGTCTCGTCATCACCCAGACCACCGGATTCGATCCAGTCGCCCATCTGCCGGAAAAAGGCATCGCCGTGGCCACCTCGTCGGGGGTCCACACCGGCGGCACCGCGGAACTCGCGATCGCCCTTATGCTCACGAGCCTGCGCGGCATCGACGACGCTGTGCGCAATCAGGTGTCACGGACCTGGGACCACCGACGCAACCGGTCACTGCAGGACCGTCGGGTGATGGTCATCGGCGCAGGGGAGATCGGCAACGCGATCGCCGATCGTCTGGCCCCCTTCGAGATCGACCTGACCCGGGTGGGCACGAAGGCCCGCGATGACGAGCGCGGCCACGTCAACAGCGTCGACGAGCTGCCGACCCTCCTTCCTCACACCGAGGTGGTCGTGCTCATCACTCCGCTGACCGACTCGACGCACCACCTCGTCGACAAGGAATTCCTCGCGCAGCTGCCCGACAATGCGCTCATCGTCAACGTTGCCCGCGGCAAAGTCGTCGACACCGATGCCCTTGTCGCCGAGCTCTCCGCTGGTCGCCTCCACGCCGCACTCGACGTCATGGACCCGGAGCCGCTGCCGGAGAACCACCCACTGTGGGGGACTCCGAATACTCTCATTACCCCGCACGTCGGAGGGGACACCTCGGCGTTCGAGCCCCGGGTCGTGCAGATTCTGGCTGAGCAGGTGCGCCGTCTCAACGATGGCGAAGCGCCGCTCAACCTCATCAAACCCGAGTGAAATCGACAACCCTGCTGATCAGGCAATACTTAGGCCAGGCTAAGTTCGCAGCTGCTCGCTGAGTCCTTATCGCCGGGCGCTGACGGCGGTGCTGGACACGGGTTCCAACATGCGAGAACTTGGCATATATATGGTGGACTCCGGCGTAGAGTGCCTGCATGAGCATTGATACGAACTCCACCACACCGGACATCAAACCACGTTCCCGCGACGTCACCGACGGACTCGAAGCCACTGCCGCACGCGGCATGCTGCGGGCCGTCGGCATGGGCGATGACGACTGGGTCAAGCCGCAGATCGCCATCGCGACCTCGTGGAACGAGATCACCCCGTGCAATATGTCGCTCCAGCGCCTCGGTGCGGCTGCCAAGGAAGGCGTCCACGAATCGGGCGGCTTCCCCTTGGAGTTCGGAACAATCTCCGTCTCTGACGGAATCTCCATGGGCCACGAAGGCATGCACTACTCGCTGGTCTCCCGTGAGGTCATCACTGACTCCGTCGAGACCGTGATGAGCGCCGAACGCCTCGACGGTTCGGTCCTCATGGCCGGTTGCGACAAGTCCATCCCGGGCATGCTCATGGCATCCGCCCGCCTCGGGCTGTCCAGCGTCTTCCTCTACAACGGTTCGATCATGCCGGGCACCGCGAAGATGGAGGACGGCACCGAGAAGGAAGTCACCCTCATCGACGCCTTCGAAGCAGTCGGTGCCTGCCGTGCCGGAACCATCAGCCAGAAAGACGTCGACTCCATCGAACGCGCTGTCTGCCCGGGTGAAGGCGCCTGCGGCGGCATGTACACCGCGAACACGATGGCCTCGGCCGCTGAGGCCATGGGCATGTCCCTGCCAGGATCGGCCGCGCCCCCGGCCATCCACCGCGACCGCACCATGTTCGCGCGCAAGTCCGGTGACGCTGTAGTCAACCTGCTGCGTCAGGGAATCACGACGAAGGACATCATCACCCGCGAATCGCTGCACAACGCGATCGCCGTGGTCATGGCCTTCGGCGGCTCGACCAACGCGGTCCTTCACCTCCTGGCCATCGCTCACGAAGCCAACGTCGAGCTCACCCTCGATGACTTCAACCGCATCGGCGACAAGGTCCCGCACTTGGGCAACGTCAAGCCCTTCGGCCAGTACGTGATGAACGATGTCTTCAAGATCGGCGGCGTGCCGGTGGTTATGAAGGCTCTCCTCGACAACGGCATGCTCAACGGTGACTGCATGACGGTGACCGGCAAGACCGTGGCCGAGAACCTCGAGACCATCAATCCGCCGGATCCCGATGGCAAGATCCTGCGCGCAATGAACAACCCGATCCACGCCACCGGCGGGCTCACCGTGCTCAAGGGCTCGATGGCTCCTGAAGGTGCCGTTGTGAAGTCCGCTGGATTCGATGCCGACGTCTTCGAAGGCACTGCTCGTGTGTTCAACCAGGAGAAGCCGGCCATGGACGCCGTTCTCAACGGTGAGCTGAAGAAGGGCGACGTCGTCGTCATCCGCTACGAAGGACCCAAGGGCGGACCGGGTATGCGCGAGATGCTCGCCATCACCGGTGCAATCAAGGGCGCAGGCATCGGCAAGGACGTCCTGCTCATCACCGACGGCCGGTTCTCCGGTGGTTCCACGGGACTGTGCATCGGTCACGTTGCCCCTGAGGCCGTTGACGGTGGCCCGATCGCCTTCGTCGAGGACGGGGACAAAATCACCGTCGACATCGCCGCGCGTTCGATCGAACTCCACGTCGATGAAGAGGTCCTCGCCGAGCGTCGCAAGACCTGGACGATCCCCGAGAACCACCGCCTCACCGGTGTGCTCGGCAAGTACGCCAAGCTCGTGCAGTCGGCCTCGATGGGAGCTGTCTGCTTCTGAGCAGGAAACACCCGATGATCTGATCATCGAATAGTCGATTCCTCGCATTCCGGGATCGATCCATGTGTGAGGAAGTGCCATCCATCGCCGAGGCGGTG
>NZ_JALDSX010000043.1 GCF_022748595.1 Brevibacterium sp. ZH18 | reverse complement strand
CAGGATCTTTCTTTTCCTGTCCCAGCGGACTTCAGTTGTCTCCCCCCGCTGTCTATCGGATGACGATTCCCTCAGAGGCCAGGCTCCGGAGCGTTGTCACTCGCGCCGTGTCGACGCTTGTTGTGATCGCGGACCACCCGCACGACCATCGTCGGGCACTGCGAATACGGCAGCACTGACTGTGACGTGGAGCCGAGGAGCAGTCCGGCGAACCCTCCCCTGCCGCGAGATCCGATGACGAGGACTTCGGCGGTGTCGGACGCCCGAACGAGCACCTCGGCGGGCTGACCGTCGAACAGCGTCCATGTCACGTCGAGATCCGGATACTCGTCCTTCAGTCGCTGCTTGGCCACGACGAGCTTGTCGGCGCCCTCGTTGACCAGACGTTCGAGGTCGGCTGTGCTGGGCAGCCATTCGGGGCCGATGACCGTGGTCGTGATGACAGCGACGATGTGCAGCGGCGAGCCGCGCCGTACCGCCAAGCGGGCCGCCTTCCACAACGCCGGGGATTCGGCGCCCAAGGAGTCGACGCCGACGACGACCTTGCCGTCGAAGCGCAGACCTTCGATCGCCTCGACGTTGGGATCCGGCTCTTCGACCTCGACGCCGTCCTGCCGGATGGGTCGCGAAGATGTGGGGTGAGCTGTCCTCTGCGCGTCGGGTTGCCAGACGGTGGGCACGACGACCGTCGGGCACGCCGAGTGAGCAGGCAGGGCGCTCGAGACTGTACCCAACAGGCGACCGGCGAATCCGCCGCGACCACGAGAGCCGACGACGGCCAGGGACCCGGTCTTCGACTCGTCGATGAGTACACCGGCAGCGTCGCCGATCTCGATCACGGCCTCCACCGGAACACCAGCGGCCTTGACCTCTGCAGCGGCTTCCTTGAGGGTGTTCGTCACTGCGGCACGGATCGATATGTCGTCGATGGGCACATACGAGACGTCGATGGCGGCAGCTGCCACGCTGGGGATCGTGTAGGCGCCGACCAGACGGATGGGCTTGTCCAGGGAGCGTGCTTCCTGGATCGCCCATGCCAGCGCATTGCGGCTGGGTGGTGAGCCGTCGACGCCGACGACAACAGCCTCGGACTCTCCCGCAGGTGAAGTGTTGGCGTCCGGGGTTCGGTCCTGCTCATTCATCGCAAGCTCCTCAGATTGAAGCGGAGTTCCATCTTTCCAACCCTAAATCACAATGCACCTGAGAACTCGGCCTATGTCACATCGTTATCCGAAACGGGTCACAGTGCGGACAGATCATTCTCCCGGCCCCGAGGGACACGATTCGCCCACCCGGAAAGACGCGCTCTGTCAATGCGGAAAGACGCGCTCCGTCACCCCGGAAAGCCCCGCTCCGTCAACATGGAAAGACGCGACCGTCAGGCAGCTGTGGACAGCGCCAGGAACGGACGCCACTGTTCGACCGGCTTGTCGATCCCACGCATCCAGAACTGACCTGTCCGCGGCTCCTGCGGGCGGAAGCCGAGCTTCCAGCCGATCTCGGACAGAGTTCGATTGCCTTTGCGGTTGTTGCAGTCCCGGCAGCAGGCAACGAGGTTCTCCCAGCTGTTGACGCCGCCGCGCGACCGCGGAGTCACGTGATCAACCGTCGTAGCCGGCTTCGAGCAGTAGGCACAGCGATGATTGTCGCGCCGAAGGACACCGCGGCGGGACAGGGACACTCGCCGATCCCGGGGCGGGTGCACGTAACGGGTGAGGAGGATGACCGATGGCTGGTCGAGACTCATGTGCTCGGATCGCACGGGAATGTCCTCCGCGGCCAGTACTGTCGCCTTTCCAGTCAGCACAAGGACCACTGCCCTGGTGAACGGAACGATCGACAGTGGTTCATACCCTGCATTCAGCACGAGAGTCTTCATATCCCGCCCCTCATCTTCGTCTCAGCACAATGGCGATCGAGGCGTCCGACCGTCAGAGCATTCGGCACCCTCGCGAGTTTCGCGCCGTCCGCCGGGCCACAGACCTCTGGGAATGCAAAAGGCGCTGTGCCGCAGCACAACGCCTTGAAAGTAGACACAGACACAGATATGTATTCCGCGCCAGAAACTGGTGCGGCTATTCGCGATATCCGACTATGCCCCATCTGATTTCCCATCACTCATGGACCTCAATCTTCTTAAGAATAACGCCGAAGTGCCTATGTGACCGAATTCATATCGCTCGCGTCACGGAATCTTCGTCCGGCGTTCACCCTGCGACACATTTCGCTCGGATAACCACACGCCGAGGCGGGGGCTGAGCCACGTACGGGCGCGCCCTGGAGAAAAGCAATCGGGTACGCAAAAACTCCCCGTCTGACTCGAGGACCATCGAGTCGGGCGGGGAGTTTCTGGAAAGAAGATCAGAGAACGCGGATGAAGGTGACGTTGCCCATCCAGCTGTAGCTGCGCTTCGAGGTACCGGAGCTCGGTGAGCCCGCATCGTACATCTGGCCGCCGCCGGCGTAGATTCCGACGTGACCTGGGTGCCAGATGATGTCGCCCGGCTTGGCCTCCGAAGCGGAGACAACCTTGCCTGCGCCCTTCTGAGCACCGGAGGTGCGAGGGAGGTTGACGCCCACGTGGCTGTAGACCCACTTGGTGTAACCGGAGCAGTCCCAACCGCTCTGCGTGGTTCCGCCCAAGACGTACGGAGTACCGACGCCCTTGGCAGCCCATCCGAGCACCTGCTCGGCCTTGGAACCGTCGATCGAACCGGCATCTGAGCCGGAGTCTTTGTTGTCGCTCTTCTTGCTGTCGCCCTTGCTGGCGGACTTGCCGCTGTCGCTCGTGCTCTTATCGTTTGAGCCGGCCTTCGACGATTCGCTCGAATCGGCGGTGGCGGTCTCAGCAGGCTTCGGCTTCGGCTTGGGCTTCGGAGCGGCCTTGGCGGTGACGGTCTGAACGTCGGCACTGAAGGACGATTCGGACGGCTTGTCCTTATCCTTCGTGGAGCTGTCTGCAACTGTGGTCGCGGCCTGGTTCTCGAACTCGACCTGAGGCTGAGCCTCGGCGGAGACGGCGACGTTGTCGTCGGCTCCCTGTCCTGCAGCCGGGAGAATGGCTGCGGTCAGCAGACCACCGCTGGCAGCAACAACGGCTGCGCGACGTCCGAAGACGGCGGAGTTGGCATTCAGGAGTTCGGTCAATTCGGTCAGTGGAGTCTTGACCTTAGCTTCTGCGGCGCGGCGGCCATGCTGCTTAGTTGCCACGTTTTCCTCTCGTCACCTATTGAGAAAGTCTCAACCGCCACTCTCGGTCCTTGGATTTTCACATCGAGCGTGGCGTGCGGATCTCGCTGTGAAGTCGTCACTTTCGTGAGCGACCTCCACAACTGTAACCAATCAGTGACCAATTGTCACGTTTCTGTCACGAACCACAAGGAATGACCCTGAAGTTTTCCATAAAACTCCAGGTCAGAGGCTTAATAGAGTTTCATATCTCCGTAACAATTTCTTGTTACACGACAGGGCCCGGGGAGCGGTTATCCGCTCCCCGGGCCCTGTTTCTCAACTCATTTGTAACAAATCAGCCCGGTTCGAGATGAACGACCGTGACTGGTCTCAGTCAGCGTTATTCGGCAGACGCCGATCACTTCCGATAGGCGAAGACGTGCGAAGCAGTCTCCAGCGGCAGATCGAGCACGTCCTGTGCGCCGGGGACCTGCACAGTGATGTACTCACCGTTGCGCGAGATCTCGACATCGGTCTCCGGCAGGACGCCTGCGACTTGGAATTGCTGCAGGAGATGGATATCGACCTGCAACGGTTCGGCCAGCCACGCGATCCGCAGCTCTTTGGCACCGTCGCGAGCGACAGCCGTGGCCAGATCGACCACGTCGGCTCCCCCAGCCTTCTCGCCGCCGATGATGTCGAGGCCTGGAATCGGGTTGCCGTAGGGGCCTGAGGAGATGTCGGGGAGCAGATTGATCAGCTTACGCTCGACCTGTTCGCTCATCACGTGTTCCCACCGGCAGGCCTCGTCGTGGACGAGTTCCCATTCGAGGCCGACGACATCAGCCAGAAGACGTTCCGCCAAGCGGTGCTTGCGCATCACCTCAGTGGCGATGCGTCGCCCTTCGGGCGTCAGTTCGAGGTGGCGATCGTTGCTCACATGCAGCAGTCCGTCGCGCTCCATGCGCGCCACGGTCTGTGAAACGGTGGGACCGGAGTGATCCAGTCGTTCGGCGATTCGAGCACGCAATGGCACGATCGACTGTTCCTCGAGCTCGATGATCGACTTGAGGTACATTTCGGTTGTATCAATGAGGTCGTTCACTTAAGACCAGCCACTCCACTCTTCGTCTTCAGGTCGATTCGACCATTTCAGGCGTTCACACCACTACTTCGGACCGTGCGACCCTGCTCCGACCGCTGGACCCCTTCGAGATCTCGCGGCCATTGCGATCCGCCTCAATCCTATCCCGCTCACCGGCATTCGCGTGAGTCGACAATGGATTCGATCAACTGTGCGGCAGGCCGCTTCGTGTGACCACCGAGACCATCAGCTCCCTTGAACGTTACCGATGCTCGGCGCTGGACCGCGTCGAGAGCAGGTTCGTTGGCTCTGAGGATGCCTGCCTCGAGTCAACACTGGACGTGAGACGAATATTTCGGCGGGTCTATGTGGCCGTGCACCAACAGGTTCAGCCTGACCAACAGGTACACCCTGTCAGGCTGCGCACCGATGGGTAGAGGCCATCCGATTACGGGTACAGACGGACCGGAGTCCACGCCGAGGCATCCGCCAGATCGGCTGGTTCGTGGCTGCCGTCAGCACGGCGGAAGACCCACCTGTCGTGGAACCGGTTCTTCTGCCCCTGCCAGAATTCGATCTCGAAGGCTCGCACCCGGAAACCTCCCCAGTGATCGGGGCGGGGAACGTCCTTGCCGTCGTATTCGGCGAGCGCGGCATCGTATTCGGCCTGCATCTGTTCACGACCGTCGACGGGCTGGGACTGCTTCGACACGCTTGCGGCGATCTGCGAGCCGTGGGGGCGAACGGCGAAGTAGGCGTCCGAGTCGTCGGGGGCGACCGCCTCGGCGAGGCCGCGGATCCTGACCTGTCGTTCCATGTCCTGCCAAGGGAAGTTCACGGCCACCCGCGGGTCGGTGCGCAGCTGCCGCCCCTTCGCCGAGTCATAGTCGGTGAAGAAGACGAAGCCGGAGTCGTCGATGCCCTTAAGCAGGACGATGCGCGAGGACGGACCCCACTCGTCGAGCGTGGACACGGTCATCGCATTGGGTTCGCGCACGTGTTCCGCGGCTTCGTCGTACCACTGCCGAAACAGCGCGAGCGGCGAGGACTCGGGACGGTCGAAGACAGGTGACTCGTAGGACTTCCGGGTCTGGGGCAGGCGGTCGACTGGCTCACTCATATCTTCACTCTACGACGATGGCACGTCGCCTCCTATCGCCTCCTATATATACGGGCACCATATGTGCGGGCACCTGCACGCAAGCGGACCGGCCGTGCGCCTGCGCCCCTGCCCCGATGGGTCGCAAATGCAGCCGCACATGTCGCTCGATGACGAGACCGGTCGTCAGCCGGGGATCGACCCGTCGTAGAATGTCGATCGTGACTGCGACGAATATTACGATCCCAGACGAACTCCTGCCCGCCGACGGACGCTTCGGAGCCGGCCCTGCCCGCATCCGCACCGCCCAAATCGAAGCTTTGAATGCGGCTGCCGCCGATGTCCTCGGCACCAGCCATCGCCAAGCCCCCGTGAAGAACCTGGTCGGCCGCATCCGCACCGGCCTCGCCGAGCTCTTCGACCTGCCCTCCGGCTACGAGGTCGTCCTCGGCAACGGCGGATCCACCACGTTCTGGGACGTCGCCACTTTCGGGCTCGTGCGCGAACGCGCCGCCCATGCCACATTCGGCGAGTTCGGCCAGAAGTTCGCCAAGGCCACCAATGAGGCTCCTCACCTGCAGGATTCCCTGATCCTCAAGGCAGAGCCCGGCACCTCGGCCGTCCCCTCGCCGGCGACTTTGGCTGGCGATGCTGTCGCCGACGTCTACGCCTGGCCGCACAATGAGACCTCGACCGGTGTCGCGACGACGATCACCCGACCCGAGGGCATCGACGAGGACGCACTTGTCGTCATCGACGCCACCTCCGGTGCCGGCGGGCTGCCCGTCGACATCACCGAGACCGACGTCTACTACTTCGCTCCGCAGAAGAACATGGGCTCCGACGGCGGACTGTGGGTGGCTATCCTCTCGCCGAAGGCCATCGCCCGCGCTGAGGAGATCAAGGCATCCGGCCGGTGGATCCCGGCCTCGCTCGACCTCGTGACCGCGATCGAGAACTCGCGGAAGGACCAGACCTACAACACCCCAGCCGTCGCCACGCTGCTGCTGCTGGCCGAGCAGATCGAATGGATCAACGGCAACGGTGGACTCACGTGGGCCACCGAGCGCACGCGCGGATCCTCCGGGCTGGTCTACGACTGGGCCGAAGCCTCCGAGGTGGCTCGTCCCTTCGTCGAGAACCCTGACGATCGCTCATCTGTCGTGACGACCATCGACTTCGACGATTCGATCGATGCCGCACTCGTCGCCTCGGTGCTGCGCAACAACGGCATCGTCGACGTCGAGCCGTACCGCAAGCTGGGCCGCAATCAGCTGCGCATCGCCACGTTCGTCTCTGTCGATCCCGACGACGTCAAAGCGCTGCTGGCCAGCCTCGACTTCGTCATCGACGCTCTGGCTTAAGGCCAGCCACCAGCGCCCTCCCAGCTCTCATACGAAGGATCCTTCCCTGTCATCAGGCGAAGAAGTGGATGAGGACGCCGATGCCGAAGGTGATGGCGGCCAGCAGTGCGAGCATGAACTCGATGGCGGTGCCGAGGCCGATCGCCTTGATCGACTCCCAGCTCGAATCCCAGGCCAGCTTCGCCTCATGCAGGCGCAGGTACTCCGCCAGGAAGAGCCCGACGACGAAGCCGATCGGCAGGCCGACGACGGGGATCACGAAGAAGCCCACGATGCCGAGGAGTCCGCCCAGGAGCACCGAGGTGTTCGGCACCTCCATCGTCTTGAGCTTCCGCCCCGTCAGCACGAGTGAGGAGCTCATCCCGCCGGCCACGAAGACTGTGACGATCGCGAAGATGATCCAGGCCATCGGGCCGCCGATGACGATCGCCCACACGAGCACGGCGATTCCGATGAGGATGGATCCGGGCAGGACGGGCAGGATAATGCCGAGGCAGCCAACCAGGATCGCGGCCGCCACCAGCACCGAGGTGAGGATGTCCGTGTTCAGAATGAGTCCGTTCTGTACGTCGAGGGTCTCCCCCGATCCTAAGGGATTCGGTTGGACCGAACCTGAGTGCGCAGGCACGTCAGAGGCAGCGGACCCGAACCGTTCGGCGACTGCCGACACAGCGAGTCCGACGGCAGTTTTGCGTCAGGGGTGGCCGAGGTAGCTGACGTGGAGGCGGATGCGCGATTTCGGGTCGTACTTCAGACGCAGATTCTTCGACATGACCATCCACAGCAGACCGACGATGAACGCGATGATTCCCGAGGCAGAACCGACGACCATGGCCATCCGCGGCCCGAAGCTGTCGGCCACCCAACCGGCCAACGGTGCACCGATGGGTGTGCCGCCCATGACGACTGCGGCATAGATGGCCATCACTCGGCCGCGGTAGTGCGCAGGAGTCGTCGTCTGCACGTAGGCGTTCGCCGAGGTCATCATCGTCAGTGAGGCGAAGCCGACGAGTATCAGCGACGCCGCGAACACATAGTAGTTGGGGATCATCGAGGCCATGCCCACGGCGAGGCCGAATCCACCTGCCGCCCCGAAGATGAACCGCAGCCTCGGTTTCTCCCGTTTCGCCGAGGCGAGAGCTCCGGTCACTGAACCGATCGCCATGACCGAGTTGAGCAGCCCGAACCCGCTCGCGTCCTTGCCGAACTCGATCCTGGCCATGGTGGCCGTATAAATGTTGAAGTTGAATCCGAAGGTCGCGACGATGAAGAGCACGACCAGAACGATCGCCACGTCGGGCCGCCTGCGCAGATACCGGAATCCGCCGAGGAGCCCGCCGGTACCTCGGCGGCCCGAAGGATGCAGTCTGCTCTGATCAAGACGGATGAGCACGGTCAGCGTCGCAGCGAAGCCGAGCCCGCTGATGAGGAACACCGGCCCCGCGCCGATGACGGCGGTGAGGACGCCGGCGACGGCAGGACCGATCATGCGAGCGCCGTTGAATGATGCGGAGTTGAGGCTGACGGCGTTGGGCAGCAGCTTCTCGCCGACGAGTTCGGAGACGAACGCCTGCCGGGAGGGGTTGTCGAGCGTCGCCAGGATGCCGAGAGCCAAGGCAGTCAGGTAGACGTGCCAGAGGGCGATGGTGTCGGTGATGACGAGGACGAAGAGCAGCAGTCCCACGGTTCCCAGCAGAGTCTGGGTGACCATGAGCAGCTTGCGTTTGGAGAACCTGTCGGCAATGGCTCCCGCAAACGGGAACATGATGAGCTGCGGGCCCATCTGCAGAGCCATGGTGATGCCAAGAGCCGATGCGTTGTTGTTCGTGAGGTAGGTGAGGACGATCCAGTCCTGGGCCGTCCTCTGCATCCACGTTCCGGTGTTCGAGATCAGGGCACCGGCGAACCAATGTCGGTAGTTCGGTTCTGCCAGTGACCGGAACGTGTGCGCCATCGAGTGTCTCAGCCCTCCTGGAACTCGAGTTCGCCGGCGGAGTAGTCGTCGACGACGGTTTCGGCCGGTTCAGGGCCTTGACGCCTGACATCGGTCTCGGAATGTGCGCCGCAGCCGAAGTCGAGGGCGACGACTCTGCCGTCGACCGGTGACCATTCGTTGGCGCAGACTCCGAACTTCTGACGCAGCGATCCGGCCAAGGGCATGAGATAGCCGCAGCTGGAGCAGTGAGCCGATGCCTTTGCCGCGAATTCGGATTCCGCTCCGGTCTCTGACTCGGCCCAACGGGAGGCGGCAGCTGAGATTCCCTCTGGAGAGAGGACCCGACGGCGGCCAAGACCGAACTCGAAGTTCGGGATCTCGTCCAGATTGCCGTCCGAGGTCTCGTCGACCTGCTCGAAGCCCTGCTGCAGGTAAGGGTCGTCCTCAACCTTCGGCAGGGTGTCGCGCGGTGTCAGGTCTCCAGGTTCGAGTCGCTGGTCCCACGGCACCCATTCCGGTGCGATGAGCGAATCGGGCCCTGGCAGCAGCGCGGTCTCACAGATCGTGACCTTCTTCGCCCGCGGTGCCCTTGCGAGGACGGCGACCCAGCGCCATCCGCGATAGGTCGGATCGGTGCACACGAAGTAATGGGTGACCAGGCGCGTGCCTTCGGCCACCGTGCCGATGTGTTCGCCGATCACGGAACTGCCTGCCACCTCGGCGATGGCCGATCGGGCAGTGTCGATGGCTGCGGCCAGCTGAGTGTCAAGGATGATCTTCTCAGGCTTGGCATCCTTCGCCGGCTTCGCGGCCGAGGCCGACTTCGCTGCAGGAGCGTCAGCCGAGGCAACGTTCTCTGCAGGAGAATCCGTCGATGCGGCTGCATCAGTCGACGCGGGTGTATCAGTCGACGCGGCTGCATCAGCCGAGGCAACGTTCTCTGCAGGAGCTGCGGATTCTGCGGCAACGGTGGTGTCGGTGGTCGTCGCCTGCGCAGGGTCGGTCGACGGCTCGGCACTCTGGCCGGCCATCCATTCACTGAAGAGTGATGACATCAGGACTCCAAATCATCGGCGATCGCCCGCAACAGCGAGGCTACCTTGTTCCCGTGCGTGGGATCGGGGTAGCGGCCGTGCTGCAGACCGTTGTTGAGGTCATCGAGTACTTTGATGACATCCTCAACCATAACTGCCATGTCCTCGGGCGGCCGTCTGCGGACCTTGGCAACTTTCGCCGGGGCTGACAGGAGTCTCGCTTTGAGCACCTGGGCGCCGCGGCGGGAATCGACAACATCGTAGTCGAGTCGGGTGCCCTTGGTGACCTCTGCTCCGTCGGGCAGGACAGAGGAGTGGAGGAAGGCCTGCGATCCGTCCTCAGCGACGACGAATCCGAAGCCCTTGTCGACGTCGAACCATTTCACGCGTCCGGTTGGCATGATGTCCTTTCCTTGGTGCTGCTCGTAGTCGGTGGCTCCGCGGTGGGAGCCGGTCTGTCTGTCATTCAAAGTTCTGCGGTGTCGCGGTGGTGCTCTGCAACGGTGTTGCGGTGGTGCTCTGCTGCGGTGGTGCGGTGGTGCTCCACCACCTCTGCGTGTGCGACACCGACGCATGAGCTGTGCTGTGCTGTGCCGGGCTGAGCTGCTGCAACGGTGCCGATCTGATCGGAATCGATCTGATCGGCAATCGATCCTCAGCGGCGAATCTACCCGAGAGGCTGCCAGTGGATCAGTTCCGAGTCGATCGAATGCGACCTGAAGCAGTCCATCTGCGCTGCCTGCACTGCGATGCTGCGATCGCAGGCTCGGCGGGAGGTGCGCGGTGTGCGGCGGTCGAGCCCGTCTCGATCAGCTGGGTCACAAGTGGTGCGATCAAATTCGGCCCGGATTCCATCGGCCCGAACTCCATCCATCCGGCTGGTGTCGATCCGAACTCAATCTGTCCGAACTCAGTCGGTCCAAGTTCAACCGATCCGAACTCAATCGGTCCGAACTTAACCGGTCCGAACTCTGCCGACCGGTCTGATTCCGATCCCGATCCATCTGAGTGAGGCCCGACCGATCCCGATCCCACTGAAGTGTGAGTCTCAGCGGCGGTGACGTCTGCGCCCGCGGTGGAGGTTCAGCTTTGGCCCACCTCGGTCTGTCTGCGTCTCAGGGCCGCTCGGACCAAGGCCACGGCGAGCAGGGCGAAGGCGACCGGGAGGAGGATCATAGGAAGATATGTCAGCAGGTGCGAGGGGGTGAATCCCATCCAGGCCTGGCCCAGTACGCCCAGGAGCGCGACCGCTCCGATGACGGCTGTTGCCACGGCCACGACGACGATGGTCGTGTCGACACGCTTGGCTGACAATGCTCGTCCTTCCCGAGATCCTGAAGCTGTTCTACCCATCCATTGTACCCCTCGCGGTAAACTGAACGACGATGTCAATGACCTTCAGCGCCTGGCTGTCCCAGTGTTCCGATACCGACTTCGAGTCCTTCGTCAGGACCCGTCGCGATCTCCTCCAACCAGAGTCACCGACGATCCCGGCCCTGGCCGCGGCCGCTTCCTCACGCATCGGCGTCTCCCGGGGCATCGAGGCCCTGACCGCCGAGGCGCTCGACGTCTTCATCCTCCTCGCCAAGTCCGCGCGGACCTCGCCGGACATCGAGGTGGGTGAGAATCGTCATATCGAGCCGTCCCTCGCCGAGGCGGTCTTTCCCCGACTGCGCGACCTGGGCCTGGCATGGCCGTCGATCACCCCCGCCGAGGCGGCTGCGGAGTCCGCGTCCTCCACCGGGTCTGACGCCGAATCCGCAGGCCTGCTGTCCCGTTCCCCGGTCTGGCGGATCCAGTCCGAGGCCATCACCCTGCTGCCCACCTCGGCGGCCGAATCCACTCGCGCCCATCCGTGGCAGGCGTACGCAGCTGGGCTCGACGAGACCAGGGAGAAGATCCCGCAGCCGCTCGTCCACAACAGCGAACAGGCAGCCGTCGCCGAGGTCATCTCGTCCTTGCGCGGGCTCGTCGACGACATGGCCAGCTCCCCGATCTCGCGTCTGACCAGCGGCGGCATCTCCAAGCGGGACGTCTCGCGGCTCGGCCGCACCATCGATCTGGGGCTCGAGCAGACAATCACGCTCCTCCTCGCGGCCAGATCGCTGGGGCTCATCGGCGTTCTCGACGACTCCCTCGACCCGCAGTGGACGGCCAGCGACGACGCGGCCAACGTGCTCGAGGATGATCGTGCCGATCTCTGGGCGGCCCTCGTGACGTCCTGGCTGTGCGAGCCACTCGACGTCACCCAGCTGGCGGCCGGGGCGAGCGAGAACGAACGCCTCACCGTCCTCGCGACCCCGAAGAAGTCCCTGTTCAAGGGCTTCAGCCAATCGCAGCCGACCATGCCGCTGCTGCGCACGACGGTGCTGGGGATCCTCGGCGACATCGGCATCGGGGCTTCGCGCTCCGCCGAGTGGATCCACGCCCAAGTCCTCACCGTGCACCCGCTGACCCCGGCCCACGATTTCGCGATCACCGAGGCCATCCTCCATACGAGCGTGAACTTCGGTCTGGCGACGACTCCCCTGCAGAGCCCCGGCCACTTCGGACCCAGCAGGTTCGGCAGCCTCCTCGCCGAGGGACTGCGCAGCGCGATGGCCGAACAGGCCGTCATCGACCCATCGGTCGCTCCGGTGAACTTCAGCCTTGAGCGTCTCGAGGTCCCGACCGATGTCATCTCGGCCGTGCGCCAAGGACTCGTCGAGGAGGTCGATTCGGTCCTCATCCAGTCCGACCTCACGGCGGTGGCCACCGGGCCCATCGAACCGCGGGTCCATCACGTCCTGCGCAAGTTCGCCGTCGTCGAGGCCCGCGGTCAGGGCACGGTCTATCGCATCGATGCGGACACGATCGAAGCGAGCATGCAGTCGGGCATCAACGCCGAGGACGCGTTGGCCCAACTCGCCGAGATCAGCGCCGAGGCGCTGCCGACGACGCTGAAGTTCCTCGTCGAAAACACCGCGTCGAAGCTCCGCCGGGTCCAGGTCGCTGGTGCTCGAGCCGTTCTCGTCGTCGACGATCCAGTCGATCTCGATGTCATCATCTCCGATCAGCTCATGCTCCCGGCCGGCCTCGAACGGCTGGCTCCGACTGTGGCGATCGGTCAACTCGGCCCCGAGCGCACGATGCATCTGCTCGAGGCTGCCGAGCATCATGCTCTGCTCCACTCCCCTGCCGGTCCTGTCCGCCGGCGCAAGGTCATCACTCAGACCGACCCCGAGGTCCACGTGCGCAAACGTGCCCGCGTGACGGACGACAACCTCGGTGATTACATCCGCATTCTGCGCTCACCGGGGGCGCGTGCACAGCCGGCGGCGAGCACGGACGAACCGCTCGGGCACATGGATCGGCTCCGTGAAGCGGCATCTGCGGGCCAGCTGGTGACGATCACGCTCGCCGATTCGCACGGCCAGGAGCGCATCATCGAAATGCTGCCGACCACGGTCAACGGGGGAAGGGTGCGGGGCAAGGTCCCGTCGACCGGCGCCGAGGCGTCCCTGTCGATCGCGCGCATCGTCAGCGTCGAATCGGTTGAGGCGAAATCGTGACTCGCCGCCGATTCGCGGCGACTGCGGTGCCCCTGTGAGCTCGGCGGAACAATCGTGAGGGCACCTGCGTTGTATCCTCGGACATCACCTCGGCGTGGGAAGAAGCGGAAACTCTTATGAACGGTCCTCTGATCGTGCAGTCCGACCGGACTGTGCTGCTCGAATCGGGGCATCCCCTGGCCGTCGAGGCGGCTGTGGCGATCGCGCCGTTCGCGCAGCTCTCGCGGACCCCGGAATACATCCACACGTACACGATCACGCCTTTGGGGCTGTGGAATGCGCGGGCCAGTGGGCATGACGCGGAATCGGTCGTCGACGTCCTGCTCGAGTTCGCGAAGTACCCGGTGCCGCACGAACTGCTCGTCGACATCGTCGACATCATGGACCGCTTCGGTGTCCTCACCCTCGTCGACAACCCGATCCACGGTCTGACGCTGACCTCGACGGAGCCCGAACTCCTCGAGCGCCTCGTCAGCCAGCCCGACCTCGTCGGAAAGTTCGGCAAGCGTCTCGATGCCGAGTCCGTCCTCGTACACCCCTCGGAGCGCGGTGAGCTCAAGCACGCGCTGCTGCAGCTGGGCCACCCGGTCTCCGACCATGCCGGCTACGTCAACGGCGAAGCGCATGAGATCGCCCTGTCCGATGACGCCCATGGCGGCGAGTGGCACCTGCGCGACTATCAGAAGCAGGCGATCGACCAGTCGCTGAGCGGAGAGTCCGGAGTCGTCGTCCTGCCCTGCGGTGCGGGTAAGACGATCGTCGGCGTGGCCACGATGTCGCGGGTGCAGACGACGACGCTCATCCTTGTGACGAACTCGGTTTCGGCCCGGCAGTGGAAGGACGAGATCCTCGCACGGACCTCGCTGACCGAGGACGAGATCGGCGAGTATTCGGGCTCGACGAAGGAGATCCGGCCGATCACCATCGCCACCTATCAGGTGCTGACCACCCGACGGAAGGGCTCGTATCTGCACCTCGAGCTCCTCGATGCCAAGGACTGGGGCCTGGTCATCTATGACGAGGTCCACCTGCTGCCGGCGCCGGTCTTCCGTCTCACTGCCAGCTTGCAGGCCCGGCGACGCCTTGGCCTGACCGCGACGTTGGTGCGTGAAGACGGTCGTGAGGACGAGGTCTTCGCACTCATCGGGCCCAAGCAGTACGAGGTGCCGTGGAAGGAACTCGAGCGCCTCGGCTACATCGCGACGGCGGCCTGCCATGAAGTGCGGGTCCGCCTCGACGGCGGCACCCGAACGGCCTATGCGCGAGCCGACGGTGAGGACCGGTACCGGCTCGCGGCCACCTCGGACGCGAAGCTGCCCATCGTGCGCGAACTCGTCGAGGAGCATCCCGGTGCGCAGATCCTCGTCATCGGCCAGTACCTCGATCAGCTCGAGGAGATCGGCGCGGAACTCGATGCGCCCGTGCTGACAGGTCAGACTCCCCAGTCACGGCGGCGGGAGCTCTTCCGCGACTTCCGCTCGGGAGCGATCCCGGTCCTCGTGGTCTCCAAGGTCGCGAACTTCTCCGTGGACCTGCCGGCCGCCTCGGTGGCGATCCAAGTGTCGGGTGCCTTCGGTTCCCGGCAGGAGGAGGCCCAGCGGCTGGGGCGGATCCTGCGACCGAAGGAAGATGCCGGATCGGCCACGTTCTACACGGTCGTGGCTGCGGACACGGTCGATGAGCACTTCGCCGCTCAGCGCCGCCGGTTCCTCACCGAGCAGGGCTACAGCTACGACATCGAAGTCCGCTAGCACCCGGTACCCTCGGCTGAGCAACCTTCCGGGCGCTCAGCAACCTCGCTGAAGGTTGCTGAACGCCCGGAAGGTTGCCGCACGTCTCAGATCTCGCAGGCTCAGACGCTGCGGCTCAGACTCCGGCCAGCTCATCGGAGCGGACGACGACTTCGCGACGCGCCACCCGCCTGGCCAGACGTGCCTCGCCCCACTTGATGAAGCCGACCCCGCCGAGGATGAACACTCCGCCGAAGAGCTGGATGGGCGCGGGCATCTCGAACAGGATGAGCCAGGCCACGATGACGGAGAACGGCACTTCGACGAGATTGACGAATGAGCCGACCGTGGCTCCGATGTAGCGCAGGCCGACGATACCCGTGATGTAGGCGCCGACGGTGAAGACTACGATCATGGCCATCGGCAGCATCCAGGAGACTGTGGCCCCGCCGAAGTCGACATCCGCGGCCACCGCGCCGAAGGGCATAACACCGGTGGCCACGATGATCGACATGGCCAGTGCGCCCACGCCCATGCCCAGCCCGGTCAGAGCCACTGGCGGCACGCTGATCGAGTCCTTCGCGGACACGAGGAAGTAGCTGGCCAGGCAGACCGCAGCTGCCAGGGCCATGACGACGCCGAAGATGCTGATCGAGGAATTGCGCAGGTCGAGGATGAGGACGAGTCCGATCATCGAGACCACGACGCCGATGAAGGTCACCGTTGCAGGACGCGTGCGGGAGCGGGCCCAGATCCAGAAGACGATGAGCATCGGCGCTGTCATCTCGAGCAGCAGAGCCACAGCCACGGTCAGGTGCTCCACGGCCACGAAGTAGAAGCCCTGGACGCCGGCCATCGAGACCAGCCCATAGGTGAGCACGGTCTTCCAATGCCTGCGCACCTCGTCCCACCGTCCGCGCATGGCGATGAGGCTGGGGATGAGCAGGAGGATGGCGGAGCCGGCGAGGCGGATGAGCACGACGGACCCGGGTGTCCACCCGATCGCGTACATCGTCTTCGCGATCGGGCCCGAGACCGCGAAAAAGAATGCGGACGCAAGAGTGAGGAGGAACCCCATGACGACGGTGCGATTCATTCGTGACCTCCTGAAGTGCTCGAACGCTGACGTGTTGTGCTGGCGGGTGGAAATGCGGTGGTGCCTGGTGCTTGTGAGGTGCGGTGGTGACGGGGCACCTCGGTGAGGTGCGATAGCGACAAGCCGCCTCGCCGAGGCGGGTCACCGTGACGCTGCGCGACTTCGTCACAGCCCGAACCGCGGCCTGAGATCAGTATTTCCCATCGATATGAAATGAGTCAAGTACAGTTTGGTCCTTACATCGTGTGGCACAATGTCTCCACCATGACTTTTGCCTACGACATTCGCTCGAACCTCACCATGCTCGTCGACCTTCTCAACACATCAGGCACCATCGCCGAGGCGGGTGACGAGCTGACGACAACCGCGGGACTTCGCGGATTTGCCGCCCGCCACGACTTCTCAGGCCCGATCGAGGCCACGAAGTCCGACGTCGAGGCAACCCGTGAATTGCGCGAGCGCTTCGCGATCGCCCTGGACGCGAGCATCGACGCCGAGACTGACGCCGAAGCTTCTGCAGGGGAGGCGAGGGTCGTGGATGAAGTGAACATCACACTTCGCAATGCCGAGGCCCTGCCGCAACTGGTCAAGCACGGAGACTGGGATTGGCACCTGCACGCGGTGGGCGAAGGGGCCGGCCTGGCCGACCGGGTGGCTGCCGATGTCGCTCTGGTCCTCATTGACCTCATTCGCAGCGGCGACCTCGACCGCCTCGGCCGATGCGCCGCCGAGGACTGCGGCGCCTACCTCGCAGACTTCAGCCGCAACCGGTCGAAGCGCTTCTGCGACACCGGCAACTGTGCCAACCGCACCCACGTGGCGGCATTCCGTGCCCGCCAGACCGACGCAGGCTGATCTCCCACTCGACAAACCCCAAGTCGACGGACCTCTATTCGACACACCCCTATTCGACGGACCCTCACTCGACAATCGACGGACAGAGGCAAACGAGAGCACCCAGACGAGACCAAGAGGGCCCAAGCGAGAACAGGAACGCCCAGAGGAGAGCAGGGGAACGCCTCTGAGCGACCAACCAGCGCCACCAGAGGCACCAAGATTGGCATTTCGCTGAGCGGTAGCTGGAATTTTCCACAAATTGCTCGAGCATTCCTGGGAGCGTAAGTGGATTTTCTGGTCGAAAACGACTTTCCTGAGAGTTTTTCAGTGACGTGCGTCACATTGGCATTCAGCTAACCATCAGTTCACTCTCAGCAATGAGTCCCAGACTGGGCACATGACTACAGCAAACGATACCGACATCGAAGCCACACTCCTCGTTGTCGACGATGAGCCCAATATCCGCGAACTTCTGTCCACCAGTCTGCGCTTCGCCGGCTTCGACGTCGTCTCCGCCGCCAACGGCGCCGAGGCACTTCGTCTGGCAGAGCAGACCAATCCTGACCTCCTCGTCCTCGACGTGATGCTGCCCGATATGGACGGCTTCACCGTGACCCGCCGTCTGCGCCAGATCGGTATGAACGCCCCGGTCGTCTTCCTCACCGCCCGTGACGACACCTCGGACAAGATCACAGGGCTCACGGTCGGGGGCGACGACTACGTAACCAAGCCGTTCAGCCTCGAAGAGGTCGTGGCCCGCATCCGCGCTGTCCTCCGTCGCACTCGCAGCCTTGAGGACGAAGAGAACGCCGTCATCGTGGCGGGCGACCTGGAACTCGACGACGACACCCACGAGGTGCGCCGCTCCGGAATTCTCATCGACCTCTCCCCCACCGAGTTCAAACTGCTGCGCTACCTCATGCTCAACACGAACCGCGTGCTCTCGAAGTCGCAGATCCTCGACCATGTGTGGGAATACGACTTCGGTGGCGACACCGGAATCGTCGAGTCCTACATCTCCTACCTTCGCCGCAAGATCGACGTGACCCCGGAGACTGACGCCGCCGGACACCCCGTTGAGATGGAATGGACCCCGATGATCCAGACCAAGCGCGGAGTCGGCTACATGCTGCGCACACCGGAATCCAAGTAGTCGTCCAAGCAGGGACGATAGATTAGATCCGTGGCAAAACAACCCCGTCCTACCCGCCCCGGCTTCTGGGAAGAGTGGTCCCTGACCACCAAGCTGCTGGCGATCATGATGCTGCTGATGCTGCTCGTCCTCTCGGGGACGAGCGCGTGGGTGCTCGAGAACCTACGCGACAGTCTTGTCGAACGCACTGATGAGAGGCTCATCAGTGCGTCGGAGACTCTCGCCAAACAGGCGTATCAGGACGTGTTCCAGCCTGCCCAACTGCATTCAGGCGACACGAACAAGGGCAGCTCGAACAAGGATGGGTCGAACAAGGATGGGTCATCGGCGGAGACGCCGACGACGATCGATTCGAGCACCTGGGACGAGCTCAAGAGTCTGCTGCCCGGCGGCTTCTACGTCCAGTTCTATGACACCAATGGCAAGCCGATCAGCGCTCCTGTGGCACCAGAGCCGCAGAACCGGCCGATCCTGCCGACGATCGACGAGTCCCAGGTCTACGAGCGCGCCGGCCAGCCGTTCACCGTTGCGGGTACGAGCTCACAGTGGCGGGCGCGGGCGATGAAGGTGGAGAACACCGACGTGCTCGTCTCGATCGCTGTACCGTTCGATCGCGAGATCGACAACATCAACGAGCGTGCGCGCAACACGATGATCGGCATCGGTCTGCTAGCTCTGGCACTGGTCGCCGGCGTCGGCTACTGGGCCATCAACAACACATTCCGACCCCTGCGCGATATCGAGAAGACAGCCTCACGGATCGCCGCGGGCGATCTCAGTCAGCGCGTTCCTATCTACCCTCGCAACACCGAGCTCGGTCGGCTCTCGTCGGCACTCAACACAATGCTGGGGAGGATCGAAGACTCCTTCGACGGGCAGACCCGGTCGGAGAAGCGCATCCGCCAGTTCGTCTCCGACGCCTCGCATGAGCTGCGCACCCCGCTGGTTACGATCCGCGGCTACGCAGAGCTCTACCGGCAGGGCGCGATCACGAAGACCGATGACATCGGTGCGGCCATGGAACGCATGGAGTCCGAGGCCAAACGTATGGGCGTCCTGGTCGACGACCTCGTCGTCCTCGCTCGCCTCGACGAACAGCGGCCGGCTGAGATCGGCCCCATCGACCTCCACAAGGTCGTACGTGACGCAGCTGCCGACGCTGCGGCTCAGGCTCCCGACCGGGATATCAGCTTCATCGGCCTCGACGGGAACGATGCCCAGCCGGTGCCGATGATCCGAGGCTCGGAGTCGAAGATTCGCCAGGTCATCGTCAACCTTGCGGGCAATGCTGTCCGACACACGCCGGAGCACACGGCCATCGAATTCGCCGTCGGCGTCGTCGGCGGTTCCAACGCGGCGAGCGCCGATCCCGATGCAACCTCGGAGACACAGGGCAACGGCGGGACGAACGGAGCGGCCAGGAACGGCGCGGCGAAGACCGCGGCCAAGGACAAGACCCGTGAGCGCGGGTTCGTCACCGGCGGAGTTCGCATCTTCCGCCGAGGCGACTCGAACGGCAACAACCAGATCGACGCCCAGGAACCGGCGGGCATCGTGCCCGATGTCACCGCGGCAGGCTCGATCACGGTCGACGATTCCCTGCGCGGGTTCCCCAACGGCCGAGTGCGGTTCGAAGTCCGTGACCACGGAGACGGCATCGATCCCGAAATCGTCCCGAGGATCTTCGAGAGGTTCTACCGACTCGACGTCTCCAGGACCCGCGACACCGGAGGCTCAGGTCTCGGTCTCTCGATCGTCAAGGCCATCGTGGAGAACCATCACGGTTCGATCTCCGTGCAGCAGACACCGGGCGGCGGAGCGACGTTCCGCATCGATCTGCCCATTTCAGACAGTGACAACGGCGCTCAGAATGCACGAAAGGACGAGCGATGAGCAGCAATAACGACTCGAACAATCAGGGCAACACCCCGAGAGGTCGGGGACGGCACGGGGAGCAGGACTACCGGACCTTCCCGGCAGAGGACGGCTCACGCTCCTCCAACACGCCACGCACCTTCCCCAGCGGATCGAACGGGCCGGCGCGAGTCAGCCCTCCTGTCGCTCCCCCGGACCGGCCGCAGACACAGCAGTCTTCCGGCTCCACGGACTACTCCCTGAACAATCAGAGGCCGAACAATCAGGGTTCGAACAACCAGGAGCCGAGCCACAGGCCGCCGAACAATCTGGGTTCGAACGATCGAACTCAGGAACACCCGGTCCAGGGGCAAGAGCACCCGCCCCAGAGTCAGAGACGAGCGGAACAGGGCCAGAGTCCGAATCAGGGACAGAATGACACCCGGGTCCAGCCCACTTACGCTCAGGCGCCTGTGGACAACTCATCTGGACGCCCCGGCAGCGACCATCGGCAGACGAATTTCGCCAGCCAGACTGACGCCCCCAGGCACGGTGGAGGCAACAGCCAGACCACTGCCCAGGGACAGCCCAGCACCAACGATCAGGGCCGCTCGTCCAATCAAGCCGGCGCATCCGACTTCCAGGGATACGACAGTACGCGCGGCGAGCAGTCCGGGTATGGATCTGCTCAGGGCGGGGTCCAGGACCAGAGGCAGAACCAGAGTCAGAGTCGGGACCAGAACCAGGGCCAGAACTATGGTGCAGCTGCCGCTGCGTACGGTGCAGGCCGCAGCTACGACGCCGGGCAGGGACACGGAGCACAGACTGCGCAGAGCGCGAGCCAGGGATACGCCTCGGGCCCTGCGCACGACTCAGAGTCCGGGTACGGCTCAGGTCCCGGGTACGGCTCAGGTCCTGGGTACGGCTCAGGTCCCGGATACGGCGGCGTGCAAGGCTCCGGCGAGCCCTATGCTCAGGCCGGATCCGGTCTGGCACCGGCCGGTACACCTGCGTACGGGTATGCCGGTAATCAGCCCAACTCCGGCGGCTACGGCATGCCGGGCGACAGCAGCGGTCAACCAGGGGCCGGTGGCCCCGGCGGACCGGGCGGACACGGACCGTACGGGAGTGCAGAGCAGCCTCGGCGGGAGAAGCGCGGGCCGGGGTGGGGCGCGACCATCGCCATTGCCCTGATCGCTGCGCTTCTCGGAGGAGGTGCCGCCTTCGGCGGAAGCTTCGCGGTGAGCGCGCTCCAGGGTGAGGAGCCGCGCAAGGTCGCCGATCAGACGATCGAGACTCCGGACTGGACCGAAGTGGCGAAGAAGACGTCCGAGAGCGTCGTGTCGATCCAGGTCGGAACCAACGGGCAGGTCCAGGCGCTCGGCTCCGGATCCCTCTATGACAATCAGGGCCACGTCATCACGAACAATCACGTGGTCGCTCCGGCCGACACCCCTGCAGGTGAGATCACGGTGACGATGAAGAACGGCGAGACGATGAAGGCTGAGATCGTCGGCCGTGATCCCTCGACCGACATCGCGATCATCAAACTCGCGCAGGTCCCCGACGGCGTCAAACCGCTGCCCGTCGGTGACTCGAAGAAGATGAGCGTCGGTGATCCCGTGATGGCTTTGGGCAATCCGCTCGGACTCGCGGACTCCGTGACGACGGGCATCGTCTCAGCCCTCGACCGGCCCGTATCCACGGAGAACATCGGCGAAGACGCCACGTCGCAGCAGAAGGAGATGACGATCACCAACGCCATCCAGACCGATGCCGCGATCAACCCAGGCAACTCCGGTGGCCCTCTCGTCGACGGCAATGGCAGCTTCATCGGCGTCAACTCGGCAGCGGCGTCGCTGAGCCAGGCCGGCGAAGGCGGTCAGTCGGGGTCGATCGGCATCGGCTTCGCGATCCCGGCTTCGCAGGCAGTGATGGTCGCCGACCAGCTCATCGCCTCCGGAAAGGCCAAGCATCCGTTCCTCGGCATCACCCTCACCGATGGACAGATCAATTCGGGTGGAATCACGCGCGGCAGTGCCAAGGTGCAGTCGGTCCAGTCCGGTTCACCTGCGGACGCCGCAGGGTTCAAGGACGGCGATGACATCGTCGCGGTCGCCGGCACAAAGGTGAACAACGCGATCGCGCTCCGTGCTCTCGTGCGGGCGCAGCCGACCAATGCGCCAGTCGACTTCACCGTCGTACGTGGCGGCCAGGAGCAGACGATGAAGGTGAAACTCGTACTCCAGTAGACGGTCGATGCACGTCGGATCGGGCACTGACGCGTCGCACGCTGTGGAGACATGAACCCACTCGTGCGCCAGGAGGGTGTGGACAGCCAAACGCTGTCCACACCCTCCTTTTCACCTCTTCTCACAGCACTGCGCAAAGGCTCACGATGGAGTACCGAACCCACCACTGCCACTGCTGTCAGGAGAAGTCATGAGTTTCGAAGTCGATGCCGATCGCGTAGCGTCTGCCGCTACGGTCACTGCGGGCACCTCACGTACCCTTGTCGCGGAATCCCACACGATGCTGAGGAATCTCCTTGCCCTGCAGGAGTGTTGGAAAGGCAGTGCGGCACAGAATTTCCAAGCAGTCATCAATGAGTGGGAAAGCGCTCAGAAACAGCTGTTCGAATCCCTCAACTCGATCCACGGGGCTCTGAATACGGCGGCTGCCCAATACACGGAGGTCGAGGCGGCGAACTCTCGTCTCTTCGCTCCGTGACCTCCGTCTTCGTCCGCTGCTTTCCCCTTGAGGAGTCTGTTCGCATTCTTTCTCCGCGTCTGGCAAATTGTCAGCCTTTGTTAGTAGGCTGATAGCGATAGTTCGCGGCGGTGTCAGCCTTTATTCTCCGGTTCGGAGAACATCGGCTCAGCAGCGTCGGGTCAAGACCAATGCAGGAGTCGACTACGGATGAGTATCTTCCAAAGGATCGCGACGATCTTCGGTGCCAAGGCCAACAAGGCCCTGGACAAAGCCGAGAACCCCAATGACACTCTCGATTATTCCTACCAGAAGCAGCTTGAGCTGCTGCAGAAGGTTCGCCGAGGCGTTGCCGACGTCGCCACCAGCCGCAAACGCCTCGAGCTGCAGATCACGCAGCTCGAACAGCAGCAGAACAAGCTCAGCGGCCAGGCCCAGAAAGCCATGGACATCGGGCGCGAAGACCTCGCTCGCGAAGCCCTGACCCGCAAGTCCGGCCTGTCCCCGCAGATCACCGATCTGCAGTCTCAGCACGAAGGCCTTCAGGGCGAGGAGCAGAAGCTCACGCTCGCTTCACAGCGCCTGCAGGCCAAGGTCGACGCCTTCCGCACCAAGAAGGAAACGCTCAAGGCCACCTACAACGCTGCTGAGGCCCAGTCGAAGATCGGCGAAGCATTCTCCGGGATCTCCGAAGAGCTCGGCGACGTCGGGCTCGCTGTCCAGCGGGCTGAGGACAAGACGGCCTCGCTCCAGGCTCGTGCCGGTGCCGTCGACGAACTCATCGCCTCCGGTGCCCTCGAGGATGTCACCGGTACAGCGAAGGACGACATCTCCGCACAGCTCGACGCGCTCTCGAGCGACAATGACGTGGAGATGGAACTCAACCGCATGCGCGAACAGCTGCCGGCTTCGTCCGACAAGCAGCAGAAGTCGCTTGAAGGTGAGGAGCAGCAATGATCATTCGGATTATGGGCGAAGGCCAGTTCGACGTTGACAATGTCGACCATGACCTCATGCAGAAGTATGACAACCAGGTCGAAGACGCCGTCAATGTGGGCAACGAAGAAGCAGCACGAAACGCGCTGAACTCGCTCCACGACTACGTGGTCAGCCACGGAACACCCGTCTCGGATGACTACCTCGGCTCCAGCGATGCTGTCGTTCCATTCGTCGACGCAACGCTGCAGGAGATCGCGGAGCTCCTCACCGGCGAAGGCTTCATCCCCGATCCAGCCTGATCGACAGAACGTGATATCGAAGACTCCGGCCCATTGCCTTCGCACAAGGTGGTGGGCCGGAACTGGCATACCCAGGCAGTGGGCCGGAACTACCGCACCCAGAGAGGAATCACGATGAAGAGTCGCTTCGTCAAAGACAACGGTCTCACCTTGCGCATGGGGTGGACGATCTTCCTCAATGGGCTCATCTATGTCATCCTCATCCTTGCCATCTGGTGGATGTTCGGCCAAAACATCGCGGGAGTGATCTTCGCCGTGCTCATCAGCGTCGGCGCATTCTTCTTCCAGTGGTACTTCTCCGACAAGATCGCTATGAAGGCGATGGGAGCACGCGAGGTCTCCCCTGAGGAAGCACCGGAGCTGCACACGATGGTCGATCGGCTCTGCCAGCTCGCCGATTCGACCAAACCACGCGTCGCAGTCTCGGATTCAACCATTCCCAACGCCTTTGCCACCGGCCGATCGCCGGAGCGTTCCGTCGTGTGCGTGACCCGTGGTCTGCTCGAGAAACTCGACCGCGATGAGGTCGAAGTCGTCCTGGCCCACGAACTCTCCCACGTCGCCCACCGCGATGTCACCGTCATGACCATCGCCGGAGTCACCGGTGTCGTCGCGGCCCTGATGATGCGCGCCGGCTACTACATGAGCTTCGGCCGCCGCGACAACAACAACGGCGGAGTCCCGATCCAACTGCTGTTCCTCCTCGTCGGCGCCGTCGTCTACGGTCTCTCGTTCCTCCTCATACGCAGTCTCTCGCGCTACCGCGAACTCGCCGCCGACCGCGCGGCGGCCATCCTCACTGGTGCTCCCTCGACGCTGGCCTCGGCGCTGACGAAGCTGAGCGGAGACATGAGCAAGATCCCCGAGAAGGACCTGCGCGCCTCGTCCTCGGCGAACCATCTGGCGCTCATCCCCGCCATCAGCGGCAAGGCGGCATTCGGACAGCTCTTCTCTACCCACCCTTCGCTCGACAAGAGGCTGGAGCAGCTCGCGAAGATCTCCGGACAGCTCTCGGCACCGCAGTGACTCGCAGCGCCGCAGAGCGGCTGTCTCGAGCAGCCGTTTCGCGGCCAACGCTGATACGCCGGCAACGCTGACCTCAACCACACCGACACCCGCTAGGAGTTCCATGGGTTTCTTCGACGCTCTCCTCGGCCGTACCAAACCGAAGCGCGCCAATCTCGATGACCTCTTCGCCCTTCCACCTGCCGCACTGACGCTCGAGGCCGCCACGGGGTTCAAACCCACTGGCGTCGGAGCCGTCGCCTTCCGGCAGGTCGAGGGTGCAGCGTTCCAGTCCGCTGAGGCGGAGAGCGTCGCGCTCATCAGCTCGGACCCTGCCGCCAGCGTGACCCAGCACAACGATGGGTTCGGCTACACCTGGCAGGTCGTCTCGGACACCGACGCCGAGGTGGTCAACCTCGTCACCAATCTGCACGCCGTGAACTCGGCGCTCGTCAGCCAAGGCTTCGACACGATGCTCCTGTGCTCGACCGTCTACTTCGCAAACCCGGACGGACGCCGGTTGGCATTGGTCTACCAGTACAAACGCGGCACGTTCTATCCCTTCGCTCAGTCAGGGCCGAAACAGCGGGACAATCCGCTCGAGATCCAGATCCGCGGTGCGCTTTCAAGCGAGCTCCCGTTCGAAGAGGACACCTCCAACTGGTCAGCCCTGTGGGACGCCCCCGGTTTCAACGATGCTCCTGAGGACAACAGGAAGTCCTGACTCAGACATGATGCATCGACCGACTGTCCCGGTGCATCGATGCAAGGGCTCGGTGAGTCAACAGACTGTACCGGTGGGTCGACAGACTGTACCGGTGCGTCGACACACAAATCAGCACGGCAGGTGATGCGAAGAAGGGACGTCCCCGCGGGGACGTCCCTTCTTCGTTCGCAATACTTCCACACCGTCGTTTGTCGGACTCATCCGAACCGTTGACGATGCAATGCCGAGCCTGAGCTATTCGGCGGCGACTTCGATGACTTCGCCCAGGGCTTCGACCGTGTCTCCGGGACGGATCGTAGCGCCTCGGCGAGTTTCGACTTCTCCGTTGACGGTGACTTCACCGTCAGCGATCATGTCTTTGGCCATCGCGCCGTGTTCGGCGACGCCGTGAAGTTTGAGCAGCTGGCCGAGTTTGATCGACTCGCCGCGAATTTCAATCGTCTCCATCAGAACAGGTCTCCGAGGTCGAATCCGTCGCCGCCGAAGAGTCCTCCGCCGTCACCTCCATCGCCGCCGCCGAAGAATCCTCCGTCACCGCCGCCGGCATCTCCACCGACTTCTGAGCCTGCTCCGTCGCCCCCCATGTCGCCACCGTAGGCACCGTCCCAGCCACCGCCCATTCCGCCGAACATCATGGCGCCCATAAGCACACCGGGCAGGAGGCCCGAACCGGCATAGGAGTTGAAGTAGCCACGGTTGTATTCAGCGTATGCGGGGCCGGCTTCCCAGTAGGCGCGACGAGTGTGACCATCGGCGGTCACGACCTTGCGGACTGCAGGCTCGGCGCCCACAGCCACACGCTCGGCGTCGGCGGCGCAGACGGGCACCGGCCGCAGCTGCCCACCAGCAGGAGCCCAGTCGATATCCTCGGCAGAGGGGCCGTGCTGTGGGTTGAAGAAGCATGGGGGACGTCGCACCGGAAGCGGCTTGCTGTCGACTCGGGCTCGGACGCATTTAGCCGCGTAACGGCCATCTTCGAGGGCTTCGGTCACGTGGCGGATGTCGCTGGGCTCATCGACGGTGTCGAGAGTCTCCTTCGCGATGTCATAGGAGTCAAGCGCCTGTTTGTAATCCTGCGAACCACCGGTGTCGAGTTCGACGCCTGCGGTGAGGATATCCAATTCTGCGACCTCTTCGCCGAACGAGGTGACGTCCTCTTCGGCGGTCTTCTTCACTTGCTGGAGTTCGGCTGCGAGCAGCTCCCTCTGACGTTGCTTCTCCTTGCGGTGACCAACGAAGAAAATGGCCCCGAGCAATACGAGTATCAACAGGAATACTAATCCCACGATGCATGCCTCCCCAGCAAAACGAGTCATCCACAAGTATGCCGGACGAGTCTGACAAGCGACTGAATCTGACCCTGGTATCCGCTCAGTCCGAAGCCCGAAAACCCTCCACTCTTGAAGCGCTCGCAGCTCAACCGAGGTGGGTGGGGCTCAACCGAGGTGGGTGAGTCCCTTCACCAGAGTCGCCGTTCCACCGCCGAGTGCGAGGATGATCATCGCGATCCGCGCCGTCGACGTATCGATCCTCTTTGAGAGCCAGTCCCCTCCGGCGAGGCCTGCGAGCAGGACGGCTGCGATGCCGATCCATGTGTGCAGCTCCAGCTGCGGCCAAACACTGCCGTTGACGATGGCCTTCGCCACGACCGCAGAGGTGGTCCCCACAACGAGGAACGGCTGAAGCGTCGCAGCGAACTCGCGCTGCTCCCACCGGGTGAGGACGGCGTAGGCGCTGACCGGCGGACCGCCCGCACCGGCCGCTGCCGACATTGTGCCGGACACAAACCCCGTTGTCAGCTTTGTGGCCATGTTGGCCGGAATTCTCTTGCCGATTCGGCCGATGACCAACGAGCTGATCAGAGAGATGACGATGAGCAGTCCGATGAGGATCTGCAGCGGTGGCGCCGGCAGCTTCGAAGCGAGGATTGCTCCTGGGATCGTGCCGATGACAGTTCCGACCGCGAGCTTCCAGAACGAACCCCATTCGACTTCGCGCCATGTGCGAAGGAAGACAGAGCCGCTGGCGACGATCCCGCAGATGTTGACGAGGATGACTCCGGAGAACGGGTCAAGGAGGAGCACGAGGAACGGTCCGCTGACAAGGCCGAATCCCATTCCGGTCACTCGCTGCGACAACGCTCCGAGGAACACCGCAAACAGGATGAGAATGACGACGGGTTCCATTCGCTTAAGTCTAGAGCAGGCTGAGAACTCTGAGAGACGGCGTGAGACCTCGCTATCACGCCTTCGCGGCGGGGTTACAGTAATAACCATGGATGCCCCTCCCCTCTGGTCACGGTTCAGTGCGGATCCGCGCAGCCACAGCCAGGTTCGCGCTTCGGATGCCGATCGCGCCGTCGTGACCGACGTGGTGTCAGAGGCCTATGCCCTGGGCCAGATCGACGCGGAGGAGCTCGACGAGCGGATCGAGTCCGCCGGGCGGGTGAAGACGCTTGGTGAGATTCCGGACCTGGTTCAGGACCTCATCATCGCCGAGGCGGGGGACCTCGAACCGAAGGAACTCGACGGCCCAGCGCGGGCCCAGGCTCTGGCCCGGTTGGAGGCTGATCGCATCCCGATCACCCCCGAACAGATCAATGCCGCCGCCGAAAGGTACTACAAGGACCGGGTCCGTCGGTCTCTGGTCGGATTGGTCGCGGGTCCTGTCGGAATCACGACAGTCATCTGGGCCATCACGTCGTTCGCGTCCCACCAATTCATCTTCTTCTGGCCGATCTTCGTCATGATCCCGATGATCTTGGGCGCAATTTCGCAGATCGCCCACAAAGATGACGTAATCCGGAATCGGAGGCGAGAGCTGACCCAGCGAGCTCGGGCACAGCTGGGTGACGCAGAGGCGAAACGCCAAATCGAAGAGCACAAGCAGGAGAATGCGGACTATGAGGAATCGTTCGGTGAAGGGCTGCAACCTCCTCATCCGCTAGCTCCTCCGTACTCATCGGGAGGGCATTCCTCTCGCAATGAGCGACACAGACGTCGCGAAGAACGTCGTCGGCAGCGTGGAAATCCCTGGAACTGAACGGTTGACAGCTCAGAGGTGAGGAAAGCCGCGAATGGTGTTCAACCGTTCGGGGCCCTGCGGAAGGGGCTCAGGGCTGGAAGACCCTGATCTGCGCGAAACTCTGCGCTTTGAGGGTTGCGAACCAGAACGTATGTGAGAAGTGCTCGACCCGGGCCTCAGCTTCGCTGTCTCTGTCGCCGTCTGGCATCTCCCATCGGCCCCATGCGGCGGCTGCTTTGCCGTGCGTGATGGCGGCTTCCAGGTGTCCCGCCTCGAAGTGGCCTCTTTCGAAAGGTCTCCGTTCAGAGCGTTCCGACGAGGGTCGGGGGTTCGAGAGTTCGACCAGAGCGTCGACGACATCGTCCCGTCCGGCACTGGTCTCGACGCCCTCCGCGCGAACGATTTCGAGGGCACAGTCCTCAGCGACCGCCTCGGCGAGGGCCTCACGATCGCCTCTGAACAGGTTCTCCTCGAACCGGGCGACGAACATGTTCTTCGGGCTGTTCCCGCAGGCGTCAGTGCCAGTGAAGGTCATGGCATCCAGGCTAAGCGGTGCGCAATCAAGGAACAACATCGTCGATCGAATCCTCCCACTGCAGCCACCGTTCGGATGCAGTGGGAACGGGCGCGAAAAGAGCCGTGCCGGCACCCTTTCGGGCACCGGCACGGCTCTTCGAGCAAGATGGGCTAAATCAGAAGCCCATGCCGCCCATTCCGTCCATACCGGCAGCAGCTGCGTCAGCACCTGCAGAAGCCTTCTCAGGCTTGTCGGCGACAACCGCTTCGGTGGTCAGGAACAGACCGGCGATCGAGGCGGCGTTCTGCAGAGCAGAGCGGGTCACCTTGACCGGGTCGTTGATGCCGGCGGCCAGCAGGTCCTCGTACTCACCGGTTGCGGCGTTGAGGCCGAATCCGGGTTCGAGGTTGGCGACCTTGTCGGCAACCACACCGGCTTCGAGGCCGGCGTTCGTAGCGATCTGCTTGAGCGGGGCTTCGATGGCAACCTTGACGATGTTGGCACCGGTCGCTTCGTCACCCTCGAGTGAGAGGTTGGCGAAGGCAGCCTTGCCCGCCTGGATCAGGGCGACGCCGCCACCGGCGACGATTCCCTCTTCCACAGCAGCCTTGGCGTTGCGCACTGCATCTTCGATGCGGTGCTTGGTTTCCTTGAGCTCGACCTCGGTCGCAGCGCCGGCCTTGATGACTGCAACGCCGCCGGCCAGCTTGGCCAGACGTTCCTGCAGCTTCTCGCGGTCGTAGTCGGAGTCCGAGTTCTCGATCTCGGCACGGATCTGTGCGACCCGACCTGCGATCTCCTCGGCGTCTCCTGCGCCCTCGACGATGGTGGTCTCGTCCTTGGTGATGACAACCTTGCGGGCGGTGCCCAGCAGTTCGGTGGTCACGTTGTCGAGCTTGAGCCCGACTTCCTCGGACACGACCTGGCCACCGGTGAGGATGGCGATGTCGGCGAGCTGAGCCTTGCGGCGGTCTCCGAAGCCAGGAGCCTTGACGGCCACGGACTTGAAGGTGCCACGGATCTTGTTCAGCACGAGAACCGCGAGAGCTTCGCCCTCGACGTCTTCAGCGATGATGAACAACGGCTTGTTGGACTGCTGGACCTTCTCGAGGACGGGCAGCAGATCCTTCACGTTCGAGATCTTGGAGTTGACGATGAGGATGTAAGGATCCTCAAGGACAGCTTCCTGGCGATCGGTGTCCGTGACGAAGTAACCGGAGATGTAGCCCTTGTCGAAGCGCATACCCTCGGTCAGTTCGAGCTCGAGTCCGAAGGTGTTGGACTCTTCAACGGTGACGACGCCTTCCTTGCCGACCTTGTCGATGGCCTCGGCGATCAGTTCACCGATAGCAGGATCTCCAGCGGAGATACCGGCGGTAGCGGCGATCTGTTCCTTGGTCTCGATGTCGATGGCGTTCTCAAGCAGGACAGCGGTGACGGCTTCAACAGCCTTCTCGATGCCACGCTTGAGGCTGAGCGGATCAGCACCGGCTGCCACGTTGCGCAGTCCCTCGCGAACGAGAGCCTGAGCCAGAACGGTAGCGGTGGTGGTTCCGTCGCCTGCGACGTCGTCAGTCTTCTTGGCGACTTCCTTGACGAGCTCTGCGCCGATCTTCTCGTAGGGTTCCTCGAGTTCGATCTCCTTGGCAATGGAGACACCATCGTTGGTGATGGTGGGTGCGCCCCACTGCTTTTCGAGCACGACATTGCGGCCACGGGGTCCAAGGGTTACCTTGACCGCGTCCGCAAGCTGGTTGAGACCTGCTTCAAGTCCCCGACGAGCTTCTTCGTCGAATGCAATCATCTTTGCCATAGTGGCTTAGATCCTCCCTGATGGAGTGGATTGGGAATCCAGAGCAATCGTCAGCGCCCGCGACGGCAGAGAGTGTGTCCGCATGTTCCATTCCACACATGGACCACGCTCTCGAAACGATTGATGAGAGACCCTAGGTTTTCACCACTACTAGATTTAGCACTCTCCCCATGCGAGTGCAAATATCGGGACTTCACACTGCGACTGCAAACCCGAGCGATCCCAGTATTGGCGCGGTTTCGGCCCAGCGCGAAACTTGGTGCGGCCGCAGCCTGCCGGTGGTCCGACGATGCGACGTCTCCGGGACACAGAAGAGCGCCGAGCAGTTTCCTGCT
>NZ_JALDSX010000042.1 GCF_022748595.1 Brevibacterium sp. ZH18 | reverse complement strand
GACGAGATACGACAAGCTCGCCATCACCTATCGAGCGGCCGTCGTGATCAGCGCGATCCTGACATGGCTCCGCCAATAAAGGAGACATGCCCTAGACAAGTCGGTGAGACAGGTAGTGTCTCATGTTCGTGTCACATCGCAGGTGAGCCCGGTGCACGCACGTCAAGTTCGGCGAAATCCTACACCTGTCGGCCCCGGAAATCCGGGGCCGACAGGCCAGCTGGCTATCTTTGCTCCAGCAGGTTCGGAACACAACATACGCTCAGAGCACCGATGCGAGGAACTCCTTCGTTCTCGGGTGCCGGGGATTGGTGATCAGCTCAGCCGCGGGACCCTCCTCAACGATCACCCCACCGTCCATGAACACCACACGATCGGCCATGTCGCGAGCGAAGTTCATTTCGTGCGTGACAACAACCATCGTCATTCCCGTTCGAGCGAGATCCTTCATCACTTTCAAGACCTCACCGACCAGTTCGGGGTCCAGCGCACTTGTCGGCTCGTCGAAGAGCATGAGTGAGGGCTCCATGCACAGAGCTCTGGCAATAGCGACACGCTGCTGCTGACCACCCGAGAGTTGGCGCGGATAGTGTTGCGCCTTCTCCGCGAGTCCGACCTGCTCAAGTAAACGCATCGCTCGCTCACGCACCACAGACTTCTTCTGCCGCAGGGCGACGGTCGGAGCTTCCATAATGTTTCCAAGAACGGTCATATGCGGGAACAGATTGAAGTGTTGGAAGACCATTCCGATCTTCGTCCGGCTCCTGCAGACCTGTGCGTAGGACTGTTCGTGCAGCCTGTCGCCCTTCATCTCATAGCCGACTACCCGACCAGCGACCCACATGATTCCGTCGTCTACTGTCTCCAAGTGATTCATACACCGCAGGAATGTGCTCTTCCCGGAGCCGGACGGCCCGATTAGGCAGACCACTTCACCGGCGGCGACTTCGAGGTCGATGCCTTTGAGTACATCATTTCGTCCATAGCTTTTGTGGATGGCATCGGCCCAGATCATCCGGTTCGATCCCGAGGCAGCCTGAGCCTCTGCTGGTTCCGCTTGCATCGTCATCGGCTGTTCTCCTGATCGGTTTTGGTGGAAACGGGCAGACGTCGGTCGTGAACTCGAAAGAGATACGCAATCTTCTGCAACGGAGTCGGCGGCAACTCGCGCTGTGAACCGCGGGCGAAGTGCCGTTCGAGGTAGTACTGCCCTATCGACAAGACCGTGGTCACGACGATGTACCAGAGGCTCGCGACGATGAGCAGCGGGATCGTATCGAATGTACGTGCATAGATCACCTGCGCCGAATAGAGTACTTCGGGCACGGCCAAGACGCTGACCAGCGAGGTGGTCTTGAGCATTCCGATCGTCTCATTGCCAGTCGGCGGGATGATGACACGCATCGCTTGCGGCAACACGATCCGACGCAGTGTGTGGAATCGGTTGATCCCCAACGCCCCAGCGGCTTCGACTTGGCCGCTGTCGACTGACAACAGGCCTGCCCGTACGATTTCAGACATGTAGGCTCCCTGGTTGAGGCCGAGCCCGAGAATAGCAGCGAACATCGGGGTAATGACGGCGTTAGCGTCGAACTGAAGGCCGAGAATCCCCAGATTGATGGTCGGATACAGAGCCGCAAGGTTGTACCAGAACAGAAGCTGGACGAGCACAGGTGTTCCCCGGAAGAAGTACACGTAGGCGGCGGCGGCCATACGCACGACGGGGTTGGGCGAGAGGCGCATGACCGCTAGGATCACTCCCAGCGCCATACCTATAACCATGCTGATAACGGTCAGTTCGAGCGTGATCAGGAGCCCCCGCGCAATGGAGAAGTCCGTGAAGTAGTAGGCCACCACCGGCCAGCCGAAGCGATCGTTGGTGAATACCGAATAGAGGACGAGGGCGACGAGGGCCAGCAGCACTCCAGCCGCGATCCAGCGCCCCGGATGCTTGGCCTTGACGATCGTGAAACCGTCAGAGGACCGACTGCTCTTGCCAAATGTTGAAGTGGTCAGAGTTGACATCTTTGCTCCGTAATTCCGAGATCGGACACCGTGCCGTCTCAGTCAGTGATGGCCGAATGGTCTAACACCTCTTCGGGTGAGATCTTCGCGCTGTCAGGAATGTGCCATTTGGCATTGATCTGGTCATAGACAGGACTGTCGATCACCTGCTTGGCAGCTTCGGCGACCGGCGCGGTCAGCGCACTGCCCTTTGGCAGGGCGATCGCAGTGGGCTGAGGGTCGTATTCTGGGCCGGGGGCCAGTTCGAATTCGTTGTTCGCAAGCAGCCCCTGGTAGGTCAGCGAGATGCTGTCCGCGCAGGTTCCGTCGACGCGACCTGCGGTGAGCGCGAGATTCGCGTCCGACTGAGTCGGATACATGTGGACATCGATCTCCGGCTTTCCCGCCTCTTCGCATTCAGCGGACAGGTCGGGCAGTTGGGTGAGAGCCTGCAGTGTGCCCATCTGGACCGCGACCTTCTTTCCGCAGACGGACTGGTCGGTCAACGACAGCTCCTCAGGGTTCCCTGCCGCAACCGCCAACCCGCTGCCACCTGCGAGGTAGCTGGCGAAGTCGACTTTCTCCAGTCGTTCAGCAGTGACCCCGTAAGCCGAGATACTGAGGTCGTACTTGCCCGACGAAAGGCCAGGGAGCGTAGTGTCGAAGTTCGCAGCGATGAAACGAGGCTCTGCTCCTAGGACCTGTGCGACCGCCGTTGCGAAATCGATGTCCCACCGATGATCGTCGTGTTGTCGTCGTTATAGTACTCAAAAGGCGGGTAGGTCGGATCAGTGCCGATGAGCAGCCGACCGTTCTGCTGATACTTATCCCGAAGCGCCGCCTGCAGGCGGGGGTCAGCGGGCATATCGACGACGGTGACCGACATATCCATCGGCGCCTCAGGGACATTCCCAAGGTGCCCTTGCAGACCACATCCGGTGACGCCCAGCAGCGCAAATGCAACGATGGACCTGCCGATCGACCGCCTCGCGAATCTCATTTCAACCCCTCGGGCGCATCGATTCGGCGAGCGATGTGCATGACGAAGCTACCGCGCGTTACGAGTGTCGGGCGACGAACCACCGCGACCACACCGTCGACTTCGGCGCGATGCTCGACCGGTGCTCGATGCGGATCGTCGACCGAGTACACCAGAGCGACGATATCGTCCTGGAGTACCTCGTCGCCGAGGCCGACGAGCGGTTCGAAGAGACCCGGGATCTCAGCCGGTATCCCCGATTCAGAGACAAGCTCGAGCCACTGCTGAGCCGGCCGATCGACTTCACCGACTCGAGGCGACGCGATGCCGGCGAGCGCCGCGAGCTCGACGTCCTCAGACAGGATTCCCTGATCAGTCAAAAACTGGCGCAGACCCCTGCGGATGTCAGCGAGAGTCCGGCGGTCGACTGTGCCTCCCCCGGCGAGCTCCGTGGCGACGACGGGAATCCCCGCGTCGTCCCCCGCCGAGTTGATCGATCCCGGTTCGAATTTCTCTGCCACGACGATGACATACGGAAGGTTCAGACGGCGAGCGATCTGCGATTTGGTCTGCCACAACTCCTTCGTCGGCCCCCGATAGACGAAAGCCGCATCGACATAGACGGAATTGCTGCCTCCGGAGTGCAGATCCAATGCCGCATCGGCTCTAGGAAGCAGCTGTCGACTGATGAATTCCGCAACCTGGCAGGTCGGAGCACCTTCGGCCGAACCGGGGTAAGAACGATTGAGGTTGGCACCGTCGAGCGGCGAAACCCTGGTTCCGACTCGGACTGCCGGCGCATTGGCCGCGGGGACGATGATCACCGTTCCGCTGATGTGTTCAGGCGTCAGTTCCCGGGCAAGCGCTTGCAGTGCCACCTGCCCCTCGTATTCGTCGCCATGTGTGCCCGCGACCAGAAGCGCAGTAGGACCTGCACCTGACGAGACAACAGTGACCGGGACTGGGATCAGAGCAGAATCGTTGACATTGTCCGACTGAGTGAGCCCGATATATCCGTGCTGAACTCCGAATTCTTCGAAATCGATGCCTCGAATGACCGTCATAACGCTCCTTTGCGCAGTAGTGGCGTCGCTCGAATTCCTGGCGGGAATGTTCTCACCGTATTGATAGAACCCGAGCCTCTCCAGTGTTGGACACACTGTATACATAAACGTTTCAGTCGGCAACATCGCGCCGGAGGCGAATCGTATCGGCGGCGGTCATTCCACGATGGGGCCTCCACGTTCGTCCGCGGGATCGTGGCAGATACGCAGAATCTCCGTGGCCTTCGCCAGATCGTGCGCCTCCAAGGCGTCTATGATCCGTTCATGATCGGAAGCGACCCGCTCCACATGCTCCCGGCCCGGCGTGTACGTCAGTGCGATGCGTCGCTGCACAGGGTGGCTCCAGACCGAGCCCAGGAGCTCGAGCATGTAGCCATTGGGGCACGGCTCGACCAATCGACGATGGAACCTGAGAGAGACGTCAAAAACCTCCATACCATCCGTCGGGCTGCACAGCCTCGCCTCAGCAGCAAGGGTTCGCAGATGAAGCAGGTCCTTGGGTGTATGCCTGCCGAAAGCCGATCGGAGCGCGAGTTCTTCGAGAGCCGCGCGCACCTCGAAGACATCTTCGACCTGATTTCGCGAGAGATCCGTGACGAAGTACCCGCGCGAGGACACCAAGGTCGCCAGACCATCGGTCGTCAGCTGAGTCAGCGCGTCGCGCACAGGAGTCCGGGATACGTCGAACTGCGCCGCGATCTTCTCTTGCACCAGAGGCTCACCGGCGGCCAGTTCCCCGCTCACGATCAATCGACTGACGTTCTCATAGACCTGCTCGGCCAACGGCTTGCCTGCGGCGTCTTCCGTGCCCATCGTTTCCTCCCGGCGATCTCAGCGTCCGTGCTCGATCCGCCGACCACGATGCTCGTGATCCGCGCTGCTGCTACCTCTACTCTTCCGCGATTGCCTCGGATTGCAAAATCATGTCGACACAGTACACACTGTATACAGTAAATTGAAGAAGTTCTGCTTACTCGAGCAAGGAGGCTCCCCATGGCTGATCACATCCTTAACAGCTGGTACGTTGCGGCATGGTCGGATGAAGTGACGAACAAACCCATCCGGAGAATGATCTGCGAACAATCCATCGTTCTCTACCGCATTTCCGATGATCAGGCCAAGGCGCTTGCCGACCGTTGCGCCCATCGGGCGTTCCCCTTGTCCAAAGGTCGAATGCTGGGTGACTCCATCGAATGCGGTTATCACGGCTTCACCTACGGACCTGATGGGCGGTGCACGAAGGTTCCCGGCCAGACGACGCTGCCAGAGCGGGCAGTCGTCCGTTCCTACCCCCTTCACGAGAAGGACGGCTGGATCTGGGTATGGATGGGGGGCGACCCTGCGGATGCCGATCCCAGCGATATTCCGGACACCCATTGGATGAATGATCCCAACTGGGCCTCCGTCGAGCACTCCCTCCAAGTCGACTGTCGAGCCGAACTCGTGCACGACAATCTGCTCGACCTCACCCACGAGTCCTTCCTCCACAAGACGACTGTCGGCGACGACTACATCTACGAATACGGCATCACAGTCGAAGTCGACGACAATGTGGTGCTGGTGGACAGACTCATGCCCTCCGTACCCGCACCGCCACTGTACGCAGACACGATGGGAATCGACGGAAACTGGGATCGCTTCCACGCCACCGAATTCTTTGTCCCCAACAACCTCACACTTCACTCGGGCATCACGGCAGAGGGCGCGCCACGAGAAGAGGGCTACCTCATCAAAGTGCTCAACGCCATCACCCCGATCGATGCTCATACCTGCTGGTACTACTATTCATTCGCCCGCAACTTCGCCGTCGACAACGTCGAAGCCACCGAGCAGCTTCGTGAGGGTCTGGGTCTGGTGCTCGAAGAGGACAAGGACGCGCTCGAGGCGCAGGAGCTGGGAATGCAGACACGCCCCGGTCGGGAGTTCGACGTCCTCATTGCCCAGGACGGCGGCGTCGCCAAGGCCCGTCGCATCCACCAGGCGCTATTGAAGAAGGAAGCCAAGGAACGCGAGGCGAAGGAACCTCGCCGACCCGGCGCGCCGGCGAATACAAAGCCCATCGGTGCAGCAGCTCGCCGACAAGCGCAGAAGGCGGCGGCAGCCAGCGCGGGAAGGTCCGCAGCCGAGTCGACCACCTCGGCGGAGGCCACGAGCACCGCAGCCGGCGGGAGGTGATCGGGGATGTGGATGCTCGAGCGCGCGAACTCCCTCAGCGCCGCACCGACCATGCCCGATGGCAGCCGCGTCCTGGCCGCCAACCCTGACAGCGCCGAACGTGGCGACCCGTGGCGCTGGTCGATCACTCTTCATACATCGCCGGACGGGGTAAGCACCTCTGTGAAGACTGATGAGTCCTTCGTCGTCCACACGGTCGAGCTTCTCGACGAAACCCACTGCTCGACTGTGCTCACACGATGTACCGGCGATGTCATCGTCGTCGCTGTCAAGACGGGGAAAGCGCTCATCACGGTGCCCGATGGTCCCTGGCAGAGGCGAATCCATCCCGGTGATTCCTTCGTCCTCGAGGGCGAAGTGAACGAGACCATTCGTGTCGAGCTCACCGGCACACAATCGACCGCAACCGTCTACTGCCTCACCCCCACCAGGACCGCTGCTCTTCGCTGGGTCCCCTGAAGCGCACGAGGAGTTGAGAATGCCATCAACAGTCGAGACGCCCACCGCCGCAGCAGATCTTCGCGATGGAGCCGGCGCCGAATCCAACACCCCCGCCGAGGCAGGCCCCCGGTCGCGCAGACGGCTGTCGTTCTTCGACGCATACGTCACGCAGATGCGAGTGGAGGCCGATGGCGTACTGTCCGTCGAGTTCACGCCGAGCGAGAGCGAAGCCGGGACACCATCACTTGTGGACCTCCACCGCTGGGAGCCCGGAGCGCACCTTGACGTCCTCATGGGCGAGAGACTGGTGCGCCAGTTCTCCTTGTGCTCCCGACCGGGGGAGCCTCTGAAGGTGGCCGTGCTGCGCGAACCCGAATCGCGCGGCGGATCAGCTCACGTTCATGAGGTTCTTCGGCCGGGTTCTCAGGTTCGGCTGCGTGGCCCCAAGAACACCTTCCCACTCGAGCCCGCCGAGCACTATCGATTCATCGCCGCGGGGATCGGAATCACGCCCATCATCGCCATGGTGCGCGAGGCCCATCGACGGGGCATCCCCTGGACGCTCGACTACCTCGGAAGATCGCGTGAGACAATGGCCTTCGTCGCTGAGCTCGAAGATTTCGGCGACTGCGTGTACATCCATGAAAGCGGCGCGGACGGTCGCTTCAATCTCGGGGCACATCTCATCGAACCGGACGCCGGGGAGCTGGCATACGCTTGTGGACCGGTGGGGCTGCTCAGTGACCTGGCCGCAGCAGCGGAGTCATGGGAAAACCCCGATCTGCTACACACCGAGCTGTTCCTGGCTCAGCCCTCCGACGGTTCGACCACCGCCGGTGTCGGCTCAGATGGCACCGGGCCGAGCAGTGCCGAATCGGGAGCTTCGCTCTTCGACGCCCCCGACGACAGCAGATCGACCGGCGGTGCTCCTTTCACTGTCACGCTGACCACAGGCGAGTCGGTCGAAGTTCCCGCTGACAGGTCGGTTCTCGAATCACTGGAAGACGCAGGGTTTGCACCCCTGAGCTCGTGCCGCGAAGGAATCTGCGGCACTTGCGAGACCGCGGTGATCAACGGCGAGGTCGATCACCGCGACAGCCTCCTGTCCGAGGAGGAGAGGACGGACAGTGAGACGATGATGATCTGCGTCTCGCGTTCGTGTGGAACTTCCGGCCTCACTCTCGAACTCGAATGACCGGTTTCAGGCATCTGCTGCCGTAGCAGCCACCGGGGCACTGCCCAGCACGTTCACTTAGTCAGGTACTCGTCGAGATCGTCGAGGATGAGCCCAGCGCCTGTGGGTCCGAGGCCGAGGAACCACACATCGTCCTCGACACGAATCGCCTTGCCGTCCTTTACCGCGTCAAGACCCTTCCACTGACTCGATTTCAGGGCCTTGTCCTCGCCTGTGGCCTTGGGATCACCGTAGCTCGTGTAGAAGATATAGTCACCGCCGGCCTAGCCAAGAGCACTCTCGCGGTGACGAGCAGAGTGATGCGCTGCGCGTACCGACACCGGTGACATGAAGGGCCCCGTCCGCGGTCGGGCCCTTCATTGTTTCGAACTTCCACCAGGACCGATAACGTCATTCGGTGCTGGCAGCCACCTCGGCGAGCATCGCTTGGCGCTCAATTCCTGGCGATCACCTCTTCGCGGGATGGGAGCTGACGATCTCTGCGCGCTCGTCGCGGTTGAATTGACGCAGCTGGGTCACGTGTGAGGGATTGAGCTCGGAGACATCGGCGACCTGGAGCAGGCGCATGGTGCGCTCGACCTGCTCACCGAGGATCTCGATCGTCCGGTCTACGCCTTCCCGACCGCCGGCCATGAGACCGAAGAGGTAGGCGCGGCCGACGAGGGTGAAGTCCGCGCCGAGCGCCAGGGAGGCGACGATGTCGGCGCCGTTGCGGATTCCGGTGTCGATGATGATCTCCACGTCCTTGCCGATCTCACGAGCCACCTCGGGGAGGAGCTCGAAGGGAACGGGTGCCCGGTCGAGCTGACGTCCGCCGTGGTTGGACAGGACGATCGAGTCGACGCCGAGGTCGGCGAGCTTCTTCGCGTCCTCGAGCGTCTGCACGCCCTTGACGGAGAACTTGCCGGGCCACATTGCGCGGATTTCGGCGAGGTCGTCGAAGTTGATGGAGGGATCCATTGCCGAGTCGAGGAGCTCGCCGACCGTTCCGCCGGTCTCCGACAGGGAGGCGAACTCGAGCTTCGGGGTGGTCAGGAAGTCCCACCACCACCAGGGACGCGGGATGGCGTTGAGGATCGTCTGCGGGGTCAGCTGCGGCGGAATGGAGAAGCCGTTGCGGGTATCGCGCAGTCGGGCGCCGGCGACGGGGGCGTCGACGGTGAAGAAGAGAGTGTCGAACCCGGCGTTCTTCGCCCGCTCGACGAGGCCGTAGGAGATGTCGCGCTGCTTCATCACATAGAGCTGGAACCAATTGCGCCCGTGCGGGTTGGTCTTCTTGACGTCCTCGATCGACGTCGTGCCCAGCGTCGAGAGCGTGAACGGGATGCCCGCAGCCCCCGCGGCTCCGGCGCCGGCGGTCTCACCCTCGGTCTGCATGAGTCGGGTGAAGCCGGTCGGCGCGATGCCGAAGGGCATGGCCGAGCTGCCGCCCATGATCTGGGTCGAGGTGTCGACGTTCGTGACGTCCTTGAGGATCGAGGGGTGGAACTCGATATCGCGGAAGGACTGGACCGAGCGCTCCATCGAGATCTCACCCTCGGCGGCCCCATCCGTGTAGTCGAACGCCGCGGCCGGGGTCCGGCGCTTCGCGATCTTGCGCAGGTCCTCGATTGTCAGCGCATTCGCCAAGCGGCGCTTCTTCGGGTCGAGTTCGAACTTCTTGAACTTCATCAGCTCGAAGATCTCGGCTGGTTTGGGCAGCTGCCTCTTGACCATTCTGGATGGCTCCTTCAGATAGGTAGGCGGACCTGCAGACGAGCAGGCGGCGATAGTGCTGGCAGCGGTCGAACGGTCGACGAGCGTCGCTGACCGCTGACGAGTGAACGATGCGCACCGTTTCACATCAGGATCCTGGGACCATCCAGGACAGAACTGTCGACTGCAGTCCGACGAGAAGACACATGACGACGAGCATGCCCAACGACCACCAGATGACACGGCGGAAGATCGACGACTCCTGCCCGAGCAGACCCACTGCGGTGGCAGCGATCGTGAGATTCTGCGGACTGATCATCTTGCCCACGACACCACCCGAACTGTTCGCGGCCACCAACAGGACCGGATCGATCCCGGCCTTGGCCCCCGCCGTCTGCTGGAGAGTCGCGAAGAGCGCGTTGGCGCTCGTGTCCGAGCCTGTCACCGCGGTGCCCAGCCATCCGAGGATCGGCGAGAGGAAGGCGAACAGTGCGCCAGTTCCCGCGATCCACGTACCGATCGTGATCGTCTGCCCGGACTCGTTCATGACGTAGGCCAGAGCGAGGACGAGTCCCACCGTGAGGATGGAGAAGCGCATCTTGACGACATTGTCGACGAAGACCTGGACAGCGTCACGTGCGGTCATCTTGTACATGATGGCGACGATGATGCCCGAGACCAACAGCAGCGTACCCGGAGAGGACAGCCACTGGAAGTTGTAGACGGTGGTCGTCGACGGTTCACCCGAAGCCGAGAGGAGGTTCCCGTCCAGTCCCGGCCAGGGGATCTTCACGTCGGTGCTCGCCAGCCAGTCGTTGACCACGGGAATGAGCTTGGCGGCCGAGAAGACGACGATGACGATGAGATAGGGGGCGAGCGCCAGGAACACGCGCACTCCGGTCAGAGGCGATGCCTTCGCATCGACCTTTGTGTCGACAGCGGCGGTGCCGCCCGCATCGGGAGCAGCAGTCTTCTCCCGGCTGCGCTCGTCGGCCATCTTGTCCAGAGCGTCCTGCCCACCTGTCGGCTTCCAGAACTGGAGCATGACCACAGCGGCCGCGAGGCCCATGAGCGAGGCGATGATGTCGGTCATCTCAACTGAGAGGTAGTTCGCGGAGACGTACTGCGATGCGCCGAAGACGATTCCGACGACGAGTGCCAGTGGCCACAGCTGCCGCAGGCCGCGCTTGCCGTCGACGAGGAAGATGAGGAACAGCGGCACGATGGCCGCCAGCAGAGGAGTCTGATGACCGACCATGGCGCCGATGTCGTGGTAGTCGATGCCGGTCAGGTTGCCGGCGGTGATGATGGGAATCGCGATCGCTCCGAAGGCCACCGGAGCAGTATTCGCGACCAGGACGACCGTTGCCGCGCGCATGGCCGTGAAGCCGACCGCCATGAGCATGACACCGGTGATGGCGACCGGAGCACCGAAGCCGGCCAGGGCTTCGAGCAGTCCGCCGAAGCAGAAGGCCACGAGAATAGCCTGTACGCGCGGGTCATCGGAGATGACGTTGATGACCAGACGGAGATCCTCGAAGTGTCCTGACTTCACTGTCAGTTCGTAGAGCCAGATGGCGGTGATGACGATCCACATGATGGGGAAGAGCCCGAAGGCGAATCCCTGCGTGGCGGAGAGCCCGGCCAATCCGACGGGCATTCCGTATGCGAAGATCGCGACGATCAGAGCAACGACGACGGCGGCCAGGCCGGCCCAGTGGGCCTTCCACTTGAGGAATCCGAGCGTGACGAAGATGGTGAGAAGCGGCAGCAGTGCAACCAGCGATGACCACAGTAAGCTGTCGGCCAAAGGGGCGACTTCGGGAGTGTACATAATGCCTCCAGCACGGTCGGTGTTCGCCTGCAGCGCCTGCGGTTCGACGGTGAACGCGCTCCGAACATGCAATCTCGATGTGATTTCAGTATGTCCTTTGTGTGGTCAGACCACTAAGGTGAGTGTATGACTGAATGTGATCCAGGTCAAGGTTGTATCCGTGAAAAGATAGAGCAGTGCGAAAGAGGACCGACTATGCCCGATGACGGGGCCAGCAGCCGCATCAGCATCGACCAGATCAGGCCACAACCATGAGTGACACGACCACGAATGAACCGTCCGACTCCGTCTCCCAGCCTCCGACGTGGAAGCCGGTCGCCCGATCGAGCACACACGAGCTCGTCATTGATGCGATCGAAGAGCAGATCATGGCCGGCTCCCTGACCGTCGGCGACCCCCTCCCCTCGGAACGGGAACTGGCCGCCAAGTTGCAGGTCAGCCGAGCCGCTGTACGTGAGGCGCTGCGTGTCATGGAGTCCCTGGGCGTCGTCGTCTCCAACGTCGGCTCAGGCAAGACGGCCGGCACATTCATCGCCGCCATGCCCAAAGAAGCGCTGACTCGATTCCTCCGCCTGCATGTGGCTCTCGCGAACTTCAGCGTCGACGAAGCCATCGAGACCCGCATTCAGCTGGAGCGCTCAAGCACCGCCCTGGCAACAGGTCGCGCCCACGATGACGCCCTGGCCGGGATGAATGCCTCCCTGGCGATCATGGACACCCCGGGCGTCAGCCTGGAGACCTTCAATGAAGCAGACACCGCCTTCCACGTCGCCATCGCCCGCGCATCGGAGAATCAGCTGCTCTCGGATCTCACCGAGGCGATCAGGAGTTCACTTCGACGCCCCATCCTCCTCGCATTCAGCCACGTCGAGGACCCGCGCGGGCTGATGACGGAGCTGCAGAGCCAGCATCACGCGATCATGGAGGCGATCGTCGAACGCGACACCGAGCGCGCGGTCCAACTCACCGAGGACCACATCCGCGCCGCGAGCACCGCACTGCCCGGCATGACATTCAGCAAGCGTCCCCAGAGCTGAGGGACTATCGCCGCCCTGCGCTCCCTACCTCGTTCGACGGGGACGTTCGGGTTCTCGGCACGGCGGGTACAGGCACTCAGCTGTGCAGGCACTTAGCCATGCGGGCACTCAGCTGTGCAGTCGCAGATAGTGTCGGAGCCGCTCGACTCCGCCGGCACGCTCGCCGGCATCCTCACCGGTGCTCAGCGCGCGGTCGAGTTCGGTCCGAAGTCTCACCTCGTCGAGGGACTCACCGATGACAACGAGGGCGCTGTCCCAGGTCTCTTCGTGGGGGAGGGTCGAGGAGACATAGACGTTCGGGCCCACTGCCTGGACCCCGAAGCGTCTGCTCCTCCCCCTGTCCTTGACCCGAATCGTGCCCTTGACCCGGTAGACCCCTGCCGGCAGGTCCTCAAGGAGGTCGAGCACGCTGTTCGCGTCGGCATATCCATGGGCAGTCACCGTCAGCGATTGCGCATGAGTGTGCGCGGGGACCTCGGCCTCATCACCGCCCTGGCTCTGGGCCGCCGCTTCCGCATAGGCCTGACGGATGAGCTCACGAATCGGGAGCTCGGCCTGGATGGGCTCGCTGGAATCCGGACCAGTTCCTGGACCGTCGAGGCCCCTGATCGCACCCGATCCGGGATCGAAGATCAGGGCCGGGTCGAGTCTGCCGAAGCTGGTGCCGACGACGATCACCCGAGGGTTGCGCAGATGGACGCGAGACCGGATGGCGTCGATTGTGCCCTCACGCTCGGCGTCCGGAACCTGGTCGAGCTTATTGACCAGCACCAACGTGGTGGCCGCGTAGCGCATCGGCGGAGCAGATTGCGTGTCGACCGTGCTTGCGTGCATCGTCGCGTCGACGACGTCGATGACCCCGCCGAGGTGGAAGCGATGGTGTCCCATGCGCGTGACCATGCGTGCCAGGGTCAGCGGTTCGGCGAATCCGCTGGCCTCGACGATGATCGCGTCGAGTCGAAGGTGTGGTTTCGCCAGAGCTGTGAGTGCGTCCTCGAGTGACGTATCATCGCTGAGGCAGCAGATGCACCCGCCGGAGATCGAGAAGGGCTCGTCGACCTGACCCACGACCAGACCGGCGTCGATGTTGAGATCGCCGAAATCATTGACCACGACACCGATGCGCGCGTCAGGATGTCGCAGAAGGTGGTTGAGCAGGCTGGTCTTCCCAGCGCCCAGGAACCCGGTGAGCAGGATGACCGGAACAGCAGGCCTGCGCGGTGCGGTCGCGGACATCAGGTGGGCAGAGTCCCGGGAATATCCTCGCAACTCTGAGCGAAGATCTCCGGATGACGTTCGACGAGCTTGCGGGTGTGGCGGATGTGGAAGGCCAGAGCTGCCTCGGCGGATTCAGGGTCTCCGTCCATCACCGCACGCAGGATCATCTGATGTTCGGCAACGATGTCCTCGCGCCGCCGGGCGCTGCCTTCCGGCTGGAGCAGCTGCCGCCGGTAGTAATGGGTGAGATCCCAGAGATGATCGACGGTGTCACGCAGTCGCTTCGTCGGCGGTCCAGCCAGCAGCGCCCGATGGAAGTCACGATCACGGTGGAGGAACTCAGCCTTCGTCGGTGCCGCTTCGACGTGCTGTGCCAAGCGCTCGAATTCCCCGAACGATTCAGGGGTGTGGGTGGGCATCGCCAGTCCGAGCAGCAGCGGCTCCAAGCGCTCCCGCATGAGGTAGATCTCCCGACATTCGTCGAAGTCCAGAGTCGACACCCAGGCTCCGGTTGAGGCGACAAGGGTGACGAGGCCGAATGACTCGAGGATGCGCAGCGTCTCCCGAACCGGGACCCTGCTCACGCCGAACTCCTCAGCGATCTCCTCCTGCCGAATCCGCGTCCCGGGTGGGATGACGCCGTCGATGATCCGGGCCCTCAGCTCTGCGGCAACCCGCGTGCTGGCAGCGTTGTCATGCATCACAGCTCGACCGCCTTCCGTCTCTCGCCCATCCGCACGCAGAGTGTCTCCTGCCGTGAAGCTTAGTCGCCTCCGCCCCATCGTGACGGTGCCTGCCGCTCGCGGGCGGCCCTGTTCCTCATCACGCTTAGATGCTGTTTCTGGCCAATACGCGGCGAATGCAATCAAATTGCAACGTGGGCCTCTCCGCCGCCTCGACACGCACTTACGCGCCGATCGCCCCTGTGAATTATCACCGATATCGGATCCAATCCAGCATCGTCGCCGCGGTCGAACCCGGTGAGATTCCGATCGCCTTGTGACAGCGGGAGCCGATTGGATCCAATCGTCGGTCGGTGCCACCCCTGGTTCAAAACCTGTGCATCATCGCTGGTCACATGGTGTATATAGAGACCGTCTCCGGACGGGCGAATCACTCCATTCGTGATTGACATCACCAATCTCGAGGAGCAAACTTCAAAAGTTGAAAGCTGTCATCGCAATTGAAAGGGCAATGATGTCCACAATCAATCCCCCCGCCGCCGGGCGACCAACGAAGGTCGAGATCCGGCACGATACGGGGCTCAAGAGAGACATCGGAAAGATCGGACTTCTGTTCACCGGTGTTGGTTCGATCATCGGGTCCGGTTGGCTCTTCGGAGCCTTCAACGCCTCGGTGATGGTGGGACCCGCATCGCTCATCTCGTGGGCGCTGGGCGCCGTGATGATGATCTTCGTTGCGCTGAACTACGCCGAACTCGGCGTGATGTTCCCCGTTGCCGGCGGGGTGATCCGCTTCCCCCACTTCTCCTTCGGCTCGTTCGCGAGCTTCACCAGCGGCTGGATCACTTGGCTCTCGGTCGCTGCGACCGTGCCCATCGAGGTCATGGCCGCCGTCCAGTACGCATCGAGCTACCTCCCCTGGCTGATGCACACCGTCGATGACGTCGCTGTGCTCACCGGGCCCGGCATCGTGGTGAGCATCGCGCTGATGCTGGTCTTCAGCTTCATCAACCTCTACGGCGTCCAGCTCTTCGCACGATTCAACAACGTCCTCGTGTGGTGGAAGCTCGCCGTCATCCTTCTCGTCATCGTCGTGTTCATGATCCTGGCCTTCAACCCCGGCCACTTCTCAAGCCAGCGCTTCGGCGGATTCGCTCCCAATGGAATCGGACCGATCTTCGCAGCCCTCCCCGCAGCAGGCATCGTCTTCTCCTACCTCGGCTTCCGTCAGGGCGTCGAGTTCGCAGGCGAGACCACGAACCCGCAGAAGAACGTCCCCTTCGCAGTGATCGGCTCAATCCTCGTCACCGGCGTCATCTACATCGCACTGCAGGCGGCCTTCATCGGCGCCCTGCCCACGGACCTCCTCGAGGGCGGTTGGAAGAACCTCGCATTCAACAACGACGCAGGACCTCTCGCAGAGATCTCGCTGCTGCTGGGTGCTGTGTGGCTGGCAGTCATCCTCTACGCCGACGCCATCGTCTCCCCTGCCGACACCGGCCTGATCTACACCGCGCTGGCTCCTCGCCTGTCCTACTCGCAGGCGAAGGTCGGCAATGCTCCGCGCGCACTGGCAAAGCTCAACAAGCACGGTGTTCCGTGGATCTCGCTCCTCGTCGTGTTCATCGTCTCGTGCATCATGTTCCTGCCGTTCCCCTCGTGGGCGAAGCTCGTCGGATTCATCACCTCCGGCACGGTGCTCTCGTTCGCCACAGGGCCTGTGGTCGTCGCCGCGCTGCGTCGTCAGCTGCCCGAGCAGGAGCGTCCGTTCAAACTGCCTGGCAACGATGTGCTGCCGATCATCGGCTTCATCTGCGCGAACCTCATCGTGTACTGGACAGGCTGGGAGACGAACTGGAAGCTCTTCCTGGCTGTGGCCATCGGCTATGTCGTGATGGTCCTCCACCACATCTTCGCCAAGGACAAGGCCCGTCTGCCGGATCTGAAGATGCGCTCCGGCTGGTGGATGATCCTGTGGATGGCCGGCCTGGTCCTCCTCAGCCTCATCGGCCACTACGGTGGAGGCCTGGACATCATGGGCTTCATCTGGGGCGAAATCGTCACCGTGATCTTCTCGATCGTCGTCTTCTACGTCGGCATCGCCTGCCGCCTGTCTCCGGAAGAGGCCGTCGAAGCCGTCGAGCAGACCCAGATCGACGACTGACGACCACACCGATCGATCGCTGATCCCGTCCGATCGATCGGTGATGCCGCCCCGGTGCTCTCTTGCGCCGAGGCGGCTTCGTCGTTGCGCGGCCCGTGCAGTTCCACCCGTCGACGGTCGGATCCGAGCGTGACTCAGCGGTTGTCGGCGATTGTCGCGGTTGTCGGCGATTGTCGGCGGTCAGATCCCGTCGTCGAAGTGAGGACGGATGCCGGCAAGCTCTTCGGTTGTGTCGAAGTCAGCGACCACGGTCGGATCGACGTCGACGAGGACCGGATCGAGACCGTCGAACAGGCGTCTGACCGCCCCGTTCGCGGGATCGCCGATAGCTTCGAGGCGTGTGAGAAGCAGCCGATGCGGCCATGCCGAGCACAGGAACTGTGCCTTGCCCCGCTCGTCCTCCCCCGCGACCGGGCTGTTCGTCTGCCGACACACGTCGACCAACTCGCCGAGGTGGCCAGCAGTGATCAGGGGCATGTCCCCTGCCAGCACCAACGTCACGTCATCTGCGTTCGAAGCGGAGGCGTCGGACGCTCCTTCAGCCGTCCCTGCGTCACGGTCGCGGTTACGCTCGGTGTCACCTACGGTGCGTTCCATCGCGAACGCAGCTGCGGCGATCCCGGCCAGCGGACCGGCGAAGACCGGCTCCTCGCGAACGGAGTGCACGGATTCCGTCTCGGCCTGGCTCAGCCCTTCCGTCGGTCCGGCCACCCATACCTCGGCGGCGGGATCGGCCGTGCGAACTGCGGTCAGGATGCGGGAGATCACGCTCGTCCCGCCCAGTTCGACGCCGGGTTTGTGGACACCGCCGAAGCGACTCGACCTGCCTCCGCTGAGAATGATCGCACGAATCGTCATGCCCCGATCCTACGTCGGAGTCCGCCGTCGCCCACCGGCAGCCGCTGTCGGATCCGCAACGATATTCGCACGACATTTCCTCACCGAGTGAGCAATACTGTTAAGCACCACCAGTCGACCGAAGCACCACCAGGGCAGCACGGACAGAGACGGAGCGGTACGCCGCGACGCATGCGCTCGGCCTGCACTGACCGTAATGGCACGGAGGAGCACAAGAATGACGAAGTTCGATGTTGTCGAGGCGTCCATCGCGACCCTGCGCCGCGCACTCGAGGACGGGACGACCACCTCGGCGGAATTGGTCGAAGCCTACCGTGCCCGCATCGCCGCGTTCGACGGCCCGGACACGGATACGAAACTCAACTCCGTCATCGTCGACAACCCCGATGCCCTCGCTGAGGCGACCGCCTCCGACGACAGGCGTGCGCGTGGTCAGACGCTGGGCCCCCTCGACGGGATCCCGTACACCGCGAAGGACAGCTATATGGTCGCAGGACTGAGTGTCGCTGCCGGCTCCCCCGCCTTCGCCGACCTCATCGCGCAGAAGGACGCGTTCACGATCGAACGCCTGCGCGCCGCGGGTGCCATCTGCCTGGGCTTGACGAACATGCCGCCCATGGCCAACGGCGGCATGCAGCGCGGACTCTATGGCCGCGCCGAGAGCCCCTACAACGCCGACTGGCTGACCAGCGCGTTCGCTTCAGGTTCCTCGAATGGCTCGGGAACGGCGACGACGGCGAACTTCGCGGCATTCGGTCTTGGCGAGGAGACCTGGTCATCGGGTCGCGCCCCCGCTTCGCACAACGCGCTCATCGCCTACACGCCCTCACGCGGCGTCATCTCCGTGCGCGGCAACTGGCCACTCGTGCCGACGATGGACGTCGTCGTCCCCCATACCCGGTCGATGGCCGATCTCTGTGAAGTCCTCGACGTCATCGTCGCCGACGACACTGAAACCCGCGGCGACTTCTGGCGCGTCCAGCCCTGGGTCGAGATCCCCCGAGCATCAGCAGTCCGACCCGATTCGTACTCCGATCTGCTTCCAACCGATGCAGATGCCGCGCTCTCGAAACTGGCCGGCAAGCGCCTCGGCATTCCCACCATGTACATCAATGCCGATCCCGATGCCGGGACGAACCCCGACGGTGGAATCGGCGGGCCCACAGGGCAGCGGATCGAGACCCGCGCGTCGGTGATCGCCGCGTGGGAGGCCGCCCGTCGCGATCTCGAAGCTGCCGGCGCTGAGATCGTCGAAACCGACTTCCCCGTCGTGAGCAACTACGAGGGCGATCGCCCCGGTGCGCCGACGATCAGGACGCGCGGAATCGTCAGCCCCGACTACCTCGACCGCGAGATCAACGACCTCTCAGCATGGGCCTGGAACGATTTCCTGGCCGCCAACGGCGACCCGAAGATGAACACCCTCACCGAGGTGGACGGGGCCCAGATCTTCCCTCACCCGGACGGTGCGCTCCCGGATCGCTACACCGGGTTCGACGACGACATCGCCACCTACCCGAAGATCGTGCGGGACCGTCCGTACGCCTCGGTGACGGAGATCCCGGAACTCGAGGACGGAGTCCGAGGACTTGAGGTGACCCGCCGGCTCGACCTCGAGGAATGGATGGACTCACTCGGACTCGACGCGGTCGTCGTCCCTGCCATGGCCGATGTCGGTCCGGCGGACATGGATGTCAATGAGTCGTCGGCCGACCTCGGCTGGCGCAACGGCACATGGGTGGCCAACGGCAACCTGGTCCCCCGCCACCTCGGCATCCCGTCGGTGACTGTGCCGATGGGCACGATGACCGACACCGGGATTCCGATCGGGCTGACGATCGCCGGGCGCGGCTGGGACGACACCGCGCTCATCGAACTCGCCGCGGCCTTCGAAGCCACCGGTGATCGGCGCGAGGTTCCGCCCCGGACACCGCGACTGCAGAGCCAATAGTCTGAATTCTTCGGGTGAACATCAGGATCCTCTTCTCCAACGGGGGTGAATGGTGGCAGGGTGTTGTCATGGAGGATTTCGCCCGACTTGCCGAGCACGCCGCAGCGCTGCTCGATGCCCACCAGAACGATCGCCCGCTGGTACTTCCGACTGTGTGGGATGCCTGGTCGGCCCACGCGATGGTCGATGCCGGGTTCAGGGCCCTGAGCGTCGGGTCGCATCCGCTGGCGAACGCCCTCGGTGCCCCCGACGGCGAGGGAATGAGCCTCGGCCAGGCCCTCGACGGAGTCCGGCACATCACGTCTGCTGTCGACGTGCCCGTCACCGCTGACATGGAGTCTGGCTACGACACTCCAGCTCCTGACCTCATTGCCGGGCTTCTGGGCGTCGGCGCTGTGGGCCTCAACATCGAGGACACGGTCCACAGTCAGGGGCGGATGCGCAGTGCCGAAGAGCACGCGGAGTACATCGGCGATCTGCGCCGGGCCGCTGATGCGCAGCGTGTGCACGTCGTCATCAACGCCCGCACCGACGTGTTCAAGAACGCCGGTGACTTCGAGGACCCCACCGCCGAGGCGATCCGACGTCTCAATCTGTGCGCCGAGGCGGGTGCCGATTCCGTCTACCCCGTCGCTATGCCCAGCGTCGACGTTCTCAAGACGGTCCTATCCCAGGTCACACTGCCGCTCAACGTCACGGCGCATCCGGTCAAGGGAGCCATCCCCGATCAGCTCGACCTCCGACAGCTCGCTGAGCTGGGGGTGAGTCGAGTGACCTTCGGTCCGCTGCTGCAGTCAGCTCTCCACGACTACTTCGGTGAATTCACCCGCGCCTGGCACTGACGGCGACACGGAGATCTTGGGCCCCTCGTTGCACGGCCGGCCTGGCCTCACAGCACATAGCCACAGCACACAGCCACAATTGAACATTCGCTGGAACCGCAATGATGAGGAGTCGCAATGCCTGAGAACGCCCGCCAAGGACAGCCCGTCTGGGTTGATTACACCTGTCACGAGTTCGAAACCACAACGAAGTTCTACACCGAGATCTTCGGGTGGGAGTTCACCGATCAGGGGCCAGACTTCGGCCACTACAACATGATCACGAAGGATGGGGCTGCGATCGGCGGGGCCATGCGCGCCGTGAACATGGACGGGACGCCGAATCCGATGATCCCGACGACCTGGACGACGTACCTCCACACCGATGACATCGCGAGCACCTATGCCGCAGCGCTTGCCGCCGGAGCCGCTCCCATCGCCGAACCGATGGCTGTCGGACCGCTGGGCCAGATGGCCGTCATCACCGATCCGACAGGCGCGGGAGTCGGCATGTGGCAGACCGGTGACTTCACCGGCTTCGACACTCCACTGACGCCCGGCACTCCGGTGTGGTTCGAGCTCATGACCTTGGACTTCCCTACCGCCCTGGAGTTCTATCGCACTGCCTTCTCCTTCGACATCACCCTGATGGAGGGATTCCCCTACGCCACGCACGGACCCGAAGCGACAGCTGTTGCCGGCATCTGCGATGCCAGTGAATGGACGCAGGTCTCGTTCTGGCGCGACTATTTCAATGTTGATGATGCTGATGCCGCTGCTGCGAAGGTGACCGAGCTCGGCGGGAAGGTCCTCGCAGGACCCGAGGATTCGCCCTATGGCCGCATCGTCACCGTCACCGACCCGGAAGGGGCGACGTTCCAGCTGCAGCAGAATCCGTGACGGGCAGGTTCTCCCCACTCCGGTCCAAGTATCTGAGCCTGGGACTGGGTGAGCTGGCGGCCGTCGCGGTATTCGCGACGGCCGCTCTCCTGTGGCAGGACAAGCTCGCAACATCGGGAGCACTCGCGGCTCTGTGGTGTGCGCTGCTTCCTCTGCTCGTCGTTCTGCTCCAGGCCGGTGTCTACTGGCTGCTCGCCCGGTCCTGGATCACGTCGGGCCGGATGCCGCCCCCGACTGCGCAGATCTTTCGCGTACTGCGTGTCATCAATCCGATCATCCTGATCGCGGGGCTGGTGGGAGTCATCGCAACCTTTCCAGCCGGGCCGTTTGCGGCAGCGATCGTGCTCCTCGTCTGGGCGTTCGGTGCCATCGAGTACATCAACTACTACATTGTCAGACTCTCCTACCCGTGGACCCAGTGGGCTTCAGAAGTCGGTCATTGGAGAACGCCGAAGCTGATCAAGGACATTCGCGCAGTCCATTGACCGATTCTTGAGCAGTCTGTGGTCCGCAGAATACGGTTCGCCGTGTGCAGAAGGCCGGAGCGTCACATCACAGAGCACCAGTGATCTGCTCAAAAATAGGCCAATTCGTCAGTCGACACTCACCCCGTTCCTGGCGGCGATCGTCAACCGCGCAGCGCCAGTGCGAACGGAAGCACCGCGGTCGCGCCTGCCTGCCGAAGCAGTCGAGCACCGATGGCCATCGTCCAGCGTGAGACCACTTCGTCATCGACGAGCAGCACCGACTTTCCTGCCACCGCCTCTTCGACCTCGGGCGGGACGACGAACGCATCATAGAGGTCCTTGACCCTGAATGCGCTGTTGACGTCTGGAGTGCCGTGGTCGTGGACCTGCAGCAGTTCGCCGCCGTCGATGAGCCTGCCCGCAGATGCCAGGTTCGCTGCCAGCGACCTCACTGTTAGGGGCCTGCGAGCACTCGGCATCGAGACGACGGCTTCGGGCCGGATTGCCCAGTCCCATTGGCCCAGCACTTCGAGACACCATTTGCCGATCTGGGCGGGCACTTCGGCGTCCGGAGCGTCGGGCGCGAGGAAGGATCGCAGTGTCTGACCCTGCCCCAGGTCGCTGAGTCGCGCGATGGCCCGGCCTTCGGCGGCCAGTTCTCCGACGGGAATCTTGCCCTTGAGCGGGACGCCGATGTTGGCCATGCCGCTGGGCCAGGTGCTGCGTGGGTCGATGGGCAAGCCGATGCGATGCAGAGTCCCTGCCGTCGCCTGCCTCTGCTCATCTGAGATCTCGGTGGACCACCAGATTCCGGCACAGTTGTCGCAACGCCCGCAGGGTTTGGGCTCGGGGTCGTCAAGCTGACGAATGAGGAACTCCATGCGGCACTCGCGCGTGGACTCGTAGTCGAGCATCGCCTGCGCTTCGGCGGCCCGCACTGCAGCAACCTTCTCGTAGCGTTCCTGGTCATAGACCCAGCCGCGCCCGGTCGAAATGTATCCACCCTTGATCTTGGTGACGGCGTCCTCGACCTCGAGGGTCTTCAGCAGCAGCTGCAGACGGGTGCGCTTGGTGCCGACAAGGGTCTCCAAACGGGCGACGGACAACGGGCCGTCCGCCTCGGCGAGGGCTTGGAGCACGGCATTGGCATCGGTCTGGCTGGGCATCGAGGCAGTGGCGAAGTAGTTCCAGATCTCCTGGTCTTCAGCACCGGGAAGGAGGAGGACATCCGCGGAATCAGTTGCGCGACCGGCACGACCAACCTGCTGGTAGTAGGCGACGGCAGACGATGGGGCGCCGATGTGGAGGACGAATCCGAGATCGGGTTTGTCGAAGCCCATCCCCAGCGCCGAGGTGGCTACGAGTGCCTTGATCCGGTTGTCCTTGAGCTGCTGCTCAAGGTCTGCGCGTTCCTCCGCATCGGTGCGGCCGGTGTAGGCGCGGACCTCGTGGCCTTGGTCGCGCAGGATTCGAGTGATGTCCTCGGCGGCGCTGACCGTGAGCGTGTAGATGATTCCCGAGCCGGTGAAATCGCCGAGGTGGGATGTCAGCCAGGCGATGCGGCCACTCGCATCGAGGCCGGGCAGGACACCCAACCTCAGGGAGTCGCGGGCAAGCTCACCACGAACGACGGTGGTGTCGTGGCCCAACTGTTCGGCGACGTCGGCGACTACACGGGAATTAGCTGTGGCGGTCGTGGCCAGGACCGGGGTGTTGCCGGGAAGTTCGGACAGGATGTGTCCGATGCGTCGGTAGTCGGGGCGGAAGTCGTGACCCCAGTCGGAGATGCAATGTGCTTCGTCGACGACGATGAGACCGAGGAAGGCAAGAAGCTGGGGCAGGACCTCGTCACGGAACTGCGGGTTATTCAGCCGCTCGGGCGAGACGAGCAGAACGTCGAGGTTGCCGGCTCTGAGATCGTCGAGGACGGTGTCCCACTCGGTGACATTGGAGGAGTTGAGGCTGGCTGCGCGGACCCCTGCACGTTCGGCAGCGGCGATCTGGTCGCGCATCAGGGCCAACAGCGGGGAGATGATGAGGCTGGGACCGGTGCCCGCGGCGCGCAGCATGCGGGTGGCCACGAAGTACACCGCGGATTTGCCCCACCCGGTCCGCTGGACCACGAGGACTCGTTTCTTCTCCACGACGAGATCGCGGATCGATTCGAGCTGACCGTCCCGGAACTGCGCCTCGGGATTCGCGGTGAGTTCGGCCAGGATGCGCTGGGCCTGCGCAGTGAAATCGGTGGTGTCAACGGGTGCGGCAGTCGGGGTGGATTCGGTCATGGGCACAGTCTAGGTGTCGCCACTGACACAGCCACTCAGCCCCTGGCCCGTCACCGCAGGGCGACGTTGACTCCCAGGGTCGCAAGGACGCCGAAGAGCACGCCCCAGAGGATGATCGAGATGATCTGCCAGAACGCCACGACATTGCGGTTCGCGCCGAAGCCGACCATCGCCGACGATGTGATCTGCGACGGCAGGAGCGTCTGTCCCAGGAGGGAGACTCCTGGAACCCCGAACTTGTCGAACATGCGTTTGAGGCGCTGGCGCTTCGGCGAGGGTTCAGCGTCTTCCCTGTTCTTCGTCGCCTTGTCGCGGATGGCTCCAGCACCGTAGACGAAGACGAGCATCGAAACCGCATTGCCGATGACGGCCACGATGATCGCGACGACAGGGTGCAGCCCGATCGCGACGCCGATGACCGACCCGAAGTAGGACTCGACGAACGGGATTGCGGAGACGAGCATGACGCCCGCCCACTGCAGCCAGTCGGGAAAGGCATTCGCGAAGTTCTGGATGGTTTCGATCATTTCAGGCTCCTGTTTCGAAGAGTCGAGGTCATTGCCATGCCGATCACAGTGCACCGTTTCGACGATTGCGGGCCATCGAATTAGCACAGCGTACTAGTACAATGTACTACACGGCGCGTGCGGCGGGCGACAGGAGGCCGACACCTGGGCATATGGTGGAACAGACGAGGGAGGAGTGAGATGACTCGACGCGATGACATCATTGCCGCCGCAATCCGGCTGGCCGAACAGTCGAGCACCGGGCAGGCTAACCTCAGCGTGCGAGCCGTGGCCAAGGAAGCCGGGATCGGAGCATCGACGTTGCGTCACTACTTTCCTACGCAGTCCGATCTCCACGAGGCGATTGCCCGCAGGTACATGCACGTCGCAATCAATGACTTCTCGATCGACGATTCCGCACGCGACCCCGCCGAGCGCCTCTTCGAGTGCTGTGCCCAGCTCCTCCCCAGTCACGAACACCGCCAGATCCAGCTCGACACCTGGCTGAGCGCACATGTCAACGGTCTCGGCCCTGAACGACGTGCCCCGGTCCGCAGACTCCTCGAACACAGCCACGAAGTCACCTATGACCATCTCGATCGCTGGCTGCAGGTCCTCGTCGATGAAGGCCACCTCGATGCCGCCGAGGTGGCCCCGTCCTCGACGGCACTGTTCACCATGCTCGACGGCCTGGCCCTGCACTCGATCATCACGCCCGAGCGCATCACCGTCGATGCCGCCCGCGACCAACTCAGATGGCTGATCGCGAAGGTGCTCGAGCCGAAGAGCTGATCACCTCATCTGACCAGCGGCCCGATGCAGGGCCTCGGTGAGACGGCCGAGCTTCTCGGAGGCGAGGTTCCAGTGATGCCAATAGAGCGGGACATCGATGTTCGGCTCAGATGAGAGCGGGACGAGGTCCTGACTGAGATCTCCCAGCTGCATGATGGGGATCAGCCCCCACCCGACTCCCACCTCGACTGCGGCCGCGAAATCCCACGAGCTGGGCACCACCGACATCGGTGGGGTCGTCGCAACTCCGGCGCGTCTGAGAAACGCGAATTGAAGGTCATCATCCTTGCCGAAGTTCACCATGGGCAGGGACCCAAGGTCCGCCTCGGCGCTTGGTCCGGCACCACGCTCCGTGCCGTACCGAGCAAGCAGGCCCTTCGTCGCGACAGCGACGTAGCGCATCGAACCGAGCTTCTGCACCTGGGTGCCATAGCCACCAGCCTCCGCCGAGGTGATGGTGCCCAGCACCTCCCCCGACGTCAGCAATGGGAGGGCCTTGTCTTGGTCGGCGACCTCGATTCGGATGACGATATCGTCCCAGCCGGCCACCTCGGCGAAGATCGGTCGAAACCACGTCGACAGCGAATCGGCGTTGACGCCGATACGCAGCACCGTCGGCACTCGCCTGCGTTGGCCAGGCGCTCCCCCGGCGTCCGTGCCGACGCCGTCGGGAGCATCGATGTCGATGCCGTGCAGGCGGTCCATGGTTTCGGACTCGAGCAACTCGACCTCCCGCGCATATTTCAGGACCGCCTCCCCCGCCTCGGTGACGGTGACCGGGTTGGTCCGACGAATGAGCACCTGCCCGAGGCGGGACTCGAGCGTCCGGATGCGCTGGCTGGCCGCCGACGGGGTGACGCCCAGGACGAAGGCCGCGCCTTCGACCGTGCCCTCGTCCACAGCAGCGGCGAGCGCCTTGACCTGTTCGATGTTCATGAAGCAATTGTGCATCACATGTAGATACTGTTGTTTTTCTTATCTCCATTCGAGCCATAGTCTTTTCGGGTGCTCACTCATCTCATCAGCGGAACCCTCGCCGGTTGGTCGCTTATCATCGCCGTCGGCCCACAGAACGCGCTTGTCCTGCGTCAGGGAATTCGGCGCGAACACCTCGGCGTGGTGCTCACGATCTGCATCCTCGCCGACGTCGCACTCATCGCAGCGGGCACGGTGGGCATCGGCGCGATCGTGCTGCTGGCGCCCTGGGCTCTGGAGATGCTGCGGTGGCTGGGCGTGGCCTATCTGCTCTGGTACGCGTGGGGCAGCCTGCGTTCGGCACGTGCAGCCTCGGGGCTCGAAGCGGACACGCATCAGCGCAGCCTGAAGTCCATCATCGCGACGACTCTGGCGCTGACCTTCCTCAATCCCGGGGTCTACCTCGACACCGTCGTCATGCTCGGCAACCTGGCGAATCAGCAGGGTGCGGGCGGAGCATTGCCGTTCACAGTTGGTGCAATGGTCGGATCGATTACATGGTTCCTCGGCATCGGGTACGGCGCCCGCGGCCTTTCGGGCTACCTTGCCAGGCCGCGCGTGTGGCAGGTTCTCGACATCATCATCGCTATCGTGCTGGTAGTCCTGGCCGCTCGGTTGGCGTTCGGGTAGGGACCAGGTCTCGCCCCACCGAGACGACGGTACGCGCCAACGCACCGCCACCTCGGCGAGGGATGAGCTCACTGCTTCTGAGCCTTAGAGCGACAGGCTCGGATGCAGCTGGGTCAGCGTGACCATACGCTTCCGGCTGCAGACGAGCATCGTCGCCACCAGGCAGATCGCGGTCATCAGCAGCAGCACTGCAGCTGCCTGCGCGGCGATGAACATGTCTCCGCCGGCGATGAGCGACCGCAAGCCGTTGACCGCATGCGTCATCGGCAGGAACGGTGAGATCGCTTGGAAGATGCCCGGCGCGGTCTGCACCGGATACGTTCCACCCGCCGAGGCGATCTGGATCATGAGAAGGACGAGCGCAACCAAGCGGCCAACACCTCCCAACGCCGCGACGCACAACTGATGGACGGCATGGAAGCTTGCCGCGACGAGGATCGAGAACAGGAGCGTCCAAATCCACGACCCGGCCGAGAAGTCGAGGGCGAATGTAAGCACGCCGTAGAGGACAGCAACCTGCGCGATGCCGAAGAGGAGCCCCGGCACATAGCCGGCCCATGCAATCCGCGACGACTTCGCCGATGAGGCGAGCGCCCGGTACGGGATGGCGTTGATGACCATGTAGGTGATCATGCCGCCGATCCACAGCGCCAGCGACACGAAGAACGCCGCCAGGCCCTCACCGTAGGCACTGACCGCATTGTCCTTGACCTTCTCAGCATCGACGGGCAGCGCGACGACGTTCGAGCGGTTCTCCCGGTCGGACTTGTCGTAGGTCGGGATCTGCTTGAGGCCCTCGGCGAGCTTGTCGGCCAGTTCGCCCGACCCGTCGACGAGCTTCTTCGCCCCCTTGTCCAGCTTCGTCGAACCGTCGGCGAGCTTTGATGAGCCATCCTTGAGGTCGGAGACTCCAGTCTTCGCCTTCGCCGTACCGTCCTTGAGCGCAATCGCGCCATCATTGAGGTCACCAGCGCCCGTGGCCAGCTTGCCGGCACCAGCATCGAGCTTGATCAGGCCCGAGTGCAGATCGTCGGCCCCCTTCGAAACCTCCTGCGCCCCATCGTCGAGTTTGCCGATCTTCTTGTCGGCATCCCTGATCTTGCCCATGACATCGTCGACAGCCTTCCGGACCGGATCCTCGAGGTCTTTCGCATCATCGGCAGCCTTCGCCGCCCGCCCGTGAGCGGCATCAAGATCCCCGCCGAGGCTGTCCATGTCCTTGGCGAGCTTCTCGACGTTCGGGTCGTCCGGGTAGTCCTTGCGCAGCTGCGCGATCCGATCGTCGACATCACCGTGCACGGAATCGCGCGCGGATCCCAGATCGTCCTCGGCCTTCTTCAATTTGGGGCGGGTTCCGTCGACGAGGTCGTCGGCTTTGCGCTTGAGGTCTTCGGCCTTATCCGTGGCTTCATCAGCGGTATCGCGCAGCTGGCCGGTTCCGTCGGCAACCTGCCCGGCGCCGTCGGCGAGCTTCTTCGAACCATTCTTCGCCTCGGTGGTGGACTTGGCTAAGGTGTCGGCGCCGGTCTTGAGGTCACCGCTGCCCTTGACCAGCTGGCCTGCACCATCGTCGAGGTCACCGATGCCGGTCTGCAGCGTGCCGACTCCATCGTCGAGGGTATGCGCTCCGTCAGCCAGGTCGCCCGTACCGTCGTGAAGGTCGGTGGCCCCTTCGTTGAGCTGCTTCGCCCCGTCGACGGCCTTCTCGGTGGATGAGTGAATGTCGTTGAAGCCAAGGTAGACCTGGGATACGTATTCGGCAGTGGTGGTCTCGTTGAGGCCGGTCTTGATCTCGGACAGAATGGTTCCCGCCATCTGGCCGACGATGAAGTTGTGCGCGTCGTCGGTGCGCAGCTGCAGCCCGGCCTGCTCCGGGTCGTCTCCCCCGGTCGAGACGAGTCGCTCTGAGAAGTTCTTCGGGATCTCGAGCACAGCGAAGTACTTGCCCTCAGCCAAGCCGTCGTTGGCTTCCTTCAGCGAGGTTTCCTGCCAATCGAATCCGCCTTCGCCTTTGGGCGTGATCTTGTCGACGAGCTCATCGCCGGCGTGCAGCTCCTCGCCGGACTTGCCGGATTTGCTGCCGGAGTCGGGCTTCTCTGCACCTTCGTCGGCATTGACCACGGCGGCCTGCAGCTTGTCGAGGTTGTCGGTCGGTGCCCAGTTCGATGCAAGGTAGAGGCCGCCATAGATCGCTGGGATGATGGCGACGACGATGATCGCCAAGCGAGTGATCGTGTGCCGTTTGAAGCGAGTGAGTTCGAGCCATGGGAGGGAGAACATCGAAGAAACACCTTTATCGGATCAAGTGTGGAAACTGCGGGGAATGCAAGTGGGTCGAGGGCGCCCGCTCAGCGTTGTGATCGCGGGTCAGTCTCGTGAGTGATAGGTCAGTGTCGTGAGCGCTGTTCAGCGTCGTGATCACTGCGTTCGTGATCACTGCGTTGCTGAGTCAGCGGCAGCTCGGTCACCGAGGCGGGTGAGACCTCCCCGCCCAGGGCATCCATCACGACGTCGATCTCGGCTGAGTCCTCACATGTAACGATGAGTGTGAGCGGATTGTCCGGATCGCGTTTCCTCCGCAGCTCCTGATAGATGAGCAGACCGGCCCACGCGCGGGCTCGATCGGCGCGCTCGCGCAGAAAGTCGATGTTGTCGATGACGACCACAGGTGACTGGTCGAGGTTCGTCAGACCGAACTCGAGGAGGAATTTCTGCAGCTCGCTGAGTTCGGAGACGAAGGTCTTACCCTCGGCGTCGATGAGGAAGTCGGCGTCCTTCGCGTCTGCGGACGAGAAGGTGCCTTCCGGTAGACGATCGATGACGTCGGTCGCGGATCGGAACGTATCGCGAATGGTTTCGATGACATCGCGCAGAGAGGATTTCGACACCCACGGCTTGTACCAGGGCTGGAGCATGATGAGGCGTTCGGCAATGTGCTGGCCGACGGTGAAGTCCTTCTCTAGATCGGTCAGCCCCGCGACGTGGCCGACGGCGATGCAGCCACGGACGGCGCGCGCCCGCTTGCGGATGTCGAGGTCACCGACGTGACCTTCGCCGGAGGAGACATGCATACGGCCCGCGATCGACAGCAGCAGCGAGGTCTTGCCCGCTCCGGCGGCTCCGTGGATGATCGCGACGCCTCCGCGGTCGACGTCGAGGTCAATACCCGAGAAGACGTCGCCCTGCTTGCCCGACATGCCCCACCCTCGCAGGGTGATTTCAGGCGACTCGACTTCGGTCTCTTCGGTGAGCGTCTGTGATCTGCTCTCCATTGTTCTGGCTCCCAATCGTGTGTGCCCGTATCGGCCGATTGCAGCGGGCGCGAAATCCGCGCACCCCATTTCCCCGCACATTACGCCACGGGGGGAAGTTCTCAAGTATCGCTTAGCCGACACAGTTTAAGTTACTCATTAGTAATGGTAATTCCTCGGCGCTGAGGTTGTGAACCCGATTCGGGTGAATGTCTGCAAGGACACACCGTGAAACGGTACGCACGGACGCGGAGAATCGCCTCGGCGAGGGTGGGTCAGGGCGAAATCAGCTCTGCGCGGGAAGGGCGCTACGGTAGATCTGGTCGTAGTATCGAAAGTGGCGAGGGGCGGAACGGGAGCGATGGACGCATGAGCACGACGGTCAGTGACTTCGCGCGGCTGCGCAGCGGCTGGGGCCTGAGCCCGGCGACGGTCTCACCGGGCTGCTTCGCGTCTGTCATGGCGACAGGAATCGTCTCAGTCGGAGCTCACCTCAAGGGACTTGAAGCCCTGTCCTCGGCATTCTTCTGGCTGGCTGTCGTCCTCTACGTCTTCTTCGTGGTGCTCGTGGCCTGGCGAGCCGCCAGGTTCCCCGATGCATTGCGCGACGACCTCCACAACCCCAAGAAGGCCTTCGGGTTCTTCACCTTCGTTGCGGCGACCAATGTGCTGGCGACCGCACTCGAGGGCCAGTCACACATGCGCATCGCACTGGTGCTCTTCTGCGTCGGCCTCCTGTGCTGGCTGATCCTCGGGTATCTGATCCCCTTCATGGCGATCCTGGGCGCGAAGTCCGGACCTGTCATCACGCACGTCAACGGCACGTGGTTCGTCTGGGTCGTGGCTGCGCAGTCCGTCGCAGTCGTCGCATCCGGCCTGGCCACCGGACCTCCCGATTCCTCGCCTCTGGCCGATTTCAGCACCGGGTTCTCACTCATCGCGGTGATCATGTGGGCTGTCGGAGTTGCCCTCTATGTGGCCTGCGCTGTATTCATGGGGGTCCGAACCCTGCTGCATCGCATGGGGCCCGAGGACCTCGACGCTCCGTTCTGGGTGACGATGGGAGCTCTGGCCATCTCGGTCGTCGCGGGTTCACGGATTCTGGAGAGCGGACCGGCGCCGATTCTCACCGCAACCGAACTCCTCATCTCGGGAACCTCGGCACTGCTGTGGGCGTTCGCCACCTGGCTGATCCCCGCGCTTGTCGCAGCAGGCATCTGGCGGCACTTCCGCCACCGGATCCCGCTGGGCTATTCGGCCGGGCTCTGGAGCATGGTCTTCCCACTCGGGATGTACTCGGTCGCCAGCACCTATGTCGGCCAAGCCGATTCGATTCCCGCCATCGAGTGGATCGGTCAGCAGTGGTATTGGATCGGCCTGACCGTGTGGGCGATCGTCTTCTGCGGAATGGTGTGGTCGTTCGTCAGGTCGCTGCGGAGCCGAGGCGCTGTGAACCAGCAGGATGAACCGATACCAACTGACGCCAGGGCATGAACTGACACCGATGGTGTCAACAGGCGCCAGCAGTGCAGGATGGCCTTTTTTGAACGCGCCACGTCCGCATGGGCCGACAGAAAAGAGCTGCCGCCTGCTGATGATCAGCAG
>NZ_JALDSX010000041.1 GCF_022748595.1 Brevibacterium sp. ZH18 | reverse complement strand
TGGGTCCCAGCCCCCACCTCGGCGAGTGCGATGTTTGTCCTGGTCAGCGCGCCACAGGGTTCCTCATGGTTCCGGCGTAGAGTAGCGATTCGGCCTGGTTGCCGATGTCGACCATCTGCTTCGTGTTCCGCAGCTGCAGGCGGTTGAGGCACGAGTGGGCGAAGCGCTCGGCGCGCAGATCCACGTCGCCGGCCAGCCCGCGGGCCACGTCGGGATTCTCGGCCTCGTAACGATCGAGGACCTCGGCGACGAGTGCCCAGAACTTCTCCGAGCTCAGCAGTCCGTCCGTGTCGAGAATGCCGCCGAGGTGGCGCAGCACTCCGTCGAACATGTCCGTGAACACGGACAGGGCCTTCTCCTCCCCCGGGACCAGCGCCCGGATTCGTTCGACGTCGCCGGGCAGGTCGCGGTGGCCAAGCACCGCGACCTCCTCGCCGATGTCCTTCATGAAGGCTCCGGTCACGACGTGGTTCTCCAGGATGAGGATGAGGTTCTCCCCGTGCGGCATGAACACCAGGTCGTGGGCCAGCAGTGCGTGGACGAGTGGGTGCAGATAGGCCCTCAGATAGGAGCGCACCCAATCCTCGGGCGCAAGGCCGGAGGCGCGGATGAGTTCGCTGGCGAAGGCGACTCCCCTGTGGTCGCGGTGCAGCAAGGCCGCCATAGTGATGACTTTCTGGCCAGGCTCGAGCACGCTCAAGGGGTTCTCGCGCCAGAGCGCGGCGAGCATCTTCCTGTGCGGATTCGTCTCACTCGTCCGGTGGTAGACGTCCCCCGTGTACCCCAGCGCGGTGCGTTCGCGCAGGACCCGGAATCCGGACTGGCCGAAGGTCGGATCGGTGCTGACGAGTCCCGCGACCCAATCGTTGATGGCAGGCGTATCGCGCATGTACTTCGGGGACAGCCCACGCAGGAAGCCCATGTTCTGCACGGCGAGCGCGACCTTCACATAGGGGGCGTCGGCGCGGGAGTGATTGAAGAAGGTGCGCAGGGACTGCTGCGGCTGATACTCGTCGAGGCCTTCGCCTAGAGGCAGCAGGTCACCGCGGGCGATGTCGGCGGCGAACGTGATTGCCAGACGGTGGTCGGCCTGCCAGGGGTGGACCGGAAGCAGGTGGAAGTCCTCCGGATTTCGGCCGGCCGTCCGGATGCGTGAGTCGAAGAGTTCCCGCTCGTCCACGCTCAGTGCCCAGTCGAGATGTGCGGCTTCGTCGAGTCCGACGCCGACCGAGAGATGGCTGTGCTCGCGGGCCGCTGCCACCCATTCGATGTGTGTGGCCCGCCCGTTCTCCGGTGCCCATCTGCGGTAGTCAGACAGCGAGAATCCGATGCGACCGTTGTTCGCGATGAACCCGGGGTGGCCTTCGGTCATGGCCGCCTCGGTGGTCTGGAAGTCGGAGCTCAGGAGGTCCGCGGAGTCGGAGCGATGACCCTTCCAAGCCTCGGCGAGTTTGAAGGCGCTGCTGGCCAAGGTCGAGGCGACCTCCTCGAGATAGGTCGACATCAGGTCCTCAGGGATGGCGAGCACATCCTGGAGTTCGACGATCAGGTTTTGTGCGTCGAGTGGCGCTGGGGTCTCGTCGACGAAGCGGGCGATGCTGGCCTCGTCGATGACCCAGTGCTCGAGCGGCAGGACTCGGGCGGTGAAGGTGTAGCGGATGGCTGGGGCATTCGCGCGGCTCGCGTCTGCGGCAGTCGAGCCGGCATCTGCTGCGGTCGAGATTGCGGTCGCCAGGGATGTCGCCTGCATGTTCTTGTCCCCGATCCGCAGTTCCCAGGCGTCGGGGCCGGCACTCGGGTCTGCGGATCTGCTTGGGGCGATGAGCCGCTCGTGTGCGAATTCGGACAGGGCCTTCGCAACGAGGTGGCGTTGGGTCACCTCGAAAGTGTCGCGGTTGAGGTGAGCGTAGGTGTCCGGCCGCACTCGTTGGCCGGCTGAAGACGCGGACGCGGAGACCGATGCGGGGTCCGAAGCTGAGGTCGACGAGGCACCGGCGTCAGACCCGCGCTGACCGACGAGTCCGAACAGTTCGCTGACTTTGAAATCCTCGCGGCGGCAGGTGCTGACCACGGCTCGTTTCGTCTCCTCCCCCATCATGATGTCGGCCTCACACACCGGGCTGAAGCCTGCAGCCCGGTTCTTCTCGAGGATGGCCTCGTTCCGCGCATCGGGTTCGACGACCACGCGGCTCCCACCTCGTCCGCCCCGGGCAGCAGGGCGCAGACAGAAGTCGATGACCTCGGCCATGATCTTGTTCGTCAGTCCACGTACGCCGTTGCCCTCGGGCGGGGCGACGAGCAGGTGCATTCCAATGTCTTCGGGCCCGGTGCCCAGAATGTCCTGCGGGATCAGGGTGGCTGGCACGTAGGTTTCGACGTAGAAGGAATCGATGCCGTCGACCGACCCCACCCAGCCGTTGTCATCAGCGGAATCGTGAATGCCGCCGAGGTAGTCGCGGACTCCCGCCTCGTCGAGCTCGGTCATCTGCCAGTAGTGGGCGCGAGGGTGAGTCAGCCACGTGTGGATGTTCGCGGTGTCGCGGTCCGGGTCCATGTCGCGGATGTCGACGGTGAGCGTGGAACGCTCCCCCGGTTCCGCTCCCGCCGTCGCCGTCGCCGATGCCGTCGCCGAAGTCGATGTCGGTGTCGGTGTCGGTGCTGTTGTCGAGCCCGGCGTGGTCGTGTCTGTGGTGTTCGTCAGTGTGGTGGTCATACGTGTGACATCTCCTTATCGGTGGAGGCGGAGGTGGAGGTGGCGTCGGCCTCGGCGTCTGTGGCGTCAGAGGCGAACGCGAAGGACGATTCGAAGTCACCCTGCTCCTCGATTGCTCCGTGGTCATCGGGAATCCCGAATGTCTGGAAGGCGATCGTGTCCTCGATCGGATACGGCTCGCGTCCCGTCACATGCGAGAGCACGACGGAGGCTCGCCAGGGGCCGAAGCCCAGGTCAGGTGCTGTGACTCCGTGGGTGTGCTCTTCGCCGTTGAGGACGTGGATGGTGCCTTCGTCGTTGATCGTGTAGTGCCGAGCAACATCGAGGCGGCCCTTCGCATCCAGTCGCACTTCATCTCCGAGAGGGGCAAGAAAGTCCGGAACCTGGGAGCGATATCCGGTCGCCGAGACGACCGATCCGCTGCGTCGGTTGAAGGTCTTCTCGAGTGCTGTGTTGCGGAAATTCAGCACGTATTCGCCGGTCTGTGCGTCGTGATCGGCGGCGAGGAGTTCGGATTCGGCCACGAGGTTGGTGCGCAGTCTTCGACCCCCTCGGCTGAGCCGGTAGAGGGCATCGTGGATGTCGTCGACAAGCTCGGCGCTGATGCCCTTGTACAGCGTCCTCTGCTCGCGCCCGACCTGTTCGCGCAGGTCATCGGGCAGATCCCGGAAATGATCCGTGTATTCGGGAGAGGTCATCTCCAGAGTCAGCTTCGTGTATTCCATGGGGAAGAAGCGCGGTGAACGCGTAATCCAGTCGAGGCGAACGTCTCGGTCCTCGGCCTCGTCGATGAGATCACGGTAGATCTCGGCCGCCGATTGCCCGCTGCCCACAATGGTGATGGATCCGCTCTCCAGCAACGCTTCCCTGTTCTCAAGATATTGCGAGGTGTGGATGACTGGACCGGCCTCCCGACCAGCCAGATCCTCACCCTTGCGGTCAGCGGTTGCGCGGTCCGCGCCCCGACGCTCACCTGCCTTGGCGCCGAGACCTCTGAGTGCATCGGGCAGGACGGGTGAGGTGCCGACGCCGAGGACCAGGTGGCGAGCGCGGTAGGTCTCGGTACTCAGTGGCTGACCGTGTCCATCGACCACCTCGGCGGTGACGATGTAGATGTCGTCGTCCTTGGCCACAGAGGTGACCCGACGCCCCCAGCGCAAGGTCTCCAACTGCGTGGCCACCCACCGGCAGTACTCGTCGAATTCGGCGCGCAGCGGGTAGAACGATTCACGGATGTAGAACGGATAGAGCCGCCCGCGGTCCTTGAGGAACTGGAGGAACGAGAACCGCGATGTGGGGTCTGCCATGGTGACAAGGTCGGCGAGGAACGGCACTTGGACCGTTGCACCTTCGATCATCATTCCGGGGTGCCAACGGAACTCCTCGCGCTGGTCGAGGAAGACCGCGTCGACGTCGTCCAGAGGATCGGCCAGCGCGGCCAGGCCCAGTCCGAACGGTCCGATGCCGATGCCGACGATGTCGTGGATTCGGGTGTCGTCTGCGGTCATGCCGCACCTCCTGTGGTCGTCGTCTCCAAATGCCGTCCGGTGAGGATGCCGTGTCCGGTGGCGCGGACGAGGTCAAGCACCGCGGTGATGTCCTCGACCGTGGTGGCCGGGTTGAGAAGAGTGAGTTTGAGCCAGGGCGTGCCGTCGATGGTGGTTCGGGCCACGGCTGCGCGGCCGGAGCGGAAGAGGACGCGACGGATCATCGGTACGAGTTCGTCAGCCGTCGCACTGTCAATCGAGGAATTCTCACCTGAAGCGCTGCCCGTCGCAGTGCGGCCACTGACGTGAGGCACGAAGCGGAACAGGACCGTGCTCAGGTCAGAGGCGCCCAGAACTTCGAAGTCCGGCTGCGTCTCGAGGAGGCTGCGAACCTCGGCGGCCAGGTCGCAGACCGTGTCGAGCATGTCGCCGATCTCGCCGGCGCCGCGGGCACGCAGCGTCGTCCACAGTTTGAGCGCGTCGAAGCGACGGGTGGTCTGCAGAGACTTGTCGACCTGGTTCGGTTCCGCGTCGGCGCTGAGAGCCTCGGCCTCCGGGTTGAGGTAGTCATTGTGGTGGAGCGTCGGGCCGAACAGCCCGCTGTCGCGCACCAGCAGGGCGCTCGAGGACACCGGCTGGAAGAAGGTCTTGTGGAAGTCGATCGTCACCGAGGTGGCGCGACCGATTCCCTCGAGCAGGTGACGTCGGCGCGGGGCCCACAGCAGTCCCCCGCCGTATGCGGCGTCGACGTGCATCCACACGTCCGCCTCCTCACAGACATCGGCGACGGGGCCCAGCGGATCGATGATGCCCCGGTCGGTGGTGCCGGCCGTGGCGACGACGGCCACGGCGATGCCGCCGGTCTCGTCGATGTCGCGCAGGAGGACGGACAACGCCCCGGCGTCCATGCGACCTGCGGAATCCGTATCCACGGTCACGACCGCCTCGGCGGCGAGTCCGAGGACGAACGCGGCCCGAGACACGGAGAAGTGCGTCTGGTCGGTGGCCACGATACGCAACCGAGACATGAAGTCACGGCGGCTGGATGGACTGTGGCGGCGCAGCACGTTCTCCCTGGCGAGGAAGAGCGCCTGGAGGTTCGACTGCGTTCCCCCGGACGTGAAGATCCCGTCGCCCGCGTCGAATCCGACGTGGGAGCAGGCCCACTGCACGAGGCGACGCTCCATGAGGGTGGCGACCTCGGACTGGTCGTAGGTGTCGACCGAGGTGTTGATGGCTGCCAGCATCGCTTCGGCCGCGACGGCGGGTACGGCGACCGGGCAGTTGAGGTGCGCGACGTAACTCGGGTGATGGAACCACACGGCATTCTGCGCGTAGAGTGCGTCGGCTTCGCGCAGCGCCTCGGAATTGCCGATGCCGGTGCCGTCGAGGTCGAAGCTCGCGACCTCGGCTTCCAAACTCGCCCGGTCATTCGCCGAGGCGGGGGTGTCGACCGCAGCGAATCGTCCGGCTAGTGCGTCGACGACTTCGTGCATGAGATCGGCGTAAGCATCGGCGCTGTGTGCGCCGAGCAGTGCATCACCGCTGGTCAGCGTCGCGGTTTCGCCGCCGCGGCCGCTGGTCAGTGTCGCGGTTTCGCCGTTGTGGCTGGTCAGTGCTGCTGTTTTCCCGTGGGATTCAGGCGATGCGTCGTGGGGATCGAGGGGAGTCTCGTGTGGTTGGACGTGTGCTTCCGAGAGCAGAGAAGTCATGACGGTTCGGTTGCCTCCTTCGATGAGCGACCCGATTCAGCCGGGTCACATTAGGGAAACCTACCCTAAGTAATCGATGAAGCAAGGCGATCGGAGGCGCTGCCGGAAAACTACGGAAGTAACCTCACGGAAGAGACAAGTCGGCTTTCGCCAGAGCCTGCGGGCCCAAGCGCAGGAAATACAACAGATGCATATGCTCTAAAAACTCTTGAGTGGTTTTCGTCACATGACGGTGATCCGTCCAGCATCGTGAGACAGAAAAACGGCCGTAGCCTCTGCCGGGAAGGCAGGAGCTACGGCCGTTCATTGAGCGTTGAGTCCTTCAGCCGATCAGTTAAGGCCGCCGGACGACGCTGAACTCTGAGGTTCTGAGCCTTATTTCACCACGTAGTTCGGGGCTTCGACGGTCATCTGGATGTCGTGCGGGTGGCTCTCTTTGAGGCCCGCTGTGGTCAGGCGGACGAACTTGCCCTTGGCCTTGAGATCGGCGACGGTGGGGGCGCCGACATAGAACATCGACTGGCGCAGTCCGCCGGTCAGCTGGTGCGCGACCTGCTTGAGGAGACCGCGGTAGGCGACGCGACCTTCGATGCCCTCGGGGATGAGGTCCGTGTCGGTGGCGATATCGGCCTGGAAGTAGCGGTCCTTCGAGTAGGACTTGCCCTGGCGCGGAGCCATCGCACCCAGCGACCCCATGCCGCGGTATGCCTTGTACTGCTTACCGTTGACGAAGATGAGCTCACCGGGTGATTCGCTGCAGCCAGCCAGCAGGGAGCCGAGCATGACGGTGTCAGCACCGGCGACCATGGCCTTGGCGATGTCGCCCGAGTACTGGAGCCCGCCGTCGGCAATGACCGGGACACCGGCCGCCTGGGCTGCCTGTGCCGCGAGGTAGATGGCGGTGACCTGCGGAACTCCGACGCCTGCGACCACACGGGTGGTGCAGATGGAGCCTGGCCCCACGCCCACCTTGACGGCGTCGACGCCGGCGTCGATGAGGGCCTGCGCGCCCTCCTTCGTGGCGACGTTTCCGCCGATGATCTGGACCTTGGAGAATGCAGGGTCGGCCTTGATCTTCTTGATCATGTCGGTGACGCCGCGAGCATGGCCGTTGGCCGTGTCGACGACGAGGACGTCGACGCCCGCCTCGGCGAGGAGCTCGGCGCGTTCATACGCATCGCCGTAGAATCCGATGGCGGCGCCCACGCGCAGGCGGCCTTCGTCGTCCTTCGTCGCGAGAGGGTATTCCTCAGTCTTGACGAAGTCCTTGACGGTGATGAGTCCCTTGATGACGTTGTTCTCATCGACGAGGGGGAGCTTCTCAACCTTATGCTCGGCGAGGAGTTCGAAGGCCTTCTCAGCGGAGACTCCGAACGGGGCGGTGACCAGCGGCATCCGGGTCATGGTGTCGGCCACGGTGCGGTTGGGGAATTCGCTGCGGGTGACGAAGCGCAAGTCGCGGTTGGTCACGATACCCAGCAGGACGTCGTTCTCGTCGACGACAGGCAGGCCGGAGATCCGGTATCTGCCGCAGATCTCGTCGAGCTCTTCGAGGGTCTTCTCCGGAGTGATGGTCAGCGGGTCGTTGATCATGCCCGACTCGGAGCGCTTGACGTAGTCGACCTGGTCGGCCTGGTCCTCTTTGGAGAGGTTGCGGTGGATGATACCGAGGCCGCCGATTCGGGCCATGGCGATGGCCATGCGCGACTCGGTCACGGTGTCCATGGCGGCCGAGACCAACGGGATGTTGAGCTCGATCTCTTTGGTCAGGCGGGTAGTCGTCGAGGCTTCTGAGGGGATGACATCGGTGTCACCGGGCAGGAGAAGGACATCGTCATACGTGAGTCCCGTGAGGGAGAACGGATCGTTTGCGGCCTGATTTTCCTGCTCGAGGTTCCCCATGTGAACAGCCTTTCGACGCGAAATATATGGTTGATCAATGCTATCGAAGAGGGACAACTGTTATCTACAGTTTCAAGTACCGCACCTTGTGACCCTCAATACACTGCTTCGCCGTCACGACCACCTCAGACTCTCGCCGAGGTGGCTCGCCGTCTCAGCGTCCGGCGCTGACCGAGCGTGCGAGGTCGAGGGTCGAGGCTTCCGAGTCGTCGAGGTGGATGCGCAGGAGGCCTTCGGCCCCATGACGGTCACCCGTTTTGATCTTCTCGAGGATCTCACGGTGGGGGTTCGCCCAGTGCGAGTGGTAGTTCCCGGGTTCTGGCGAGCGTGAGAACGTCGTCGACAGGCGGGCCATGAGGTTGAGGTAGAACTCGTCGAGCAGCGGTGAGCCGAGCAGACCCACGATGGCCCGATGGAACGATGCAGAGTGTTCCTGCGCGTGAGTCCAGTCCTCATTGTCCGGAGCCGTTTCGGCACGGACCACGGAGGCTTCGACGACGGCCATCGCTTCGTCGGTGGCGTCCTGCGATTCCTGGACAGCGCGGATCTCGAAGACGCGGCGAGCGCGGTAGAGATCTCTGAGCTCGTCGATGCCGAAGGTGCGCACGAAGAATCCGCGGTTGGGTTCCTGGGTCAGGAGTCCGGCGTGACGGAGCAGGCTCAGCGATTCGCGAGCGGTGTTGCGGGAGACGTTGAATTCCTTGGCCAGCGCACCGTCCCGCACGGGACTGCCGGCGGGGTATTCGCCGGTCGTGATTCGGGACCGGACCAGGGCGACGATCGCCTCTGAGGTACATCCGGGTGCTTGAGAACTCATAGCACCAGGCTACCGTGTCCCCGCCGTTCCTGGGCAAAGACGCCTCTGAATCGCGCGTCGAGACTCACGCTCGAGCGGCTGCGCGAGCTCAGCAGACGACCGAATGTGTCCAGTCAGCTCCGATGGCTGACTCACTCTGCGTCCGGGGAATCGTGAAACCGGCCGAGCTTCAGCCGGGACTCAAATCGCCTCGGCTCGCCTGTCAGCGGATCGTCGAAGCTGATCGACGCCGCCAGCAGCTGCAGCGGGAAGCTGAAGTCGTAAGGATCGGTATCGCTGTCGATCGGGTAGACAGGGTCACCGAGGATAGGCAACCCGAGCGCATTCATGTGCACTCGCAACTGGTGAGTCTTGCCCGTCAGCGGTTCGAGTTCATACTCGCCCACGTTTGCCTGCGTTTCCACGGATTCGCCGGAGCGCCTCGGCGGCGGTGGGACGAACTCGCCGAGGAAACGGATCCGACTGAACGAGTTGGGTTCGCCCTCGACCTCGAGGACCTGACGACCGCCGGCCGGCTTGATGAGTCGGGATTCCCTCAGCAACGGAAACTCCATACCCACAGGAGGGAGCGGGGCCAACGCGCGATAGGTCTTGGTGACCAAGCGATCTTGGAACAGGCGCTGGTACAGGCCGCGCCTCTCGACCCTCTTCGACAAGATCAGCAGACCGGCGGTGACGCGGTCGAGGCGGTGGATGGCGACGAGATCCGGCTGCCCGAATTCCACACGCGCACGAGTGACGACGCTTTCGCGGACGAACCGGCCGTTGGGCGTGCTCGCGAGGAAGTGCGGTTTGTCGATGATGAGCAGCTCGTCGTCCTCGAACACGATGCCCATCTCGAAGGGAATCCGCTCCTCCGGCGGGACCGGACGGTGGAAGAAGTAGAACCCACCGGGGACCACCTCGTCGTCCCAGTTCACCGGGTGCCCCGCCAGGTCGCGCATGTCGCCGGTGCTCAACAGGCTGCGCAGCGCTTCGTCATCCGCCTCGGGGAATTCGAGTGCAAGCCACTCCCCTATCGTGTCGGGAACCGGCAGATGGTTCTTGTCGTGTGTCTCGTTTCCACCCGGGGCGCGACGAGAAGTCGCGGAGATCCCTTCGCGGGGCGGAAGCGGGCTGCGTGGCATCGGATCAGTCTATCCGTCGACACGTTTCGCCGACCCTCGAAGAGATGCGCACACGGCCGTGAGCCAGCAAGAAATCAGGAGCGAGGAGTCCTATGGTGGAAGACATGGACAACACCGAACTGACGGAAGAGTTCCTCCTCAACAAAGTCATCGCTCCGGTAATTCTCGGGATGTTCGCCAACGACGAATGGGACAGCTACGCGATGAGCCGCAACCCGGACGACGAAGGGACCTGGATCGTCAGAGTCGTCGCCGATCAGGAAGCTGTCAACATCCCTCTCAACTTTTCAGACGGCGCCGAATCAGTCGACGACCTCCAGCTCACGCTCATCACCGAGCTCAGAGCGTTCATCGACCGCTCGACGTTCGGGCAGCGCCGCGACGAGGACTGGGAAGCCGACGAACACAATGTCGCCCGCCCCAGTCTGTGGCGTACGGCCCGTCCGAATTTCAGAGGGCGGCCGGAGTGCGCGATGCGCCTGCGCAGGATCCGCTCGCGCACTCTCCGGCTCGACCGACGCCGCTGCCGCTCGGCCCACCGCAGAGACTGACTCAGGCCCGCTCGGCCCACCGCAGAAACTGACTCAGGCCCGCTCGACGAGGAAGTCGATATCGACGTCGGTGGGCAGCGCCCCGTATTCCCGACCCCGATCGGGACCCAGGCGTGCGGACGCGAACCCGGCGGCCACCTCGGCGGGGGCGGATTCAAAGAGGATCGCCGACTGCATGAGCAGCGCCATCTTCTCCACGAGGACGCGTCCACTGCGCTGGACCCCGGCGATCTGGGCAGGGTCCTCGCTGCTCACCACCTCGAGTGAGGTGTGGAGAGAGGCGGCGAGCCCTTCATAGGCGGCGTCGAAGTCGTGATGGCGGCCCAGCCCCGTCTCAAGGAAGCCGAGGAAAGCCTTCGCCGTTCTCGGTTCACGGCCCAAGGCGCGCAGCACGTCGAGGACGATGACATTGCCTGAGCCCTCCCACACGGCCATGACCGGCTGTTCCCGATACCGGCGAGCCAGCGGGAAAGCCTCCGTGTAGCCGTTTCCGCCCAGGCATTCCAGGGATTCGTAGGCATGCTCGGGCCCGCGCTTGCAGATCCAGTACTTGCCGACAGCGGTGGCCAAGCGACGGAAGTCAGAAGCGTCGGCGCTCTCGTCATCGTGGACGGCGGCCAAGTGCATGGCGGTGAACGTTGCGGCCTCGGATTCGAGCTGGAGGTCGGCGATGACGGCGCGCATGAGCGGCTGATCGATGAGTGTGGCCCCGAATGCGGCTCGGCCCCGGGCATGCCAGGCAGCTTCGGCCACGGACTGGCGCATACCTGCTGTCGAACCGAGGATGCAGTCGAGGCGGGTCTGCGAGACCATCTCGATGATCGTGCGCACGCCCTTGCCGGGCTCGCCGAGCAGCCAGCCGACGGTCGAGTCGAATTCGATCTCGGACGAAGCGTTGGACTTGTTGCCCAGCTTGTCCTTGAGCCGCTGAATCCGCACACTGTTGAGGCCGCCACCAGGCAGGATGCGCGGCACGACGAAGCAGCTCACACCCTCTTCAAGACGGGCGAGGACGAGGAATGCATCGGACTGGGGTGCCGAACAGAACCATTTGTGGCCGGTGATGAGGTAATGGTCGCCGTCCGGGACCGCGCGGGTGGTGTTGGCCCGCACGTCCGATCCGCCCTGCTTCTCGGTCATCGCCATACCGAAGGTCACGGCAGTCTTCTCGGCCGGGTCGATCCGGCGCGGATCGTATTCGGCGGCTGTGGCCTTCGGGATCCAGAAGTCAGCCAACTTCGCGTCGGCGGCCAGCGACGGTACGACCGCATGTGTCATCGACACCGGGCAGGCATGACCGGGCTCGATCTGGGAGAAGAGCATGAACCTGGCCGCGCGCTCCGGATTCGCACCGGGCCCCGGATTCGTCCACGCATGCGAGTGCGCCCCGCTGGCCAGCGCATCACCGATGATCCGATGGTAGGCGGGGTGGAACTCGATCGCGTCGATGCGATTGCCCCACTCATCGTGGGTTTTAAGCTCGGGTCCGTGCTCGTTGGCCAGGCGGGCGTCGTTGATGAAATCCGCACTGCCGACCAGTCCCCCGATCCGTTCGAGCTCGGACAGGGACGCCGCCGGGGCGAATGTGTCGACGGCCTCGACGAGTGCCGTATTCAGGCTGAATTCGTTGATGTCTCGCCGAGGCGGCGCCTGGTTGAACACCTCATGTGTTGCCGAGGTGCCGGGCCGAGCTTTGGCTTCGGCTTCGGACCGGGCTGCGGCTTCCGGCCGAGCTGACTGTGCATGGCTCATTGTTCTCCTATGGCCGTGCGGGCGAATACTGACAGTTCCGTGATGAGCGCCTCGACGGCCGAGACGCTGGGAGGCTCCTTCGCGGGGTCGAGGACGTCGACCAGGTTCTCCGCGATCGATCCGACGAGAGCCCGAGCAGCCACCTCGGCGGAGGTGGTCGTCTGATACCGTCCTTCGATCCCCGAGGCGATCGCGGCGACGTACCCACGCCGCAGTGCCATGCGTTCGATCTGCACCGACTCGGGCACCGCCTCGAGCAGGAGCGCGTAGGCCAGAGTGCGGCCGGTGACAGCGCGTCGAACGAAGACCTCGACGACCGAATCGACGATATCAGCCGCGTTCGACGCCGACTCGACGGCCGCCTCGACGACGGCCAGCTCATGCCCGGCGGCACGGGCGAAGACCACCCGGAGCAGCTCGTCGCGACTCGAGTAGTACGTGTAGATGAGGCCGGAGCTGCACCCGGCTTCGCGGGCAACTGAGGCAATGCTCGCCGCGGCGATTCCGCCTCGGGCGATGACATGGCGGGCTGCCTGTTCGATCCGGGTCCGGCGCTCGTCGGCCTTTGCCCGGGTCTTGGCGGTCTCCCGATATGCCACTTCTACCCTTCCTCAAAGAATTGAATTGTGTTTCAATTGTTTAGGAGTATGGCACTCATTCAGAGGAGAAGCAATGAAGCTCGGCACAATGCTCGACGCAACGGTCCTGCGTGATCCGGACAAGGAAGCACTGGTCTACGGGGACGAAAGGTACACCTACGCGCAGTTGCGAACGCAGGCGCTCAAAGCGGCCCGCGTCCTCGAGACTAATGGCATCGTCGCTGGTGACACGATCGGGATCATGACTTTCAACGTCCCGGGCTTCGTGTTCGCCGCCTTCGGAGCCTGGTATCTGGGTGCCATCGTCGTTCCCGTCAACCACAAGCTGCAGGCGCCAGAAGTCAAGTACACGATCGAGCACTCGGGCGCGACCCTCGGCATCGTCAGTGCCGAGCTGGCCGAGACTGCGCGTTCAGGCGCCCCGGGCATCACCTGGCTCGAGACCGAGTCCGATGCACCAGGCAGCTTCGACGCCCAATTGGAGGCCGCCGAGGAGGCCGAACCAGGCGACTTCACGGACGAGCACGTCGCGCAGATCCTCTACACCTCGGGCACCACGAGCTCGCCCAAAGGGTGCGTGCACTCGCACCGCAATATCGCCCAGGTCGCGACCCTCATCAATCTCAACATGGGCTATCGCAGTGACGACCGCTATCTCATCTGCATGCCGATCTGGCATTCGGCTCCGCTGAACATCAGCCTCGTCCCCACCATCCTCACCGGCGGCACGATTGTCCTCCAGCGTGCGTTTCACCCGGTGGATTCGATGACGATCATCGCCGAGGAGAAGATCACCACCTTCTTCGGCCCGACCATCGCCTATGTCGCACCGGTGATGACGGCGAAGAAGCTGGGCATCGAGTTCTCCGACTACGACTTCTCCACGATCAGGCGCTGGAACTACGGCGGCTCGCCCATCGACAGGTCGACCGCGGCGATGCTCATCGAGGCCTATGGGACTGATCAGTTCTTCAACCTGTTCGGAATGAGCGAAATGGGACCCACCGGCTGCATGCTCAGGCCGGAGGACCAGCTGCGCAAGGCCGGTTCGGTGGGCCGGACAGCGATGGTCGGCAACGCCATGCGCGTCGTCAAGGCCGACGGCACAGATGCCGGACCGGGAGAGACCGGGGAGATCTGGTTCACCGGCGACACCCGGATGCGCGAATACCTCAACAACCCCACGGCCACCGAGGCGGCTTTCGAGGGTGATTGGTACAAGACCGGTGACATCGCCCGGGTCGACGAGGACGGCTACCTCTATATCGTCGACCGCACCAAGGACGTCATCATCGTCGGCGGTGAGAACGTCTATTCGCTCGAGGTCGAAGAAGCCATCATCGCCCACGAACGAGTCGCCGATGTCGCAGTCGTGGCCAAACCGGACGGCGAATGGGGCGAGAAGGTCGTCGCGTTCATCACGACCGCCGACGAGCAGCCCTTCGACGTCGAGGAACTGCGAGACTACCTCGCCGACAAGCTTGCCCGGTACAAACTGCCCCGAGAGGTCATCATCACCGAAGAGCTCCCCCGCAATCCCTCGGGCAAGCTGCTCAAGCACAAACTGCGCAGCGAAGTCGCCGACAATTAGCCTCTGGTCCGCAGCCGGGACCTGTGGTGGACTTGGCCCATGAGCTTCGAAGCCCGCCACATCTCGCAGACCATCCAGTGCAGCCCATCCGACATCGCGGTCTTCGCAGGAAATCCGGCGAACCTTCCGCAGTGGGCGGCGGGCCTGAGCGAAGGCATCCGCAACGAAGCGGGGCGGTGGATCACCGACTCTCCGATGGGTGAGGTCGAGGTCAAGTTTCGGCCAGGCGTCGAGTTCGGGATCCTCGACCACGACGTGATCTTTCCGGACGGCACGGCCATGCACAACCCGCTGCGCGTGCTCCACAACGACGACGTCAGCGAGGTCGTCTTCACCGTCTATCGACGACCGAACGTCAGCGATGACGAGTTCGCGCGAGACACCGAGGCCGTCGCGAACGATCTGGAACGACTCCGCGACGTTCTCGAAGTCAACGAAGCGAGCACCGGGACCTGACCCCCACCTCGGCGAGGATAATGGCCATCCGTGAAGACCGTGGTCACACGGCCTGGAGCGCGTCCACCGGACTGATCGACGTGGCTGCACGTGCCGGAGCACGGCTGGCGGCGATCACCGCCAGAAGCGAGCCGGCGACGACGGAGATGATCACCCACCAGGGCACGGACGGGGCGAAGAATCCGATCAGCGGGGACAGCAGAGTCAGCGCACCGATCCAGCCGAAGGCGATGCCGAGAGGCACCCCGAGCAAGGAGGCGGTCACTGTCAGCTGCATGCCCTCAGCCGCGATCATGCGTCGCACCCGTCGCGGCGTCTGCCCGATGGCCATGAGCAGACCGATCTCCTGCGTGCGCTGCCGCACGGAGAGCATGAGCGCGTTCGCGACGCCGATGATGGCGATGATGACGGAGAAGAGGACCATGCCGAGGAAGAACAGCATCGTTTGGTCGATGATGGTCTCCAGCACATCCTCGAAGCCGCCCCAGCCGTCTTCGCCGAGTGAGCGAGCGTAATCGAGCAGCTGGTCTCTGAACGTCGTCATGGCCGTGGCGAACATGACGATGAGGGTGATGCCGATGACGAGGCCGATGACCGTGCGCGCATTGCGGGTGGGGTGACGAGCGATCGTCGAGGCCGCCAGGCGTGAGGTTGCGGTGCGCCCGAGAAGCCACCCGGTGACCGCCTGCAGAGGTGGCAGGATCCAGGGGCTGCCGACGATGACACCGACGAAGGTCAGTGCCGCACCCAGCGCAACGAGCAGCACCCCCAGGACGCTGAACGTGTTCCCGTTGGCTCCGACGATGCCGCTGATGAGAAGGGTGATGCCCATCGACAGCAGCATGAGTGCACCGGCCAAGGCTCCCATTGACGCGCGCACGTCCTCGGGCCGACGTTCGACAGCCTGCGAGGTGGCCTCGATCGGCGAGATGCCGCTGATGCGCCGGGCACCCAGGTACGCGGAGAACCACGTCACGATGACGGTCGCAGCGCAGGGCAGGAACATCATGGGGCTGAGCAGCTCGGGCTCCACCGTGATCCGATCACCGAGGTAGGCCAGTGCTGCCTGCGCGAGTGCGGTGGAGACGAGGAACGCGGCGACGGCGCTGGGGATCGAAACGAGCAGTCCCTCCACCGAGGCGGCTCGGCGCAGCCGTGCGGAGGAGGCGCCGATGAGCCGCAGCAGCGCCAACTGACGGCTGCGCCCGGCGATGATGATCGAGAACGTATTGGCGATGACGATGCTCGAGACGAACAGTGCGATGACGAAGAAGACGAGCCCCACTGTTGTCAGCAGCCCCTGAGCCGTGTCCGACTCGGAGATGATCTTCGCCGAGGACATCCAGGCAGTGAGGATTTCGATGCCCTGCATGATGACGGTGCCGAAGAGCGCGGCGATGAAGACGACGAGGAAGCTGGGAGCGAACTGGCGCGGATTGGACCGGATCTCGCGCAGCGGGTTCACCGGCGCCTCCTGGTTCCGACGGCATACTGCGCAACACTCGAGGAATAAGGCGCGGTTTCGGAGTCATACTGTGCGACTCCGGCGGCCGCGTCCTCGGCAGCTTCGGCCTGCGCGTCGAGGTCGAGCATCGTCTGCGCGATCACCTCGGCGCTGATCGAATCGTTGAGTTCGGAGACGGGAGTGCCGTCGGCGATGAACACGACGCGGTCGGCGTAGGCGGCCACGATCGGGTCATGGGTCACGAGCACGATCGACTGTCCGAGCTCGCGCACGGCCTCGGACATGATGGCCATGACCTCGCGCCCCGACCGCCCGTCGAGGTTGCCGGTCGGTTCGTCGGCGAAGAGAATGTCCGGCCGGGTGGCCAAGGCACGGGCGATGGCCGTGCGCTGCTGCTGTCCACCCGAGATTTCGCCGGGCCGATGCTTTAGTCGAGCGTCGAGGCCCAGCCGCTTGATGATGCTGGTGATCCAGGCGCGTTCCTCGGCGTTGGGCTTGCGGTCGTCGAGTTCGAAGGGCAGGAGAATGTTCTCCCTGACCGTGAGGGTCGGCACCAGGTTGAACGCTTGGAACACGAAGCCGATCCGCCGCCGGCGCAGAGCCGTGAGCTCGTCCTCACGGAGCGCAGTGATCTCCCGTTCTCCGATGTGCACCGTGCCTGAGCTGGGACGATCAAGGCCGGCGAGGACGTGCATGAGAGTGGATTTGCCCGAGCCTGAGGGCCCCATCACGGCTGTCAGCCGGGCGGGAGCGATATCGAGAGAGACGTGGTTGAGAGCGACGAGCGCTGCCCCATCGGGATCAAAGATCTTCGAGACATCACGAAGTTGAGCGATGGGCATCGGTGAAGCGGTCGTCATGGTGTCCCTACATAGTCGCGTCAAGCTGTCTCATCCAGACTAACGACCATCAACGATGAGAAACATCGCAACTGACTGACCAGTAGGTGTGAGCCACCTCCGAATACTGTGCTGTCAGGACTCGGGCAATCGCTGCACGGTGCGCCACCAGGCGTGCCCAGTCTCAGCGAGCGTGCCCCCGCTTCACCAGGCGTGCTTCAGCGTGAGCCGAAGGGCGAGCGCGCAATCGCTCCGCGCGCCGTGAGGCGGACCCGGCGCGAGACCTTCTGAGCCGCGCGCGCAGCGCGGAATACCCGCGAATTGGCCTGCCGGTCGCTGCGCCTCTCCAACACCTCAAGTCGCCTCGTCGCCACAGCGGCTTCCTCCCTGGCCAGTGCCAGGCGCCGATCCTTCTTCGCCAGCACCAGCCCATAGTCCGCAAGGGCGCTGAGTCGTTCGCGGCTGAGTGCGATGTTGGCGATGTACGAATTGGGGTGTTCCTCTGCGTGGAAGAACCCCGGCGATTGTCGGTCGGCTGCCTCCCCCGACTGACGGACGTCGGCCCCCGGCTGCAGATCTTCGCGGAGACCGATCGTGTTCGCAACGACGAAGTCCCACCACTCGCGGTGCTCCGCGAGTCTGGCTTCGGCCTGAGAGCGCAGCACTTCCTGCAGCGCATCACGATCCCGGGCCACTCCGACGGCGGTGGCGACGATGTCATCGACGGAGTCCAACGGCAGGACGAAGTCCGTCATACCGACGTTCTCGGCGGCCCCGCGCATTCTGATCGCCGAGTAGAGGTTGGGCGAGAGCGAAATGAACGGCACCGCAGCCGCACCGGCGAAGATCCCGGCGTGGTAGCGCGTCCCGATGACGAATTCCGCCCGCTCGGTCAGGGCGATGAGCTCTCGGGCGGTGAGCATACGCACTGGCTGGACCGCCTCGGTGCCGGTTGCCGAAGCGATCTGCGCGTTGGTGATCTGGTCGCGGGTCTCCTCTTCCGGAGGCAGGGCACCGCCGTGGGGCACCAGCAGCACCCGCAGTCCTGTCTCGTCGACCAGGCGGGTGCAGAGCTCGACGAGCCGCGAATGGTACTGCTTGTCGGAGATCATCGGCGATGAGGCCTTCTCCGCGAAGCTGGCCAGAATGAACGGTTCAGAGACGAGGTCGGCGACGGCTGCTCGGTCTTCGTCCCGAGCGGCCAGTGAGAACGCGTCGTCGACCTGTCGACGGATGGCCGCGTCTCCCGCGCCGAGGTCTCCGGCGAGCTTCGTCGTATAGCTTTCGCGCGTCCCGACGAACTCTGCTCCGGCCAGCAGATCATGGACGAGCGGACGATCCTCGTCGTAGATGAGCGGTCCCAGGGTCTGGCTCGTCAGCGCATACGGCTTGCCGAACATCGTCGCCAGCTTGGCCACGGTCGCGCGCTCATAGATGTGGTGGGCGAACATCGAGTTGAGGTTTCCGCCCCCGGCGATGAGCACGGCATCGGCGTTCTTCACCGCTTCGATGACGCCGATCGCCGGGTCCTCGGGATCCAACCCGCCCTCGCTGCCGCCGGTTTCGGCATATCGGAGCACATTGGTCATGCGCACGATGTTCGGCGGACGGTTGCGTCTGAACCCGATCCGCGAAATCGCACTGACACCGTACATCTCCCCGGCGTGCTCGGGCTCACCGGCGATGAGAGTGACCTCGACATCGGCACGAGCATGGAGCGCATCGAGAGCGAATTCGGTCATCGCTTCGTCGCCGAGGTGGTAGAAGCGGCTCCAACCGATGTCGCCGATCATCAGAATGCGTTTCATTGATCCCTTGCCAGATTGTCCGAATGTCGCCGACAGCCTAGCGATGACGTCAATCCGGCAGATGAACGCAAGCCTGCCGTAAGGTGAACGAACACCACCGCGTGAATGCAGGTGTGGCCCGGAACGTGATGTTCCGGGCCACAGCTGGTGAAGAATCAGGCTGAGGGCTCAGATGAACTTGAGCCGATCAGCCGAGGCAGGACTGATCAGTCCTCGTCCTCTTCTTCCTTCTTCTCGACGACCAGGGTCTCAGTGGTGAGAACCAGGGCGGCGATCGAAGCAGCGTTGCGCAGCGCCGAGCGGGTGACCTTGACCGGGTCGATGATTCCTGCACCGATCAGATCGCCGTAGGAGTCGGTGGCGGCGTTGTATCCCTGGCCCGACGCGAGGTCGATGACCTTGGAGACGACGACGTAACCGTCCTGGCCGGCGTTGGAGGCGATCCAGCGCAGCGGCTGGACGACTCCGCGCCGGACGATGTCAGCGCCTGTGGCTGCATCGCCGGTCAGCCCGAGGGTGGTGCCCTCGAGAACCTTCGCAGCGTGGATCAGAGCCGATCCGCCACCGGCGACGACGCCCTCTTCGATGGCAGCACGAGTTGCCGACACAGCGTCTTCGACGCGGTGCTTGCGCTCCTTGAGCTCCACCTCGGTGGCGGCGCCCACCTTGATGACTGCGACACCGCCGGAGAGCTTAGCCAAGCGCTCCTGCAGCTTCTCGCGGTCCCAATCGGAGTCGGTGTTCTCAACCTCGCTGCGGATCTGAGCGACACGACCGGCAACATCCTCGTCGGAGCCAGCACCATCAATGATGGTGGTGTTGTCCTTGGTGACGGTGATGGTGCGGGCGTTGCCGAGCTCTTCCAGGGTGACCTGTTCGAGCTTCATGCCCATATCAGCGGTGACGACCTGGCCACCGGTGAGGACCGCGAGGTCCTCGAGGATCGCCTTGCGACGATCGCCGAATCCGGGAGCCTTGACGGCGGCGACGTTGATGATGCCGCGCAGCTTGTTGACGACGAGCGTCGACAGAGCTTCGCCTTCGATGTCCTCGGCCACGATGAACAGCGGCTTTCCGGCCTGCTGCACCTTCTCAAGCACAGGGAGGAGCTCCTGGATGTTGGAGATCTTGCCCTGGTTGATGAGGATGAGCGCGTCGGAGAGCACAGCTTCCTGGCGATCAGCATCGGTCACGAAGTGCGGCGAGAGGTAACCCTTGTCGAACTGCATTCCCTCGGTGATCTCGAGTTCAACAGAAGCGGCCTGGGACTCGTCGATCGTGATGACGCCGTCCTTGCCCACCTTATCGAAGGCATCGGCAATGAGCTTGCCGATCTCTTCGGACTGAGCGGACAGACCGGCGACGTGAGCGATCTCCGAAGAGTCGGCGACATCGCGGGCGATGTTTCCGAGTTCGGCGGAGACAGCCTCGACGGCGGCTTCGATTCCGCGCTTGAGGGCACCTGGTGCGGCACCGGCAGCAACGTTGCGCAGTCCTTCGTTGACGAAGGCCTGGGCCAGGACCGTCGCGGTGGTGGTTCCATCACCGGCGATGTCGTTGGTCTTGGTGGCAACTTCCTTGGCCAGCTGAGCGCCGAGGTTTTCGTATGGATCGTCGATCTCGATCTCACGAGCGATGGTCACGCCATCGTTGGTGATCGTGGGGGCGCCCCACTTCTTGTCGAGAACGACGTTGCGGCCCTTGGGTCCCAGCGTCACCTTGACGGTGTCCGCGAGGATGTTCACACCCTTTTCGAGTGCACGACGAGCCTCGTCGTTGAATTCAAGTGTCTTAGGCATTCGTCCTCCTATCTGTGAAGTAGTTGGTCAGAGGATTCAGCCGATGACGGCGAGCACGTCGCGAGCCGAGAGCACGAGGAATTCTTCGCCTGCGTACTTCACTTCGGTGCCTCCGTACTTGGAGTAGATGACCTTGTCGCCGATGGCAACGTCAACAGGAACGCGGTTTCCGTTGTCAGCAACGCGGCCTGGGCCCACTGCGACAACTTCGCCTTCCTGAGGCTTTTCCTTGGCGGTTTCGGGAATGACCAGACCACTGGCGGTAGTCTGTTCTGCTTCGACCTGACGGATGACAATCCGATCTTCGAGTGGCTTGATGGAGACCGACATATCGGGCCCTCTCCCTTCGCTGGGTTCAATTCTTGATTGAGTTGACTCTTGATTGAGTCAGACGGCGGCAGATGCCATGATCCTCTCGTCGTCGCGGGTGCCGAGTGGATCGACCGTCTCGTAAAACTGGCACTCAATGAGTGCTAGTGCTAATTCGACCTTAGAACGCTCTTAGCACTCGGTCAACTCGAGTGCCAAGGTTTCGTCATGCTCTCGGCGAAACCACAGATCGGGTGCTGCGTGGACGGCACGTTCAAGCGCGGTGGGCAGGCGAACCCGACCGAAGAAGTCCCGAGTCTGCCCGTCCTCGGGAGTGCCCGCCGCAACGCAGAACGCACAGTGCTGCAACGCAGAACGCTCACTGCCGCAGTGCTGCAATGCAGAACGCACACTGCCGTAATGCAGAACGCACAGTGCGGACCCGGGGAATCCCCGAATCCGCACTGTGTGTCGAGCGTTTCCGCTCAGATGTCGATGTTGTTCAGCCGCGGGCTGTCAGATCAGGCGCACTGCCACTGTCCCCAGCCGGCTTCGGCCTGGAGCTTCTTGGCGCGCTGGAACTGCTCCTGCGGGCTGGCATCCGACGGGTTGCCGCTGCCGCCCATGGAGCGCCAGGTCTGAGGCAGGAACTGGAACAGACCGAAGTGGGTGCCGTTCGAGGCCTTCGGGTTGAACTCAGACTCACACTTGACGACCGAGTACCACTTGGATCCCGGTCCGCCGAGCATGTCCTGGATCTCCTTCTTGCTCATGGAGCCACCGCTGGAGCCGGAGCCGCCGCCGGTGCTCTTGTCACCGGAATCGGAACCGCCACCGCTGCTCTTGCCACCGGAATCGGAACCGCCACCGCTGCTCTTGCCACCGGAATCAGAACCGCCGCCGTTGTCGGCTGGGGCTTCCTTCTTCTTGGTGCCCTGGATGACGACCTTGGTTTCAGGCTTGGAGAGGACCTTCTCGTCCTTCTTCTCCTTCTTCACCTCATCGCCGTTGACGGTCTTGACCTTGTAGGAGATTTCCTTCTGGCCGTTCTTGCCTTCCTTCTCCACCTTGGTCTCACCCTGGTAGAGCGAATCGGACTTCTTCTTCTCGACCTTGGGCTTGATCGATTCCTTCTCCGTGACGGTCTCGTTCTTCACCCGGTTGACGGTGAGGACCTGGCCATCGGAGAGGGACGCGCTCATCGGCACCGACAGGAAGTCGTCCTTGCCGAGCTTCAGCTTGGATTCTTCGAGAGCATCCTTCGCGGTACCAACGGCCGCAGAGACCCTATGGCCCTTGCCGTCGGCCACGATCGTGAGATCTTTGGAGGTCGTCACGTCAATGTCGTTGGAGTTTTCTTTGAGGCGCTGGTCGGCCTTGGCGTTGAGGTCGGCACCCTTCGCATCGACACCGAGGTCGGCGAGGGCCTGACCGACGGTGTTCGCGTTGGTCCACTCGTCGGTCTTCTTGCCGTCGACGTCGAGCGAGACCTTCTTCGCGGTGTTGACCGTGATGGTCATGTCCTTCGTGATCTTCTTGTTCATGCCGGGCTTGACCTGGTCTCGCTTATCGAGGTCGACGTCGTGGCTTTCGAGGATGTCCCCGACAGTGCCGCCGAAGGTCCGAATCTCTTCGGCCTGGCCGTTGACATCCAAGGTGACAGCCTTGTTCATGGTGACCACGGCTCCCGTGCCACCCACTAGAGCGGTAATCACGACCGCTTGTGCGCCTATCTGTACCTTGCGGTTCTTCAGAAAATCAATCACAAATATATCCCTGGGCAGAGGTCATCGACTCATATACTGTAACCGATTCGTTACACGCTTCGCAAAATATCACGATAGCGTAACGGTCATCGTCGCTCCAGTGGCTCTCTGACCTGGACCGGCCTGTGTTTCCGGGCTTCGTCACATTCGTGACATTCAGTCGCCAGGTCACGGTTTCTACAGCATCACACCCCCTCGCCGAGGCGGTGCTTCAGTCCCCCTCGCCGAGGCGGTCCTTCGGTCCCAGTCCCCGAGGGCAGTGATCGCGTTGTTCCACACCGCAGTGCAGAGTTCCTCTTCGCTGATGCCGCGCACCTCGGCGAGCTTCCGCGCAGTGACCGCGGTGAGGTACGGACCTCCCGGCCTGCCTCGGTGCGGGTGCGGTGTGAGGAATGGTGCGTCGGTCTCGGTCAGCAGCAGCTCCAAGGGAACAGCAGCAGCGGCCCGGCGCAGTTCGTCCGCGTTCTTGAACGTGAGGTTCCCGGCGAAGGACATGAAGTATCCGGCCTCTGCGCATTCGCGGGCCATCGCCTCGTCGCCGGAGAAGCAGTGGAAGATCGTGACCTCGGGGGCACCCTCTTCGCGGAGGATCCTCAGCACGTCGGCGTGGGCCTCACGGTCGTGGATCTGCAGTGCCTTGCCCGTGCGCTTGGCGATCTCGATGTGGGCACGGAAGGAGCGCTGCTGTTCGGCTATGCCCTCTTCGCCGGTGCGGAAGTAGTCGAGGCCGGTCTCCCCCACGACCCGCATGCGATCGCTGGAGGACACGAGCGATTCGATCTCAGCCAGCGCATCGTCAAGCATGCCGCGTTCGGCCAACCGCGGCGCTTCGTTCGGGTGCAGTGCCGCGCCGCCGAGCATCCACGTGCGGCCCTGAGCGGCTTCCGAGGCCACGAGCTCCGTCGTCCAACGGGCGGCGGGCAGGTCACAGCCGATCTGCACGATCCGCTGGACACCCGCTTCCTGCGCGGTATCGAAGAAGAAGTCGAGGCTCGGGAACTCTTCGTCCTCGTCGGGAGTCACCTCGGGCGCAGGTTCACCCGCGCCCAGCGGCAGTCGGACACCCGTGCAGATGTCGAGATGCGTGTGGGTGTCGACGACCGGATGGGCAAGTGGTTCTGGCACCGGAGGATAGGTTCCGGCGGCGCGAGAAGCCATTATTCGTCGTCCTCCACGAACTTCGGGAACACGGGCTCGGGCTTGGGCAGCGGGGTACCGGGCTCGAGCGGATAATCGATCGCAGCAAACGAACGAGGATCCACCTCGGCGGCACTGACACCGGTTTCGGCCGATTCCGCGGCAGCCGGAGCGATGCCCGCGCCGGCGACGGCGGCACCTGCGGCGATGCCGACTCCAGCGCCTACGGTCACGGACTCCATCGCCTCGGCGCCGGAACCGCCTTCGATCGCGCTCGGCAGCACCTTCGCGCCGGCTTCACCGATTCCGGCGGGGACACCGAGGAGGTCGAGGATCTTGCCTGCAGAGGTGGGCATGACGGGCTGGATGAGGATCGAGATGATGCGCACGACCTCGATCGTCACCCACAGCACGGTGGCCATGCGGTCGGGATCGGTCTTCTTCAGCTTCCAGGGTTCCTGGGCGGAGAAATAGCGGTTGGCCTCGGACAGGACCTTCCAGCAGGCCTCGACGTAAAGGTGGAGAGCCTGGGTGTCGACGTGACGGCGAGCGGTGTCAGGGACCGCACGGGCCAGCGCGAGCAGGGTCTCGTCGACCTCGGTGAGAGCGCCAGGCTGCGGGACCTGGGCATCGCAGTTCTTCGCGATCATCGACAGCGAGCGCTGAGCGAGGTTGCCGTACTCGTTGGCGAGGTCGGAGTTCTTGCGGGTGATGATCGAGTCCTTCGTGTAGGACCCGTCGTTGCCGTAGGAGAACTCGCGGAAGAGGAAGAAGCGCAGGGTGTCGAGTCCGAACGCGTCAACGAGGTCGATCGGGTCGACGACGTTTCCGACGGACTTCGACATCTTCTCACCGGCATTGAAGAGGAACCCGTGAGCGTGGACGCGCTTGGGCAGCTCGATGCCGGCGCTCATGAGGAATGCCGGCCAGTAGACGCTGTGGAAGCGGATGATGTCCTTGCCGATGATGTGGACGTCGGCGGGCCACCACTTGTTCAGTCGCTCCTGGTCATCGGGGTATCCAGCGGCGGTGAGGTAGTTCGTCAGAGCGTCGATCCACACGTACATCACATGCTTCTCGTTGCCGGGCACCGGCACTCCCCAGTCGAAGGTGGTGCGCGAGACCGAGAGGTCCTTGAGGCCCGAAGCGACGAACGAGGCGACCTCGTTGCGGCGCGAATCGGGGCCGATGAACTCCGGGTGGTTCTTGTACAGCTCGAGGAGCTTGTCCTGGTACTTCGACAGGCGGAAGAAGTAGGACTCCTCTTCTGTCCAGGTGACCTCGGTGCGGGTTTCCATGGACAGGCGCACACCCTCGACGACCTCGGTCTCGTCCTGTGTGTAGAAGGCCTCGTCGCGGACTGAGTACCAGCCGGCGTAGGTGTCGAGGTAGATGTCGCCGGCCTCTTCAAGCTTGCGCCAGATCGCCTTGGACGCCTCATAGTGGTCCTCGTCCGTGGTGCGAATGAACCGGTCGAAGGTTGAGCCGAGTGCAAGCTGGGTGTCGCGGAAGTTCTTCGCGTTGTCGTCGGCGAGCTCCTTGGGCGTGATGCCCAGCTTGTTCGCAGCCTGCAGCATCTTCAAACCATGCTCATCGGTGCCGGTTGCGAAGAACACCTCGTGGTTGTCGAGGCGCTTGAAGCGCGCGATCGTATCGGCCGCAATGTACTCATATGCGTGCCCGATGTGGATGGCCCCGTTGGGGTAAGCGATAGCTGTCGTCAAGTAATAACCCATAGGTCACACAGTCTAAGGGACGCCGCGGCGCAGGTGCGCAGGGGTCCCGGGAGGTGGAGCCACCAGACACACACCCGGCCTCAGAGCGTGAGCTTCGCCGTGCAATCTTGTTTCACAGTTCAGGGGCTTGGGCGAACAGCTTTGTACCCCCTGGGTCCCCATGCCAACGCTGTTGGTGATTCGGCCGGCTAACGTTCCGCCTGATGGCGATTCAGACGATGCCGCTGGTGCCAAGGAGTGTGCCGATCGCATAGGTGGCGGCAAGAGCAAGAGCACCGCCGACGACCACTCGGATGGTTGGGCGCAGGACTGCGCTTCCCCCGATGCGTGCGCTTGTGTAGCCTGTGGCCGCGAGGGCCAACAGGACCACGACGAAAGTGACAGGTACTCGTACTTCTGGAGGTGGCAGCAGCATCGCCAGCAGCGGCAATAGCGCGCCAATCGTGAACGCCAGGGCCGATGCGCCAGCGGCGGCCCATGGACTCACCACGCTGTCTTCTCTGATCCCGAGTTCGATGTCGAGATGTGCTGCGAGAGGATCGTGGGCCGTTAGCTCCTGAGCGACCTGTCGCGCAGTGACCGCAGTTAACCCTTTCGCCTCATAAAGGCCAGCGAGCTCAGCGAGTTCCAGGTCAGGTTGTTCAGCGAGTTCCCCCTTTTCTTTGGTGATGAGTGCCCGTTGGCTGTCACTTTGACTGCTCACAGACACATATTCGCCCAAAGCCATCGATATCGCCCCGCCCACCAGCCCTGCGATGCCGGCGGTAAGCAATGGCGCGGAGGTCGTTGTGGCACCAGCGACTCCAACCACGAGCGAAGCAACGGAGACGATGCCATCGTTAGCACCGAGAACTCCGGCGCGCAGCCAGTTCAGTTTTCCGGAAAGATCGCCGAGGTGCGGCTCGTTGGCGTGGGCGCCGGAAGTGCTCTCGGTCGAAGTCATAAGTTCATTTAACCATCAGGCGGTCGCGATAGCTACGAATGGGGTACCTGCCCCTCAGATATCCACACCCTCCGCACACGAGTCGAATGCGTGAGGAAGCGACACCCGCACGTCACTCCTGGTGGAGCCAGGCCTCGTAGATATCGCGTTTGGACAGACCGAACTGCTTCGCGACCTGTCCCGCGGCATCCTTCGCGCGCATTCCGGATTCGATAAGTTCGCCAACCGCGCCGAGGTGGTCCTCCGGGGCCGTCTCCACCGCTGTGGCGCCGGCCAGCACCAGTGTGAGCTCACCGCGCAGTCCATCGGCAGCCAACTCCCGCAAGGAGGAGACCGTCCCGCGCAAGGTCTCTTCGTAGGTCTTCGTCAGTTCACGGCTGATGCTCATCGGCCGGTCGGGCCCGATGACCGCGAGGAAGTCATCCATCGTGTCCGCGATGCGATGCGGGCTTTCGAAGAAGACCATGGTCCGCTTCTCGGTCTTCAGCTCCTCGAGCAGGCTCTTGCGAGCCCCGGATTTGCGTGGCAGGAATCCTTCGAAGCTGAATCGATCGCTGGGCAGGCCCGAGACGGCGAGCGCCATCAGCACCGCCGAGGGACCAGGCGTCGAGGTGATCGGCAGACCCGCCTCGGCGCAGGCTTTGACCACTCGGTAGCCCGGGTCAGATACGGCAGGCATTCCCGCATCACTGAGCAGGACGACGGTCTGACCAGCGCGGATGAGTTCGACGAGCTCGGGCGCACGGCTCTGCTCATTGTGGTCGAAGACGCTGATGACGCGCTTCGTGTGGCTCAGCTCCAGCCGCTGGGTCAGCGACAGGAAGCGCCGGGTGTCCTCGGCGGCGATGACGTCGGCCGTGGCGATGGCCTGCTGCATCCGTTGGCTGGCATCGCCGAGGTTGCCGATCGGTGTCCCAACCAGGATCAGTCGGCCGCCGGTGGAGGCTGAATCCCGCTCAGCGGAGACTGCAGACGAAGAATCCTGCGAGGCTGAATCGGACGAATCGAGCGATTCAGACAAATGATGGTGGGCGCCGTCGGCTACCGATGCTGCCTGCATCAATTGACCGAACCCGCGCCGATCATAGTGGCGCCGAAGATGAGGACGAAGATGCCGACATAGACGATCCAGAACAGGATCCACAGAGCGGTTCCGATGTAACCGACCCACAACGCGGCAGTGGCCATGCCGTCTCCGCGCTCACCTCTCTGCTTGATCTGCTTGCGAGCGATATGCCCCATCACGATGCCGGCGATGCCGCCGACGAAGATGCTGGTGACCACTCCGAAGATCGAAGCCACGAGGGCGATGATCGCCAATGTGTTCGTCGGAGGAGGTGGCTGGTAACCGTAGCCCGGGACGGGCATTCCTGCGGCGTATTGGGGATTGGCGCCATACGCGGCGTTCGAGTATGCGGCATTGGAGTTGTAGCTTGCGGCGCCGTAGTTGGCGTTCGAGCCGCCGTATCCGTTGCCTGCTCCAGGCCCTGGCTGGGATTGCTGGTAATACATGTCTGGATTGTTCCAGTTGTCTTGACTGCTCATAGCGAGATCTCCTTGCGTTCGTCTACAACGGTACCGACTCGTTCACCGAGGCAACAGGCGTGGGTGTTACGGGTGGATCTCAGTTCGATCAGCCGACCGATACCTCGGCGCCGATGGCAGCGAGGATCACGACCACGATCGTACCGAAATATACGAGCCAGATCAGCGTCCAGAATCCGGCGCCAAGGTAGCCGACCCAGAGTGCGGTCAGTGCCATTCCGTTTCCGCGTTCGCCGCGCCTGCGGATCTGGCGCCGTGCGATGTGACCCATGATGATTCCGACGATCGACGCGGGAAAGAAGCCGGTGAGAGCTCCCATCAGCGAGAGGACCATTCCGACGATCGCCGCAGAGTTGGTCGGTGCGATCGGCTGGTATACGTAGGTCACCGGGCCCGCGAACACAGCATCGGCTCCGTAGGCTGAACGGCTCGGGTATCCGCTGATCGCCGAGTGGCCCAACGCTCTGCTGCTGGCGATGCTGCCGGCGCCAACGGGAAGTTGCCGAGTGTGCATTTCTGGTTCGCTCCTGGTGCTGAGTCTGTTTGCGGGGAGATCCCCGCGTCTGACTACAACGCTATCGGTCAGAACAGCCGAGGCTCAGGCCATCCTGTTGCAGTCCTGCACCACCCGTGTCAGCCCAGCATCGAAGGGTGAGGAGGCCAAAATCCCGATCAATAGGGCGAAGAGGACAAGATCCCCGAGGCGACACCGAGCCCGACGATGCCCACGAGGATGACGATCAGCAGCAGGACCAGCACAATATTGATATAGCCCATGATCAGCCCGGCGGCGGCCTGGCCGCGACCCTCCTCGCCGGTTCGTTTGATCTGTCCCCGGGCGACGTGTCCGAAGATCACTGCGAGGATCGGCGCGATCCACAAGAACATCGAGAGGATCATGAAAAGAGTGCCGATGACGGGGATCCAGGAGACCAGGCCGCAGACGAAGCCACCGGCCAGTCCGATGATGCCCATCCACATCGACCATGTCGACAGGGTGTTGGGCTTCGGACGGATCAGAGCCATCGGCGGCCCGTAAGTAACCGGTTGGCCGAATGCGGCGGACTGACCGTAACTGACCGGTCCGGACTGCGCCCCGTAGCCACCTTGGCCTGAACCGTAGCCGGGTTGAGAACCATACGATCCGTACCCGTTGTCGTGCTGAGATCCGACCTGGGGAGGGTCGCTCGGCTGGTAGTTCGGGTTATAGGACACTCTCATCACCGTTTTCGTTCGCAGATCACCAGTCAGCAACTACCCTAGTCGTGATGTGCGCCGGAACAGAAAGACGGTTCACAATCGCACCGCCGGATGCCGAGTCTGCGCGAGTCCTGATTGTTCGCCGATTCCCGCACCCTAAACTTGACGGTGATGAGTCAACCCGAAGATCCCCAGGCACCGAGGCGGTCCGTCGACCCCGAGCACTCGTCCGACGACCCCGCGCACTCGTCCGTCGGCTCGTCCAAAGCCACACACCTCCTCGTTAAGGAACGCCGCGCCCGACGCCGCGAGTCCCTCCGCGCCGGAGCCGCAGCCATCAGGCGTCGCAGCTTCGACGCCGGAATGTGGGCGCAGAAGGCCCCGGTCTGGATGTGGCCGGCTCTGCTGATCATCACCGGCATCGGCGCCGCACTGCGTCTGTTCCGACTCGACTTCCCACACCGCTTGATCTTCGACGAGACCTATTACGTCAAGGACGCCTACTCGGTCTTCAAGTACGGCTACGAACGCGCCTGGCCCGAGAACGCCGACGACTCTTTCAACGCTGGCGACCCCAGCGTCATCGAACCCGATCCCGAATACGTCGTCCACCCGCCGCTGGGCAAGTGGGTGATCGGCGCCGGCATCCACCTCTTCGGCGCCGATGACTCCTTCGGTTGGCGCTTCTCGGTGGCCATCATCGGCACTCTGACCATCTTCCTCATGGGCTTCGTCGCGTGGAAGCTCTTCCGCTCGGCGTTCTTCGCGTGCGTTGCAGCCGGTCTGCTCTCGATCGACGGCGAGCACTTCGTCCACTCCCGGACGAGTCTGCTCGACATCGTCCTCATGGCCTTCGTCCTCCTCGCCTTCGCCTTCATCGTCCTCGACCGAGAACACGTCACGAAGCGGCTGGCCCGCTTCGCAGCGTCGACCAGTCCCCCGGACCGATACCGGCCCTTTTCGCTGACCCCTGCATCAGACCCTCGTCCCCACGCCGAGGCGACCTTGCCCTCCCAGCGCACGCGTGGTCGTGGACGTCGCCGCACACACCGCGGTGACCTGACAAACTTCGGGCCCCGCCTCGGCGTGCGCCCCTGGTTGATCGCCGCAGGCATCAGCCTGGGCCTTGCCATGGGCGTGAAGTGGTCGGGTCTCTACGTCGTCGCGGCGTTCGGGATCCTCGTCGTCGCGTGGGACGTGCATTCGCGCTACCGGGCGGGCGTCGTCCATCCGTGGCTCGGCACGCTCATCCGCGACACTCTTCCTTCGTTCCTCAAACTGGTGCCCGTGGCGCTGGTGACCTATGTGGCTGTGTGGACCGGGTGGATCCGCTCGACCGATGCCTGGGACCGGCAGTGGGCGGCCGAGAATCCCGGCTGGTGGCAGTCGCTTCCCGACTGGCTGCAGTGGCTGCCGTCGCTGGCGCACTATCACTACACGGCGTATTCGTTCCACGTCGGCCTCGACTCCGAACACCCCTATATGTCGAACCCATGGGGCTGGATCGTGCAGTGGCGCCCGACGTCCTTCTACTACGAATCTCTCGACCGCGGAACTATGGGCTGCGCGGCGGAGAAGTGCTCCTCGGCGATCACCTCGGTGGGCAACCCCGTCATCTGGGGACTGGCTCCGATCGCGATCCTCGTCGTCCTGGCCGCGTGGATCATCCGCCGCGATGTCCGAGCCGACGTCATCCTCGCCGGGCTCGCCGCGACCTGGCTGCCGTGGTTCGCCTACCAGCACCGCACGATCTTCACGTTCTACACGATCGTGATGGTCCCGTTCGTCGTCCTCGCGCTCACGTACTGTCTGACGCTGCTGTGGGGCAAGGTGCCCATCAGCGCACGACGGGCGCGGGACAAGGCCGAACCATCGAACGGCGCCAGCCACGCGCAGTTCCCCAGCCCCTCACAGTCCGCCGGTACACGATCCTCCGGAACCGGACTTGCCAGCGGCCCCCGACTCTTCGCCGGTCTCGGCACCCGAATCACCTGGGGACTGTTCGGACGCCGCATGGCCGTGGCGTTCATCCTCGTCGCCGCGATCATGGCCTTCGCCTACTTCTGGCCCATCTACACCGGCGAGGTCATCCCGTTCGAAGCCTGGAACAACCGCATGTGGAACGTCACCTGGCGCTAGCTGCGCCGAAGCGCACCACCTGATGCGCTGACCGCGCGCGAACTCGACACGAACCCGCCACCGAGGTGTCGCCTCGGCGACATTGCACGTTCATCTGCAGGTCACACCCCGTCGTTAGCGTCGAATCATTGTGAATGACCAAT
>NZ_JALDSX010000040.1 GCF_022748595.1 Brevibacterium sp. ZH18 | reverse complement strand
GTAGAAGGGTTGCTGCCCGACATTCGGGTATCCAGCGGTGTGGATCAGGCGAATACGGCTCCCTTGGACACCCGGTCGACGAGGTGCTCGTCGTAGGCGGGCATCGTGAAGAACTCGGGGAACTCGTCCTCCAGTGCGCTCATGCGGAAGATCTCGACCGCCTCGGCGAAGTGATCGGCGGGGTGGCGTTCGATGAGCGCCAGCTCTTCGCCCATGTACCGTTCCACCAGGTTCCGCGTCAGCTGCTGACCGTTGTCCAGCGTCACCGAATGGTGGATCCACTGCCAGATCTGCGAACGGCTGATCTCTGCGGTCGACGCGTCCTCGAGCAGGTTCTCGAGCGCCACGTTGCCCTTTCCGCCCAACCATTCGTTCATGTAGCCGATGGCCACGCGGATGTTCAGGCGCACACCTTCCTCGGTGACGACGGGCTCGAGACCCGACTGGTCGAGCAGGTTCTCAGCACAGACGTAGACGTCGCGGCGATGCTCCTCGAGCTGGTTCGGGTTCTCGCCGAGCGCCGCGTCGAAGACCTCCAGTGCTGCGGGCACCAGGCCCGGATCGGCCACCCAGGTGCCGTCGAAGCCCTGTGTCGCCTCGCGTGCCTTGATCTCGCGCATCTTCTCCACCTCTGAGGCGACGAAGGCCTCGTCCGGGTGGTCGGTCATGAGGTTGCTCATGGTGCCGATGGCATGTGCACCGCGGCGATGGCAGGTGGCCACAAGGCGGTCGGTGAACGCGCGCATCAGCGGCAGGTCCATCGTCAGGTGCTCACGATCGGGCAGAACCCATTCGGGAGAGTTCCGGAAGTTCTTCACGATCGAGAACAGGTAGTCCCACCCTGCGGCGTTGAGTCCGGCGCAGTGGTCGCGCAGCTCGAAGAGGATCTCCTCCATCTGGAACATCGCGGTGATCGTCTCGATGTGAGCCGTCGCGCGGATCGTTCCCTGCTCGATGCCCAGGCGGTCCTGGGAGAACACGAAGATCTGGTTCCACAGACGAGCCTCGCGGGAGGACTCGAGCTTGGGGAGGTAGAAGTAGGGTCCCGAGCCGTTGGCGATGAGCCGCTGCGCATTGTGGAAGAAGTAGAGGCCGAAGTCGACGAGTGCGCCGGAGGCCGACGCTTCCGCACCGTTGTCATCGACGAAGATCAGGTGCTTCTCCGGCAGGTGCCAGCCGCGGGGGCGCAGCCCGATCGTGGGCTGGGTGCGGTTGGTGATGCCGGGCAGGGTGCCGCGCACTGCCTTGAACAGGTTGACCTGTCCGCCGATGATGTTGGCCCAGGTGGGGCTTGTCGCGTCTTCCAGGTCGGCGAGCCAGACCTTGGCGCGGGAGTTCAGCGCCGCAACGACGTCGGGTTCGGAGACAGGGCCGGTCAGTTCCACACGACGGTCGTCGAGTCCGGGGGCTCCGGTCGCTCCGGCGACGCTCCAGGACTGGTCCGCCCGAATTCCCGCAGTGTCAGGGGTGAACCGGGGGAACGTGCCGTTCCTGATCGTCTTTGCGCGCAGATCGCGAGCCGCGTGCATCTCTGAGATGCGACCGCTGAACTGATCGTGGAGGGCGGTGACGAACTCGAGGGCGGGCTCCGAGAGGATCGTGTCGAATCCTGTTTCGAGTGGTGCGTTGATCTTCATGTAAGACATTGGGCTGCTCCTCACCCGTCGGTGTGTGCTGTGGATCTGGTGGCCTGATGCTGCCGGCCGCGTGGTCGTGGTCCGGGTGTTGCTGCTGTGATGCTGATCTTGCTGTGGTGCTGTTTCAGGTTGCGAGGTTGTGTGCGTTGGGAGGGTGACGGCGCGGATCAACAGTGCAAACCCCGTGAAAACACTGTCGATCCGCGCCGAGCTCATGTGGGCTCTCACCCTTTGCGTGGGCCGTCGGGCCCGTGGGCTGTCAGCTCCGGCGACTCGGCGGGTCTGTCACGGCTCATGGTGCAAGCCGTGCATTCCTCCCGACGGGCCGCCGGTCAGCTGTGGCCCTGTGACCGACCGCTTCCGTGTGTGACCGGGGGCAGTCAATCGGCGATGCGAACTCAGTGGAACTGAGCGGATTCGGTCGAACCGGCCAGAGCTGTCGTCGAGCTCTCCGGGTTGAGTGCGGTCGAGACCAGGTCGAAGTAACCGGTGCCCACTTCGCGCTGGTGCTTTGTGGCGGTGTAGCCGCGCTCTTCGGCAGCGAACTCGCGTTCCTGCAGATCGACGTACGAGGTCATCTGGTTGCGGGCGTAGCCGTGAGCCAGATCGAACATCGAGTAGTTGAGCGCGTGGAAGCCGGCCAGGGTGATGAACTGGAACTTGTAGCCCATGGCTCCCAGTTCGCGCTGGAACTTCGCGATGGTGGCATCGTCGAGGTGCTTGCGCCAGTTGAACGACGGCGAGCAGTTGTAGGCCAGCATCTGGTCCGGGTACTCGGCGTGGATCGCATCGGCGAACTGCTTGGCAGCTTCGAGATCCGGTGTGGAGGTCTCCATCCACAGCATGTCCGCGTAGGGAGCGAAGGACAGTCCGCGGGCGATGCCTGCTTCGATGCCGTTCGTGATCTTGTAGAAGCCTTCAGAGGTGCGCTCACCGGTGACGAAGCGCTGATCGCGCTCGTCGATGTCCGAAGTCATGAGTGTGGCTGCCTCAGCGTCCGTACGGGCGATGACGAGGCTGGGCACGTTCTCGACGTCGGCCGCCAGGCGAGCCGCGTTGAGGGTGCGGATGTGCTGCGAGGTCGGAACGAGAACCTTGCCGCCGAGGTGGCCGCACTTCTTCTCGGAACCGAGCTGATCCTCGAAGTGCACACCGGCCGCGCCGGCTGCGATCATCGAGCGCATGAGCTCGTAGACGTTGATCGAGCCGCCGAATCCGGCTTCCGCGTCTGCCACGATCGGTGCGAACCAGTCGTCGACCTTCTTGTTGCCCTCTGAGGACTCGATCTGGTCTGCGCGCATCAGAGCGTTGTTGATGCGGCGGACGACCTGCGGCACTGAGTTGGCCGGGTAGATCGACTGGTCGGGGTAGGTCTGTCCGGCGGCGTTCGCGTCGGCGGCGACCTGCCAGCCGGAGAGGTAGATGGCGTTGAGGCCGGCCTTGACCTGCTCGACCGCCTGGTTGCCGGTCAGTGCACCGAGAGCGTTGACGTAGTCGCCGGACTTGATGTCGGTAGAGGCGACCTGATTCCAGAGGCGTTCGGCACCGTGACGGGCCAGCGTGTGCTCTTCGATCAGCGAACCGCGCAGTTTCACAACATCCTCGGGCTCGTAGTCGCGAGCGACTCCCGACCAGCGGGCGTTGGTGGCCCAGTCGCGACGGATGGCCTCAGCATCGTGCAAGCTGCTCTGCGTGGTGTTCTCAGTCATTGTCATTCACTCCTACTCGTTCGGGGTTGGTGAGACCAGTCTGCCGCGGCCGCAAGGGGGTCGATAGAGGTTTTTCAAATGAATAACCGCCGATTTTCCGGTTTCAGAAATTTCGGCGTTCTGTCATACTGATTCACAGCGCATGTGAACCAGCACACAGCACGGACGGGAGCCGCCATGACAAGCAATCAGGCAGATGTCGAGGACGACGAACAGCAGGCGGACACGCTCAGTATCGGCAGAAGAATCCGCTTTTTTCGAAAACAGCAGGGCCTGACGCTTAACGAGCTGGGCGAGAAAGTGGGCCGTGCAGCGTCCCAGATCTCGACGATCGAGAACGGTAAGCGAGAAACTTCTGTCACGCTCCTCTCGGCCATTGCGAAGGCGCTGAAGACCGATGTCGCGGAGCTCATCGATCCCACTCCTGTCGATGACAGGCAAGCCCTCGAACTCGAGGCCGAACGCAATCAGGCCTCCCCCATGTATTCCTCACTGGGGCTGCCGCAGGTGCGGATCAAATCGCTGCCCGCCGATGCCCTCGAAGCCATCGTCGGACTGCAGCGACAGCTCGGCGAAGTGCTCGAACGGCGCGCGGCGACGCCGGAGGAAGCGCGGCGGGCCAACCGTGAGCTGCGGGAGCGAATGCGCGAGAAGAACAACTACTTCGCCGCCCTTGAGGACCAGGCAGCAGAACTGCTCAAACTGGCCGGCTACGAATCGGGAACCGTCTCTCAGCGGCAGACTGCGACGATCGCGGAGAAGCTGGGTTTCAGTCTCCACTACGTCTCCGATCTGCCGAGTTCGACCCGCTCGATCGCCGACACCGCGAACAAGCGCCTATACCTTCCGAACTCGGATGCCGCTTTCGACCCCCGCTCGCATCTGCTCACGAGCCTCGCCGCACACGTGCTCGGCCATGACTCTCCGAAGGACTTCAGCGAGTTCCTCCAACAGCGGGTGGAGGCGAACTATCTGGCCGCCGCTGTTCTGCTGCCCCAGAGTTCGGCGGTGCCGATCCTGCTCGAGGAGAAGAAGCGGCGTGAGCTTTCGGTCGAGCATCTGCGCGATATGTTCGGTGTCGGCTATGAGATGGCCGCCCATCGGTTCACGAACCTCGCCACCGAGCACCTCGGCCTGCCCGTGCACTTCATGAAGGTGCATCGCTCGGGAACGATCCACAAGGCGTATTCGAATGACGGACTGCCCTATCCGACAGATCCGCTGGGAGCCATCGAGGGACAGTTCGCCTGCAAACGCTTCACCTCTCGCACAGTCTTCCGGGTCGCCGACAGGTTCAGCCCGTACTACCAGTACACGGACACACCGCAGGGCTCGTTCTGGTGCACGGCGCGAGTGCTGCCCGGCGGCGACTTCGCGATCAGCGTCGGAGTCCCGTTCGCGCATGTGAAGTGGTTCGAAGGACGGGAGTCACCGATCCGCTCGAAGTCGTCGTGCCCGGACCCGGCCTGCTGCCGACAGGCCCCGGAGGACCTGGCCGAGAAGTGGGAGAACCAGTCCCTGCCGTCGGCGCAGATGCATGCCTCGCTGCTGGCAGCGGTCCCGCCCGGTGCGGTTCCAGGCGTCGACGACACCGAGGTCTTTGAGTTCCTCGAGCGCCACTCGGGCTGAGGTAGTTCAGTCTGTCGCGGGTTGGCCGGGGCGGGGTACGTCGAGGATCGAATCGACGATGTGCTCGGCCACTGCCAGCGCCGAGGTGGCTCCTGCCCTGGGCACGTTCCTGACCATGGTCAGCCTTCCGCGCGTGGTCACCAGCAGTTCGTTCGTCAGTGCGCCGGCTGCGTCCATCGCCCGAGCCCGGACCCCGCGGGGTCCCGGGCGGACGGCTGCAGCGTCGAGGTCGGGGACGAACTTCTGGACGCCTTCGACGAAGGCGGACGTGCTGACGACCGATTTCGCTCCGCGTGCCGCAGTTCCAGCGGTCTGCGCCGCGAACTTCCAGAATCCTTTGAAGCCGACTGTCGACCCGATGTCGCCGACGTCGAAACCGTGCCGCTCGTACTTCTCGCGCCCCAGAGCAACGAAGGTGTTGGGCCCCAGCACGAGAGCATCGTTGACCCCTCTGACCAGGGCGGTGTCTGCGAACGGAGCGTGCGGGTCGGGAACGGATGTGATGATGCCCCGGACCACCTCGGCGGCTTCCGGGTCTGATTCGGAGACGATGAAGTAGTCGCTGGTGAAGGGAACGACGCGCGGTTCGGCGCCGAATCCCGCGGCCACAGCCAATCGATCGGCCTGCAGACCTGCGGCGACGATGACGAGGTCGAACGAGGCCGATTCCTCGGACACAGTGCCCCCGTGAGTCTCGCGAGTGCCACGGGGCCCGCGAGTGCCTTGGGGCGAGTTGCCATGGGGCGAGTTGCCATGGGGCGAGTTGTCATGGGGCGAGCTGCCGCCTGCGTGTGAAGGATCGTGGCCAGAACGGTCGCTGTCACTGCGAGTTGTGGATGGTCCACGGCCGGACCAGGAATTCGAGAGCTTGTCGTTGAGACTGCCGAGTGTGTCCTCGACCTGCCGGAACCAGTCCTTGTCGCCGAACCGATCACGCAGCTCACCGCCGAGGCGGTTGCGCACGTCGTCACCGAACCCGACGACCGGCTCGGTGTCGTCGCCGTAATAGGTGCGAGGTCCGTCGGTCACCTGCTCGTCGCGTGAGTCGTCCTCGGCGTGCTTGTCGTCAGAGTGAGTGCCGGCATCAGAGTGATCATCACCGCCATCGACCTGCGAGTCATGTGCTGCCTTCCGGAACCGCACACGAACTTCGTTGCTCATGACGTCGAAGCCTGTGACCTCGGTGCCGAAGCGGAACGTTCCGCCAGCGGAACGGACATCGGAGGCGAGCGCCTCGGCGAGGGCCGCAAAATCGGTGACAGCCGTGTGCGGCGAATACAGGCCGAGGACTCCCCGGGCGTGCGATTCGATGTCGCGCATCTGCTTTCGATCGACGAGGCGGACCCCGGGGATGCCGTTCTTCTCGGCTCGATCGGCGATCTCTTCGAGGCGGTCGGCTTCGTCGGTGTTCTGCGCGATCATGAGCTGACCGCGCTCCCGGTAGGGGATGCCGCGTTCGGTCACGTATGGGACCAGCAGCTCGACACCTCGGCGAGCGAGCGTCGCCTCGAGCGTCCCCGGCTCCTCGTCGAGCCCGGAATCCACGATTCCCGACGTGTGCCCGCTCTGGTGTGCGGCGACATGCTCGGCCTTGTCGAACACGGTCACCTCGGCGTCGGGGAGCCTGCCGGCGATCTCCCGGGCGAGTGCCGCGCCGACGATCCCGGCGCCCACTACGGCCACTCGTGAAATACTCATACAGCAATCTTGGCACCGATCGTGGAGGAGGAGAAGGATGACGGCCACGTTGGACTGGTCCGGCAAAGCCGCCGCCTTCGCGTTCGGACGCCGCCTCATCGGTGCAGACGACGGCGGTGCCGGCGACGGCGACGGCGGTGCAGGCAACAGCAACAGTAATGGTGCATCATTCACCCGCCGAGGCGGCCCCTCACCTCGATGCGAACCCGACGTTGCGAATTCGGCCACGGACAACCTCGGCGAGTGTCGGTATCGGGCGGAACCCTACGTGCCCATCCCCGATGAGAATCTGCTCATCGTCGGGGACAATCTGCCCGCGCTGCGGGCGCTGCTCGCCACGCATCGGGGGCGGGTCAAGGTCGTCTACATCGATCCGCCGTACAACACGGGCAATGCCCTGGCGTACAAGGATCACGGGCACGATCACGCGAGTTGGCTGAGCTTCATGACGCCTCGGCTCATGCTCGCGCGGGAGCTCATGCGACCCGATGGGGTGCTGTTCCTCCACCTCGACGACGGGGAGAGCGCGTGGGCGCAGATGCTGGGCCACGAGATCTTCGGCGAGCACAATTCTCTGGGCACGCTCATCCATCAGCGGGCGAAGGGCGGGGGCAATTCGCCGTCGTTCGTGCGCGGCCATGACTACATCCACGTCTGGGGCAGGGATGCCGAACGGGCCGGAGCATTCCTGACCGAGAAGAAGGCACCGGCGAAGCTCGAGATCATCGACGGCAGGCGCATGCTCGTCGAGACCGATGTGCTGCGTGCGGGCTTCGGCCGCTATGCCCGAGGGCAGGAACGCCGGCTGATGTACGAGGACATCCTCGAGGTCAAGGGCGAGAAGAAGCTCGCCGAGGTGGACGCGAAGTTGGCCACAGGCGAATTCGTCCTCCGCCCGTGGGGCGAGGCCGGCAAGCATGCGGTGGTGCGGGTGACCCCGGTGGAGAAGGCCAGTTCGAAGCTCTACTCGATCATCAAGGCTCTGGGTGGGCAGAACGACCTCGAGGAGCTGGGGCTGGGCAGCGTCTTCAGCTATCCGAAGCCCGTCGAGCTGGTCAAGACGCTCATCACTTCGCAGACGTTCTTCGACCCCGAGGCGATCGTCCTCGACTTCTTCGCAGGATCGGGCACGACGGCGCAGGCGGTGATGGAGGCGAACCAGCGCGACGGCGGCAGCCGGAAGTTCGTCCTCGTCCAGATCCCCGAACCGCTCCGGTCGAAGAATGCTCGGGCTGTGGTGACCACGGGCGCCGAGGGTGGCACTGGCGCCGGGAGCACGGACCCTGCGAGCGGCCCCGACACGGAAGCTGCGGGCACCTCGAACGCGGACACGTATCCCGAGATCAGCAGCCTTACCGCCGAGCGAGTCCGCCGCGCGGCGACGAAGTTGGCCCCCGGCCTGACGTTTGCGGAACTCAACGTCGTCGAGGGCTTCGACGGGGTCAACGTCGTGAACAGCGTCGAGGGCGTCGAGGGCGTCGAGGGCTTCGAGGGCTTCGAGACATGAGCGACCGACGACTCTTCCACATTGCGCTGGCCTCTGATTGGCAAGCCGCAAGAAGCAGCGGGTTCTACGACCGCTCCACCCTGGGTGCATCCGTCGATGACATCGGATTCATCCACTGCAGCCGTGGCATGAGCCAAGTCGATGCGACTCTGGCGGCCCACTACTCGCAGGTCAATGCCCCTCTTGTGCTTCTGCACATCGACGAAGACGCCCTCATGGCTGCAGGTCTTCGCGTCATCGACGAACCAGTTGATCCGCAGGACCCTGGCAGCGAAGCTTTCCCCCACGTCTTCGGTGGGGCGCTGCCGCTGGACGTTGTCGCCTACGTCCTCCCGCGCCCCGAGGTCTGAGCCTCCTACGCGGACTGCGGAGGATCCCGCTGCTGAGACCCGAAGACCGCTCATGTGGACACCTCAGTGGGGACTCAGAAACTGGTCGTAGTGTCGCTGGTGACCGCTGTTCCCACCGATAGAGGAGCCGACATGTCCGTCGTTGCCATCAACACTCTTACCGTTCCCGAACCCGCTCGCGCCGAACTCGAGAAACGCTTCGCAGCCCGCAAGCATTCTGTCGACGGTTCGCCTGGCTTCGAGGGTTTCCAGCTGCTGCGCCCCGTCTCCGGCGGCGACAAGTACTTCGTCTACACCCAGTGGGCCACCCGCGAGGACTTCGAGAACTGGCGCTCCGCGCGCACCCCGGCACATGAGACCGGCGGAGCCAAGCCCGTGTCGGAACAGGCCGACCTGCTCGAGTTCGAGGTCGTCGACCTCGGCGAGTGAGGCTTACCCCTCGACGTCCTTGTCGAGTTCGCTGAAGGCCTCGACGTTCTTCGGTGAGCCGGCTACGAGGATCTCGTTGTCGGTGTAGAGAGTCACATCGCGATCGGCGATGTCCCACGTGCCGCCCTCCTCACGTTTGAACGCGACGATCGTGACCCCATAGCGCTGTCGAACATTCGCCGAGGCCAACGGCTGATCGGCGATCCGCGTCGGCGGGGTGGTGCGTGCCAGCACGAAGTCCGCATCGATCGGCAGAAAGTCGGAGATGTGCCCCCGGATGAGGTGGGCAAGCCGGGCTCCCATATCGTTCTCCGGCCGCACCACGTTCGTGATACCCAGCTGATGGAGGATCTCCGCGTGGGGTTCGCTGATCGCTTTGGCCCAGATGTGCCGGTTGCCGATCTTGAGGATCTTCGACGCCGTGAGGATGCTCGCCTGCAGGTCGCTGCCGATCGCGATGACGACCCGGCTGACCTCGTCGATGCCCAGCTGACGCAGCACCACCTCGTCGGTGGCGTCAGCCCGGGACACATGGGCCAGCTGTCCGTCGAAGCTCTCCACCACCGCCTCGTCGATGTCGACCCCGATGACATCGACCCCATGCGCGCTGAGTTCGCGCGCGAGTGAACCGCCGAACCGGCCGAGGCCGATCACGGCAACACCGCCGTTCTTCGCCAGCGGCTTCGAGTCGCCGAAGAACGCCGCCGGACGGGCCAGCCAAGATCTGTCGCTCATCATCAGTTCCTTTCACCAGTCATCTGATCCCCACAGGCCCGATTGGTCCTGCTTCACGATCAGCCGATCAACGGTCGTTCGACCGGAAGTTCGAATCGCAGGGGGCGAGCACGCAATGCCAGCGCCGAGGCGGCTGTGACAGGACCCAGCCGACCGACGATCATCATGACGATGAGCACGACCTGGCTGAGGCCCGGCAACTCGGTCGTGATCCCCGTCGTCAGGCCCACCGTGCCGAAGGCCGAGACGACTTCGAACAGGATCCGGTCGAAGTCGAGGTCCGGGGCGTCGATCATGATGAGCATCGTGGCGAGGACGATCAGCATGAGGGCGAGGACGATGACAGTCGTCGCCTGACGGTGCACCGACCGGGCGACGCGTTTGCCGAAGAGGTTGACCGCACGTCCGCCCGAGATTTCCGTCCACGTCATCGCCGCCAGCACCATGATCGTCGTAATCTTCACACCGCCGGCCGTACCCGCCGGGCCGCCGCCGATGAACATGAGGATGTCCATCCCGAACCAGGTGACCGGGCGCAGCGCCGACATGTCAACCGAGTTGAAGCCGGCAGTGCGCGTGGTCGTCGACTGGAAGGCTGCGGCCTGAATCTGACCCCAGACGTCGAGCCTGCCCAGAGTCCCGGGGTTGTTCCACTCCAGCGCCGCAACGAAGACGGTTCCGGCCACCAGCAGGATGGGCGTCATGACGAGGACCGTCCGCGTCGTCATGCTCCACGTCCGCGGAACCGCATAGCTGCGGAAGAGTTCAAGCAGCACGGGGTATCCCAGACCACCGACGATGAGCGCCAGTCCGATGGGCCCGCAGATGAACGGATCAGCAACATACGACACGAGGCTGTCGGACCTGAGCCCGAAGCCCGCATTGTTGAACGCCGAGACGGCGTGGAAGATCCCGTCCCAGGCCGCAGCGCCGACGGGTTCGTCATAGTGGAGGAGGAACCGGAGGAACAGCGCCGAGGCGACCGCGAGTTCCGCGATCAGGGTCAGTCGGATGACCCGCAAGACCATCGGTCGAATCCCGCCGATGCCTGCACTCTTCGCCTCCGAGGCCACGGACTGCCGCAGCTTGAGTCCGGCACGTCCGGCCACAGCCAGGGCGAAGAGAGTGGTCAGGAGGATGACGCCGAGCCCGCCTGCCTGGATGAGCAGGAGGATGACGACCTGGCCGAAGAACGTGAAGTCGCCGCCGGTGTCGAGCACCGCCAAACCGGTCACGCTCAAGGACGAGGTCGCGGTGAAGAGAGCAGAGAGTAAGGAGATTCCACCGTCAGCTACGGTGGCGGCCGGAGTCATCAACAGCCCGGTGCCGATCACGAGGGCCGTGAGATAGCCGATCACCACACGGGCGATGGCATTGCGATGTGTGCTGTGCACAGCGTGAAATCTAGCACCGTCCGGACCCTGCGGCGGCAATCACGACAAATTCCCAGGTCACCTCGGCCCCATACGGCCTTGTTGTTCATATTGATCTTTTACGAAGATTACTGACCGGAAACTCTCAGAATCCTGCTACTGTGCAACAGAACTACCACACGACGAGAGGCCCACCATGAGCCAGTCCCAAGCAGGAACCACCGACCGCGACCACGGGTTTGTGAAAGCGCTCGGATCAGTCGATGCGCTGTTCATCGGCTTCGGCGCGATGATCGGATTCGGGTGGGTCGTCCTCACCGGTGATTGGCTCAGCGGCGCCGGCACGATGGGAGCGATCCTCGCCTTCGTCGTCGGCGGCATCATCATGTGCTTTGTCGGCACGGTGTACTCCGAACTCGTCGCGGCGATGCCGCACGCCGGTGGTGAGCACAACTACCTCATCCGGGCGATGGGCCCCCAGGTCTCACTGTTCGGCTCGTGGGCGATCACCGGCGGCTACATCAGCGTCGTGATGTTCGAGGCGGTCGCAGTTCCGAAGACGGCTCTCTACCTGTTCCCGAACCTCGAGCACATCAAACTGTGGACCATCGCGGACTTCGACGTGTACCTGACCTGGGCGCTCGTCGGCACGATCACCGCGATCATCATCTCCTGGATCAACATCCGCGGAGTCAAGATCGCCTCTCTTGTGCAGACGTTCGTGGTCTCGTTCCTCATCATCGTCGCCCTCCTGCTCCTGGCCGGCGGTCTGGTCGGCGGCGAAGCAGCCAACGCTGAGCCGCTCTTCACCGGCGGCGGCTCAGGCTTCATCGCAGTCGTCGCGGTCGTGCCCTTCCTGTTCGTCGGCTTCGACGTCATCCCCCAGTCCGCCGAGGAGATCAACCTTCCTCCGGCCAAGATCGGCAAACTCGTCGTCGCCTCGGTCTTCATGGCCATCGCGTTCTACGTCATCATCATCTGGATGACATCACTGGCGATGCCCGCCTCGGAGCTCGCGACCCACGACCTCGTCACCGCAGACGCACTGACCGCCATGTTCGACTCCGCCGTCTGGGGCAAGCTCGTCATCGCTGGTGGTCTGGCCGGAATCATCACTTCCTGGAACGCCTTCCTCATGGGATCCTCACGCCTGATGTGGGCCATGGCCGTCGCTGGCATGATCCCTGCGTGGTTCGGCAAACTGCACCCGCGCTACCGCACCCCGGTCAACTCGATCATCTTCATCGGCATCCTCTCCGCCCTGGCCCCGTTCCTCGGTTCGGCTGCTCTCGGCTGGATCGTCGATGCCGGATCACCAGCCATCGTCATCGCCTACTTCCTCGTCAGCATCGGCTTCCTGGTCCTGCGCAAGCGCGAACCGGCGATGGACCGTCCGCTGCGCATCGGCGGCAAGGGCAACGGCGGCTTCGTCATCGGTGTCATCTCGGCCGTCCTCACCCTCGCCCTCTTCGTCCTCTACCTGCCGATCACTCCGGTCTCGGCCCAGCTGGCCTGGCAGTCGTGGGCGATGTTCGCCCTCTGGTTGGCGGTCGGCGTGTTCTTCATGTTCCGCCTCCCCCGTGGCGTCAAGGCCGGGCCGAACGCAGAGGACGAACTGCTCGCGAAGGTCAAGGCACGCTTCAAGCGCTGAGCGCCTCAGAGGCGGGAACCCGGCGCTGACGATACGTCTCAGCACCGGCCTACCGACGCACCAGCCCTGCCCGCGCACAGGCTTTGCCGACGCACAGGCCCAGGGCTCCAGACATGACAGTGCGGCCACCGGAGAAGTCTCCGGTGGCCGCACTGTCGTCTGCGGGAGGATGGTGTCAGCGACGCACGTGCCCGACGAAGGCACGCAGCCGCAGCGAGTCAGACTGCGGCGTCGAGGCCACGGCCCTTGAGCAGCTCACGCTGGTTGGGATTGACGCTCGGTCGGAACGGCATCTCCACCACCTCGGCGCGAACAGGCTCTCCCTCGGTGTCGGCGAAGGGCTCGGGCAGGTGCACCCAGTACTCGGTGCCCAGCGCCGTCGCTTCGACGGGAACATGGGCCATGGCGATGTTGGCCTCGAGCTCCGGCGAATACCACGGTGACGTCACGTACCCGACTGCCTCGCCGTCTGCGCTCGCGCTGACCAACCAGAAGTCCGGAGCATAGTCCGTGATCGGCTTGCCTCCGATCAGCAGACCCACGAGCTGAGTCTTGAACGGCGGTGCACCGGCCTCGATCTGTGCGCGCACCTCCTCGAGCCGAGCCTTTCCGACGTAGTCGGCCTCCTTCTTGCGCGGCACCTGATAGCTCAGGTTGACCTGGAAGGGGTAGGTCTCGAAGTCCATGTCCTGACCCCAGGACAGAATGCCGGCGGCGATCCTGCGATGGTGGCTGGGTGCGACGACCTTGAGGTTGTAGGGCACTCCGGCTTCGAGCACGGCGTTCCACATGTCCTCGGCGTACTTCGTCGAGTCCTTGAGGTAGATCTCGTACCCCTTCTCCCCGGTGAAGCCGGTCTGCGAGATGATCACGTCATGACCACCCACCTGCGCTTCGAGGAGTCCATAGCTGGGCAGTTCGCGACCTTCTTCGCCGACGAGATCGGCGATGACGTCGACGGACTTCGGTCCCTGGATCTGGACCGGCGAGACGTCGATCTCGGCGATCGTGACATCGAACCCCTTGCCCACGTTGACGCCCTGCAGCCACAGCATGAGATCGGTGTCCGAGAGACTGAACCAGAACTCGTCGATCGCCACGCGCAGCAGGATCGGGTCATTGAGGATGCCACCGGCTTCATTGCACAGGATGACGTAGCGGGCGCGCATGACGGGGATCTTGGTCGCGTCACGGGTGATGACATAGTTCACGAACGCCTCGGCGTCGGGACCTTTGACCTGAATCTGACGTTCGACGGCCACGTTCCACAAGGTCACGTCCGTGACCAGCGGCCGGTACTCGGCCATCATTCCGCCATCTTCGCGGGACACGTATCCACGAGGGTGGTACATGCGGTTGTAGATCGATGCACGCCAGCATCCTGCCTGCATGGACAGCTCCCAGTACGGTGACTTCCGCACTCGGGTGTCGATGAGCATTTCGACTGGCGTCGGGCCTGATTGCCGTAGGTTGATCGGGACCTTTCGGTCACTCTGATCAACCGACGGGACGTTGTTGTCCATGGTGTTCCCCCTGCGTGAGAGTTCTATATTATGGAACCTCATTCCCATAATATGGGTATACTGAGTGTAGGATCGAAAGCACAGTGGAAGCAAGGGCTTCGGCTCAGATTCATTGCTCACCGGGAACATTCCGGGGAGGCTCTCAAGGGAGACGACATGTCACAGACAGCATTGCGTGCGCTGCTGGCCGACGCGCGATACGAGATCCTCCCCACCGCAGGCATCGTCGACCGCGTCCACGAGTACGTCGCCCCCGGCCGCGTCATCACTGTGACCGCGTCGACCGGACTGACGCTCGAGGCAACCCTGTCGACCGCGGAACAGCTGCAGGCGCTGGGCTTCAACGCCGTGCCTCATATCGCTGCGCGCATGGTCCACGGCAGAACCGAACTCCAGGAGATCGTCGACCGCATCACCGCCGCCGGCATCGACAGGATCTTCGTACCCGCGGGCGATGCGACACCGCCGGCCGGAGGCTACGCGGGCGCGTTCGACCTCATCACCGACCTCGCGAGCATGGCCGCACCGATCAAGCACCTCGGCGTCAGCGCCTATCCGGAGACCCATCCGCTCATCGCCGACGACATCACCGTCCAGGCCATGTGGGACAAGCGCGACTACGCCACCCACCTGGTGTCGAATCTGTGCTTCGATCCCGGGATCATCGCCGCCTGGCTGGCGCGTGTGCGTGCCCGCGGCATCGAGTTGCCCCTCATCCTCGGCATCGCCGGCAAGGTCGAACTCGCCAAACTCGCGCGGATCGCAACGAAGATCGGCGTCGGAGAGTCCACGCGCTTCCTGCGCAAGAACACCTCGACCTTCACGCGGATGGCCCGACCCGGCGGATACAATCCGCGCAAGTTCCTCGACAGGCTCGCTCCCGTCTTCGACGATCCGACGATGGGCGTGGCCGGGCTGCACATCTACACGTTCAACCAGATCAAGGACACCGAAAGCTGGCGCCGCAAGCAGCTCACCCAGCTCGGCAACATCGACGGCGCGACGGTACCCGCCGACAGCTGAGCTTGCCGACTCCGGATTCCTCCGAGACCTGAGCCCGCCGAGGTGGTCCGAGACTCAACTCGGCACCGTCGTTTCGCACGACAGCAGATCGCAACCACCGCCTCGGTGATTGAGGCCTATCATGGCAACAGAGAGATGCTGCCCGACGCCGCCCTTCTGCACTGATCGCCGACGGCGCCCGTCGCGGAGATCGCGACCCGCAATGCGGGGCTCCACCTTTCCTGTGGGAGGAGTTCGCAATGGGACGTTTTCTGGCAATCACCTCGGTGCTGGCCGCCGTGGTGGCATTGGGCTGGGTCGCAACCGTCGGGCCGTGGGCATGGTGGGTCGTCGGTGCGCTGATCGCCGCCCTCGTCATTCTGGCGATCTATGACCTCGTCCAGACCAAGCACGCGATCCTGCGCAACTACCCGGTCGCCGGCCACCTGAGATTCCTGCTCGAGTCCCTGCGGCCCGAGCTCCAGCAGTACTTCATCGAACGCAACTGGGACGGCAAGCCCTTCGACCGCGACACCCGTTCGATCGTCTACGAACGTTCGAAGGGCATCCACGGAGAGAAGGCCTTCGGCACCGAGCGCGACGTCAACGCCGCCGGCTACGAATACCTCGCCCATTCCACGGCACCGGTCCCCCAGCCTGCGCAGCCACCCCGCGTCATGGTGGGTGGACCGGACTGTTCCCAGCCCTACAGTATGGCGCTGCTCAACGTCTCGGCCATGAGCTTCGGTGCCCTGTCACCGAACGCGGTGCGTGCGCTCAATCGCGGAGCCGAGATGGGCGGATTCGCCCACGACACCGGCGAGGGCGGCATCTCCCCGTACCATCTCGAAAACGGTGGTGATCTGATCTGGGAGGTCGGTTCCGGATACTTCGGCACGCGCACGAGCGACGGCCGGTTCGACCCCAAGCTGTTCGCCGACCAGAGCACGAACGACCAGGTCAAGTGCGTCTCGCTGAAGCTGAGTCAGGGAGCCAAGCCGGGCATCGGCGGTGTTCTGCCGGCGGCGAAGGTCAACGCGGAGATCGCTCACGCTCGTGGAGTCCCCCAAGGCGAGAAATGCGTGAGCCCCGCCGCCCACACGGCATTCAGCACACCGATCGAGCTCATCGAATTCATCGCCCGGATGCGCGACCTCTCGGGCGGGAAGCCTGCCGGGTTCAAGCTCTGCGTCGGCTCGCGGGTCGACGTGCTGGCCATCTGCAAGGCCATCAAGGACGTCGGGACGCCACCGGACTTCATCATCGTCGACGGCTCCGAAGGTGGTACAGGTGCGGCCCCGCTCGAGTTCGAGGACCATATGGGCACGCCTCTGACCGACGGCCTGCTCACGGTCCACAACGCACTGGTCGGCACCGGGCTGCGGGATCGGATCCGGATCGGCGCGAGCGGGAAGGTGGCCGCGGGCAACGACATCGTCAAGCGTCTCGCCCAGGGCGCCGACTACACGAATTCCGCACGGGCGATGATGATGGCCATCGGCTGCATCCAAGCACAGGTCTGCCACACCGGCCTGTGCCCGGTCGGAGTCACCACTCAGGATCCCAGGCGCCAACGGGCCCTGCACGTCGGCGACAAGAGCGAACGAGTGCGCAACTACCAGGAGGCAACAGTTGCCCAGGCCGTCGAGATCATGGCGGCGATGGGCGTGAGCGATCCCCGCGAACTGCGCCCGGAGATGCTCCAGCGCAACGTCGGGCCCGCCGACCATCGCTCCTATGCCGAACTCTACGAATGGCTGGAGCCCGGAGAGCTGCTGTCACAGCCGCCTGAAGCATGGTCGAAGGACTGGGCTCTCGCCGAATCATCGACGTTCCATCGCCGATGATTCGGCTGACAGAGAAGGCTTGATCGCATCAGCCCCCACCCCGCCGAGGCGGCCGATCGTCTCTACCGGTGGGTGACCTTGCGTTTGAGGCTGCGAGAGAGCAGGCCCGCCTCGTCCGCGAGGAGGCGGCCCATGTCCTCGTGATGGTCGGCGATGCGCATGGTCGGGCCTGAGATCCCGACAGCCGCGACCACCCGGTCGTCGACGCCGAAGACGGGAGCAGCGAGGGCGTCGAGGCCCACTTCGAATTCCTCGTGCACGATTGCGTACCCACGCTCGCGCACCTCGGCGAGGTTGTCCAGAAGGTCCTTCCGCGACCCCAGTGTGTGAGGGGTCCGGCGCTCGAGGCGGCCGGACGGAACCGGAATGACGTCGAAGGCGTACATGATCTTGCCCAGCGCGGAGCAGTGGGGCGGGACCTCGACGTCGACCCAGTTCGTGGCACCGAGGACGAAGGTCGAATCGACCTGTGCGACCTGGACGACGCCGGTCGCGCTCGGGACGGCGAGGTTGACGGTCTCTCCTGTCTCCTCACTCAGCCGCTGCAGCGTGGGATCGGCCGCGGCGACGAGGGTTTCGACCCGGTCGAATCGGGAAGCATAGGTCGCGAACAGGGAACCTCCGCGGTAGAGCCCGTCACCGTCGCGTTCGACCAGGCCGTTGCGTTCGAGTGCGGAGAGCAGCCGCGAGACCGTCGACCGGGCCAGCGCCGTCGCTTCGACCACCTCGGTGAACGAGATCGGATCGCCCGCCTTCACCACCAGCGACAATATCTCCGCCGCGCGGTCGATCGACTGGGTCCCATTGGTCATAGTGCTCAACTCCGTCGGGGAAAGATGCGCCGCCATACACTGGGCACACCGGCGGCATTCACCCTACATCACACGCTGTCCCGCTCTATTGCTGTTGTGTCATCTGAGCTACAGTTTCGAAATGAGCAACAGTGAGACGAGTTCGGGTTCCGTGCAGTCGGTCGATCGGGCGGTCACGATCCTCGAGATCATCGCCCGCGTCGGCCTCGTCGGGGCCACCGACATCGCCGCCGAGCTGGGCGTGCACAAGTCCACTGCGTCGCGCATCGTCGCGACGCTCGAGGCCCGAGGCCTCGTCGAGCAGGACCACCACCGGGGAAAATACCGCCTGGGCCTGGGCATCCTCCGCCTCGCGGGGGCCACGACGGCACGATTGGACATCGTTCAGGAGGCCCGTCCGATCGCCAAGCTCCTGGCCGAACAGACCGGCGAGACCGTCAACATCGCCGTCCTCTCCGACGGAGCGGCGCTCTACCTCGACCAGGTGTCCGGCACCGCGTCGGTCCAGAGCCACAACTGGGTCGGCCAGCGCATCCCGCTGCACGCGACGTCGAACGGCAAGGTGCTGCTCTCGGGACTCAGCGAGGCAGGCATCCGCACGGCGCTAGGTTCCAAACTCCCGACCTACACCCCGCACACCGTGACCTCACTGCCTCGCCTCCTCACCGAGATCGCCGAGGTGGCCGAGCAAGGCAGCTCGGTCGTCTCCGATGAACTCGAGGTCGGGCTCACTGCGGTCTCTGCTCCCATCCGCAACGCCCACGGCGACATCATCGCTTCGATCTCGGCCTCCGGGCCGGGCTTCCGCTTCACCGACGCCCTGGTCGAATCAGCGAGGAAACTGCTGGTCAAGGCCGCAGCCGACATCTCGGCCCGCCTCGGGTGGCGCGAAGCCTGACCCACCCCTGACTCGACGACCAGCCCACCCCTGCCTCGACGATCAGTCCACCCCTGACTCGACGACCTGCCCACCCTGGGCGAGAACCCCGCCACGAGCACTGAAGTCGCGGTCGAAAAACCCTTGACACACCTCGGCGGGCGGGGGACGATCGAAGCATTAAGTTTCACATAGCGCACCAGGTTGCATAATGTGCAACAGGTGCCGTTGGAGGCGAAGGTGCCTCAGAGAGGAGCCAGTCCATGGCTTCCATCCCCACCCACGCCAGCGTCGTCGTCGTCGGAGCAGGCATCGTCGGCAACAGCCTCGTCCATCATCTGGCCAAACTCGGCTGGACCGACATCGTTCAGGTCGACAAAGGGCCGCTGCCCAATCCGGGCGGCTCGACCGGCCACGCCTCGAACTTCATCTTTCCCGTCGATCACTCACGCGAGATCACGGACCTCACCGCCGACAGTGTGCGCCAGTACAAGGAGCTCGGCGTCTTCACCGAATCCGGCGGATTCGAGGTCGCCCGCACACCGGAGCGGATGCAGGAGCTGCGCCGACGGATGGCCTCGGCCAGGGCGTGGGGCATCGAATCACACCTGGTCACTCCCGAGGAAGTCGTCGAGAAGGTACCCTTCCTCGACCCTGAAGTCATCGTCGGAGCCTTCTGGTCCCCCGGTGTCGGCGTCGTCGACTCCGTGGGTGCCGGCACGATGATGCGCGAAGGCGCTCAGGAGTCCGGTGCACTCACGGTCTCCGCGAACACCGAGGTCACCGGCATCGACGTCGAAGACGGTCAGGTCGTACGAGTCCATACGAATAAGGGCACGATCGAGACCGATAAAATCCTCGTCGCCTGCGGCGTGTGGAGTCCGCGCATCGCAGCCATGGCCGGTGCCGCGATCCCACTGACCCCGGCCGTGCACCAGATGATCAGCGTCGGTCCGGTCCCTCAGCTGGCAGAACGTCCAGGTGAGATCTCGTTCCCGATCGTGCGCGACATGGACACGTATTGCTATGAACGCCAGCACGGGTCGGACATGGAGATCGGCTCCTACGCCCACCGCGCGATCCTCCACGAACCGGATGAGATCCCCTCGATCGAAGCTGCCAAGCTCTCCCCCACGGAGATGCCCTTCACCGACGATGACTTCGACCCGCAGCTCGAACAGGCGCTCGAGCTCATGCCCGACGTCCTGTCCAATCCCGATGTCGAGATCCGCTATGCGATCAACGGCCTCCTCTCCCTGACCCCCGACGGTGCACCGATCCTCGGCGAATCACCCCAGGTCAAAGGCCTCTGGTCGGCGGCAGCGGTATGGGTCAAGGAAGGCCCGGGCGTCGGTCGGGCCGTGGCCGAATGGATGACACACGGCTGTCCGGAGATCGACGTCCAAAACGCCGACATCGCCCGCTTCCACCCTCATCAGCGCACTCGAGAGCACGTCCGCGCCCGCACCTCTGAGGCCTTCATCAAGACCTACGGCATCGTCCATCCGGGCGAACAGTGGACTTCGGACCGCAACGTCCGCCTCTCCCCTATGCACTCGAGGCAGAAAGAACTCGGTGCCGAATTCTTCGAGGTCGCCGGCTGGGAACGCCCGCAGTGGTACAGCTCGAATGCGAAGCTCGTCGAAGAGTTCGGCGAGCGCGTCATGGACCGGAGCGCCGAATGGGACTCGCGCTGGTGGTCACCGATCATCAACGCCGAGCATCTCGCAATGCGTGAGCGTGCTGGCCTCGTCGACCTTTCGAGCTTCGTCATCTTCGACGTGTTCGGACCCGCGGCCCTCGACGCCGTCCAGTCGATCGTGCTCGCCCAGATGGATGTGACGATCGGCCGGGTCGTCTACACGCCGGTCCTCGACGAGACGGGCGGGTTCCGCTCGGACCTGACGATCATGCGACTGGCTCACGACCGATTCCGCGTCGTCACGGGTGCCGCCCATGGCATGGTCGACGTCAAATGGTTCGCCGATCGCTTGCCGGAGACCGGCGCGCAGATCGCCGACCTCACATCGTCGTTCACGACGATCGGACTCTGGGGTCCACGCGCTCGCGACATCCTCTCCCAGGTCACGACCGCAGACATCTCGCACGAAGGGTTCAAGTTCGGCACGGCCCGCACCATCGAGATCGGCTCCCTGACCGTCCTGGCCTCTCGCATCTCCTACGTGGGCGATCTGGGCTGGGAGCTCTACATCCCGATGGAATCCGGGCTACGGCTCTGGGACATGCTCACCGAGGCCGGTCAAAGCCACGGTCTCGTCCCCGTCGGACTCGGCGTCTACGGCACGACCGGACGGATCGAGAAAGGCTACCGTGCCTTCGGTGCCGAACTCGACTCCGAACGCACCGTCATCGAAGTCGGCATGGCCCGGCCGAAGGTGAAGTCACAGAACTTCGTCGGCCGCGATGCCCATCTGCGCCACCGTGAGGAGGACCCGAAGGCCGTACTGTGCTCCCTGACCGTGGACGATCTGACGAGTTCGACCGGCGAGAAGCGCTACATGCTCGGCGGGGAACCCATCGTCTCGGCAAACGGGGATCCGCTGGTCGACGGGCACGGGCACAACCCCTATGTCACCTCGGCGGGGTCGGCCCCGAGCCTCGGAAAGCACATCCTCATGGCCTTCCTCCCACCCGCCGAGGCGGTCCTGGGCAACCAGCTCCAGGTCGTCTACATGGAGGAGTTCTACCCCGTGACCGTGGCCTCGGTCGACGCCACACCGCTCTTCGACCCGACCAACGAATGCATCAGGAGGTAGACCGTGGACATCCTCGTCTGCATCAAACGCGTCCCTGACATCTCGGGCCGGATCACGCTCGACGATTCCGCCACAGACATCGACGACCGCAGCCTCGGCCACACGATGTCGGCCCATGAGGAATGCGCGGTGGAGCTGGCCATCCAGACCGCCGCGGACACCAGCGGCTCGGTCACGGTGCTGACACTAGGCCCCGCCGAGGCGGTCGAACAGCTCCGTGCGGCCGTGGCCGTGGGAGCCAAGGATGGGATCCTCATCGAAACCGATGATCTGAGCGCCTTCGGGCCCGAAGACATCGCCTCGATCATCGGCGACATCGTCCGCGACCGTGCTGAGCAAGGGCAAACATTCGACCTCGTGCTGCTGGGCAACGATGCGGCCGACACCGGTGACTTCCAGGTCGGCATCCGTCTGGCCTACGACCTCGACTATCCGGTGCTGACCGGGATCTCGACGCTGCATGCGGTCGAGGGCGCGGGGGCTGGCGACGCGGGTGCTGGCGGTCCAGGCTCTGGCGGTCCAGGCGTCGAAGCGCGCGGGATCGGGCCTTCGGGCACAGAGATCTTCTCGCTCGAACTGCCGGCTGTCATCGCAGTCCAGGAGGGCGGCGTCGACCCGCGCTACCCCTCGATAACCGGCCGAATGAAGGCGAAGAAGGCCCGCATCACCGAGTACGACGCACCCGAGCCGGGAACCGGCAATCCGCGCATCGGCCTCGAACTGCCACCTGAGACGACGAGTTCGGTCACCATCCTCGGCGAGGGCCCCGACGCGGCCCCCGCTCTGGTCGACATCCTGGAAGAGATCGGAGTGATCAGGTCATGACTCTCGTATTCGTCGAAACTGATGAGGGCGGACAGGTGCAGCTCACCTCCGCCGAGGCGGTCACCTTCGCCCGCACGAACGCCGACGTGCTCGCCGGGCTGGTCGGCTCGCCGCCTGAGCAACCTCCCGGACGCTCAGCAACCTCAGGACAGGTTGCTCAGCGTCCGCAAGGTAGCTCAGATGAAGGGGTCACGGTGGAAGCTGCCGTGATTGGTCAGCTCACCGATGCTGCCACCGAGCAGCTGGCCCGTCTCGGAGTGGAGACCATTCATCACCTCGAACACCCCGAGCTCGAGGCATATTCAGCCGCAGCCTGGGCGCAGGCACTTGTCGACATTGCCCCGGAGACTGGGACTGTGATGGCGTCGGGCACTCCGCGCGGGATGGAGCTGATGGCCCATGTGGCCGTGCGGACCGGCCAGCGGATGGCGGCCAATGTCATCGCCGCCGACGCTGACGGACTGCTGCGCCAGGTGCTGGGCGGTTCGGCCTTCGAGCGCCTGGCGCTGGGCGGTGACCTGCAGGTTCTCACGATCGCCGGCCATGCCTGCTCCCCGGAGGACACCACAGCGACGACCCCCGAGGTGATTGAATACGAACTCGAGATCGCGGTCGAGGATCTGCGCACGGCGGTGGTGCGCACCGAGGTCGAGACCACCGATGCTGCTGACGCGTCCGGGTTGACCCAGGCGCGCGCGGTCGTCGGTGCCGGTCGCGGTGTGGGTTCGGAGAACGGATTCGGCGAGGTCCTCGAACTCGTCAACCACCTCGGCGGGGCTTTGGGGGTTTCGCGAGTGGTCACGGGTCTAGGTTGGCGACCGCATTCCGAGCAGGTCGGCCAGACCGGCAGCCGGATCAGCCCGGACGTCTACATCGCATGTGGAATCTCCGGCGCGATCCAGCACATGGCCGGCATCGAGGGCGCGAAGACGCTCATCGCGATCAACACCGATGAGGAGTCGACGATGGTCCAGCGCGCCGACTACGCGATCATCGGCGACCTCCACGAGGTCGTCGGCGCGGTCAACGAAGAGATCAGAACCCGACACGGCTGAAGACCGCGGCTGATGCCTACGCAAGGCCAGCCACTGCTGGGAGGAAACCCGGATAGGATGTGAATCGGGCCACCCGATGATGATTGGTCAGTGAAGTTCAGGAAGGCAGCAGTCGTGTTCCCCACCGCAGACCAGCCATGACCAGGTTAGGCCGCTTCATTCGTCAGGCGTTCATCGCCGGTGAGGTCCGAGCCTTCTCGATCATCCATCAAACGACCTTCGCCGTACTGCTCGGCGCCGTGTCCATCTCGTTGGGCCTGCTGCGGCCAGAATCCGTGCACGTCATCTGGCTGCTGTCGGGGCTCTTCGTTCTGGTTCTGGCCACCGTGGGCGCATTCGTCACCAACCGGTTCACACGGACCGCGCTTCCCGACTTCATCATCCCACTCCTCGACTTCGCGGCACTGGGAATGTGCCGCTACGCCACCTACCCGGACGGGGGCGCGCTCTCCGTGCTCTCCCTCATCCCGGCGGTGTGGCTGGTCATCACCCTCAGGCGCAGAGGAGTCATCATCGCCACCGCGGCGGTGCTGGTCACCGTCACCCCGGTCAACCTCTTCGGAGGCACAGATACCACCATCGATACAGCTCGTGTGCTGCTGGCTGCCCTCCTTCCCGTCGCGGTTGCGATGACCGCGGGCATGGTCGCCGGCTTCGATATGCGAGTGCGGGCCAGCAACCAGCGTCTTCGAACTGCGCTTCTGGCACAGGAGAAGCTCACCTCCGATGTCAGACGCTCCTCCAGTCTGTTGAGAACCACCGGCGAGAGCGTCAACGTCGGACTCCTCATCCTCGACGGGCATGGCGCTTCGATCTTCGAGAACTCGGCGTTCCGCGCGCATCTGGAGCATGCCACCCCTGCCGATGCTGACCTCGCCGACGACAGCAGTTGGACGGTGTTCGCTGCCGATGCCGCCACCGAGGTGGCCCCTGAGCAACGCCCATTGGTCAGGGCCCGTCGTGGTGAGGTGTTCAAAGACGAGCTGATCTGGGTCGGGTCTCCCGGTGTCGGCCAGCGTGCCTTGAGCGTGAGCACTACTTCCCTGCTCGGCGACGCCTACTTGGCACCCCACATGATCGTGGTCACCTATGATGTCACCGCAACCCAGCACCTCATCCGCGCACGCGAGGAGATCCTGGCGTCGGTCTCACACGAGCTGCGAACCCCTCTGACATCGATCATGGGGTATACCGAATTGGCCATTGACGAACTCGATGAGAGCGTGCCGACATCCGCCTCGGCGAATCCGGACCTCGGCGTCGTGAGTTCGTCGATCGGCGGCCATCTCGAGGTGATCCGGAGGAACTCCGAGCAGCTCTACGCCCTGGTCGAGGACATCCTCCTCGAGCAGCAGGCGGAATCACAGCGGCTGGACCTCGATTCTTCCCCAGTCGACCTGAGCTCACTTATCGAAGAGGTCGTGCGTTCGCTGCAGCCGGCAGCGGCCGATCACGGTGTGCGCCTGAGCATCGACGGCCTGACCCGCTCGAGAGTGATGACAGACCCGAAGCGCATCACTCAGGTGCTCACCAATCTGGTCTTCAACGGAATCAAGTATTCGGGAGCCGGCCACCGTGTGAGCGTCGAATCGAGAACAGACGACACGGGTGTCGGCTTCGATGTGAAGGACGATGGTCCGGGTATGCCCGGCAGCGAGGTGGATCGGCTGTTCACCCCATTCTTCCGCGGAGCCGCGGCACGCGAGTCGACGACACGTGGGGTGGGCCTGGGGCTGTCGGTGACGAAGAGCATCGTCGACGCTCACAACGGCACGATTTCGGTGTCGTCGACCCCGGGACGCGGCAGCACGTTCAGCGTCCGCCTTCCGGCCCGACCAGCAGGAGAGTGACAGGGAAACAGTGGCTGAGAACAGAACGCACGAGCCTGAACCGAATCCGAACGGTTCGCAAGGCAGCGGATCGACCAGCGCGAAAGCGCGACGTTCCGGTGTCAGGATCAGTCCGATCGCGGTGGCCGCATCGTTGATCTACGGCGTGCTCGCGGCCTACATCTTCTGCTTCTCAGGCTCGTTCGGGCAGATAGGCCGGTACTGGTGGTATGACATCGCGCTCATCACCATCACCGTCACTGCTTCACTCTCTCTGGCCTATGTCAGTCTTCTCCTCATCTCCCATGCCAGGAGGCGAGACGTCGAACCCGGCGATCCCTCGGCGTTCTCCTGGCACTTCCTCATTCCCTGCCGTGACGAGGAGAGCGTCATCGCCGAGACCGTCTCCTCCGCCCGCACCTCGTTCCCGCAGGCTCATATCTGGGTCATAGACGATGCCAGCGAGGACTCGACGGCTCTCATCGTTCGAGACGTCATGGATGTCGATGCTCGAACTCATCTCATCTCCCGAGTCCTGCCCGAGGCACGCACAGGCAAGGGCAAAGCTCTCAATGCCGCGTACCGGATCGTCTCCGAGTACGTAGGCCCTCAGACGACAGAGCGCGAACGCGCAGTCATCGGGGTCCTCGATGCCGATGGATTCCTCTCCGAGAATGCGCTCGACGTACTTTCGGGGCCATCCGGGTTCGGCGACGAGACCTTGGGTGCCGCCCAGCTCGAAGTGTGGATGAAGAACCGCAGCGACCGACGCCCCCGGCCGGGGCGAGGTCGATTCATCAACGCCGTGGGCAGGTTTCTCGTGCGGATGCAGGACATTGAGTTCCGCACGTCGAACTCGGCGATGCAGCAGCTGCGCGTCGCCACCGGCACCGTCGGCATGGGTGGGAACGGCCAGTTCACTCGTTTGAGCGTGTTGGACACCTTGGATGAAGCACACGGCGAACCGCGGGGAAACAAGCTCAGCGAAGACTACGAGCTGGGTCTGAATATCCTCAGCACAGGCGCCCGCAACGGCTACCTCCCTCAGGCCCACGTGTCCCAAGAGGCGCTGCCGCATTTCCGCCGCCTCCTCACTCAGCGAACCCGGTGGGCGCAGGGCGTCATGGAATGCGCGTCGATTCTGCCTACTCTGCGCAGAAGCCGCGCACTCGGCCCGTCGGGCTTCGCAGAGATCCACTACTTCATGAGTCAACCATGGTTGATGATGCTCAACCTCGTGCTCATCCCGACTCTCATCTGGGTCGCGGTGTCAGAAGGCAGCTTCGGCTTCCTCGACGACGTCTCGACGTGGCTCACGCTCCTCGCGGGTCTTGTCTTCGTCGTCCTCCCCTACGCATTGTGGGGTCCGCTGTATCGTCGTTGGAGTTCCGAACCGATCGGCCGCGTGAGTGCCCTCCTGCTGGGCCTCGGCTACCTGGTCTACGTCTACTTCACGTACTTCTACTATCCGCGGGCGATCGCGCGAATGGCCACCGGCCGCAATTCCTGGGCGAAGACGAAGCGGAACGCCGATGGTGTCCTCTCGACGTCGACCTTCACCCCAGCTGCCCTGCAGCTGCTGCCCCTGCTCGATCAGCAGAGTCTGGCGGATCTGGCCGAGGAGCTCGAGGGCAGGGACGAATACGCGGCGGAGATCGTGTCGCGCTTCTCCCTCATCTGGCCGCGCCGTCTGGCAACTCTGCAGCGGACGGTGGCCGCGGAGGATTCTGTGGAGATCGGCGATGCGATCGCCAGCATCCGCGTATCGGCGACGATGGTCGGAGCGAAGCGACTCCAGGTCGCGGCCGAGGACTTCACGACAATGGTCGAAACCGGGGAGCTCGAGGCGGCACGCTCGGCACTGCCCCGCTTGGCGAGAGTCGGCGACGATACGGTCACCGAGATCCGCGGCCGTTTCCTCGACCTGCCGACGCGAGGTCAGCACTGACGGACAGCCGTGCACACGGTGTGCAGCTGCGCGCGCGGCGTTCAGCCGGGCACTCGGCTTTCGGTCGCACGATTCTCGAGTCCCGCTGGCCCCGATTGACGTGCTCAGTCTTCGAAGGTGCGGGCCTCGTCGAGTTCTCTGACCCATTGCCTGAGTTCGCGGGGTCTGAATGGCTTGGTCAGGAACGCATCCGCGCCAGCCGCCAGACTGGCGTCACGATCCTTCTGACTCGATCGAGCGCTGATGACGGCAATCGTGGCCGATGTCTGCGGCCGAATCTGTTCGACCACATCGAGGCCGCTCATATCGGGCAGACCGAGGTCGACGGTGATGAGCGAAAGTGATGCAGCAGGCAGCCGATCCACACCGAGCGCTCCGGTAGCGACCGATTCGACGCTGAACCCGCTCTGTTCGAGCACCACTTCCAGCAGACGGCGAATATCATCATCGTCTTCGATCACCAGGGCGTTCTTCGGCGACATTCTCCACCTCTACATGTGCAGTCCGGTCCGATGCTCAGCCTACGCCTTCGATCACTCACCGCGGACTCAGACTGCTTCAGGCCCCTATCGGCGCCCCTCGCAACCTCCGCTTCTGCTCACATATGTCACGCACCCAATTCGGCGATCACCTCATCGGTGTCCGCTCCGATGGCCGGCGCCCGCCGAGGTGGTCCACCGGGTTCCCCGCCACCCGACGTCGGCGCAGTGGCCGGGTCTCGGGGCCTGCTGAACCTCGGTGCCGGGACCGGCTGGTCCTCTCCGGCGGAGTCGGTGTAGAAGAGTCCGCGGTGCAAGTTGTGGGGATCGGTTTTCGCCTCGGCCATGGTGCGGACCGGCTCGACGCAGGCGTCGTGACCGGTGAAGAGCTCTTCGAGTTCGGCCAAGGTGCGCGCGGCCAGCGCCTCGGCGAAGACTGGTCGCATGATGGGCCAGTGCTTCGGCTGCCAATGGTCGATCTGTTCCAGCGGTTCGGGCAGCTGGTCCTCGATGCCGAGGGTGCGCACGAACTCGGCGAAGAAGGCCGGTTCGATGCAGGCCACGGACACGTACCTGTCATCGGCGGTGGGGTAAACGTCGTAGAACGGTGCGCCGGAGTCCAGGAGGTTGTGCCCGCGGGCGTCGTGGCGCCACATTCCCATTTCGGAGAAGCCGTGCATCATCGAATACAGAAGGTTCGCGCCGTCGATCATGGCGGTGTCGACAACGGTGCCGATGCCGGTCGCTCGTGCACTGGTGAGCGCACCGAGGACACCGACGACCAGCAGCATTCCCCCACCGCCGAAGTCGCCGATGAGGTTGACCGGGAACTGCGGCGGACCATCGGCCCGGCCGAGCTGATTGAGCAGGCCGGTCGAAGCGATGTAGCCGAGGTCGTGTCCGGCCTTCTGCGCTTTCGGACCGTCCTGGCCGTAACCGGTGATGCGGCCGTAGACGAGCGCCGGGTTGAGTGCGTGCAGGTCATCGGGTCCAAGCCCCAAGCGCTCCGCGGCACCGGGACGGAATCCCTCGACGACGATGTCTGACTTCGCCGCGAGCCCACGGGCGAGCGCGATCCCCGACTCGGATTTGAAATCAGCGGTGACCGACCGCTTGCCCCGGTCGAGGACGGGATTCATCGGCTGGCCAGCGGCGGCAGGCGGGTCGAGGCGAACCACCTCGGCGCCCATATCTGCCAACATCATTGTGGCGAAGGGGCCGGGGCCGATCCCGCCGAGGTCAAGTACGCGCACACCGTTGAGCACTGCCATGATTTCCTTTCGTCGATCATTCCTGTTTCACTATAGAACGATCGATCAGTTCTACAAGGGAACCAGGGCCGACCTGACCATAAGTAGGATCCCGGTGTTCAGGGCCGCCCGACCCTCCTGGTAGCGTCCCATAGTTGGAGATGGAGAGTCTCCAGAGCAGTTGAGTCGAAAGGTTGTCCGTGAAGACATTCGAGTATTCCCCAGAGGTGCGCTGGTCCGATCAGGACATGCTCGGCCACGTGAACAACGCGCGCATGATCTCGCTCATCGAGGAATGCCGCGTGCGCTGGCTCCACGAGGCCAAGGCCGGCAGGATCACCGGCGGCGGAATGCTCGTCGCGAACCAGTCGATCGACTATCTACTGCCCGTCATGTACGGCCCCGAGCTCAAGATGACTGTGACGGTCAAACGGATCGGCACCTCCTCATTTACCGTCCACACTCGCGGTGAGCAGAGCGGCAACAAGGTGTTCAACTCCGACGTCATCCTCGTCCACATCGACCGAGAGACCGGCAGGCCCTCCCCGATCGCCGAGGACATCCGCGGCGTCCTCGAGCAGTACCTCGCCGAGGCTGACTGAGGCTCACAGCATCTGCGACTGACCGGCAGCTGCCGGGAGATGCGCGTCTCGTCGTCCACGAAGGCTCGGCCTTCCTCAGTTTCGAGCGGTAAACTCATCGTTGATCGACCCCTCACGGGCAGTTCGTCCTGCTCCCGGATAAGCGGGCCGCTCACGCATGTTCTCGACTGTCGCACCCGGCAGCCGCGCTCGGTACTCGGAGGAAGGAACAATGGCAGCCGCATCCCCATCGCCGGTCTCAGCACGCCGGCAAGCACGGCATGTCACTGTCTTCCTCGACGTCGACGGCGTCCTCAACTCGTACCCTGTGCCCAAGCTGCGCATCGTCGCCGAAGGGCGCAAGAAGCTCCAGGCCTGGGACTACGAACTGCACTACAAGCCTGCCGTGGTCGAGTTCTTCGACCGCCTCGTCGAGACCCATGACGTCGACGTGGTGTGGCTTTCGACCTGGTCAGATCGGTGCAAAACCGAGTTGGAGCCGAAGTTCGGTCTGCGTAACTCGTTCGAGGTCATCGAGATGCCCGACGAGACCCACAACCGCTACGCCAACGACCCGCACCTGTGGTGGAAGGCGCGTGCAATGGAGGACTGGCTCGACTCCCACGAGCACGGTCGCGCCATCTGGATCGACGACGATCTGGCAGCACCGGCCACCCGTGATTACTTCCTCGATCGCTACTCGTCGAACAGGCTCAAGCTCATCGCTCCCGAGTTCGCCAAGGGGCTGACGAAGACGCATCTGAAGGAAATCAAGGAATTCGCCTACCCGAAAGAGGTCTCATGACGCGTATCGGTCTGCTCGATTCCGGCCTCGGGCTCCTCGGCACCGCAGATGCGCTGTTCCATCTGGCTCCGCACGCCGATCTCGTTCTCGCCATGGATCCGGACTTCACCCCGTACGGGAGCCTGAGCCCGGAGGCGCTTGAGGCCAGGGCCCTGAACTCGGCAGCGGTGCTCGCCGAGTGGGAGCCCGATGCGATCGTCATCGCCTGCAACACCGCTTCCGTCCAAGCCCTCGAGGCCGTGCGTGCTCGCTACGAGCCCGACATCCCGGTCATCGGCACAGTCCCGGCCGTGAAGATGGCGGCCGGGACCGGGCAGGACTTCGCGATCTGGGCGACCCCGGCCACGACGGGCAGTGCGTATCAGCAGAACCTCATCGACACGTTCGCCGGCGACCTGACCGTATCCAAGGTCGCGTGCCCCGGCCTCGCCGAGGCGATCAACGTCGCTGACATCGCCACGATCGATGCCGCGATCGACGCGGCCCTGGATCAGATGGATCCCGGCATGGAGACCGTCGTGCTCGGCTGCACCCACTACGGCCTTGTCGCCGACCGCATTATGGCGGCCCGGGCCGGAGCGATCACCCTCTTCGACTCCCCCATCCCCGTTGCGAAGCAGACCCTGCGCAGGATCGGAGTCGATGCCCACGGAGTCGGGCCCAACCAGCCGGACACCGGCGAGGTCATCGCCACCTATGCCTCCGGTCGGCTCGTACGGCTGCCGCAATCGCTGGCGTCTTACCCTGCCGGGAAGCGTCTGCTCGCGCGGGAGAAGGTCGCAGTGCCGTCTGCTTCGGACACGTCCGGGTCTCGGGCCAACGGTTAAGTCACCGCTGGCGACACCTCTGGGCTGCCAGCTCTGGCCCTGCCGCCAAGGCTGGCTGTGCCGCGGTTTCTGAGCCGATGCCGACAACCGTATCGAGATTGTCGCCGAGGCGGGTCCTTTTTGCCCACTCAGGCGTAACGTTGAAAGGACAGTCAATCGTCGAAGGAGGCGATTCGATGTTCTTTCTATACGTCGTATTCGGCCTGGTCGCGCTCGGCATCATCACGCTCGGCAACAGTTTGAAGATCATCAAACAGTACGAACGTGGAGTCGTCTTCCGCCTGGGTCGAGTCACAAGTGATCCGAAGCACCCAGGGATGACGGCCATCGTGCCGTTCGTGGACAAGCTGCAGAAGGTCAATCTGCAGATCGTCACCATGCCGATTCCCGCTCAGGACGGCATCACCCGCGACAATGTGACTGTCCGCGTCGATGCGGTCATCTATTTCAAGGTCGTGGATCCACGCAAGGCAGTCATCGATGTCGAGAACTATCAGCTCGCCGTCAGCCAAGTGGCACAGACGTCGCTGCGTTCGATCATCGGTCAGAGCGAACTCGACGATCTGCTCACCAACAGGGAGCGGCTCAACCAGGGCCTAGCCATCATGATCGACAGCCCCGCAGTCGACTGGGGTGTGCACATCGATCGGGTCGAGATCAAAGACGTCGCACTGCCCGAGTCGATGAAGCGCTCTATGTCACGCCAGGCTGAAGCCGAACGTGAGCGCCGTTCACGCGTGATCATCGCCGACGGTGAGTTCCAGGCTTCTACGAAGTTGGCGCAGGCCGCCGCAACGATGGCAGACACACCCGCAGCTTTGCAGCTGCGCCTGCTCCAGACGATCGTCGAAGTCTCCGCCGAGAAGAATTCGACGCTTGTTCTGCCCTTCCCGGTCGAACTTCTGCGGTTCCTCGAGGGGAACACTCCGAAGGCGGCCGACGCTTCGGTCGAGAACGTCCCCGCGGGGACGTCGATCAACGGCACCACCACCTCGGCGGCGGAAGCGTTGAGCGCCACATTCGGCGGACAGGACAGTGACCACTCGCTGGGCGATTTCAGCGGAATGGTCAGGGCCCTGTCGGATTCGATGAGGTTGACGGAGACGATGAATCTGCCCGCATCGATCAAGCTCCCGGGCACCGAGAAAGCCCCGGTGGCCCTGAAACACGGAGCTCCGAACGACGAGAAGGCACCTGCCTGATCGCCGGTGCTGAGCCGCCGGTCTGGCGAGCGCTGGTCTGGCCCTCGCCGGTCTGGCCCTCGCCGGTCTGGCGCCCGATGGTCTGGCCCTCGCCGGTCTGGCGAGCGCCGGCACTTCCCTGTGCTCAGCGAGCATCCATTCCGAGTGACTAGGCTTGACCCATGGACCTGAAACGCACCAGCAGAGTAGTCATCACCAACGGCGTCATCGCCTGTCTCGTGGGTCTGCTCATGGTGGTCTGGCCCGGCGCCACCGCCGAGGTGGTCGTGCGGATCTTCGCCGGCTGGCTGGCCGTTATCGCCGTTGCATCCTTGGTCTTCGCCCCGAAGGGCGGTCGTAGCGGGAGCATGGTCGCCAGGTCGGTGCTGCTGGTCCTCCTGGCCGCGCTCATCTTCTTCTCCCCCATGTTCTTCGCCGCCTTCGTCACGATCCTGACCGGGTTCGCGATCATCTTCTTCGGGTTCCTCGGCGTGATGGTCTCACTCTTCATGCGTCGTATGGGCGCGAGCGCCTGGTGGCTGCTCACAGTCATCGGGGTGTTGGGAATCATCCTCGGAGGTTTCTTCCTCTTCGCGCCCGAGGCAGGGGTGACCACGCTCATCTTCACCCTCGCGATATTCATCTTCGTCGTCGGCATCGCGCTGGTCGCGCTCGGCCGTCGCCTGCATAAGACTGCCGATGCCATTCGCCACGACCCGCGCCGGAACCCACCCGACGATGGCGGCGACGTCATCAGCGGCGAGATCATCGAGTAGTCGCCCGACCACCTCGGCGGGTTCAGCACACAGACATTCTCATCGAGCGGACCACTTGGCCTCGAGCGGACC
>NZ_JALDSX010000003.1 GCF_022748595.1 Brevibacterium sp. ZH18 | reverse complement strand
CACTGCTCATCAGTGAAGACTCGGTGTCGTTGCTGTGTAGTCACGTCTCCACCGTGCCAGTCCTGGAATGGTCAATAAAGGAGACACGCCCTAGACGCGGATGAGTTCGCGCGCGAACGCGGTGAACGTGTCGCACCCGGTGTCGGTGATGAGGATGGACTCCGAAAGCTCGTAGCCGTAGCCATTCATCCACATCCCGCAGATGAGGTGGAAGGTCATCCCCGCCTCAAGGACCTGATCGTCCTCGGTCCTGATCGAGATCGTCCGCTCACCCCAGTCCGGCGGATACCCGATGCCGATCGAGTAGCCCAACCGGCTCGGCTTCTCCAGACCCGCCAGCGCGAGCACACGATTCCAGGTGCGTGCCAGCTCTGCCGTCGGGACCTCGGGTGCAGCCACGTCGAGGACCGCAGCGAGAGCTTCCGCCACAACCCCTTCGAGGCGAATGAGCTCCTGCTTCGGCGTGCCGACGACAGCAGTCCGAGCCAAGGGCACGTGGTACCGACGGTGCACACCTGCGAGTTCGATGCTCACAGACTCATCAGCGACGAAGCGCCGGTCCGTCCAGCTCAGGTGCGGAGTGTCCGCACTCTCGCCGGTGGGCAGCAACGGCACGATCGCAGGGTAGTCACCCCAGACGTCTCCAATGCCGCGGGCCTGGGCAGCAGCGATCTCGGCGGCCACCTCGTTCTGACCGACACCCGCCCCGATGGTGCCCAGGGCTGCATCCATCGCCGCCGTGGTCACCTCGGCGGCCTTGCGCATCAGTGCGACCTCGGCAGGCGACTTGATCGCCCGAATCCAATTGACCAGCTCGAACGAGTCCACCAGCCGCCATTCGGGCACCCCGTTGACGAGGGCACGGAAGGCACGCGGAGAGAAGAAGTGGGAATCCATCTCAACGCCGACCGGTGAGGACGAGGCGCGCGCGACCTCCCACCGCTGACGCAGTGCGAAGGACACCCAGTCGAAGGGGTGGATATGCGGGCGCTGGACGTAGCGCTCCGGATAGCCGACGATGTCCTCGGGCGGCAGCCAGGACGTGTGCATGGCACCTCGAGCATCCATGTCCCGCAGGAACAGCGTCAGTGGCCCCGAGGCCGGAACGAACAGGAGCTGCGGGGTGTAGAACGACCACGCGTTGTACCCGGTCAGGTAGTAGACATTCGCGGGATCTGTGACGATGAGCGCCGACAGCCCCTGGTCGATCATCCGATTCCGCACCGAGGCGATCCGCCCCAGATACTCGTCGGGAGAGAAGACCAATTCGTTCGCGCCGATCGTGTCGACCTCACCCGGGCGGGGCTGAGGACGAGCCCGGACTTCCTGTCCTGCTCGCCCCTGTTCCGCGCCGGGCCGCATTCCATGTACATCCGGCCGGTTGTCTTCGCCGGTGTAGAACAGCTCACCCTCATTCATGTCTACAGTGTGGTGATCCGGATCACATGGTGTCAATCTCCGCAACACGCGTGTTGTCGAGGGCAAAATTGCGAAATCATGACGAATCCAGAATCAATGAAATTATGATTCGACGAAATTCGCATGCGAAGGTGCGCATTCCGACGATTTCGATGATAGATTGGGTTGAGACCCACATCACGGAGGTGAAGAATGGCCCAATCGATGCCGAGCGGAAGCAACCACCGCCTGGGCAATCTCGACGAGAAATCAAAAGCGATCATCGTCGAATTGCAGCATGACGGACGGAAGTCCTACTCCGCCATCGGCAAGTCAGTTGGGCTGTCCGAAGCCGCCGTGCGACAGAGGGTCTCGAGACTCATCGATTCCGGCGTGATGGAAATCGTCGCCGTGACCGATCCTCTGAGTCTGGGCTTCGCCCGACAGGCCATGGTGGGGGTCAAGGTTCGGGGAGATATATCCAAGGTCGCCGACAGGCTCCACGGTTACGACGAGATCGACTATCTCGTCGTCACGGCGGGCTCGTTCGACATCTTGGTCGAGATCGTCTGCGAATCAGATCGACACCTGATCGAATTCGTCAACGAAGAACTCCGCTCGATCGACGCTGTCGTGGACACGGAGCTCTTCATGTACCTCTCACTGGAAAAGCAAAAATACAATTGGGGGACGCGATGACAGACAATGTCACGAGAGCCGGCACGCCTTATCAGGATGCCATTCGCAACAACGTGTGGATGCACATGGCACCACACCAGTCACTGTTCAACGGCGGCGAAGCACCGATCATCACCCGCGGCGAAGGTCACCACATCTTCGACGACAAGGGCAAGAAGTACCTCGACGGCCTCGCCGGCCTCTTCACCGTCCAGGTGGGACACGGTCGCGAAGAGATCGCCAAAGCGATGTCCGACCAGGCACTGAAGCTGCCCTTCATGCCGCTGTGGTCCTTCGCCCATCCGCAGGCCATCGAAGTCTCCGAGCGTCTGGCGAGCTACGCTCCCGGCGACCTCAACCGCGTCTTCCTCACTTCAGGCGGCGGCGACTCCGTCGAGTCCGCGATGAAGCTGGCGAAGAACTACTTCAAGGTCACCGGCAAGCCCGGCAAGCACAAGATCATCTCGCGTGCCACGGCTTACCACGGCACCCCTCACGGCGCCCTGTCCGTGACGTCGCTGCCGGATCTGCGCGAACAGTTCGCGCCGCTGGTCCCGGGTGCGATCAAGGTTCCCAACACGAACTTCTACCGTTCGCCCGAACCCTACGCTCACGATGAGAAGGCCTTTGGCCGCTGGGCAGCAGACCGCATCGGCGAGGCCATCGAATTCGAAGGCGCGGATTCGGTTGCCGCAGTCTTCCTCGAGCCGGTCCAGAACTCGGGTGGCTGCTTCCCGCCGCCTCCCGGTTACTTCGATCGTGTCCGCGAGATCTGCGACGAGTACGACGTGCTCCTGGTCTCGGACGAGACGATCTGCGCGTACGGCCGCATCGGCGACATGTTCGCCTGCAACGACTTCGGCTACGTACCGGACATCATCACGAGCGCCAAGGGCATCACCTCCGGGTATGCTCCGCTCGGCGCGATGATCGCCTCGGATCGTCTGTTCGAACCGTTCGGCCCCGGTGGAGACGAGACCTTCTACCACGGCTACACATTCGGCGGACACCCCGTCTCCTGTGCCGCCGCGATGGCGAACTTCGACATCTTCGAGGAAGAGAAGCTCAACGACCACGTGCACACGAACGCAGCGGCGTTCAAGTTCACACTCGAGAAGCTCAAGGATCTGCCGATCGTCGGTGACGTCCGCGGCGAAGGTTTCTTCTACGGAATCGAGCTCGTCAAAGATCGCGACACCAAGGAGTCCTTCACCGAGGAGGAGTCCGAGCGCATCCTCAAGAACTTCGTCTCGGCGAAGATGTTCGAGGACGGCCTCTACTGCCGCGCCGACGACCGTGGAGACCCTGTCATCCAGCTCTCGCCGCCGCTGACCGTGGGTCAGAAGGAATTCGATGAGATGGAGCAGATCATCCGCGGAACACTGACCGAAGCCTGGACCAAGCTCTGATCACTGAGGTCACAGCCTGAGGCCTGGTCCCTGGTCGGCCGACCAGTCAGGCGACCAACCGGTCTCACAGGCACACGACAGCGGCCCCGATTCCTCATTTGAGGAGTCGGGGCCGCTGTCGTTCTGCTGGTTCCGGCTCAGATGCCGAAGACTGCGTCTGAGCCGGCTCGAACCTGCATCAGACGCCGCATCAGAATCAGACGCCGAGGTGTTCGGCCAGGTAGTTCTCCACCTGGTCGAGGCTTACGCGCTCCTGGCTCATATCGTCGCGCTTGCGGATCGTGACCGCGTTGTCGTCGAGGGAGTCGAAGTCGAACGTAATGCACAGCGGGGTGCCGATCTCGTCCTGGCGACGGTAACGGCGACCGATTGCGCCGGCATCGTCGAAGTCGATGTTCCAGCGCTTGCGCAGTCGCGCAGCGAGCTCCTTGGCCTGCGGGGACAGCTTCTCGTTGCGGCTCAAAGGCAGCACAGCTGCCTTGATCGGAGCCAGGCGCGGATCGAGCTTGAGCACGATGCGCTTGTCGACGCCGCCCTTCGTGTTCGGTGCCTCGTCCTCGAAGTAGGCGTCGACGAGGAACGCCATCATCGACCGGGTCAGGCCGAAGGACGGCTCGATGACGTACGGGGTATAGCGCTCACCGCTGGCCTGGTCGAAGTACTGCAGCTTCGCACCCGAAGCCTCGGTGTGGGTGCCCAGATCGTAGTCAGTGCGGTTGGCCACGCCCATGAGCTCGCCCCATTCCGAGCCCTGGAAGCCGAAGCGGTATTCGACGTCGATCGTGCCTGATGAGTAGTGGGCACGGTCGTCTTCGGGAACGTCGAGGCGGCGCACGTTGTCCTCGGAGATGCCGAGGTCGAGGAACCAGTTCCAGCAGGCCTCGACCCATTCGCGGTAGTAGTCCTCTGCTTCCTCGGGACGGACGAAGTACTCGATCTCCATCTGCTCGAACTCACGCGTGCGGAAGATGAAGTTGCCCGGCGTGATCTCGTTGCGGAAGGCCTTGCCGACCTGGCCGATGCCGAATGGCGGCTTCTTCCGCGCCGCGGTGAGCACATTGTTGAAGTTCACGAAGATGCCCTGAGCGGTCTCCGGACGCAGGTAGTTCAGCCCTGATTCGGAGTCGACGGGGCCCAGGTAGGTTTTGACCAGGCCGGAGAACTCCTGCGGCTCGGTCCACTGACCACGGGTGCCGCAGTCCGGGCAGACGACGTCGGCCATGCCGTTCTCAGGGGCCTTCGAGTGCTTGGCCTCATAGGCCTCGACGAGGTGATCCTCGCGGTGGCGCTTGTGGCAGTTGAGGCATTCGACGAGCGGGTCGACGAAGGTCGCCACATGGCCGGAAGCTTCCCAGACACGCTTGGGCAAGATGATGGAGGAGTCGAGACCGACGACGTCCTCGCGTCCGCGGACGAACGTCTGCCACCACTGGGCCTTGATGTTGTCCTTGAGCTCGACGCCCAATGGGCCGTAGTCCCAAGCCGAACGGGACCCGCCGTAGATCTCTCCGGCTTGGAAGACGAATCCTCTGCGTTTGGCCAGGGCGATGACGGCATCCAACTTGGACTGTGCCACGATGTTTTCTCCTCGGGGTAGGTCGCCGACGGCCGGCTGCCGTGGCTCGCAGGTACAGCCTATCGGTTCGGCGATCCCGGACGGGTCATCGACCATGGGCGACGGAACTCACACTTCCTTACGGGCCCTGGGACCACCTCGGCGGGCCTGGGGCATGTAGGATTGGGGTACACCCAAACCTTTCTCCGTACTGACGGTTTTCAAGTCTGTCCAAGCACGCCTTGGATCTCATACGGTTTCGGCCCGGATTGCTCACGATGAATGCACAAGCGGCCGCAGGGTAGATCGCCACTTCAGTCATCTGCGATCAAGTGTGTGCCGACGTGAGAGAGAAAAACTCATGACCGACGTGTCACAGTCCGATACCGATACAACACCGAAATTCTCAGAGCTGGGTCTTCACCCGCTCGTCCTTCAAGCAGTCGAGGCTCAGGGGTACGAAACTCCGACCCCGATCCAGGCCGCAACCATTCCCGCGCTGACCGCTGGCCGCGACGTCATCGGACTGGCCCAGACCGGTACCGGCAAGACCGCCGCTTTCGCGCTTCCCGCGCTGTCTGACCTCGCCGAGGCGGGCCGCGCCAACGACGGTCCCTTCGCTCTGGTACTGACCCCCACCCGTGAGCTTGCGATCCAGGTCGCCGAGGCGTTCACCTCGTATGCCACGAACCTCAACGATTTCTCCGTCCTCCCGATCTACGGCGGCCAGGCTTACGGCCCCCAGCTGTCCGGCCTCAAGCGCGGAGCTCAGGTCGTGGTGGGAACGCCCGGTCGCGTCATCGATCACCTCAAAAAGGGTTCGCTCAAGCTGGCCAGCCTCCGTCACCTCATTCTCGATGAGGCCGACGAGATGCTCAAGATGGGCTTCGCTGAGGACATCGAAGAGATCTTCAGCCAGTCGGGCGATTCGCGTCAGGTGGCTCTGTTCTCCGCCACGATGCCGACCTCGATCCACCGCCTGACCGGCAAATACCTCAACAACCCCAAAGAGGTTCGCGTCGATGCGAAGTCGCAGACCGGATCGAACATTCGTCAGCGCTACCTCATGGTTCAGCACTCGCATAAGCTCGATGCTCTGACTCGCATCCTCGAGATCGAGGAGTATGAGGGCATCATCATGTTCGTCCGGACCAAGCAGGCCACGGAAGAACTCGCAGAGAAGCTGCGCGCTCGTGGCTTCAAGGCCTCCGCAATCAACGGTGACATCCCGCAGCAGGCCCGTGAGCGCACGATCGACATGCTGCGTTCGGGCAAGATCGACATCCTCGTCGCCACCGACGTCGCCGCTCGTGGCCTCGACGTCGAGCGCATCTCCTTGGTCGTCAACTTCGACATCCCCCATGACACCGAGTCCTACGTCCACCGCATCGGCCGCACCGGTCGTGCAGGCCGTTCAGGCGAAGCGATCCTCTTCATCACTCCGCGTGAGCAGCGTCTGCTCGGCTCCATCGAGCGCGCGACGAAGCAGAAGGTCGAGCAGCTGGCCATGCCCAGCGTCGAGCAGCTGACGAACACTCGCGTGGAGAAGTTCACGAAGCGCATCGACGACGCACTCGCCACGACTGAGCTGACCGAGCTCGCCACAGTCATCGAGCAGTACGAACTCTCCCGCAACATTCCGGCTACGGACATCGCCGCGGCTCTGGCCTCGATGGTGCTGGAGTCGAACTCGCTCAAGGCCGATCCGATGCCCGAACCTTCCCGCGGCAAGCCCGTCCGTGACGGCGGCGGACGCGACGGTAAGCCCGGCCGTGAACGCTCGTCCCGTCCGCGTGACGAGAACATGGCCACCTACCGTTTGGCCGTCGGCCGCAACGAGCGCCTGCAGCCGGGCGCCGTCGTCGGTGCCATCGCCAACGAGGGCGGCCTGACTTCGAAGGAGATCGGCCACATCGACATCCGTGCCAACCACACCCTTGTTGATCTGCCGAAGAACCTCGATCCGTCAGTGCTGCGCAAGCTCTCGCACACCGAGATCCAGGGTCGCCCCATCGACATCCGCCCGGATTCGGGCCGTCCGGGCCGTCCGTTCAAGAAGGGCAACTTCGACAAGCAGCCCGGTGACGCTCGCAGCTTCCGCGGCGATCGTCGCGGCGGCAAGAAGTTCAGCAATGACCGCTTCGGCGGCGAGCGTTCACACGACCGCTACTGAGTCACTGCTCGTCTGAGCAGACGACCGTGAGCATACGGCGCTGAATAGAAGACGCTGAATAGACCACTGGCCCGCACCGATTTCGGTGCGGGCCAGTGTCATGTCCGGGAGTTTCTGTCGTACCCGGGAGTTCCTGTCGTGCCCGGAAGTTTCCGTCATACCCGGGAGTTTCGAATTGCTCAGGAGCTCGCTTTGTCCACGGCTCCGCCGAAACGGCGGTCGCGGCGAGCGTACTCCTCGATGGCTTCCCACAGGGTGCGGCGGTCGACGTCGGGCCACAGCACGTCCTGGAAGACCATTTCGGCATAGGCGGACTGCCACAGCAGGAAGTTCGATGTGCGCTGCTCCCCCGACGACCGGACGAACAGGTCGACGTCGGGGACTTCAGCGGCATAGAGCCGCGAGCGGAGGGCCTTCTCATTGACCTTTCCCGGCTTGAGTCTGCCCGCGGCCACCTCCTCGGTGATCGCATTGACCGCATCGACGATCTCGGACCTGCCGCCGTAGTTGACGCAGAACTGCAGGGTCAGGCCCGTGTTGTCCTTCGTCATCTCGGCGGCGGACTCGAGTTCGGAGATGACCGATCGCCACAGACGTCCACGGCGCCCGGACCAGACGATGCGCACACCCAAGGCGTGCAGTTCATCGCGGCGGCGGCGGATGACGTCACGGTTGAAGCCCATGAGGAATCGGACTTCTTCGGGCGACCGCTTCCAGTTCTCCGTGGAAAAGGCGTAGGCGGAGAGATAGTCGACGCCGATCTCGATCGCACCATGGATGACCTCGAGGAGTGAGAACTCCCCCGCTTTGTGGCCCTCAGTCCGCGGCAGTCCGCGCTCGTTGGCCCACCGGCCGTTGCCGTCCATGACCACAGCGACGTGCTTCGGGATGAACTTCGCATCCATGGCCGGGGGTCGAGCTCCGCTGGGGTGCGGAGGCGGTGCGGGATAGCTCATCTGCTCTCCAGAACTCTCAGTGATCGGATATTGCGCTCCAGGTGCCAAGACACCCAGTCGGAGACGAGCTTGGACCCGTCCATCTGGTCGTGGAGGTCAGAGGCCTCGGCACGCTGCCAGTCACCGGAGAGCAGGGCGGCCATGTGCTCGAGGGCGTCGGTGTCGGGCAGGGCGGCACCGCTGGGACGGCAGTTCGTGCACACTGCCCCGCCTAAAGCGGCAGAGAACGCACGATGGGGTCCGGGCTGGCCGCACTGTGCGCAGTCGAGCAGGCTCGGCGCCCACCCGGCCACGGACATCGCCCGCAGCAGATACGCGTCGAGGGCCAGCCTCGGCGGGTGTTCGCCCTTGCACAGGGAACGGACGGCCGAGACGAGGAGGAGGAAGTGCGTCCGCGACTGCGGTTCGACCTCGGTGATCCGAGTGGCGGTCTCCGCCATCACAGTCGCGGCCGAGTACGCGTCGTAGTCGGCGCCGATGCCGCGGGCGAAGGGTTCGATGAGTTCGACCTGAGTGACGATGTCGAGGTTGCGTCCCACATGGCACTGCAGGTCGACGAGCATGAACGGTTCGAGCCGGGAGCCGAAGCGCGATTTGGTGCGGCGGATGCCCTTCGCTACCGCTCTGATCAGTCCGTGGCTGCGAGTCAGGACAGTGACGATGCGGTCGGCTTCGCCGAGCTTGTGCCCTGAGAGCACGATGCCTTCATCACGATAATTGTGCACCCTGCCATTATCGCAGAGTGCGACGGGGAATGGTCCCCGCCGCACTCTGTCAGCGATGTGAGATTTCAGCAGTGGATTGTGCCTCAAGTGGTGCAGCAATCACCTCTCCGGCGGGCGTTCCTCACTACTCCGGCGGGCGTTCCTCACCGTTCCCGCAGGTTCAGCGAGGTACGCCGTGTGCCGGGATCAGCGATCCTTGTCGCGATCGCGGATCGCCCGGTTGACTGCGGAGATCACGGCTTTGAGCGAGGCCTTCGTGATGTTGGGGTGCAGTCCCGCACCCCACATGACGCGGTCCTCGACGGCGAGTTCGACGTAGGCTGCGGCCATCGTGTCCGCCCCTGAGCCGATCGCATGCTCGGTGTAGTCCTGGAGCCGGATGTCGACGTCGAAGTTGTCGGTGAGAACTCGCACGAGAGCATCGATGGGGCCCTTGCCTGTGGCTTCGTAGGTGCGTTCCTGGCCGTCGACGATGAGGTCGACTTCGATGCGCTCCGCACTGCCCGTGTCATCGACCGAACCCGATTCGGTGCGGATGCCCACGATCTGGAACCGACCCCACGCGGCATCGGAGTCGTCGCTGGGGAGGTACTCGTGGTTGAAGATGCGGCGGATCTCCTCGGCAGTGACCTCACCGCCAGCCTCGGTGTGCTGCTGAACTGCACGGGAGAATTCGACCTGCATGCGACGCGGCAGATCGAGGCCGTATTCGCTCTTGAGCAGGTAGGTCACGCCGCCCTTGCCGGACTGCGAGTTCACCCGGATGATGGCTTCGTACGAGCGGCCAAGGTCCTTCGGGTCGACCGGCAGGTAGGGCATGTCCCATTCCATCAGGTCGACCGGAGTGCCCTGGGCCTTCGCATTCTTCTCACGGTCGGCGAAGGCCTTGTTGATGGCATCCTGGTGCGAACCGGAGAACGAGGTGAAGACCAGGTCGCCGCCGTAGGGGTGACGTTCGTGGACGCCGATCTGGTTGCATTCGGTCACAGTGTGGATGACTTCGTCGATGTCGGAGAAGTCCAGCTCCGGGTCGACGCCCTGCGTGTACAGGTTCAGTGCCACGGTGACGAGATCGAGGTTGCCTGTGCGCTCTCCGTTGCCGAAGAGACAGCCTTCGATGCGGTCCGCGCCGGCCATGATGCCCATCTCGGCGGCGGCCACACCGGTGCCTCGGTCGTTGTGCGGGTGCAGGGAGACAGCCACCTCGTCACGGTAGGGCATGTTCCGGCAGAACCATTCGATCTGGTCGGCGTAGGTGTTGGGTGTGCCCCGCTCAACGGTGGCGGGGAGATTGACGACGGTCTCGCGACCGGCCGCCGGCTGCCACATGTCGAGGACGCTGCCGACGATGTCGAGGGCGAACTCGGGTTCGGTGTCGACGAAGATCTCCGGCGAGTACTGGTAGCCGAAGTCCACGTCACCCAGCAGCGACTCGGCGTGCTTCATGACTGCCTGCGTGCCGCGGGTGGCGATGTCACGCGTCTGGTCGAAGCCGTCGCCGTCGAAGCCGAAGACGACCTTGCGGAAGACCGGAGCCGTTGCGTTGTAGAGGTGGACCGTCGGCATCTTCGCGCCGACGAGGGACTCGACGGTGCGTTCGATGAGGTCCTCACGAGCCTGAGTGAGCACGGAGATGCGGACATCGTCGGGGATCGCGTCCTGTTCGATGATCTCGCGGACGAAGTCGAAGTCGACCTGGCTGGCGGCGGGGAATCCGACCTCGATCTCCTTGAAGCCGAGCTTGACGAGGAGATCGAACATCTTGCGCTTGCGATCAGGGGTCATCGGATCGATGAGCGCCTGGTTGCCGTCACGCAGATCGGTGCTCAGCCAACGAGGGGCCTTGCGAATCAGTTGGTCCGGCCAGGTGCGGTCGCGCATGTCGAGGGCGATCCGGTCCTGGAAGGACTTGTATTTGCTGAACGGCATGGGAGTCGGCTTCTGCAGTTTCATTGTTCCTCAATCCTTATTCGTACGCTTTGACCAGCATAGGAAAACTCCGCGACGAGTGTGCTGTCCGTTCAGGACTCGTCGCGGCAAGGAAGGAGGAGCAACCTGTGAGCCACGTGTTCAACATAGCCCTCGTCCGCTCCTCCGTCCCAACCGTGTCCAAATCCTAAGATCGCCGAGGTAGTCCCGACCTTCTCAGTCGGGGAAGTCCCGATCTTCTCAGTCGAGGAAGTCGACCGACGCTCGGCGCATATTGAATCCGACGCCGCTTGAGTCCGCCTTGCACGTCATGCCCTCTTTCGTCGAGGTGCAGGTCATGCCGTCGGCAGAGACTGATTCCCCGTAGCCGAGGACGCGTGCGGGGCCAGAAGTCTCGGGTGCTTCGCGGCAGGAGAAACCGGCACCGTCCGTATTGGCCACGACGACAGAGCCCCAGTTCTCGAGCTGGCAGTCATCGGGCTTCGCAGGTGCCTTGTAGTCGAAGGACACGATGATGCACCTGGTGCGCTCGGCGTCGATGGTGCAGGAAATGTTGCCCGACGGTGAGGTGAACGATTCGTCGGCCACCGGCGCTTGCGAGGACTTCGGGCCATCGGTCGCCGGCGTTGAACCCCCGTTGTCCGAGGGCTGACCGGACGAGGATCCGGAGGCGACCTTGTCATCACTCTGCGTCGAATCCCAGGCGATGTAGCCGACGATGCCCAGAGCCAGGACCAGTGCGATCGCGGCGAGGATCCACAGCCAGGCGGGCACCTTCTTCGTCTCGGACTCACGGCGGTAGGGCCCGCCGGGGCCGTATCCGCCGGGCCCTCCGGGACCACCGGAGCCGTATCCGCCGGGCCCTCCGGGGCCACCGGGACCACCAGGGCCGTGTCCACCGCCATTGGGACCATAAGGACCACCGCCCGCTCCGTTTGCGGCCATACCCGCGTAGGCGGCATTCGCCGCTGGAGCTGAGGGTCCCGAGCCGTATGAGGCCTGCTGCGGTGCCGCCGGATTCGCGACGGTTGCCGGGTAGGCGGCCGCCCCAGGATGGGGAGTACCTCCGGTGTTCGGTCGGCCGCTGCCTGCGGACGAGCCGAATGTGGGAGCGCCCGAGATGCGGCGTCCGGACGGCTGCTGCACAGCCGACGGCTGTCCGTGTGCCTGTCCCTGTCCGTGCGTCTGTTCCCGACCGTGATCCTGGCCCTGCGCGCCGAAGCCGGAGTTCCAGGGCTCAGGATGCGGCGACTCCGCAGCCGGAGCACCCTGTGGGTTCCACTGTTTGGGCGCTGAGGCTGATTCGGCTTCGGCGATGTCTTCGGGTTTCACTCTGCGGGGATTCACATCGATGTCGTTCTGCTCGTCTTCCGCGTCGGCTGCGGCCAGCTGCCGGAGCTCTTCGAGGCTGAGTACCTCGGTCGCGTCGGTCCCATCGGCAGAGACCATCGACCGCAGTCGGGCCAGCTCTTCTGAGCTGAGGGCTTGGGTTGAACCATCCGCGTTCGGCGATCGGTCCTGGCCGATGAACAACTGAGTTGTGATCGAACCCGAAGACTCCTCGGCCGGCTTCCGACGCCCTGGGCGCGGAGGATGGTTCGGCACGGGTGGAATGCTCATGATGTCATTTTCGCATAGTCACTGCCGTGGAGTTCTCAAGGTTCGTGAGAAGATGGCCCCATGTTCAGTGGTGGAACCCAGCTCGGGACCTGCGTGGCGTTCGCTGCTGTGGGTCTGCTTCTGACCTCGTGCGGGACTCCGACCGACAGTCAGGATGACTCCTCATCGAGCCCTCATGCCACCGCCGTCGCGGCTCCGGCACAACGGACGAACGTCGGTGATTTCGCCGCTCCCGCTCAGGTTCTCCCACCGGGCGGAAACGACTCGCAGGGCGCAGGTTCCGGCGGCGACTCGTCCACCGGATCCACAGGTGGCGGATCGGCAGCCACAGACACCGCGCCGCTCGGGCCCGAGCATTCGCCCCGCGTCCCCGGTCTCGGGCCGGAGATGTCCGCACAGATCCCTGTCGAGACCTCTCAGGTCCTTGTCGCCGGCGGCTCCGACGCGTCATCGGACTCAGGCACCCTCAGCTTCTATCAGTTCGACGACGACACGTGGACGAAGCGGAAGACCTTCGACATCCACAATGGCAAGAACGGATGGCTGGCCGATCGCCACGAGGGCGACAAGACGACGCCGATCGGCGTCTTCACACTTAGCGATGCGGGCGGGTTCGAGGAGAACCCGGGCACGAAGCTGCCCTACGCACAGGATGATCGGCTGCCCTCCTCGGCGACGGTGGCCTACGGTCCGCAGTACGACAGGGTCTTCGATTACATCATCGCCATCGACTACAACCGCGCACCCGGAACTCCGCCCACGGACAAGACGCGTCCGCTCGGGTGGGATAAGGGCGGCGGGATCTGGTTGCACCTCGATCACGACTCGGGCACAAACGGCTGTGTGACCCTGGCGGAGAAGGATCTCACGTGGATCCTGAAGAACATCGATCCGGACTCTCACCCGCGCATCGCGATGGGTCCCGAGTCCGATCTGAAGAAGTAGGAGCTTCCGAATGCGAGAGCTCATCGTCTCCCTCGTGCAGTCGATCAACGGGTCATACGCCCAGGACGGCTGGTCGACTGGCGTGTCGACGAAGGCCGACTTCGCGTACTTCACATCACTGCGCCGGCAGGCGGGGGCGATCATCATCGACCGCAGGACTGCACTCAATCCCAACCTGCCTGTCATCAACGGAGCGGGCAAGGCGCTCGACCACACTCCGGTGCATGTGCTCACCGAATCCGACCCCGAGGTGCTGGCCGCTCAGCTCGCAGAGCTGGGCCTCGACTACCGGGCGCACCATTTCACCCCCGACACAGTCGCCGAGGTGGTGGAGTCGGTCGAGGCGACCAGTGACACTCTGGTGTGCGAGTCGGGACCCAATCTCGCCTATCGGCTCCTCGATTCGTATCCGGGAGCGCAGCTGCACCTGAGCCTCAGTCCCCGCTACAGCAGAAACTCCGGCAGCCACTTCTGCCGGTTGGAGGCAGACATCGATCTGTGCGTCATCGACGTGCGCACCGTCGACGATCAGGTCTTCGTGCGTTACGCCAAAGCGTGAAGTTGGCTGCTGATCTCATCGTCGACCGGCCTGCTCAGCAGACCTGCCACAGTATCGGCGACTCTCGCCAGGCTCACAGTCTCCACTCCCCCGCTGAGATCGTTGCGCTCATCTCCACCGATGGGAGCCATGACCTTGAGCTCCCGGAAGTCGACGGACTCGGACTCGGCGGCGGCGACCATGACGAGCATCTCCTGAGCAGCCCCGAAAACGCTGATGGCCCCTGATCCGACGCAGGCTTCGACGCTGGCGACGCCGTTGAGCGCAAGATGGCGAAGTCGGGTTGAGTCGGAGCGTTCGTGACCGGCGTCGGGACCGTCCGCGCTCTCGGCGCTCTCAGTGCTCTCGGTGCCGTCCGCGCTCTCGGCGCTCTCAGTGCTCTCGGCGCCGTCCGCGTCATCTGCGCTGCCATCCTCAGCACCCACCTCGGCGAGAGACTCCGAGGCACTGCAGGCGGCGAAATGACCCCGCAGGTACGAGCCGAAGTCATCGTCGAATGACCCGATGCCGCGACCGATCATGGTCCCGTCCACATACCATCCGCCGATAGCGGCGATGACAGCGTCGACCCGGGGAGCTCGTGTGCGCTGAAGCTCGGTGACGACACTCTCCGGTCGATCCACCCAGTCGGGCAGGACGAGTGGAGCGTAGGGCGTCGGGCCCTCCGGCTGCTTCCGGACGACGCCCGTGATGCGATGGGCAGGGGCCAGGTGCTCGGCCAGGCCGGTACCGACATGACCGGAGGCTCCGAAGATGAGGATGTGCATGGCCTCAACTCTATTTGACGTAGACCTTGACGCCTTCGACCTTCTTGTAGGTCATGTAGCCGTGTTCGAAGTCCTGGCGGGTCTTGCCGCTCTTCGCATACTCACCACTGGTGGGCAGACCGAGCTTGCTGCGCTCCCAGCCCAGTTTCTTCCACTCCGTGAGCATTCCATGGCTCAGCGGCTGCCCCTTCGTTGCCGACGACCAGGCGATCATTCCGGATGTGAAGTTCTGGTAGACGGCACCCTTGCGATATTTGAAGGCCTTCTCATCACTCGTCGGGAACCCGAGTGAGCCCTTCTCGAATCCGACTGCCTTGTACGCGGTCCTGATCCCGCCGCCATTGAGATGCGCTCCGGTCGGCGACGACCAGTAGACCGTGCCGTTCTGGAAGTACTGATACGCCCCGTTGGGGTTCTTCAAGGACTTCTCGACCGATGTCGCCGGCCCGGTCTTCGACGAGTGTGCACGGTAGTAGGTGCCGATGGCTCCCTTGACCGGGTGCCCGCCGAGTGTTGACTGCAGCGATTTCGCGCCCGATCGGATGCTGCCGAGCTTCGCATAGTACGAGGTGCCTGGGCATTCTGTATAGCTGGTGTCCCTGTGGCCGGAGACCACATTGAGACTGACCTTCTTGCCCTCGGGGTAGCGACTCGTCGAGCCGCCGCCGGAGGTCAGCGTCATCTTCCCTGTCGGGTTGAAGCCGTACTGGTTGGCCTTCCACGCGATGATGCGTTTGACCGAGTTCTGCGCGGCGGTGCTCGGTGCCGAGCTCGTGTACGTGCCCAGCACGCTGATGCCGATCGTGTAGGAGTTGAAACCGGAGGCGTGCGCACCCGTGACCGCCAGGTCGATGCTGCCGGCGCGTCCTTCGTAGATCGTGCCGTACTTGTCGACGAGGAAGTTGTATCCCAGGTCGCACCAACCGCGATTCTGCGTGTGATAGGCGAGGTAGCCGCGGATGATGCCGGGGGCCTGAGCCTTCGTGTAGGAGTTCGAGCCTGCCGTGTGGTGGAGGAAGACACCCTTCGAGGTGGTCGTCTTATCGGTCTCGCAACGGACGAGCTTTTCGTCAGCACCCCACTCCTTGCGTGTGACGATGTTGGCTTTGAGCTCCTTCTGGTAGACCTGCGGCGACAGGCCCTGTGCAGGGTCGACTGCCGAACCGCTCTTCTTCGCCAGCGCGGAGTCCTGGCCGCTGACGGAAGTTGCGACCTTCGTGATCGTCAGATCGGAGGTGTCCTGGTTCGATCCTGCCGATCTGACTTCGACCTGGCTGGAATCGACGACGGGCACGGCGACTGACTGCCCCTGCGTCTGCTTGATCTGCGCGTCCTCCGCTGACTGCGGATCGGGCCCGTCCCCGTCCTCGGCGGGCAGTGCCTGCCAGGACGACCAGCCGCCGCCGTCGCGATGCCGGATCTCGAGTTCAGGGTCATCGCCCTTCCAACTCGCCCCGACGATGTTGACCTGAGCGTCGTCGAGTTTGATGCTCTTGACGGCTTCGGGCTTGGCCGCATAGGTCGTACTGGTCGTACCGTCTCCCTTGGCGACCTTCGGCTTCGGATCGTCGGCGGCAGCCGTTTCGGATCCTGAACTGCTCGGTGCGCTCGCCTCCGGTCCGTCTCCGCCCAGCGACGGCCGATCGGATCCGTCGCCGCCCAGGGACGGAGCGTCGTTCGGTGTCGAGGCGAGCGCAGACGTCGACATCATTGTCGCCAACAGTGCACCGGCCAGGGCTGACGCCCAGATCTTGGTCTGTTTCATAGGATTCTGATTCCTTTGGGATCGGCGAACTTGCTGGCTCGCAGCACGGTGATCCGCAGTGACGGCACCGAGCGTCGGGGAAGTACGACTCGGGTTCATAGTAGAGCCAAACGCGAACCACGTGAAGAGAACTCGCACCTTGCTCTCAGATTTCTTCAAGCCGTGATCCGGCCCTGAGTCCGCAGTCGCGTGCGGCAAGGGCGATAGTCTGGTGGCAGGACCCGCCCCCACCTGCTGAAGGACCCGATGGCCGACTTCGACGAACTCACGCGGCTCGAACGGATCCTCGACCTGGTCGCCAACAGATACCTCGGACGGTTTCCCACCGGTATCCGTGAGTTCCTGGCCTTCGGCATCAAACAGGCGTGGGCATGCCTCTTCGGTGCGCTCATGCTCACAGCGATCATCGCCACCGCCTGGTGGTATCCCGACGGAGCAGTCCTGGCTCGCAACGACCTCCTCGTGATCCTCGCAGTGCTCATCCAGATCGCCATGCTCGTCCTGCGCCTGGAGACGGGCAGGGAGGTCATCGTCATCGTCCTGTTCCATATCGTCGGCACCGGGATGGAGGTCTTCAAGACTTCGGTCGGCTCGTGGAACTATGCCGCCGGCGGGGTGCTCCACATCGCCGCGGTTCCGCTGTTCACCGGATTCATGTACGCGGCAGTCGGCTCCTACCTCGTCCGGGTCTATCGTCTCTTCGACCTGCGCTTCAGCCGCTACCCGCCGAGGTGGATCACCGTTGTCATCGCCGCGGCGATCTACCTCAACTTCTTCACCCACCATTTCATCGTCGATGTTCGGTGGTTCCTCGTCCTCGCCGTCGGCGCAGTGTTCTTCCGGTGCAGCATGCATTTCCGCGTGCATGAACGCACTCTGCGGATGCCGGTTCTCCTAGCCTTCGTACTTGTCGCGTTTTTCATCTGGATCGCGGAGAACATCGGAACCAGTGCCGGCGCCTGGCTGTATCCGTCGCAGGTCGACGGATGGCATCTCGTGCCGGTCACCAAGCTCGTGGCGTGGTTCCTGCTGATGATGATCTCGGTTGTCCTCGTCACCTTCGTCTACCCGCCGAAGCCCCCGGACCCTCCGAAGCCCCCGGGCCCTCCTGCGCATGAGGACAACGCGACCATTCGACGCTGAGGCAGCGCGGTCGAAGGACCCCTGAAGCGAGCACTGCCGACTGATACTGTGAGCTGAAAGCCCCTGCACGGTCGAAGGAGACTCATGGCAGCCGCGGACTCAGAAGAGCCGAGCCCACTCGTCAATGCAGTCCGCCCACCGTCCGGCAGGTATCTTGCAGTGAGCGCGAAGGTCATCCTCCGGGTCGTCGCAGCGGTCCTCGCCCTCCTGCTCGTCCTCACACTGATCGGCGTCTTCTTCGTCCGCCGGCCCTTCCCTGACGTTGACGGCGAGCTGAGCCTGCCGGGGCTCGAATCGCAGGCGACCGTGACTCGAGATGCTTCGGGTGTGCCGACCATCGAAGCGTCCACCGCCCATGACCTGTTCATGGCTCAGGGCTTCGTCCACGCCCAGGATCGGTTCTGGGAGATGGACTTTCGCCGACATGTCACCGCCGGGCGGCTCTCCGAGCTCTTCGGCGAGACCCAGTTCAGCACGGACTCGTTCATCCGCACCCTCGGCTGGAGGAAGGTGGCCGAAGCAGAGGTCAAGGCCCTCGACCCGAAGACTCGCGGCTACTACGACGCCTATGCCCAGGGGGTCAACGCCTACCTGAAGGACAAGTCCCCCACCGAGGTGTCCCTCGAGTACGGCATCGTCGGACTCCAGACCGGCGGTGTCGAGATCGATGACTGGACCGCGGTCGACAGCGTGTTATGGCTCAAGGCCATGGCCTGGGACCTGCGCTCGAACCTCGAAGATGAGATCGATCGCGCGATTTCGAGCACCACACTCGATGACGAGCAGATGGCCGATATCTATCCCGACTACCCCTACGACTCACGACCGACGATCATCGACGGAATCCCGGACACCGCCCCGGCAGCCGGCGACGCGGGCGGCGACGAGGAATCAGGAGACACCAGCACAGCACCCGGTGCCGACGAAGCCCGTGCCGGCGGTGCGGTCAGCGTGAGAGCTCAACCTGGAACAGCCTCGGCGGGGGACGAGCCCGTGCCCGATGCCGTCGATCCCCCGGTCACCGCGGGTGTCTCCGCCTCCGGTGTCTCCGCCTCCGCTGATCAGCCTGCTGACCTCGGTGAGCTCAAGTCTCGCCTGCGCTCACTGCCGGCCCTGCTGGGGATGAACAGCCACGACATCGGGTCGAATTCGTGGGTCGTCTCCGGCGCTCACACTGCCTCCGGGGCTCCACTGCTCGCAAACGACCCTCACCTGTCCCCCGCTATGCCCTCCGTCTGGCACCAGATCGGACTGCGCTGTGCTGAGGTCACTGCCGAATGTCCGTTCGACGTCTCGGGGTTCTCCTTCTCAGGACTGCCGGGAATCGTCATCGGCCACAATCAGAACATCGCGTGGGGTCTGACGAACCTGGGCCCTGACGTCACCGATCTCGTCGTCGAGAAGATCGACGACGGCCAGGTGGTTCGCGACTCCGGCGAGGAACCGGTGCAGACGCGCACGGAGACGATCAGGATCGCCAAGCACGAACCGCGCACGATCACGGTCCGCTCCACCAGGCACGGGCCGATCATCTCCGGTCTCAACGGGCCCTACCGCAGCGTCCTTGACGCGGTCACGGGTGCGAGCACTGCCGACACGAAGTCAGGGCCGGGCGATGAGCACTACGAGCTCTCCCTGCAGTGGACCGCGCTGGAGCCGGGCAACACCGCCACCGCGATCTTCGGACTCAATGCGGCCACGAACTGGGATGAGTTCCGTGAGGCCGCCTCACTCTTCGACGTCCCCGCCCAGAACCTCGTCTACGCCGACACCTCGGGCAACATCGGCTATCAGGCTCCCGGTCGGATCCCCCGCCGCGGCGACAGCGACGGCATGCTGCCCCGCGAAGGCTGGAAGTCGGCCCAGGACTGGCAGGGGTACCTTGACTTCGACGACCTGCCGACGCTGTACAACCCCGATCGCGGGTGGATCGCGACGGCGAACAATCCGGTCACTAAGCCGGGCGGCTCCACGCGGCTCGGCGATGACTTCGACGACGGGGACCGTGCGGCGAGGATCACCGAACTCCTCACCGAGACCATCGCCAAGGGTGATGTCACGGCCGACGACTTCGCCCGCGTGCAGTCCGATGACCTCAATCCCCTGGCCGCGACTCTCCTCCCCCGTCTGCTCGAGGTCGATGCCAAGCGGGGTGCAGGAGATGGGGACACCGCTGACTCGACCATCGACAGGGCACAGAAGCTGCTCGCCTCCTGGGACGGTCACGACGATGCCGACAGTGCGGCTGCGGCTTACTTCAACGTCGTCACATCGACTCTGCTCGACGAGGTGTTCGCACCGAAGCTGCCCGATGCGGTGCCGCCCGCAGGCGGATCCCACTGGTACCTCGTGCTGGAGAACCTCCTCGACGACCCCGATTCGTCCTGGTGGTCTCGCGATCACGTCGACGGCCGCGATGAGGCACTGGCCCAGGCCATGGATTCTGCGTGGCAGCGGACCGAGGATCTGCTCGGACCCGAGCCCGTGACGTGGCGGTGGGGCACACTGCACGAACTCACGATCAAGAACGCGAGCCTCGGCGAGTCCGGGATCACCGCGGTCGAGAATCTGTTCAACCGGGGACCGTACGAGATATCGGGCGGCTCAGGTGAGGTGAATGCGACCGGATGGGACGCCTCGGTCGGCTTCGAGACGAACTGGGTGCCGTCGATGCGTCAGATCATCGACCTCGACGACTTCGACTCATCGAGGTGGATCAACCTCACGGGCGCCTCGGGGCATGCGTTCAACGAACACTATGCGGATCAGACCGAGGACTGGGCTGCGGGCAGAACCCGTCCCTGGCCTTATTCCCGGGCGGCAGTGGACGCAGGTGCGGAGGACACGTTGGTGCTCACACCCTGAGACGCCTCAGGCCTTCGGCAGGATCTTCGCTTCGAGGAAGTTCGCGACGTCGTCTTCCCAGCGGACTGGGTCGATGTTCCACTCCTTGGTGTGGCGGGCCTTGCCGTAGACGGGCATCGTCACGAGGTCGCGACGGACCGAAGCCAGGGCGTGCGAGGGTGCCGACGGCACGAATTCGTCGTCATCGGAGTGGATGAGCAGCACGGGTACGTCGAGTTCGGCGGCCCTGGTCACCCAGTCCATCCGGTTCAGATCGAGCGGAGTCTGGAGCCCGGTGATCGGTCGCGCCCAGGGCTGCGAGATCATCTCGAGAGCGAGTTTGGCGATCGGCGTGGGAAGCATGTTCTTCCTCGCCTGCCCGTCGAGGACGTTGACCCAGTCGACGACAGGACCGTCGAGGACGAGCGCGGTCACGAAGCGTCTGTTGCGTCCCCGCGAGGCGGCTTGGAGGGAGATGGCCCCGCCCATCGACCACCCGACGAGGACGACATTGCGCGCCCCGTGGGCGACTGCGTAGTCGATCGCAGCATCGACGTCGATCCATTCGGTGTCGCCGAGGCCGTAGCGGGATTTGGTCTCGACCCGCACCTCAGCGTCGTTGCGGTAGGACATCGCGATCGATGGGATGCCGAGAGTGTTAAGTATCGGCGCTGCACGCAGGCCTTCGGCTCGGGTGCTCGCACGTCCGTGGACGAGGATCGCCCAGGTGTCCTTCGGCTCCGGGTGGTCGGTGGGCAGGGACCACGCCGGGAATCGACCTGCGTCGGACTCGAGCTCGATGTCCTCGAACTTCACCCCGGCTGCCACGGGGTCCGGATAGACGATGCCCGTCCAGCGCCCGCGGGAGGCGTGCCTGATGTCGCCGCGGGTGACCGAGAGGATCTCACGGGAGACGGTCCGGGACCGCGGATCGTATTCGACGATGTCGCCGATCACGGCGTGGCCGGCGCTCTGATTGAAGTAGAGACCGTAGGTTCCCGGCACCGTCGTCTCTTCGGTGGCGGGCAGATGGATGCGCATGTTCGGCGGGAATCCGTCGATGTGTAGGATATCGAGCTCTTCGGGGGCGTTCTCCGGCACAACGATCTTGCGCGCAAAGTAGGCGGCCAGCCCTGAGGACGCCACCGAGATCACAGCGCCGACCCCGGCACCGACTCCCACCGAAGCCACCAGCAGGCGAGTCGGGAATTTCGTGTCGCGAACCATGAAAACCTCCTGCTTTCATTGTCGCCCAAGGAATGAGAAGTCTCCAAACGCTGTTGACCCGGTGAGAGAGTCGTCAGCGACCGGCCTCATCGGATACCGCAATGCCCGCGCCTGATGCGTCCCGCCGCTGCCGAGTCCCGAACGCCGGCTGTCAGTGCGAGAATGGACTGCAGCCGATACCGACAAGCACCGGAGGTCACGATGAGCCAGTCAACGAACATCAACACTGGGTCCGAAGCAGCGCCGACAGCAGGAACCGAGTCTGCCGAAGTCCGCTGGCAGGATGTCCTCAGCCCCGAGGAGTACGCGGTCCTTCGCCAGGGAGGCACGGAACGTCCGTTCGTCGGCGAATACGTCGACACCACCTCGGCGGGGATGTATCAGTGCCGCGCATGCGGTGCCGACCTCTTCCCCTCGGATACCAAGTTCTCCTCGCACTGCGGCTGGCCATCGTTCTTCGCACCCCTGGCCGAGGATCGGGTCCGCTACATCCGCGACTCATCATTGGGCATGGAGCGCGTCGAGGTCAGGTGCGCGAACTGCGATTCGCACATGGGCCACCTGTTCGAGGGCGAGGGCTACGACACCCCCACCGACCAGCGGTACTGCATCAACTCGATCTCGCTGAAGCTCAACGAGAACGGCGAATGAGCGCAGGCTCCCAACTCGTCGTCAAGACCTTCGACCAGCTCACCCGTGAAGAGCTCTACGGGATCCTGCAGCTGAGGTCGCAGGTCTTCGTCGTCGAACAGGACTGCGTGTTCCTCGATCAGGACGGGGTCGATGCGCTGCCGCAGACTCTGCACGCGTTCTATCCCGACTCAGCTCGCACGATGAACGACACCCACGGCGCCGAGGTGGGTCGCAGCTTCGCACCCAAGGCCTACACCCGTTTGCTGCCGCCTGACTTCCCCGACGGTCCCGCGTTCGAGTCCGGGGCACGCAGCATCTCACGCGTCGTGACGAGTCCGCACGTGCGCGGCGAGGGCTGGGGGCGTCGGCTCATTCGCGAGCTCGTCGCTCGTCATTCCGATCAGCTGCTGACCTTGAATGCGCAGACCCATCTCGAGGGCTTCTACGCCGGTTTCGGGTTCAGCCCGAACGGTCCCCGCTTCTTTGAGGACGGGATCGAACACACGCCTATGTCACGTCCGGCCGAGGCCTGAGCCGCCACACACCGATGTCGCGTCCTGCCAAGGCCTGAGCCGCGCTCAGCGCCGAATGGCCGGAGCGGAGGAGGCGTCCTCATGGGAGGCAACGTCCTCGGAGGCAGCGTCCCCGTGGGAGGCGTCGACGGCAGCGATGAGGCGGGTCATCGTGGCGTGGAGATCGAGCAGATCGGACTCGCCCATGTCGAGTTTGGCCATCATCTTTCCCGGAATCGCCTCGGCCGACTTCCGCAGCTTCGCCCCTGTCTCCGTCAGCGAGACTTCGACGACTCTCTCGTCGTGGCTGCTGCGGTCTTTTCTGACATAGTCCAGAGCTTCAAGGCGCTTGATCAGCGGGGACACCGTCGCCGCCTCGAGCCTGAGGAGATCGGCGATCTTTCTCACAGGGAGCGTGCCGTGCTGCCACAGCGACAGCATCACGAGGTACTGCGGGTGGGTGAGGTGGATCGGTTCGAGCACCGAGCGGTAGGCCGAGATCACTCCGCGTGAGGCAACAGCCAGCGCGAAGCAGATCTGGCTCTCCAACGCCAGAGGGTCGGGAGCGGTCGACGTCGGAGCAGTCGTCATCGGAGTCCCTTTCATCTGCGGCAGATGCCCGGCATTCAGTTAGTGCACTAATGATTAGGGTACACTGGTTATATCCTGTTCACCTCACTCGCGCCCCGCAGCGGCGCGGATCCTCGGAATGGACTCGCATGGCAGACTCACATGATTCCCAACGGCACGTGGCGTGGCTCAATCGCTTCTTCCGCAAGATCGTCGGTCCTGCCCAAGTCGACAACCTCCGTCCCGGCGGCTATTTCGAGGACGAGCACCTGCGTCATGAGCAGCTCGAGGCGATGGGGCTGGAGATGCGCACCGACGCCAATGGCCACTCGTACGTCGTTGAGAAGAAGCAGCCCGAGTGATCGGCCGCGTTTGGCCGCCCGAGTGACCGGCCACGTTCGGCCGCTTACCGAATAGTCTGCGTCGCCTGCCGATCCGTCCGTTCGTGTCACGACCCCATGCCAACCAGCCGCTGCCCCGCCTCGACGACGAACGAGGCGGCTGCCCGATCCGCGATGGGACCAGGCAGCCGCCTCGTTGACTGCAGGGCGGGGCTCAGCGCCACCCGGTGATGATGTCGACGAGCTCGCGGCGTGGACCCGTGTAGAACGGTACTTCCTCGCGCACGTGCAGCCGAGCCTCGGTGTTGCGCAGATCACGCATGAGGTCGACGATGCGATACAGCTCCGGGGCTTCGAAGGCCAAGAGCCATTCGTAGTCGCCGAGGGCGAACGACGCGATCGTGTTCGCCTTGATGTCCTTGTAGCCGGCGGCAGCCATGCCGTGGTCGCGCAGCATCTTCGACCGCTCATCCGGATCGAGTAGGTACCAGTCGTAGGACCGTACGAATGGGTAGACGCAGATGTAGTCACCGGGCTGATCGTCGGTCAGCAGCGCAGGCAGGTGGGCCTTGTTGAATTCGGCCGGACGGTGGAGTCCAACGACGGACCAGACCGGTTCGAGGATGCCGCCGAGGAGACTGCGGCGCACTGCGGAGTAGGCAGCCTGGACGAGTTCGATGGTCGGCGCATGCCACCAGAACATGACGTCGGCGTCCGCGCGCAGAGCGGACACATCGTAGATACCGCGGACAACGAGCCCTTCGTCCTTCAAAGGCGCCAGGGCCGCGTGTACTTCGTCGGCGAGTTCTGCCCGATCCGCGTCACCGAGCTCTCCAGCCGAAGCGAAGACCGAGTACGCGATATAGCGCGTCTCGGAATTCGCTTGTTCGATGGCCTCACTGCTGGGCTGCGAGTATTCGCTCATTCCTGCTCCTTCGTCTGCTTCGTTGTTGCATCGTTTTCGTCTGTACGTTCGGTCGCTGATCATGTCGACGGTGAGGGCCTCAGGTCCGCAGAAGTCTGCGGGAGACTGCCTCGGCTCGGCCGAGGCACGCAGGGATTCCCACCCCGTCGTACGCGGATCCGACCAGCTCGAGTCCCGGGATTCCTGCCGTCTCCTCGTCGATTGCGGTCACGAGACCTCCGTGGCCGGGCAGATACTGAGGCAATGCACGGTCCCAGCGCTGCACCTCGGCGGCGCGGATCCGATCCCCGCTCCTGCCAGTGATCCTCTGCCAGTCTCGGAAGGCACGATCGATGAGCTCAGCATCGTCGAAGTTCTGCCCCACATCGGGACTGTCCCCGAAACGGCCGATGCTCATTCTGATCAAGGCAGTCCCAGGCGGGATCCGCTCCCCCACCCACGGCCATTTGTTCGACACGAACGTCGAGGCCTTGATGAAAGCCTCTTCGGTCGGAGCCACGAGGAAGCCCGAGCCATCAAGCGGGCCGGTGCTCAAATCGATCAGAGCCGGCACAAGCGCGGTTGAGGCGTAGGGAACGGATGCCAGCGTGGCCGCGGAACGCGGGGCCAGCTCGGCGATGAGATCCCTCGTCACGTGAGCGGGCGTCGCGATCACAACCGCATCGGATTCGAGACTGAGATCCCCGGCCTCAACCGTCCACGTGCCGGCGTCGACGCGCACCGACGTCGCTCGAGCGCTCAGGCGGATGGACCCGCCAGCAGCGAGGATGCGCTCCTCGAGGGCCGGGATCAGGCGGTTGATCCCGCCGACAAGGCTCATGAATACCGGCTGGGGCTTCGCGTCGGAGTTCTGCCCGCTCGCTCCACCGGAGGCCGTCTGGGCGTCGCGTGCGGCGAGGAGTTCGGTCACGAGGTCGAGAACAGATGTCCCTTCTCTCGCCGCCGGCAGCAGCGCGGGAACCGTCGCCGCCAATGACAGGTCACGGCACCGTCCTGCGTAGACCCCGGCCAGCAGCGGATCGACGAGGGTGTCGACGAGGTCCGCGCCGAGGCGGTCGGCCAGGAACTCCCCCACCGACGTATCCTCGCCGTCGATGGGAGCGGTGAGCACCTCGTGGGCGATACGTTCACTCGCCTCGGTGCCGAGGAGACCGCGCACCTCGGCCGGGTCCCCGGGAACGCCCATGATGGTCCGTTTCGGGATCGCGTGGAGTTCGCCTCCGGACAGGACACGGGAGCTGTGCGCCGTCGAGGGGAACTCCGTGGTCAACCCGAGTTCGGCAGCGAGATCCTTGGTCTCCGGGCGGCGGAACAGGCTGGCCTCAGCCCCAGTGTCGAGGCCGACCGGAACTGCACCGCCCAGAGTCGTCGACTGCAGGCACCCGCCGAGGCGGTCGTCGGCTTCCAGCACTGTGACCTCATGGTCGCCGACCAGGCGGAAGGCTGCGGCGAGGCCCGAGATGCCTCCCCCGATGACCGTGATGCGACTCATACTCTCAGCCTCGCGCGCTCAAGATCTGCTCGGAGACACGGTGGACTTCGGCCACGATCCGGCCGGGGACCTCAGGATCGGTGTCGGGCAGGACGCCGTGGCCGAGGTTGAAGACGAATCCGGCATCATGTTCGAGCCCCTGTCGGACGATATCGCCGATCCGCGGTGCCAGGGCTTCCCACGGCGCGAAGAGCAGTGCAGGGTCGAGGTTGCCCTGGAGAGCCTGGTCCGGCTGGACGCGAGTCGAGGCATCGGCGAGATCGACACGGAAGTCGACACCGACGGCGCTGGATCCGGCGCGCGACATCGAACCGAGCAGCTCACCGGTCTGAACGCCGAAGTGGATGCTCGGCACATCGTGGTGGCTGAGTGCCTCGAAGACAGATGTCGAGTGCTCGAGCACGTGCTCTTCGTAGTCACGTCGGGACAGGTAGCCGGCCCACGAGTCGAAGAGCTGGAAGGCCTGGGCCCCGGCGGACAGCTGCACATCGATGAAGGTCGAGGAGATTCTGGCAAGCTTGCTCAGCAGCAGCGAAAAGGTCTCCGGGTCGGAGGCCATGAGGGATTTGGTCTTCTCATGGTTTTTGCTCGGCCCGCCTTCGATGAGGTAGCTGGCCAGAGTGAAGGGGGCGCCGGCGAAGCCGATGAGCGGCGTCTGCCCTGCCAATTCGTCGACGACACGGCCGATCGATTCCGCAATGTCGGGAATCTGGTCCGGCTCGAGGCCAGGCAGAGCGTCCACATCGGCCCGGCTACGGATCGGATCGGCGATCACCGGTCCTTTTCCGGCCACGATCTCGACGTCGACTCCGGCTGCTTGGAGCGGGACGACGATGTCGGAGAAGAAGATCGCGGCGTCGACGCCGTGCCTGCGCACGGGCTGAACGGTGATCTCGGAGACCAGCTCGGGGGTGCGGCAGGCGTCGAGCATGGCAGTCCCCTCGCGCAGTGCACGGTACTCGGGCAGGGACCGTCCGGCCTGCCGCATGAACCAGACCGGAGTGTGATCGACGGGCTCTCCACGCAGAGCAGCCAGCAAGGTTGAAGTCATAGATCCATCCTCCCATTCTTGCCTCACCGATGCCCACCTGACTCCGGTTTCAAGACACCGTGTCTTGAGTCTGTCCTGCGGCAACTTGGGAATGTCCTGCCGCAACTTGAGTCTGGCCTGCGGCACGGTAGCCCGCGCGAAAACTCTTGCCCTCCCCACGGCGTGGACGATTCACCTCGGTGGCGGGCTGATCTATCGTGACAAGTGTGGTCAGCACCTCACCTCTCAATCGCATTCCGGCGGAATTCACCGCCGTGACGTCGGTCCTGCGTGAAGCCAGGAACACGAACAACGTGTCGATCTCCGAGATCCCTGCGCCTGCCCGACTGGCACCCTATTCCTATGCTCTGGGCGCCGAGGTCAAAACTGACGAGACATTCCTGCAGGCCACTGGAGAATCGATCGAAGAGCTGGCCACCGGCCGCATCGTCGTCCTCTACGATCCGAGCGCTCCCGAGGAATGGGAGGGCCAGTTCCGGGTGGTCTCATACATCCGAGCCGAACTCGAGCACGAACTCGGCAACGAGGCCATGCTCGGTCATGTCGCGTGGACCTGGCTCGAGGAGGCCCTCGAAGCCAATGACTGCGAACTCGCCGCCGCCGGCGGCACCACCACCCGCGTGCTCTCTGAGAGCTTCGGGACGCTTGCGAGCAGACCCGCCACGATAGACTTGGAGTTGCGCGCTTCGTGGACCCCCGTGATCACCGAGCCGGAACAGATCGGCGATCACTTCGAAGCGTGGATCGATCTGCTGTGCACAGTTGCCGGACTGCCACCGCTTCCTGAAGGAGTTTCAGCCCTGCCCGGGCGACGTCGATGACAACCGAACTACCGCTCTTGGCCACACCTGCTCACGGCATTCCGCCCCTCGTCGACACGACTGACGAGTTCTCCACGGCGTGCGCCGAAATCGAACACGGATCGGGTCCCATCGCTATCGATGCGGAGCGGGCATCCGGCATCAGATACGGGCAAAGGGCGTTCCTCGTCCAGCTGCGCCGATCGGAGGCCGGCACCTTCCTCCTCGATTCCGAGGTGCTCGACGACCTCAGTCCGCTGAATTCGGCGTTTGGCCATGATGAATGGGTCATCCACTCGGCCACACAGGACCTGCCCTGTCTGCAGGAGCGCGGAATGAAGCCAGCAGCTCTCTTCGACACCGAGCTCGCTGCCCGTCTCCTCGGGTGGGAGAAATTCGGACTGGCCTCGGTGGCCGAGAGAACTCTCGGTCTGCGCCTGGCGAAGGAGCACTCAGCAGCTGATTGGTCGAAGCGACCGCTGCCCGAGGAATGGCTCAACTACGCCGCCCTCGACGTCGAGGTGCTCCTGCCCATCCGCGACATCCTCGCTGCGGAGCTCGATGAAGCCGGCAAGACGGAGTTCGCCCGACAGGAGTTCGAGCATCTGCTCGACTTCCAGCCCAAGCACTATGCGGAACCTTGGCGACGGACCAACGGGCTCTCGAAGCTCAAATCACGCCGGGACATTGCCAAGGTTCGAGAGATCTGGACGGCCCGCGACGCCATGGCCGCTGAGGCTGACGTCGCCCCGACCCGCATCCTGCGCGATCGCGACCTCGTCGCGCTGGCGCAGTCACGAGTGCAGTCGAGTGACGACATCATGGATAAGTGGCGCAAACTCTCACGGTCGGAGTCCGCACGCCTCTTCCGTGCCTTCCGCAAGGCCGCACGCCTGCCCGATGATGAACTGCCCGCACGCCGGGAAGCGACCACAACAAGTCGGTCACCGTTCAATCACGCCGACATCAAGGACCGGGTCGCTGCACTCAAGGCTGCCGTCGCCGAGGTGGCTGAAGACAATGACATGTCCCACGACGTTTTGCTGCAGCCAGCCATCGTCAAGGCTCTCGGCGCCCAGGCTCCCGTTGACGTCGGCGAGTTCCTCGCCGAGCGCGGTGCACGCCCCTGGCAGATCGAGCTGAGCGCACCGGCACTGCAGACGGCCCTGGAAGCTCTTCCTGCAGCCTGAGGCTCAGCTGCGGGCGGGCACCGCAGATTCTGTGCTCACAGGTTGTCTCACCCGCCTTCGATCAGGCGGAACTGCCGGATCAGGCGGATCAGGCGGAACTGCTGGCTCAGACGAAACTGCCGGATCAGACGGCTTTGCGTGAGCTCTGCTGAGCGCGCTCCCTGACCTCTGCCGGGAGGATGTGGACGATCTCCGACACCATGGTGGCCACGTCGAGTCCTGCATATTCGAGGATCTCGTCGCGGGTGCCCTGAGGCAGGAATTCGTCGGGTGCACCGAGTTCGAGAACCCCGACCCTCGAATCCGCTGCCCGCAGGTCGCTGCGGATCTGCGAGCCGATTCCGCCGACCTTGACTCCGTCCTCGATCACGGCGACGAGGCTGTGCTCGACGGCCATGTCGATGACGCCGCCCGGCACGGGCAGCACCCAGCGCGGGTCGACGATGGTCGAGGCAATGCCCTGTTCGGCCAGATCTTCGGCCACTTCCTGCGCGCGGCCCGCGAACGGACCGACGGAGACGATCAGCACGTCCTTGGCAGTACCCGCAGGCACCTCGCGCAGGACGTCGACGCCGTCATCGAGACGGCGCAGAGCCGGAATGTCAGATCCCACACTGCCGCGGGGGAACCGAATCACGGTCGGAGAATTTTCGATGGCGACCGCCTCGGCGAGCTCCTCGGTCAGCCGAGCGGCATCACGCGGTGCAGCAAGTTTGAGGCCCGGGACGACCCGGAGCATGGCCATATCCCAGATCCCGTGGTGGCTGGCGCCGTCGGGTCCGGTGATACCGGCGCGGTCGAGGATGAAGGTGACGCCCTGACCGTGCAGGGCCACATCCATGAGGATCTGGTCGAAGGCGCGGTTGAGGAACGTCGCGTAGACGCACACGATCGGGTGTAGGCCACCGTAGGACAGGCCCGCGGCCGAGGCCACGGCGTGCTGTTCCGCGATGCCCACGTCGAAGACGCGCTCGGGGAACGCTTCGGCGAACTTCGCTAGGCCGACGGGCAGGAGCATGGCGGCGGTGACGGCGACGATGTCGTCCCGGGACTTCGCGATCTGCAGGACTTCATCCCCGAACACCGAAGTCCACGAGGTCTGCTTCGACGGCGTCGACTTGCCTGTGAGCGGATCGATGACTCCGACCGAATGGAACTGATCCGCGTCATCGTTGACCGCGGGGTCGTAGCCCTGGCCCTTCTGCGTGATCATATGGACGATGATGGGCCCGCCGTCATACTGCTTGGCACGCTGCAGCGCCTTCTCCACCATCGGCAGATCGTGGCCGTCGACGGGGCCGAGGTACTTGATCCCGAGCTCGTCGAACATCCCGGACTGCTCCGGGCTGACCATGTCCTTGAGGCCTTTCTTCACGCCGTGGATGGCGCTGTAGGCGGCGCGGCCGGGAGCGCCGGACTGGCGCAAGGTCGATTTGCCCCAGGACAGCAGCTTCTCGTAGCCGGACGTGGTTCGCAGCTCGTCGAGGTGCTCGGCGAATCCGCCGACCGTGGGCGCGTAGGACCGCCCGTTGTCATTGACGACGATGATGAGTTTGCGAGGCGGCGTCGACTTGTCGGCCGCGATCGTGTTCAGCGCCTCCCAGGCCATGCCGCCGGTCAGCGCACCGTCGCCGATGACGGCGACGACGTGGCGGTCGCTCTCACCCTTCAGCTGGTGAGCCTTGGCGATGCCGTCGGCCCACGACAGCGACGCCGAGGCGTGGGAGTTTTCGATCACATCGTGTTCGCTCTCGGCTCGGCTCGGGTAGCCCGAGAGGCCGTCGCGCTGGCGCAGGGTCGAGAACTCACCGATGCGTCCAGTCAGAAGTTTGTGCACGTAGGTCTGATGACCGACGTCGAAGAGGATCGTATCGTGCGGGGACTCGAAGACTCGGTGCAGTCCCATCGTCAGTTCGACGACGCCGAGGTTGGGGCCCAGATGGCCGCCCGTGCCCGCCACAGTGGTGACCAGGTAGTCCCTGATCTCCTTCGCCAGCACTTCGCATTCGGCGGCGTCGAGATCACGCAGCTCTGAAGGCGAGCTGATCGACTCGATAAATGTCATTCGGCCTCGCTCCTGAATGCAAAGTAGATGGTTCGGATACTGCAATTTCCGCTCGAATCATCTTAACGCTTCGCGGCGGAAAGTTGGTGCTCCCCCGGTCACTGCGGCTGACGATTGTGTCTGGTCACACTCATTGCGCCGGTCGATTACTGCTAGCCGCCATCACGACGTCGAGCACAGAGGATGGCAAAAACACTCTGCGCAACGGGCGTTTCTGCTGCCGCCGGTGGCCGGTGCGCACTGCGCCACTGATGGTGCGAAAGGGCAGTCCGGGTGCGCCGAAGGCCGGTGGGTCGAAACCCACCGGCCTTCGGCGATCAGGACTGCTGACAGTCCCTGCTGTCACTGCTCCCGACGCGCATCGCTCACACGAGCACGTCAGATTCAGCGACGGTTGCGCAGATCAGGCAGTTGCGAGCTGACGCAGCACGTACTGCAGGATGCCGCCGTTGCGGTAGTAGTCTGCTTCACCCGGAGTGTCGATGCGGACCACGGCGTCGAAGTCGACGGTGGTGCCGTCTTCCTTCGCAGCAGAGACCTTGACCGTCTTCGGGACCTTGCCCTCATTGAGCTCGGTGACACCGGTGATCGAGAAGGTTTCGGTGCCGTCGAGGCCCAGCGAGTCTGCCGACTCACCGACGGGGAACTGCAGAGGCAGGACGCCCATGCCGATGAGGTTCGAGCGGTGGATGCGCTCGAAGCTCTCGGTGATGACGGCTCCGACTCCGAGGAGCTTCGTGCCCTTGGCTGCCCAGTCACGCGAGGATCCCGAGCCGTATTCCTTGCCACCGAGGATGACCAGCGGAACGCCGGCCTCCTGGTAGTTCACGGATGCGTCGTAGATCGAAGTCTGCGGACCGCCCTCCTGCGTGAAGTCGCGGGTGAAGCCACCCTGGACTCCGTCGAGGAGCTGGTTCTGCAGGCGGATGTTCGCGAACGTTCCGCGGATCATCACCTCATGGTTGCCGCGACGCGAGCCGAAGGAGTTGAAGTCCTTGCGCTCGACACCGTGCTCGACCAGGTACCGACCGGCCGGAGTGTCAGCCTTGAAGGAACCGGCAGGCGAGATGTGGTCGGTCGTGACCGAGTCGCCGAGCTTCGCCAGCACACGTGCACCCGTGATGTCTTCGACAGGCTCGGTCTCGAGACCCATGCCGTCGAAGAAGGTGGGCTTGCGCACGTAGGTCGACTCGTCGTCCCACTCGAAGATCGCGCCTTCGGGCGTCTGCAGTGCCTTCCAGCGGTCGTCACCTTCGAAGATCCGACCGTATTCGGTGTCGAACATATCGGTCGAGATCGAGGAGGCGATGACCGACTCGACCTCTTCCGGCGAAGGCCACAGATCCTTGAGGTAGACGTCGACGCCTTCCGAGTCCTGGCCCAGAGGCTGGTTGTCGAAGTCGAAGTCCATGGTTCCGGCCAGAGCGTAGGCGATGACCAGCGGAGGCGAAGCGAGGTAGTTCATCTTCACGTCGGGGCTGATGCGGCCTTCGAAGTTGCGGTTACCGGAGAGTACTGCGGTGACGGCAAGATCGTTGTCCTGGATGCTGTCCGAGATCTCGGGCTCCAGCGGTCCGGAGTTGCCGATGCAAGTGGTGCAACCATAGCCGACGACGAAGAAGTTGAGGGCCTCGAGGTCCTCGATGAGGTTCGCCTTCTCGTAGTATTCGGTGACGACCTTCGAACCCGGAGCGATGGATGTCTTGACCCAGGGCTTCGAGTTGAGTCCGCGCTTGCGGGCATTGCGAGCCAGCAGGCCAGCAGCCATCATCACCGAAGGGTTCGAGGTGTTGGTGCACGAAGTGATCGAGGCGATCGCCACAGCACCGTTGGCCAGCTCGAAGTTGCGTCCGTCAGCGGTGGTGACCGACGCAGACTTGGACTCCTCACCCGTTGCCGAGTAGTTGTGGATGTCCTTGGCGAACTGGTTCTTGGCATCGGTGAGTTCGATGCGGTCCTGCGGGCGCTTCGGTCCTGAGATCGAAGGCACCACGGTGGACAGATCGAGTTCGATGTACTCCGAGTACTTCACTTCCTTGCTCGGATCGTGCCACAGGCCCTGGGCCTTGGCGTAGTCCTCGACGAGCTGAACCTGCTCGGCCGAACGACCGGTGAGCTTCAGGTAGTCGATGGTGACCTCGTCGATCGGGAAGATCGCGGCGGTCGAGCCGAACTCGGGGCTCATGTTGCCGATTGTGGCGCGGTTGGCCAGCGGCACCGCAGCGACGCCCTCGCCGTAGAACTCGACGAACTTTCCGACTGCGCCGTGCTGGCGGAGCATGTCGGTGATCGTGAGCACGACGTCCGTCGCGGTCACGCCGGCAGGGATGTCGCCGGTCAGCTTGAAGCCGATGACGCGCGGAATGAGCATCGAGACCGGCTGGCCGAGCATGGCTGCCTCTGCTTCGATGCCGCCGACGCCCCAGCCGAGCACACCGAGGCCGTTGACCATGGTGGTGTGGGAGTCGGTGCCGACCAGGGTGTCCGGGTAGGCGCGCAGAACACCGTCGACCTCACGCGGCATGACGACGCGTGCGAGGTGCTCGATGTTGACCTGGTGGACGATGCCCATGCCTGGAGGAACGACCTTGAAGTCGTCGAAGGCGGTCTGTCCCCAGCGCAGGAACTGGTAACGCTCACCGTTGCGCTGGTACTCCATGTCCATGTTGAGCTCGATCGCATCGGCGGTGCCGAAGTTATCGATCTGGACCGAGTGGTCGATGACCAGCTCGGCCGGAGCCAGCGGGTTGACCTGATCAGGGCTTCCGCCGAGTTCGACGACCTTCTCGCGCATTGTGGCGAGGTCGACGATGCAGGGAACTCCGGTGAAGTCCTGCATGACGACACGGGCGGGAGTGAACTGAATTTCTGTATCCGGCTCGGCGCTGGGATCCCAGCTGCCGAGAGCCTCGATATGCTCCGAAGTGATGTTCGCACCGTCCTCGGTGCGCAGCAAGTTCTCCAACAGCACCTTCAGGCTGAAGGGAAGCTTCTCCGACCCTGCGACCTTGTCGAGGCGATAGATCTCATAATCCGTTTCGCCTACGGTCAGAGTGCTCTTCGATTTGAACGTATCGACGTTGCTCATCGTGATTCTCCTGTTTCATCCGACACTTATCCAAGAAACCGGGCACGCCCTTGCGTCACGCACCGATTTACGCGACACATATGTTTCCAAAAGTATCTTGACGTCAAGATAAATTCTACCGTATTTCCAAGCCCTTGACCACCTTCGCGACGACGCCTGTCGAGCAGTCCGGCACCGTCCCCTCAGATTTCCGCAGCCGAGCCGCACGGGCTGAAGAATCAGGCATCAACAGAGGAGATTCGGGTTTCCCGCACCACAGAATCCGGTCAGCCCCAGCGCCGGACTCCCCCGCCCGCTCATAAGCTGAAAGCCAATCGCACACGCCCACTCTTGGAGTACTCATGGACCCGTTCACGCTCGGCGCCGGATTCGGATTCGGCGCACTTCTCGTCGGCATCATCTTCGCCGTCATCTGTCACACACTGGCCAAGGAGAAGGGCCGGTCGAGCGGTTGGTGGGGGCTGCTGGGCTTCCTCACGACCTTCATCGCGCTCGTCGTCCTGGTTCTGCTTCCGCAGAGAGTTCGGGCCTAGACCCTCGCCGAGGCTGGGCGACGTCACCGCCGCAGAACAGTGACCGTCTCCAGGTGCGCGGTCAGGGGGAACAGGTCGAAGCCGCGCAGGCTCTCGATCACGAAGCCGCCGGCTGTCAGGGCACCGAGGTCCCTCGCCAACGTCGCCGCATCGCAGGAGACGTAGACGATCGTCGACGCTGACGAACCGATCAGCGCCTTGGTGACAGCCTTGCCCGCTCCCGAGCGCGGCGGGTCGAGGATGATGGCATCGGATGACGCGGGAATCACCGCCCGGTCGGCACGGACGGCCTCGAACTCCGCCGTGAGGCCCCGAGCATTGGCCTTGGCATTCACGATCGCCGACTTCACGCCTTCGACACCGTAGAGTTCGGCACCGGTGTTCGTCGCAGCACTGATCCCGAGCAGTCCGACACCGCAGTACAGATCGGTGATCGAAGTCGTGTCAGTCTGCAACGCGGATCGCACTGCACCACTGAGGACCTCGGGCGCCTGATCGTGGACCTGCCAGAAGCCGTCGGCGGCGACCAGATAGTCGCGGTCGTCGACCCTCTCCGTCAGAAAGTCCTGGCCTCTGACCACGTCAAGTCGGCCGCGTCCGGACTTGCCCGGTCGAGGATTCCGTCCGGCACCTGAACGCTGCTTCCCCCGGTGTGCAGAGACCTGTGAGCTGCCGCCGCTCTCGGCGAGGATGGACCACTGTGAGGGCAGAGCCGACGCCAACTTCTCCACCGCCGTCGGATCGCAGTCACCGCGCACGATCACGGCTCCGTGATCGCCTGCCCAGGCGAACTCCAGCCGATCGGCACCCGGCAGACGCAGTTCGGACAGATCCACCTCGGCGATGGCGGGGCACGCCAGCGGAGCCGTGCGCAAGGGCACGACGTCGTGGGAGCGAGCAGGACGCATCCCGAGACGGCCGGCAGGGTCGACGGCCATCTGCACACGCGTGCGCCAGTCCGTTCCCGTCGACTCCTCCGGTGCCGCGGTGACCGAGACGTCGCGATCGAGATGTCCGATACGGGAGAGCTGGTCGCCGAGCACTTCGGCCTTGAGGTTGCGGCTGTGCGCGAGGTCGACGTGGGCAAACTCCATTCCTCCGAAAAGAGGTCCGTTCGCCGCGTCGACGAGGTACGCCGGACGACGGTCGGGCACGCGGAATTCGGAGGGCTCGAGCACCTCGGTGACGTCGGCGCGCAGGAACTTCGCGGCCGGACCTGCTTCTGTGCGCGCACGCACGCGCTCCCCCGGAATCGCACCGGTGACGAAGACGACCTGTCCCTCGTGGCGGGCGATGCTGCTGCCGCCGGCTGCGGGACTCTCGACGGTCAGGGTCAGATCCTGCGAGGGGATCTCATCGGTCGATGGTGCGCTCATAAGTGCTCAGGCCTGTCTGTACAGAGGGTTGTCGTTCTCGGGTCCGTCTCCGCCGTACTGACGGGAGAAGGAACGCAGCCGCCAAGGCACCGAGACCACGACGACGTTGGGGACCAAGAGCAGGCGAGTGCGCAGCTTCAAGGCTACTTGGTTGTGGAGGATGTGCTCCCACCAGCGTCCCACGATGAACTGAGGGATGTAGACGATGACGAGATCACGCGGCGATCTGCGGCGGATTGCGAGCACATGCGCCAAAAGGGGGCGGACCAATTCGCGGTAGGGCGAGTCGAGGACGGTCAGGGCGACCGGCAGCTCCATGTCGTTCCACTGCTTCTGCAGCGCGGAAGCCACGTTCTCGTCGACGGCGACCGTGATGGCCTCGAGTTGGCTCGATCGGGTGACTCGAGCGTAGGCGAGTGCTCGCATCGTCGGTTTGTTGATCTCGTTGACCACGACGATCGCGTGCGTGTTCGACGGGATCGTGCGGGAGTCGAGATCCGTCGTCGGGGCAAGCTCGCTCTTCACTCGGGAGTAGTGGCGGTGGATCGCACCCATCACCATGTACAGGGCGGCCATCGCTGCGACCGCGAGCCAGGCTCCTGCGAGGAACTTCGAAACGATGACGACGAGCAGCACGCCGGAGGCGATGACGCAGCCGGCGCCGTTGACCACGCGGTTGATGTGCATCCGCAGGCGGGCTTTGGGATCGATGACCAGACGCAGACGCTTGTTCCAGTGCAGGACCATTCCGGCCTGACCCAAGACGAAGCTGGCGAAGACGCCCACGAGGTAGAGCTGGATCAGCGTCGTCGCCGATGCTCTCGTGGCGATGACGAGCACGATCGCGGCGACGGCCAGAAGGATGATGCCGTTCGAGAATGTCAGGCGGTCGCCCTTCGAGGCGAGCTGACGAGGTAGGAACTCGTCGCGGGCCAGGCGGGAGGCGAGCCCCGGAAATCCTTCGACCGCGGTGTTCGCAGCGACGATGAGGACGAGAGCCGCCACGAGGACGACGATGTAGAACATGGCCGGTGCGTTGTCGAAGATCGCGTGCGCGAGCTGCGCGAGGACAGGCTCCTGCTCGTATTCGGCACTGACGGCGCTGCCATCGGGCCGCACCAGGTAGAGGTGCGGATCGTCGACGTATTTGATCCCGGTCGCCGAGGCCAGATAGGTCAGGCCGGTGAGCATGAGTGCGGCCAGCAGGCCGGACAGCAGCAGCGTGTTCCCGGCGTTCTTGCCGCGCGGCTTCTTGAACGCAGGCACAGCGGTCGCCACGGTCTGCACCCCGGCCAGGGCGACCGAGCCAGAGGAGAACGCACGCAGCACGACGAGCACGGTTGCCAGGCCCAGCGTCACTTCGTCGTTGACGCCGCTGTGGACGATCGAGTAGTCAGCGGTCTCCGCGTGCGGGGTGTCACCGAGTCCGACCCGGATGAGTCCCACGCTCATCGTCAGGAACACGGCGCCGAGGAAGAGGTAGGTCGGAATCGCCAGCAGCATCGGCGTGGCTCGGGATCCACGGAGGCCGGCGAGGGTGATGAGCAGGATGCCGACGATGGCCACCGGCACCCGATAAGGGGCCAGCGCCGGGAGGGCCGTTGTGATGTACGCGGCGAAGACCGTCATCGACACAGCCAGGGTCAGCACATAGTCGACGAGGAGAGCCGCAGCGACGATGAGACCCGCTCTGGGACCGAGGTTCTTCGAAGCCACCTCGTAGTCGCCGCCTCCCGAGGGGTAGGCCTTGACGTTGATCCGATAGCACGCGACGATCACGAGGATCACTGCACCCACGGCGACACCGATCCACGGGGCGACGGTGAGGGCGACGAGTGAGGTCAGAGACAGGGCCAGCAGGATCTCGTCGGGAGCGTACGCAACCGAGGAGAGCATGTCGGAGGCGAAGACGGGCATCGCGATGCGCTTTTTCAGCGCAGGCGCACGCCTGTCCTCACTGCGGAAGGGCCGTCCAACGAGTAGTCTTTTGACGGCATCAGAAAAACTGCTGGCCACGGGCACCAATGGTAGATCAATGCGGAGAGGAATACCCATGCACTTCGTGATTATGGGCTGCGGCCGAGTCGGAGCGTCCTTGGCCAAAGCGCTCGACGCGAATGGCCACTCCGTCGCTGTGGTCGACCGTGACCCCGATGCGTTCCTCAAACTCGGCCGGGAATTCAGCGGTTCGACGATCACCGGAGTCGGCTTCGACAGGGAGACGCTGACTCAGGCGAAGACTGCGGATGCCTATGCGTTCGCAGCTGTCTCCAGCGGAGACAATTCCAACATCCTCGCCGCGCGTGTCGCTCGCGAGACCTTCGGAGTCGCCAATGTGGCGGCACGCATCTACGACCCCAACCGCGCTCAGGTCTTCGAACGCCTGGGCATTCCGACCGTTCCCACCGTGCGGTGGACTGCTGATCAGGTCATGCGCAAGCTCGTCCCTCAGGGCTCGATCACCGAGTTCCGTGAGCCCTCGGGCAATCTCGTCCTCGCCGAGGTGCACCTCGATCCGGGGTGGGTGGCCCGACCGATCAAGGACATCGAGAAGCGGACCAAGGCCCGCGTCGCCTACGTCACCCGGCTGTCCGAGGGCATCGTGGCGCATGAGGATCTCCTCCTCCAGGACGGGGACCTCGTCCATCTCATGTGTCCGGTGGACCGCCTCGGCGAGATCGAGAAGATCCTGGACCAGCCCGTGCGAGCTATGGAGGAAGAATGAGAGTCGTCATCGCCGGAGCCGGATCCGTCGGCCGATCGGTGGCCCGCGAGCTCATCGACAAGAACCACACGGTCCTGCTCATCGACCAGAACAAGGACGCCCTGGGACACGAGCGGATCCCCGGCGCCGAATGGCTGCTCTCCGATGCGTGCGAGCTCGCCGGTCTCGGTGAAGCCAAACTCGAAGAGGCCGACGTCGTCGTCGCAGCCACCGGAGATGACAAGACGAACCTCGTCCTGTCGCTGTTGGCTAAGACCGAGTTCGGTGTCCCGCGGACGGTCTCACGGGTGAACAACCCGAAGAACGAGTGGCTCTTCGACGACAACTGGGGAGTCGACGTGGCCGTCTCGACGCCGCGTCTGATGACTGCCCTGGTCGAAGAGGCCGTCGAGGTGGGCGGCCTCGTGCACCTGATGAGCTTCGAACGCGGCCAAGCGGGTCTGATGGAGTTCACCGTGCACGAATCGGCCGAGCTCGTGGCCGCCAGGGTCGGGAACATCACGTTCCCCGTCGATACGGTCCTGGTGGCGATCATCCGCAATTCGCGGGCCTTCGCTCCCAGCGCCGACGATGTCATCGAGGCCGGAGACGAACTGTTCTTCCTGTCCTCCCCTGATCAGGAGGGGGCGCTGCTCAGCCTCCTGCAGGCGTCCGAGAGCTGACGCTGCACTGTCGACAGGCTGACGTTCAAGAACTGACTCTGCGCTGTCGACAGGCTGACGTTCAAGACCTGACGCTGCGCTGTCGACAGGCTGGCAAGGACCTATTCGCCGTCGTCGCGGGTCTGGATCAGTTCGTAGACGGGATTATGGGCGTTGAGCGCTCCGTCGTCTTCACAGAATCGACCTTCGAGAATGATGAGTGCACCGGGCCTGATGCCGCTGATCTCGCGGCGCCCGAGGAACTGTGCGTGGACCTCGCCGGTGCCGTCGGCGACGGCGATGTGCAAGCGAGGACTGTCGCCGCTGCATGAACGAGTCACGGAGCTGACGACTCCGGCGATGCGAGTCATCTGTCGGGCTTTGACGTCTTCGACGCTGACGACCCCGGGGATCTGGCTGACGAGCCGCAGATCGGCTCGGGCTTCGGCATCCCGTGAACCGAAGTCACGCACGAGGCGTGTGAGGTGATCCAGCATCGGGATCAGCGGACTTCGGTGATCTCGGGGCCGCGTTCGAACGGATTAAGATCGTCCTTGTCCTCGTCCTCGGACTCCGCATCCCCACCGACCTGAGGCGCAGTGAGCACGATGAGTTCGCGCGGGGCCATCGCTTCCTGCCCGCGGTCGACGATGACGCCGCGAACGAGCGCACTCAGCTCGGCGCGGATCTCTTCGTCGGTGACGGCCTTGCCTGAGAAGACTGCCCGGACGAACCACCGTGGACCGTCGACACCGGCGAACCGCATGGCTCGCTTGCCGGGACGACCGTCTTCGGTCTTGGCAGGCACCTCGACGGCGAGTTCCCTGCCGAGCGATGTGTGCAGCTCCGACGCTTCGCCGCCCTGGGAGGTGACACTGTCCGACAACTGTTTGCGGACCGTGTTCCACAGCCCTTCAGAGCGCGGAGTGGCGAACGCCTGCAGCTGTACGCCGCCGCCTTCGTGGATGAGCGTCACGGCCAGGACACGTTCGGACTCGTCATCGGTGTCGAGTCGAACCTGCATACCGTCGACGACAGGGACCTTCAGTGCGCCGAGATCGAGCCGGTTGAGCTCCGGAGGATCTTCGGCGGCGTCGAAGGGGCCCTTTTCCGAACGGTCGTACGGAGCGGACTTCTCGAGCAGAGTCTCTTCGTCGAGCTCCTCGGTGTCGTCGGAGTCATCAGAGTCATCGGAGTCATCAACATCGTCGACATCGGAGTCCGTCTCACCCGGGGTGATCCCATCGAGGTCGGCGTCGTCTGAGTCGAGGTTATCGGCCTCGACCGAGTCGGTCTCGGCTGACTTCGCGAGCTCCGAGTCCTGACTCAGCTCATCGTCTGTGACAGTGTCCGCGGTCTTCGCCTCGGCCGAGGACTTCTTGGAGAATCGTGAGAACAGTCCCATGATCGATCACACTTCTTTCTCGGTCAGTCCGGCTTCGACTCCACCAGTGGAGCCGAACCCGCCTGCACCACGGTCGCTGTCCTCCAGGGACTCGACCAGGGTGAAGTCGGCTTGCTTGATTTCTTGGATCACCAGTTGGGCGATGCGGTCGCCGCGCGAGATGCGCAGCGGAGAATGCGCGTCGAGGTTGATCAGAGGCACTTTGATCTCGCCTCGGTACCCGGCGTCGATCGTGCCGGGAGCGTTGATCACGGTGACTCCGTGCTTGCTGGAGAGGCCGGATCGGGGGTGAACGAATCCCGCATGTCCCAGCGGCAGCGCTATCGCGATTCCGGTCGGGACGACTCTGCGCTCGAAGGGCTCGAGAACGAAGTCGATCGCAGAGCACAGGTCTGCTCCCGCGTCCGTCGCATGCGCGTAGGACGGCAGCGTCATACCGGTATCGAGCAGTTTGAGGTCAATCTTCAGGGTTTCCGTCACAAAGATGCACTCTAACGCTCTAGCCTGAGCGCTTCCAAAAAATCTCCTATGGGAGAATGGCACCATGGCAACGACTCAACCCGATACACACGTGATCTACACGGAGAAGCTCCGTCCCTCCATCGGCATGTGGGCGCTCATCGTGCTCGCTGCAGCGTCGACTGCTCTCATGGTCCTTCCCGTGTGGAAGCTCGGTATCGTCATCCTCCCCGTGGTCAGCTTCATCATCCTCGCGTGGTGGCTGCGCTCAATGGGCTACTCCATCATCGTGACGGAGAGGCAACTCTTCGTCGGCGACGCTCACATCGATCGCCAGTACATCACCGACGCCATCGGCTACGACGCCGAGGGTGCCCGTGAGGCTCGCGGAACCGGCCTCGACGCTCGTGCCTTCCTCTTGATTCGCCCGTGGGCCAAATGCGCGGTGAGGATCAACATCGATGACACCACTGATCCGACGCCCTATTGGCTGATCTCGAGCCGGAATCCGGTCGAGTTCGCAGCCGCGCTCAACCGCTGAGCCGGCCCGGCATCAGGGCAACACGGCCCGGGATTCGGGCTCCACGGCCCGGTATGCGGTTAACACGGCCCGGTATTCGGGCAACAAAAACGCGCCCCGACAAGGGCGCGTTCGTGTATCGTCCGACAGATGTTTCAGCTTGCACAGTCCGTGCAGATGGGAACTCCACCCGCTTCGGTTGCCAGCTGTGAACGGTGCCTGACGAGGAAGCATTCCATGCAGGTGAATTCGTCGTTCTGCTTCGGGAGCACGCGAACGGAGAGCTCTTCGTTCGACAGATCCGCGCCGGGCAGCTCAAATCCTTCCGCTACAGCGGTTTCGTCTTCGTCGATCTTGCTTGCCTGCGCCTGCGAGCGTTGAGCCTTGAGCTGCTCTATCGAGTCGCTCTTGATTTCGTCGTCTTGCTTACGAGGTGCATCGTAATCAGTTGCCATGTGGCCTCATCGCTCTCTGTCGGGTGTGCAAAAAGGATTTTCAATCCGTCTCGCCAAACGTGTCCCCAGCATTGTGCACTGTATGGCTACCATTGGCAAGATCAGATCGTCAATGTGCACAGTGATTCTCATCACGCATGTTTCCTCTCGTGACGGTCCACACATTAGACTCTCGAAAAGCTCTGCGAGAATACAATGAGTCCAATAGAGCCGATGAGCCTTGTCGGTGAATGAAACTGGGATCGCCTCCCCCGTGAAGGCCGACCCGAGGAAGGACGAATGCACGATGAGTGAATTCGCAAATCAGCTCGACACCAGAATCGATGATGTCCGCCATCGCCTCCACGAGGCCAGGTCCGCCGGGGACGATTACCTCGTCGAGAATCTCATCGACGATCTGGAGAGCCTCCTCCAGCTCGCCGATCGCAATGATGTCGACACCGGACCCATCGCCGAAGTCATCAAAGCCGAAACCGGAGCCATTCCGATCATTGTGGACGCAGAAGAGGCCTGAACGCCGACTCCTCCGCGCACTGCTCGACGGCTCCGCCGCCAGACATCGAAAATCCCTCCCTGCAGAAACTGCAGAGGAGGGACTATCAATTCACGAGTCTGGCGTTGGGCGCAGCTGTCAGGCCTTAAGCGTCAGGCTCAGCTGTCAGGCGTCAGACGCAGCCGTCAGGGGTCAGGCGTCAGGCGCAGCCGTCAGGGGTCAGACGCCGCTGTCAGGTGTCAGGCGGGCCAGTTCGGCAGAGTCGCCCGTTCGATGCGACCTCGGCAGCATTCGATGCTGCAGGCACCGCTGCCGGGGACCAGCGCAGTCGCACCCGGAATGGTCGGAGCCGACACGTCGTCCCCACGCAGCTGAGCCAGACGCTCCTCGACCAGGTCGACGAGACCAGCGACGAACACCGGGTGCGTACCCACCGTGGCCACACGAGTGAATGCGAAATCGAGCTCGTCAGCAGTCTCCTTGGCCTCGGTGTCGAGGTCGAAGGCGACCTCCATATGGTCGGAGATGAATCCGATGGGAACCAGAATCACTCCGGTCACCCCGTCTGCAGCAAGCTCTCGCATCCGGTCGTTGACGTCCGGTTCGAGCCAGGGAACCTCCGGCGAACCGGACCGCGAGCAGTACACCAGCTCGGCGGGCAGTCGCTCGGACTCGGATAGACCGCCGAGGAGGTGGGCCATCAGCTCCTCATGCTGGGCTTGGTAGCCGATCGTTGCGACCGCAGACGCTTCCTGCATGACAGTGGGGATCGAGTGGGTGACGAAGAGGATCCGATGCTGAGCACCGTCCAACGCTCCGACCTGCTCGGTGAAGTCGGCCAAACCATCTTTGAGATGAATCGCACACGCCTCGGCGTAGGCAGGATGGTTGAAGAACTGCCTGATCTTATCGATCGACACGGACGTGCCTTCGGCGTTCAGCTCGTCGATCGTCTTCGCGAAGTCCTCGCGATACTGCCGACAGGACGAGTAGGAGGAGTAGGCAGAGGTGTCGATCGACAGGAACCGGGTCCGACCCTGTTTTGCCTCCGACCTCACTTCATCGGTCAGGTACGGCTCCCAGTTGCGGTTTCCCCAGATCAGGGGGAGGTCGATCTCGCGTCGGTCGAGCTCGTCCCTCAGCGCCTGCAGGAGCGCGCGGTTCTGATCGTTGATGGGCGACTTTCCGCCGAAACCGTAGTAATGCTCACCGACCTCTTCGAGTCGCTCCTCCGGAATCCCGCGGCCGGCGGTGACGTTCTTGAGGAATGGGACAACTTCTTCTGGAGCCTCGGGTCCCCCGAACGACATGAGGACGAGGGTGTCAATGGGCGCAGTCGTATTCATAATTGCCGATTTTACAGTCTGTAGAGACCTTGCGCCCGTTGTCCGCCCAATGAGCCGGATCCACTCACTGTTCAGACGCCGCAGCGTCTTCGAGCATCCTGACGGACCGAATCGTCGTCCACCGGCGCGAACGGGCCGGAGTTTTCGCGACTCGCGTGCAAATCTGCCCCGCTCGGGGCATCGGACGTGACACGATTCAAGATGAGACGCGATTAAGGAGCTTAAGGCATGCGTGAACTGATCTTGAACGGAGTCGACGCCGACGGCACTCATCTGCTGCTGAACGACGAAAACGGACTGCAGTATCGATTGGCCCTCGACGAAGCTCTGTACGCGGCCGTCCGCAAGGACAGAGCCGCCGTCAAGACGGACTCCCCGGTCCGCCCTCGAGACATCCAGGCAATGATCCGAGGCGGAATGAGCGCCGAGGAGGTCATCGCCTCCACCGGTGCCGATGCGGAGCAGGTCCGCACCTATGAGCGCCCTGCCCTGGCCGAGCGCGCCCACATGGCGCAGACCGCCAGTCGGCATCCGATCTACTCAGACCACGATCCCAACGGCGATCCCACTCCCCTGGTCGAGCTCTGCCAGACTCGTCTGGCGATGCGCGACGTCGACATCGAAACGATGGACTGGGACGCGTGGAAGCAGCAGGACGGCAACTGGTACATCCAGCTCAGCTTCACCGCAGCCGACAGGCTCCGAACCGCGGGATGGAACTACTACCGCAGGTCGCTGACGCCCATCGACGATGAGGCGAAGTGGCTGGCGGACTCCGGCCCGACTGATACCGGCCCGATCCCCAACTACGGAAGCGGCACCCAACGGCAGCACAGCACAGGCGAGATCGAGACGCCTGAATCTCAGCAGACAGCCTCTGAGACATCTCCTGCCGCGCGCGACCACCAGGCTGAGACCGGCCGCATTCTCGAGAACCTGCGCAAGCGTCGTCGTCACGAAGAGGATGACGAGCCGCGCGCTCGACTGCGAGCAGTCACCGAGGACCCTGAGACTCACCCGCAGGGAGCCCACACGGCACCCGGACAGCCGGAGGCTGCCACCGACGATGAGGTCTTCGCGTTCGAGGATCCCGCGGTCGATGCCCGTACGACCTCCGACGAGGACGACCCTCAGGAGCCGACGCAGGAAGTCGGGACCTTCGACGACGACAATCAGCTCTCGCTGCTCAACGAGCCCGGAGTCAGCGACGATTCGTCGCAGTTCAGAGATGCGGCGAAGGACTCCGGCGAGCCCAAGGCGAAGTCGAAGAAGAGCAGTCGCGCCTCGATCCCCAGTTGGGACGAGATCATGTTCGGGTCGAAGCGGGACTGACCCGACTTCCCACCTCGACGACATCGTCATCGTCGGCGATGAGTCGACGGTCGTGGGTGACCATGACCACTGTGTGCGAACCGAGGTTCTCCCGCAGCTCAGCCATGAGGCGTTCCCCTGTCTCCACGTCGAGATGAGCAGTCGGCTCGTCGAGAACGATCACTCCCGCCCCGCTGAGGAGAGTTCTCGCCACAGCCAGACGTTGGCGTTGCCCGCCTGAGATGTCAGTGCCATGGTCGCCGACCCATCGGTCGAGTCCTTGAGCATCCGCCCACTCCATCAGCCCTGCCGTTCTCAGCGCAGCAGCCATCTCGGCGTCGGTGGGGACGTCCTTCCGCGCGATCGCCAGGTTTCCTCTGACCGTCGAGCGGAAGATATGTGCCTCCTGCGGACACCAGGCGATCGTCCCCGCCAGGTTCGTCGGCTCGAGGCCGAGCACGTCGAACGACCGACCGTCATCGCGCGTCGCTCGATACCGTCCGGACCATGGATCCACGAATCTGAGCAGCACGCTCAGGGTCGTCGACTTACCGCTGCCGCTGTCGCCGCAGAGGACAGTCCACCGGCCGCGTGAAGCGTGCAGATCCACGTCCCTGAGCACTGGCTCCTCATCCCAGCCGACGGTGATCTTCTCGAGAGCGAGTTCGGCGAATCGATGCGCACCGGTCTCACTCGACTGTCCGTCCCTCGTTGCAGGGCGCGCAGGCTCGAGAGCCGGGGCTGTTTCTTGCCCTGACACAGCGGGCAGGCGATCAAGGACGACACCCAGGCCCGGAAGCTGGCGATACGCACCCAGCGCCGAGGAGAAGACGTCCCCCAGGCCCAATGCCATGAGGACGACGACAGCAAGGACTTCGGTCGGGGCGGAGGAGGTCACTGCGATGAGCACAGCTGCTGCCACCGTCGACAGCTGAAGCCACAGCTGGGCAGCACCGAAGTTCCTGGAGGATGTCCGTTGCGTCTCCTCCAGGGTGGACTCTGCCTCGGCGAGCCAGGACAGAACGCGGCCGTCGGCACCGTTCGTCGCCAGATCAGTCTTCGCCTGCAGAGCCCGTGAGACGAGCGAGAGGATGCGGTTGCGTCCCGTTCGCATCTGCGTAGCCAAAGCGGACTCCGTCCGGATCACGAGGATGGGCAGAGCAACGAGATTGAGGATGCCGAGAGCCAGGAACATCGGCACCGACTGCGAATCGAGTAGCCATGCCGCGATGACGACTGCGACGAAGACCAAAGACGAAGCAATCGGCGGGAACAGCGTCCGCGGGATCAGGTCCCGCACGTCGTCGGCGTCCGAGACCATTGCTCGCAGAGCGGTGTCGGAGGTGAGCATCTTCCGATCGCTCATCCCGACCTTCTCGAAATGGGCCCAGAGCCGGGAACGCAGTCTGCCCAGAGAGCCGAAGATCGCCGAGTGCAGCTTCAGCCGACTGAGGTAGAGCAGCACCGAGCGGCTCAGCCCGAAGAACCTGACGCCGACGATTGCAACCATAAGGATCATGATGGGTGGCTGGTAGGAAGCTTCGACGATGAGCCAGGCAGAGACCGCGGTCAGGGAGATCGCCGCCAGGCTGGAGGCACAGGACGACAGCAGGGCGATGACCATGTCCCGGTTGAACACCGGCAGGCTCGAGCGCAGGCTCGACCAGCGCCGGCGGAACACCTCCCCCGTGGTACCAACCAGTCCGCTCCGTTCGGCGGGCAGATCGTCGACGACGGATGAAAGCTGGGTGCCGGAACCAGCGTCACGGATGGCTCCCGCGCCTGCCATCATGGGACCGGGCATCGCACGCTGCCCGGAAGTGCCGGAGACGGACACTGTCGCAGACGCGGTCACTCCCGCTTCTGTCAATCCCGCTTCTGTCAGTGCATTCGTGCGGGGAATGATCTCCTCATCGGCCAGGAGCTGAACCCGATCATCGTGGCTGGCCAGGACGACACGGATGCGCCGGGCCGCCTCGGCGATCATTGTGAGGACGATAGCAGCGTTCTCGTCATCGAGATGCGCAGTCGGTTCGTCGAGGACGAGCAGTTCGACACCTGTCTCGGTTCGGTGCATGACGCGCACGAGCGCGAGACGGCGCAGCTGCCCTGGGCTGAGAGCCGAGGTCGCCAGGCTCTCGTCGGCGGGGAGCGACGCCGCAAGCAGAGCCTGCCGCCGTTTGGAGGCTGGGAGGCCATAGGTGTCGAGCTCGGCGCCGATCGTCGCGGCGAAGACCCTCGGGGTCTGCGGCACGAAGGCGCTCCGCTGCGGCAAGAAGCTCGTGGTGGATCCGACCGGCAGACTGCCGGTCAACGCGGCGAGCACCGTCGACTTTCCCGCGCCCGACGGACCGCGGACTGCAGTGACCCCCGGAGTCCGAGAGATGTCGCCTTTCCAGATGACCGCCGTGCCATCGGCATAGACGACGCGGTGATTGCCGGTCGTCTCACCGTCGACGTCGGTGTGGTGAACGGCCGTATCGTGAACGTCGGTGTCGTGATCACCGGCGATCGGCCTGTTCATGTCCGCATTGACAGGGTTCGTGCTCGCGATGAGCGCATGCGCTCGGTCCTGCGCATCGCGACCGTTCTCACTCGCGTGGAACCCGGAGCCGAGCTCACGCAGCGGAATGAAGCACTCCGGAGCGAGGAGCAGGACGAAGAGTCCCGAACCCAGGTCCATCGACCCCGACACGAGGCGGAGGCCGATGACGACCGCAACCAACGCAACGGAGATCGTGGCGATGAGTTCGAGAGCGAGACTCGATAGGAAGGCGATGCGCAGAGTGGCCAGATTGGCCTTGTGATACTCGTCGCTCAGGGCCCGCAGACGGCGTGCGTGGTCTTTCGACCGGCCGAGCCCGATGAGAACAGGCAGCCCCTCGGCGAGTTCGGCCAGATGATCGGACAGCTTGGCCAGCGCTGTGGTGCTCTCCGCCGTCGAGTCCTTGGTGAAGCGACCGATGAGGATCATGAAGACCGGAACCAACGGCAGGCAGAGCGCGATGATGACCGCGGAGAGCACATCGGTGAAGACGATGCGGATCAGCAGGGTCAGCGGGACGACCGCGGCCGCGCTCAGTGCCGGGACGACAGTCGTGAAGTAGTCATCGAGACCGTCGATCCCGCGCGTGACCGTGACTGCGGTGTTCATCCGCGGCTGGCCTCGGCCCCGGAGCAGGGTGCCCAGGATCGTCGACCGCAGATGCTGCTTGTTCGCCGCAGCCAGTGAGGTGCCCAGGCTGTGGTCGGCCCAGAGGCTCGCGCCTCGCAGTGCAGCGCCGATGAGCCCGAGAACCACCCAGACGGCTACGGGCGTCGAGCCGACAATCGTTCGCACGAGCGCCTCGGCGATGAGGACGATTCCGACCGCCCGCGCCAGGGAGCTGAAGATGGAGAGAACGAATCCGCGTCGGCCCTGGGGCAGATCGAGCAGGATCCCCAGCGGCGAGGTCATGACCTGATCGCCACCGGAACTCGGTGTGCTTCGGGAATGTGTGTCTCCTTGATGCGTCCCAGGAACATCCGGTAGCTGAAGATCTGGTAGCCGATGATGATCGGCAGGCAGATCACCGTGACGACCAGCATCACCGTCAGCGTGTAGTCCGATGACGACGCCGAGGCGATGGTCAGGGAGTTCGCAGGATCGAGTGTGGACGGAAGCACGTTCGGATAGGCACCGGCGAAGACTGCCGCCAGCCCGGCCACGAGATAGATCCCGTGGAAGACGAAGGCCCGCTTCTCGGCACCGGCGCGCACTGCAGCGAAGGCGGCGATGAGGGCAGCCACGGTGACAGCGACGATGACGACGAGCCACGTCCGGTGCGCGATAGCTAGACCGAACCAGATGAGGAACGGGATGGCGCACGGCAGCATCGCCCGCTTGGCCCACCGCTGGGCTTTCTTCCTGACGTCGCCTTCGGTCTTCAGGCCGAGGTAGATCAGCCCGTGGACGAAGGTGAATCCGAGCCCACCCAATCCGCCGATGATGGTGGGCCAGCCGAACCATGCGAAGGCGCCTCCGACGAGGTCACCGTTTTCATTGAGCGGCAGACCGCTCGAGGTGATGGCGAGCATGGCACCGATGAAGAAGGCTGTGCCCGCTGAGCCGAGCGCCATCGCCCACGTCCAGAACGACTTCCAGACCTTCGTGTGGCCCTTGCCTCGGTATTCGATCGACACGGCGCGGAAGATCAGTGCCAGCAGGCATAGGGTCAACGGAATGTAGAGGGCACTGAACAGCGACGCGTACCAGTGAGGGAAAGCGGCGAAGGTCGCGCCGGCTGCGGTGATCAGCCAGACTTCGTTGCCGTCCCAGACCGGTCCGATCGCGTTGAGCAGGACGCGCTTCTGCCGCTCATCGCGGGTGAAGATCGGCATGAGCATGCCGACTCCGAGGTCGAAGCCGTCGAGGAACAGGTACCCCATCCACAGCACGATGATGAGGACGAACCAGATCGTAGCGAGAGTTTCCATTGTGTCTTCTCCTCAGTACGCGAACGACAGGACGTCGTCGTCGTTCGTGATCCGCGGGGTGTGGTTGGTGGCATTGAGCTCAGGCATCGCCGAGGCGACCCCTCCCCTGATGTAGACCGTGAGCAGCCGGAGTTCGACGACCATGAGAACCCCGTACACGAGGCTGAGGCTGATCAAGGAGAACAGCAGCATCCCCGGTGTCAGCTCGGGTGAGAGCGCGGCTTGGGTGAACATATACACCCCGTCGAGCTGCGCCGGGTTGGGTGCGACGACGAAGGGCTGGCGGCCCATCTCAGTGAAGATCCATCCTGCGGAGTTCGCAATGAACGGTGCGGTGATGGCCAGAAGGAAGCCGCGCATCAGCCAGGGCGATAGCGGGACAGTTCCCTTTCGTGTCAGCCACAGTCCCAAGGCACAGACACCTGCGGCGAGGATCCCGAAGCCGATCATCATGCGGAAGCCCCAATAGGTGACGATCATGATGGGTTGGTAGTCGATCTTCTCTCCCGCGTGCTGGCCGTAGCGTTCGTCGTCGGGCAGATGGGTTCCGTACTTCGCCTGGTATTCCGGTAGCAATGTTTTCACTCCGTGAACCGGTGTGGAGAAGTCACCCTTGGCGAGGAAGGACAGCAGACCGGGGATCTCGAAGACGTTCTCCACGCCCTTGCAGTCGTTCGACGAGGGATCGCCGATCGTGAGGACGGAGAATTCAGTACCGTCGTGGCAGGCAGCCTCGGCAGAGGCCATCTTCATCGGCTGCTGTTCGAACATGAGTTTGGCCTGAACATCGCCGGTGATCGCAACACCGGCGAAGGCGATGATGCCGACGATCGCACCGATGCGCAGCGTGCGGATCCAGACCTCATGGTCGAGAGCGTCGCGGCCGGGAACATCCGGAGCGGACCCGACGATGACCTTCTTGTTCTCGCCGATCGTGTCGATGCCGTCCTTGCGGCGACGGTAGAGGTGATACCAGGAGATACCCAACAGAAAGCTGCCGCCGACGGCCAGGGCACCGCAGAGAGTATGCGTGTAGGCGGCTATCGCAGTGTTGTTCGTCAGGACTGCCCACACATCGGTCATGACCGGACGCCCGTCGACCATTTCGACTCCCACCGGATGCTGCATCCAGGAGTTGGCCACGATGATGAAGTACGCGGAGAGCCATGAGCCGATGACAGCGCACCACAGGCTGCCGAGGTGGACTGCTCGGGGCAGGCGACCCCAGCCGAAGATCCAGAGCCCGAGGAATGTGGATTCGAGGAAGAACGCGAGAAGGGCTTCAAGCGCAAGCGGTGCCCCGAAGACGTCTCCGACGAACCGGGAGTATTCGCTCCAGGCCATCCCGAACTGGAACTCCTGGACCAGGCCGGTCGCCACACCCATGATGAAGTTGATGAGGAAGAGCTTGCCGAAGAATTTCGTGCTGCGCAGATACACTTCGTTGTCGGTGCGGTGATACATCGTCTGGAGAATTGCGACCAGCATGCCGAGGCCCAGCGTCAGAGGAACCATCCAGAAGTGATAGACGGTGGTGATACCGAACTGCCAGCGTCCGATGAGTACCGGATCCAGATCCATGGGTGCTCCGTTCCAGAAAATCTAAATTCTACGTTGCGTAGAATTCTACATTGCGTAGAACGAACACCGATAGCGTGTCGCAATGCAAGATCACGCGTACCAGAATCACCGGTGCCCAGCTATGGCCCGCCAGCCTACTCCCCCTGCGAACAATGTCGAGGCACACGGCGATCCAGCGGCGCCTCACATGGAATTCGACGGCTTGTAGAGTTAAACTGGAACTGCAGCATGAACCAACACTCGAAGGACAAGGACACTGTGGGAACACTGGGCGAACTCGAACGTAGCGTCATGGACGCCATCTGGGTGCATGATGACGGATTGAGTGCCGCCGAGCTCCGGGAAGTCCTGGCAGAACGAGACCTGGCCCTGACTACGGTCCACACCGTCCTCACGCGCCTTGAGAAGAAGGGCTTCGTCACCCGTGATCGGAGCATTCGCCCTCATCGTTATCTCGCAGTGTCGACACGCGAAGACCATGTTGCTGAACTGATGACCGAGGTACTGTCACAGGCCCCGGATCGCCAGGCGGTTCTCGCTCGATTCCTCGGCACCGTTTCGGAGGCCGACACGAAGGCACTGCGCAACCTGCTGGGACGCAATCACTCGGCCAACTCCTGACGCAGGCCGGACACGATCATGAGCATCGTGGGAGCCGTCCTTGCGGTACTTGCCTTCCTTCTAGCGTGGCCGATCCCGGCCGCGCTCTCCCGCTTTCGCGGTGACCCCATCTCAAAGGTTGTCCTCTGGCAGGCAGTCGGACTCTCCGGTGGCCTGTCACTGATCGGAACCGCCCTGGCCTTCGCTGTGGCACCGACGTCGCGGAGTCTGCCCGAGGGAATCTGGCGCCTCGCACAGGGACAATCCCACGCCGACCTCTCGATTCTCGGCTGGATCTTCCTCATCATCGCCGTTGCGCTCATCGGACGGCTGCTCGGCTGCCTGGCTCTGACGTTCTACAGCGCACGCAGAACTCGCCTGCGCCACGATGAGATCCTCCACCTGCTCAGCGAACCGTCGGCGACCTACCCCGACACCCGCATCATCTCAACGGACGAGGCCGTCGCCTACTGCCTGCCGCAGGGTCCGCGGAAGGGCACCGCAGTGCTGTCGACCGGTCTGCTCGAGGTCCTCAGTGAACAGGAGCGCACAGCGGTCATCGCCCATGAGCGGGCCCATCTGGACTTCCGCCACGACGTCTTGGTGATTCCCTTTGCCGCATGGCATCGTGCGCTTCCGTTCTTCTCCGCCACGGCCATCGGCCTCAATTCGGTCAATGGCCTCATCGAGCTCATGGCCGATGACAAGGCACGCGAGCACGTCGACCCGAGTATCCTCGCACAGGCGGTCCACGCTGCTGCGAGAATCAGCCCGGAGCATCGCGAGGATCTCTCGACTCAGCGCATCCAGCGCCTCTCCCGTCCGCTCGACTCTGCGAGGATCCCTGTCAGAGTGACGGCAATCCTCGCCTCAATCGTGCTGGTGCTCGCACCGGGAATGCTGCTGCTCTCTCCCCTGCTGACTGGGTTCTGAACCCTGTCAGGGTTCTGAATCCTGTCAGGGTTCTGAATCCTGTCAGGGTTCTGAGTAGCCGCTCCCGTCGCGGGCACGACCGATATGGAGCGACGTCCGACCGCGTGATCAGCACAGGACGTCCGTCCGGGTGATCAGCACACGACGTCCGCCCAGTCGATCAGCACTGGACGTCCAACCAGTCGATCAGCTGTCGATGCGCTCGGTGTCGAGGATTGCGGCTCCAGAGACGATGAATTCCTTGCGCGGCCCCACGGAGGATCCCATGAGGAGTTCGAAGGTGTTCTCCGCCGCTTCGGCATCAGCCATCGTGACTCGGCGCAGGGTGCGCATACTCGAATCCATCGTGGTCTCAGCCAACTGATCCGCGTCCATCTCGCCCAGCCCCTTGTATCTCTGGATGGGCTCCTTGTATGTCTTCTTCGACTTCTCCAGCTTCTTCAGCAGAGCGTTGAGCTCAGCCTCGGAGTAGGTGTAGACGACGTCGTTCGGTGTTCCGCGCTTCGTTACGACTTCGACGCGGTGCAGCGGCGGAACAGCTGCGAAGACTCGTCCCTGCTCGACCAGCGGCTTCATGTAGCGGAAGAACAAGGTCAGCAGCAACGTCCGGATGTGCGCGCCGTCGACGTCGGCATCGGTCATGATGATGACCCTGCCGTAGCGGGCGGCTTCGAGGTCGAAGCTGCGTCCGGACCCGGCACCGATGACCTGGATCAGAGCCGCGCACTCCACATTGGCCAGCATGTCCGCCAGAGATGCCTTCTGCACATTGAGGATCTTGCCGCGAATCGGGAACAGCGCCTGGTGATCGGAGTTGCGAGCGGCCTTCGCCGTACCCATAGCCGAGTCGCCCTCGACGATGAACAGTTCGGTGTTCTCCACCCCGTTGTCTCGGCAGTCATAGAGCTTGGCAGGCAGCGACGACGCTTCGAGTGCAGTCTTGCGACGCTGGTTCTCTTTGTGAGTGCGTGCGGAGATGCGGGATTTGAGCTCCGCGACGACCTTCTCCATGAGCACTGCGGCCTGCTGCTTCTCCGCGCGTTTAGTCGAAGACAAAATGTCCCCGAGCTGGGCTTCGACCGTCTTCGCCACGATCTGGCGAACCGCTGCCGTACCGAGGACCTCTTTAGTCTGTCCTTCGAACTGCGGTTCGGAGAGCTGGACGGTGACGACGGCGGTCAGACCGGCCATGACATCGTCCTTCTCGAGTTTGTCCTTGCCCAGCTTGAGCTTCCGAGCATTCGCCTCGACTGCCTTGCGCATGGCTTTGAGACTGGCCTGCTCGAACCCGGCCAGGTGGGTGCCGCCATGCGGAGTGGACACCACGTTGACGAAGGATTTGATCTTCGTGTCGTAGCCAGTCCCCCATCGCAGCGCGATGTCGACGCCGACCTCACGGTCAACTTCCTTCGAGACCATGTGCCCCGACGAGTCAAGCACTGGCACGGTCTCCTTGAAGTGACCGGTGTTCTGCAGACGCCAGGTGTCCGTCATCGGCGGATCGATCGACAGATGGTCGACGAATTCGGTGATGCCGCCGTCGAAACGGAAGACTTCGACGCGCTCGGCGATGACTTCGCCGGTCTCGTCACGTGCGACTCCGCGACGATCGACGATGCGCAGTTCGAGTCCTGGAACGAGGAACGCTGTCTGTCGTGCACGCTCGACGAGGTTCGGGTAGTCGAACTGTGCTTTGGTGAGGAAGATCTGCGGATCTGCCCAGTACTGCACGCGGGTGCCTGTGACTCCGCGCTTCGCCTTGCCGACGATCTCGAGTCCGGTCGGCTCCTTGAACTCTTCGAATGGATTGTCCGGACCCGGCGTACCCGAGGAATCGTCGAAGCGCCCGGGCACACCTCGGCGGAAGGACATCTTGTGAACCTTCGAACCGCGCGTGACCTCGACATCGAGGCGCGCGGAGAGAGCATTGACGACGGAGGCACCAACACCGTGCAGGCCGCCCGAAGCGGCGTAGGAGCCGCCGCCGAACTTGCCGCCGGCGTGGAGCTTGGTCATGACGACCTCGACACCGGTCAGACCGGTCTTGGGTTCAATGTCGACAGGAATGCCACGGCCGTCGTCGCTGACGGCGACAGAGCCGTCGGGAGCAAGTTCGATGACGATCGACTTGCCGAAACCGCCCAATGCCTCATCAACGGAGTTGTCGATGATCTCCCACAGACAGTGCATCAGCCCCCGGGAATCGGTTGTCCCGATATACATGCCCGGTCGCTTGCGAACTGCTTCGAGACCCGACAGCACGGACAGATGCCTGGCGCCGTAACTTTCCTCTTCCACACGTTTCCTCTCGTTCGATTAAATTCTAATCGCTGCGGCGTCGTTGTCGGCATTCCGCCGTGCCGTGTCGGGACCCGATCGGCCTGAAACCATCGTGTTCGGCGTCTTTCCTGGAACAATGGGCATCATGCCCTCTCGTCTCCGCCCGCTGATTCCTCTGCTGGCCGCCATTCTCGCACTGCCGGCCCTCACCGGGTGCGGAACCGAATCGCCCTCCGACACGCAGACGACGCCGGTGGCATCCGAGGCGATGCCGTCCCCTGGCGACACCAGCACCGAGGCGGCCCCGACGACTGATTCCGCACCTGATCTCAGCGGGCGCACGATTGCCATCGACCCCGGGCACAACGGCGGCAACGCTTCCCACCCGAGCGAAATCGCCCGCCAGGTTCCCGACGGACGAGGCGGAACGAAGCCGTGCAACACCACGGGGACCGCGACCGCATCCGACTTCCCGGAGACGGACTTCACCTGGGCCGTGGGGAAGACACTTGCCGCATCCCTGCGCGAGGCCGGCGCCAAGGTGATCATGAGTCGAGATGACAATGACGGAGTCGGCCCCTGCGTCGACGAACGGGGCACCTTCGCCGATGACGCCGACCTCATGGTCAGCATTCACGCCAATGGCAGCGAATCCACGTCGGTGAAAGGATTCCATGTCATCGTGGCCGATCCCGGCGACACGAAGAAGCTCGAAGACGAGTCGATCAACCTCGCAGAGGACATGAGTGCGGCGATGGCCGACTCCTTCACTCCGAACAAGGCCTATGGCAAGGATGCGATCTCACATCGCCCGGATCTCGCTGGGCTCAACAATGCGTCGGTGCCCGCAGTCATCGTCGAATGCGGAGAGATGCGCAATCCTGACGAGGCCAAGGCAATGGAGTCGAAGTCCGGTCAGAAGAAGTACGCCGAGGCCCTGATGCAGGGCATCGTCGACTGGTACTGAGTCGACTGGTGCTGAGTCGACTGGTGCTGAGTCGACTGCGCCAACACGCCAGCATCGGCGTCGCTTAAGCCCAATGACGATCGCCCATGGCCGCGGTGTCTCCGCGCCCATGGGCGATTATGTGTCTCAGATGCCACGAGACAGGTGCCCGGACACGGATGTCCGGATCGAACCTCAGTCGAGGTAGTCGCGCAGAACCTGCGAACGTGAGGGGTGACGCAGTTTCGCCATGGTCTTCGACTCGATCTGACGAATACGCTCACGGGTGACGCCGTAGACCTTGCCGATCTCATCAAGGGTCTTCGGCTGACCGTCGTTGAGTCCGAATCGCATGGACACAACTCCGGCTTCACGTTCCGACAAGGTGTCGAGCACCGAGTGCAGCTGTTCCTGCAGCAGAGTGAAGCTGACCGAATCGGACGGGACGACTGCCTCGGAGTCCTCGATGAGGTCGCCGAATTCGGAGTCTCCGTCTTCGCCCAGCGGTGTGTGCAGTGAGATCGGCTCGCGACCGTACTTCTGGACCTCGACGACGCGCTCAGGAGTCATGTCGAGTTCCTTGGCGAGCTCTTCCGGGCTCGGCTCACGACCGAGGTCCTGCAGCATCTGCCGCTGGACACGAGCGAGCTTGTTGATGACCTCGACCATGTGCACCGGGATGCGGATGGTGCGAGCCTGGTCGGCCATCGCACGGGTGATGGCCTGACGGATCCACCAGGTGGCGTAGGTCGAGAACTTGAAGCCCTTCGTGTAGTCGAACTTCTCGACCGCGCGGATGAGGCCCAGGTTTCCTTCCTGGATGAGATCGAGGAAGAGCATTCCGCGACCTGTGTAGCGCTTGGCCAACGACACGACGAGGCGGAGGTTTGCCTCGAGCAGGTGGTTCTTCGCGATCCGACCGTCGTGGATGATCCACTTGAAGTCCATCGTCGCTCGGGGTTCGGTCACTTCGCCCGCGTTGAGGAGGTGCTCGGCGTACATTCCCGCTTCGATGCGCTTGGCCAGATCGACTTCCTCGGCCGCGTTGAGCAGTGCAACCTTGCCGATCTGCTTGAGGTAGTCCTTGACCGGGTCGGCCGTCGCGCCGGCCGATACGACCTGCTGAGCAGGAGCATCCTCTTCGTCGGCGTCAGAGACGATGAAGCCGCCGGCCTCGGTGACTGCGGCGTTCTTCTGCTTCTCTTCGGAGTTCTTCGTCTCGGTGGCCTCTGCCGGGCTCTGCTCGGTGCCGAGCGCATCCGCTGCCGGCTCGACCTCTTCGCTCGTCTCGAGAACGTCATCGGACTTCTTCTTCGCCCCGGCCTTGCCTGCCTTCGCCGGGGCCTTCTTTGCTGGAGCAGCCTTGGCAGCCTTCGCGGCGGCAGCCTTCGTCGTGGCCGGCTTCTCCGCTGCCGTCTTGGCCGCAGCAGCCTTGGCAGTCGTCGCCTTTGCCGCTGTCGTCTTCGCGGCCGCCGTCTTCGTAGCAGGCTTGTCGGCCGCTGACTTAGCAGTGGTCGTCTTCGTGGCAGCGGTCTTGCGAGCTGCCGTGGTGGTCTTCTTGGTCCTGGTCTCCGCAGCTGTGGTGGAGGCAGACTTCTTCGTCGTCTTTGCCCCGTCCGTCGCCGCCGTGGTCTTGGATCCAGTGGCAGCGGACTTGGCGGTCGATCCCTCCGACTTTTCCGTCACCGTCGTGGATTCCTTGTCGACTCTCGGCACGTGTTCACCTTTCGCGAGCGTTGAAACTTCTCAAAATGCACCAGGACATTACTAAGACCCATGTCAAGAGGCTCAAGGTTCGAGCCCGCGGGGAACGCATAGTTCGCCCATGATGCAATGACAGGGTCAACGCCCAATTTTCGCACGTTATTCCCGGCTTGGCGAATTGGACCGCACCGGGCCACGGCCGGCACCCATCAGCCATTGCGGCAGGTACCCATTCTCCACTGCGCTGATGATGAGGCCGGCCATCGCGTGATCGGGATCGAGGTCAAGCGCGGCACGGGCATACAGCTCGGCCATCGTCGATCCTCCCAACGACCATTCGAACCAGGCGATCACGGCATAGGCCGTGGCTCGGACCTCGGGGTGGCCCACGCGCACGTATCGTCTGAGCAGTTCGATGCTGAGCTTGATGTCGCTGGGACGGGGTGGCCGCGAGGACAGTCCGACCATCTCCTGTGCGGCTTGTCGAGAACGCGAATACCGCAGTGCCCTGTCCATCAGTTCTCCGGGCAAGCACCCCATGAGATCACATGGTCGAAAATTCGGGTGGTCGAAGCTGAGGATCATCTCGAGGGCATCCCGCGACCATTTCTCGCTGAGGATGGAATCGATGGCCATCACCACAGGCAGGGTCATGAGGTCGTCGAGTGTCTGCCGGTCGAGGGCGGCGGCGGTCCGGCGCTGGTCCGTCAGTTGGGGATAGATCAGAGTCAGCAGATCGAAACTGTCATCGATGCTCAACCAGGCATCTGTCCGCCCTTCCCTGCCGGCTGCGAACTCGGCTGCCGAGATGGGCCTGACCACCAGCTCCTGGGCCTCAGCCACGGGTGAGGACCCTCCCGCGACCAGTTCGGTCGCGCAGGCTGAGGCAGAGGCCTCCTCGAGCGAGGTGCCGGGATCCGCCTCGTCGTCGATGCGTCCGAACAGATCCTCGCTGACCCACCACGCTCCCAGAGTGTCAATGCCCTGTTCGCCCAGCGCCGTCGCAAGTTCATCGACGGAGGCCCGGACAAGTCCCCGATGGACGCGCCCGTACTCATCGTCGTCGAGGTCGAGACCACCACTGTCGACGTCGAGCGAGTCGAGGTCGAGACCCCCACCGTCGAGGTCAAGCGAGTCGACGTCAAGCGAGCCGAGGCGATCGTCGGCACACGCAGGCAGAAACTCGTCGTCGTAGAGGACGAGGAACACCCCCGTTGCCGGGCATGCTCCGGTTATGAGCTGGGCGAACCAATCGCCTCCTTCTGAGACGATGTGCGCCGCGGTCTCGAGGTCGAAGTCGACGCGCAGCGTCGTCTCGCAGGTCCGGACACCGGATTCGTCCGTGACGACGATGATGGCGACCAGGCTCCTGTGCGGGACGTATCCGAGGGTGTGAGGCACGATGCCGATGAGATCTTCTGCTGTCTTCGCTGGAGTGTCCATGACTCCACTCCAATGCCGGCAGGCAGAGCCTGACCAGGGGGAGATCTTCGGCTGTGGAAACCGCGCGGGTATCCACAGGCGAAACGCACATGAGTGCCCGCTGCTGTCCACACGCAGCAGCGGGCCGAATTGCCACCGGGACGCATGTGGCATACAAGTGAGTGGTGGCGAAAAGACGGATATACACAGCACCTGGCTCACAAGTCGTCGACATCTCGACCGGGAGCGCGTACTTGGAGAAGCTCGACGGCGAGCCCGACAGCTACGTTCTCCATGTCAACGGAGTGCCGTCATCATCGATCACACTCAGTGACCCGGCCCGCCTGGACTTCGAATATCTGGACTGGATGGCGCGGATCATCGACTTCCAGTTCCCGCCCGGCCCGCTGCGGGCAGTTCACATCGGCGCCGCTGGCTGCGCATTGGCCAGGGCGCTGCACTCGACCCGTCCCGGTTCGAAGCAGACAGCGATCGACATCGATTCGGCTCTCCTCGACTACTCCCGCACTTGGTTCGATCTGCCCCGCTCCCCCGCGCTGGCGCTGCGGGCGGGCGACGGAGCCGCGGAGGTCGAGAAGTTCCGCCCTGACACTCTCGACGTCCTCGTTCGCGATGCCTTCGACCATGATTCGGTGCCACCGGCGTTGCAGACCGATCAGTTCTTCTCCACCTGCGCGAGCATCCTCAAGGACTCGGGACTCTATCTCGCCAATGTCCCCGACTCCGGTGACCACAAGGTCCTCCGGTCGGAGATCGAGCTCCTGTCAGCGTCGTTCGCCCATATCGCTGCGGCCGCCGAACCGGGGATTCTCAAGGGACGACGCCGTGGAAACGTGGTCGTCATCGCGTCGAACACACCCTTGCCTGCCCCCGAACTCGACCGGAGTCTGCGCACTGCGGCGACCATGGCGACCTTCCTCTCGGCACAGCCGCTGCGCGCTCGTCTGGGGCTGTGACGAAACACACCGAGGGTGAATGTTTCCTTTCGGGTACTCCCGGTGAGGAAAGTTCGGCATAATTGAATGCCGATTGGGAAGGTGAGATGACGGAGACTTCAGAAATACGCGTCGAGCAGATCAAACTCGACGAGCTCTATGCACGACTCGACGAACTGCGCGATGAGACCATGGCCCGATTGGGCACAGTGAGGATCACCGAAGTCGGCGGCAATCATCAGCACCGGAGCGAACGCGACGCGTTCGCGACTCTGTATGAGGATCAGCTGATCAGGCTCAACAGTGCCGAGGACGGTCTGTGCTTCGGTCGCCTCGACCTCAAGGACGACCCCGAACCGAGCTATATCGGCCGGATCGGACTCACAGACGCCGACCGCCAGCAGATCCTCATCGATTGGCGGGCGCCGGCCTCTGAGCGCTTCTATCAGTCGACGGCGGCCAACCCCTCAGGAGTCGTACGTCGCCGTCACCTCGTGACGAAGAACCGGAAGGTCACCGATCTCGAGGACGATGTACTCGACCTCGAGGCCCTTAACGACGCGGACAGGTCGAACCTGCAGGGTGAGGGCGCACTGATCGCAGCACTGACCAACCACAGGACCGGACGGATGGGCGATATCGTCGCCACCATCCAGGCCGAGCAGGACGCGATCATCCGCCAACCTCTCCAGGGCGTGCTCGTAGTCCAGGGCGGACCGGGAACCGGGAAGACCGCGGTGGCACTCCACCGTGCTGCCTTCCTCCTCTACCGACACCGTGAGCGCATCGCTAAGTCAGGTGTGCTGCTCGTCGGGCCCTCCCCCGTCTTCCTCAAGTACATCGAAAAGGTCCTGCCCAGCCTCGGCGAGACCGGTGCTCTTCTGCTGACCCCCGGTCAGCTCTACCCGGGCCTCGACACCGAACTCGCCGACGCCACCGACGTCGCCGTTGTCAAGGGCAGGACGGAGATGGCGGCGGTGCTGAAGAACCACATCGCCAATTACGAACGGATTCCCGATCAGGACGAAGAGCTGCGCGTCGGCTCACACACGATCTGGCTCCGCCGCCGCGACGTCCGCACAGCCAGAGAACGGGCTCGACGCAGCGGCGATGCGCACAATGCCGCGCGGAACGGATTCGTCTCCGGGCTGCTCAAGATCCTCGCCGAAGACCTGGCTCGGCAGATGGGCCTCGACGGTGCCGGTGAGCGACTGCCGGAACTGATGGAAGAGCTGCGTTCGAGTGTCGACGTGCGTCGTGCGCTCAACCTCGCCTGGTTCCCGATCAACCCTGCCGGGGCCCTGCGCGCGCTTCTGTCCAAGCCGCATAAGCTGCAGGCCGCCGCCCGGAATCTGCTCTCGCCCGCCGATCAGGCGAAGCTGATACGCCCGGCCGATTCCGCGTACACGGTCGAGGATGTACCGCTCCTCGACGAGCTGGCCGAACTGCTCGGAACCAGCCCTCAGCAGACCGCCGCCCGCGACGACTCTGCCCGGGAATACGCCGAGGCCGTCGTCGACATGACTGACACCGCAGGGATGATCGATGCCGAGTCTTTGGCCGCCCGCTGGGAGGAAGAGGGCCCGACTATCACATTGGCCGAGCGCGCGATCGACGACCGCGAGTGGACCTATGGTCACCTCGTCGTCGACGAGGCCCAGGAGCTCTCACCGATGCAGTGGCGGGTGCTCTTCCGCCGGGTCCCGTCGAAGTCGGCAACGGTCGTGGGCGACCTGGCCCAGTCCTCGCACGTCGACAATTCGCGCACCTGGGAGTCAATCCTGTCCGAGTTCGTCGGCGACCGATACGCTCTGCAGGTGCTCACGGTCTCCTACCGCACTCCGCAGTCGGTGATGGATCTGGCGAACCGCTACCTGCACCGCCATTTCCCGCAGCTCGAACTCGTCGAGTCCGTGCGTCAGGGTGGGCCCGATCCGCGACTCGACACGTTCGCCTCGACTGCTGATACCGTGGATGCGCTCGCACCTGCGGTCGCCGCCGAGGTCGAGGCCGTGGCCGGCGGCAAGATCGCCGTCATCGCTCCGGATAGCCTGATCGATTCCGTCGCCGAGGTGCTTGCCAGCTTCGACATCGGTCGTTCCGTCATCGGCCTCGACCATCAGATCGCGGTCATCACTCCACAGCAGGCCAAGGGCCTCGAGTTCGACTCGGTTGTCATCCTCGAGCCGGGGCTCATCGCCCCGACCGGTCACGAAGACGGCGTCGGTGCGCTCTATGTGGCGCTGACGAGAACGACTGACCGGCTGCGGATGTTGGCGTCGGTCGACACCGAGCTGAGCGAGCTCCACGCCGGCTGATCGGACCAGCCGGCACGTCGGCTGATCGGACCAGCCGGCACGTCGGCCGCTGGACCGCAGCGAAGGCAGGAACCTCACACCGAGGATACGGACGAGAGTCCCATCGAAATCGCCGCAGGGCGCACCGGAGTCGCCTCCGATGCGCCCTGCGGACGTCTGTGGACTGAGTGCAGATGTGGTTGCCCATGGGTGTCCCATGAGACTCTGCGGGGGAAATTAAAGGGCCGCCTGACGGTTCGGCTTCCCCTCCGAACCGCAAGCGGCCGCGCGCCGAAGCGCGCACTGTCAATATTACACAACTATCGCAGTACTGGTGAACTCAGCTCCGAGAATTCTTCGATGAATTCGTCAGTTCTGGAAATCTTCGGGCACAGCCTCTCTGGCCTCGCCCGATTTCAGTGCTGCGTCTGCACGCAGAGAGTCGATCGTCGTCTCGAAGTCCTCGAGCGAATCGAAGCCCTGGTAGACGCTGGCGAAACGCAGGTAGGCGACCTGGTCGAGCTCACGCAGCGGTTCGAGGATGCTCAGACCCACCTCGTCGGCATCGATCTCCGCGATGCCTTTCGAACGGATGTCCTCTTCGACCTTCTGCGCGAGCTTCGCGAGGTCGTCGTCGTTGACCGGTCGTCCCTGGCAGGCCTTTCGGACCCCGGACATGATCTTCTGGCGCGAGAACTCCTCGGTCACGCCTGAGCGCTTGATGACCGAGAGACTCGTCGCCTCCATGGTGGTGAATCGTCGGCCGCAATGGCGGCACTGACGCCTGCGCCGGATGGCCGCACCGTCTTCGCTGGTTCTCGAATCGACGACTCGGGAATCGGACTCCCGGCAGAACGGACAACGCATCTCTACTCCTCGAACCGAATGCGAACAGCCTGGCCGTGAGCCGGGAGCTGTTCGCTGGCAGACAGCACTGCGATATGGTCGGCGACCTCTGACAATGCGGCACGGTCATAGTCGATGACCTGACTGACCTTGATGAAGGAGTGCACGCCCAGGCCGGAGCCGTGGGCGGCGGTTCCCATCGTCGGCAGAACGTGGTTCGAGCCGGCACAGTAGTCGCCGAGTGCGACCGGCGCCCAGTCACCCACGAACACGGCTCCCCCGTTGGTGATCCGCTGCGCCGCTGCTGAAGCGTCGGCGGTGTGGACCTCGACGTGTTCGCCGGCATAGCCGTTGACCACGGCGATGCCCGCGTCGAGGTCATCGACGAGGACGATGGCCGACTGATCTCCGGCCAGGGCGACGCCGATGCGATCCGAGTGGGCTGCAGCCGGCGCCTGAACTTCGAGTTCGGCCCGCACCTGGTCGGCCAGCTCGGTCGAGTCCGTGACGAGGACGGAGGCGGCTAGTTCATCGTGTTCTGCCTGACTGATGAGGTCGGCTGCGACGAACGACGGGTCAGCGGTGGAGTCCGCGAGGATGATGATCTCCGTGGGTCCGGCCACCGCATCGATGCCGACCTGAGAGCGCATGAGCGACTTCGCCGCCGCCACATAGGCATTGCCGGGGCCGGTGATGAGGTCGACGGGAGCCAGTTCCTCATCGTCGTCGAGGCCGTAGGCCAAGGCACCGATGGCCTGCGCACCGCCCATCGCCCAGACTTCGTCGACGCCGAGGATGCTGGCCGTGGCGAGCACCGTCGGGTGCGGCAGGCCGTTGCTCTGAGGAGGACTCGCAATGGCCAGGGAGGCGGCTCCTGCCGCCTGTGCGGGAACGACGTTCATCACGACGGTCGAAGGATAGACCGCCAGACCGCCGGGTACGTAGAGTCCGACCCGTTCGATCGGAAGGTGTCGTGTCGTCACGAACGCTCCGGAGCCCAGTTCGGTGCGGACGTCGTGGGGTCGCTGGTCGTCAGCGACCTTCCGCGCCCGGGAGATCGACTCGATCAGCGCGTCCTTGACCGCAGGGTCCAGCTCAGCCTCGGCGCGTTCCAACTCGCTCACAGGCACTCGCAGCGATTCGAGTTCGACAGAGTCGAAGCGGGCAGTGAATTCCTTCACGGCATGCGAACCGCCGGTCCTGACCTCAGCCAGCAGATCGGCCACGCGCCGTTCGATGTCGGCATGGGTGGCGGCCGCACGGGGCAGTCGCTGCTTGAGGAATCTCTTGTTCAGGGTCTCGCCGCGGAAGTCCAGTATGTTCACCCGCACCATTCTAGTCCCGAGGCCACGAGCAGTGCCTGGCACCCCGAATCAGCCGCTGAAGCAGCGAGAGCCCAGCAGCGCCTTGAGGTCGCCGTAGAGACTCGGATTCGGATCGACGCGGATCGAGCGGTCGAGTCGCATGACCGTCTGCCTGCCCGGCTGGGACAGGATCAGGTGCACGTCTGTCTGTCCCTTATTCGATTCGAGGATGCGCCGCAGCTTTCCCGCCATCTCCTCGGTGGCCTTTTCCATCGGCATCATGAGGTTGAGCGGTCGATCCTTCGGGTCGGTGACATCGGGGATCGTCATCGACATCGCCATCATCGAGGTCGGACGGTCGTCGGAGAGACGGATCCGGCCGGTCAGTGAGATGACGAGGTCGGTGGCCAGCAGACTGGCCACGGGTTCGTACGTATCGCCGAAGAACATGACTTCGACTTCGGCCTCGAGGTCCTCCACCGTGACGATTGCGTACGGCTTGCCCGAGTTCTTCGAGACCTTGCGCTGGACCTGCGTGATCATTCCGCAGATCTTGACCTGCGATCCGTCGTGGCGGTGGGTCTCGGGGTCGACCACCTCGGCGATGGAGGCCTCTGATTCGGCGGCGAGGACGCCTTCGAGTCCGTTGAGCGGGTGGTCGGAGACGTAGAGGCCGATCATGTCGCGCTCGAACGCGAGCTTCTCCTTCTTCTCCCATTCGGGGCGGTCGGGGATCGCGACCGAGAAGCTGGGCCCGTCGTCGCCTCCGCCGAGGCCCGCGAACAGGTCAAACTGGCCGTTGGCCTCCTGCCGCTTAACGCCGATGACCGAGTCGACGGCTTCTTCGTGCACCTCGACCAGCGACCGACGGGTGTGGCCCAGGGAGTCGAAGCCGCCGGACTTGATCAGTGATTCGATGGTGCGCTTGTTGCAGACGTGGCTGGGGACCTTGTCGAGGAAGTCGGTGAAGGAGGTGAAGGCGCTCTTCTCCGCGCGAGCTTCGACGATCCCGTCGACCACATTGGCGCCGACGTTGCGCACTGCTCCCAAGCCGAAGCGGATGTCCGTTCCGACAGGGGTGAAATGCAGCGAGGACTCGTTGACGTCGGGCGGAAGTACGGTGATGCCCAGCCGCCGGCACTCATTGAGGTAGATCGCGAGCTTGTCCTTGTTGTCGCCCACCGATGTCAGCAGGGCGGCCATGTATTCGGCCGTGTAGTGCGCCTTGAGGAAGGCCGTCCAGTAGGACACGAGTCCATAGGCTGCGGAGTGGGCCTTGTTGAACGCATAGTCGGAGAACGGGAGCAGGATGTCCCACAGCGCCTGAGCAGCGGGTTCCGAATAGCCGCGCTCCTTCATGCCGCCGAAGAACCCGACCTGCTGCTTGTCCAGCTCCGACTTCTTCTTCTTACCCATGGCGCGACGCAGAATGTCGGCTTGGCCCAGCGAATAGCCAGCGACCTTCTGCGCGATCGCCATCACCTGCTCCTGGTAGATGATGAGGCCGTAGGTGGTGCCGAGAATGTCCTGGAGAGGCTCTTCGAGCTCCGGGTGGATCGGAGTGACTTCCTGGAGACCATTCTTGCGCAGCGCGAAGTTCGTATGGGAGTCCGCACCCATGGGGCCCGGACGGTACAGCGCAATGGTCGCGGAGATGTCTTCGAAGTTGTCGGGCTTCATCAGCCGCAGGAGGGCTCGCAGACCACCGCCGTCGAGCTGGAAGACGCCGAGGGTGTCACCCCGCGACAGCAGATCGTAGGCGCCCTGATCGTCGAGCTCGAGATGTTCGAGGTCGAGGTCGAAATCGCGGTTGGTCTTGATGTTCTCAACCGCGTCGGAGATGATCGTCAGGTTCCTCAGACCCAGGAAGTCCATCTTGATGAGGCCGAGGCCCTCGGACGTCGGGTAGTCGAACTGGGTGATCACCTGCCCGTCCTGGAATCGGCGCATGATCGGGACGACGTCGATGATCGGATCCGAGGACATGATGACGCCCGCGGCGTGCACGCCCCACTGGCGCTTCAGGCCTTCAATGCCCTTGGCGGTCTCGAAGGTCTCGCGCGCCTCGGGGTCGGTGTCGACGAGCTCGCGGAATTCGCCGGCCTCTTTGTAGCGCTTGGAGTCGGGGTTCTCGATGTCCTTGAGCGGGATGTCCTTGGCCATCTCTGCCGGTGGCAGAGCCTTCGTCAGACGATCGCCCATCGAGAAGGGCTTGCCGAGCACACGCGCGGAGTCCTTGAGCGCCATCTTCGTCTTGATCGTGCCGTAGGTGACGATCATCGCCACACGCTCGTCGCCGTACTTCCGTGTCACATAGTCGATGACCTCGCCGCGGCGACGATCATCGAAGTCGACGTCGAAGTCGGGCATGGACACGCGGTCCGGGTTGAGGAAGCGCTCGAAGAACAGTCCGTGCTGCAGCGGATCGAGGTCGGTGATGCGCATCGCGTAGGCCACCATGGAGCCTGCGCCCGAGCCACGGCCGGGTCCGACCCGGATGCCGTTGTCCTTCGACCAGTTGATGAAGTCGGCGACGACGAGGAAGTAGCCGGGGAAGCCCATCGAGATGATGATGTCGAGCTCGTAGTCGGCCTGTTTGCGGACATCGTCGGGGACGCCGCCCGGATAGCGGTAGTCGAGTCCCTTCGCGACCTCCTTGATCAGCCATGAGGTCTCGTCCTCTCCCGGCGGGCAGGGGAACTTCGGCATGTAGTTCGCCGAGGTGTCGAAGGAGACCTCGCACTTCTCAGCGATCTCGAGGGTGTTGTCACATGCCTCGGGGAACTCGGAGAACAGCGCCCGCATCTCCGCCGGGGTCTTGAGGTAATACCCGGAGCCGGAGAAGGCGAAGCGCGATCCGCCCTGGTCATAGGTCGGCTCGATGAGCTTCGACCCCGACTGGATGGCCAGCAGCGCCTCGTGGGCCTTCGCATCCGATTCGTGGGTGTAGTGCAGGTCGTTGGTCGCAACCAACGGAATGTCCATCTCCTTCGACAGACGCAGGAGGTCCTTGGTCACCCGCTTCTCGATGGACAGGCCGTGGTCCATGAGCTCGCAGTAGTAGTTCTCGGGCCCGAAGAGCTCCCGATACTTACCTGCTGCGGCTTTGGCCTCCTCGTACTGGCCTAGGCGCAGACGGGTCTGGATCTCTCCGGAAGGGCAGCCCGTCGTCGCGATGAGACCTTCCGAATAGGTCTCGAGCAGATCTTGGTCGAGGCGCGGCCATTTCGCGGTCACCGAGTCGAGTGAGGCATAGGACGAGGCCTTGAAGAGGTTGCGCATGCCGGTGTTGTTCTTCGACAGCAGGGTCATGTGGGTGTAGAGACCACCGCCGGAGAGGTCATCGCGCTTCTGTGATTCCTCGGTCCGCCATTTCACCCTCGTCTTGTCACGACGGTCTGTTCCCGGGGTGACATAGGCTTCGACGCCGATGATGGGTTTGATGCCGGCCGCAGTCGCCTGGGACCAGAAGTCGAAGGCTCCGAAGAGGTACCCGTGGTCGGTGGTCGCGATGGCCGACATCCCCGAGGCCTTCGTCGCCGCCATCAGATCGGTGAGGCGGGCCGCACCGTCCAACATGGAGTACTCGGTGTGGACGTGGAGATGGACGAAATCGTCTTTCGGCACTGGCAGCCTTCCGTGGTTCGTGACCTGTGTTGCGACCCCAGCTTAGACCATCGCCGAGGGTGTCAGAAGGTGCTGCGGACGTGAGCGCAGCCGACCTCAGGGAGTACGGATCCGATCGATGGCGATCTGCAGATCCTCGGGATATCCGCTCTCGAACTCGACCCACTGATTCGAGTCGGGATGGTGGAAACCGAGCTTGACCGCGTGCAGCCACTGGCGTTCCAAGCCCAGATCCTTCGCCAGCGACGGGTCGGCACCGTAAGGCAGATCACCGGCACACGGGTGCTTCACGGCGGAGAAGTGAACGCGAATCTGGTGGGTGCGTCCGGTCTCAAGGTGAACTTCGACGAGCGCGGCACGGCGGTGCGCCTCGAGGACCTCATAGTGCGTGATGGCATTCTTCCCGCCGCTGTGGACGGCGTAGAGACCATCGTGGCGTGGATGCCGAGCAATGGGCGCGTCGATGGTTCCAAGGACAGGATCGGGCAGTCCTTGCACGAGAGCGTGATAGGTCTTCTCGACTGTGCGCTCTTTGAACGCGCGTTTGAGGACGCTGTAGGCGTATTCGCTCTTCGCGACGACCATCAGTCCGGAGGTGCCGACATCGAGGCGTTGCACGATGCCCTGCCGCTCGGCCGCACCCGACGTCGAAATCCGGTATCCGGCAGCGGCCAGTCCGCCGACGACTGTCCGTCCCGTCCATCCAAGAGCCGGGTGTGCGGCAACGCCAACAGGTTTGTCGACGACGACGAAGGCGTCTTCGTCATGGACGATTCGCATCCCAGGGACCGGGTCGGCGACGACCTCGAGCGGGCGTTTGGGTTCGGGCATCATGATGTCGAGGCGTTCCCCGGCGGTGACACGATCGGATTTGCCCACGACGCGACCCGACAGCTGCACTCCCCCGTCGGCGCAGATCTCTGCAGCCGCAGTGCGGGAGAGTCCCAGCACCTTCGACAAGGCTGAGTCCACGCGCTGGCCCTCAAGCCCCTCGGGTACCAGAATCGAGCGTTCAGTCATGTGTGTCCTCTCTGATCGTGCGTGAGTGCTTCGAGTCCGAACCGTCCAGATCGATGCCTCGCAGACTGGTCACCACCAGGGTGACGGCAGCTGCGGAAATGGCAATGTCGGCGACATTGCAGATGAAAAGGGAGAGGTCGATGAAGTCGACGACGGCGCCGCGGAGAAACCCAGGCGGCTGAAACAGACGATCGGCCAGATTGCCGAACAGTCCGCCCAGGAGCAGTCCCAGCCCGATGGCCCAGGCTCGTGATCCCAGCTTTCGTGCCAACACGATGATCGCAATGAACACGGCAATCGCGATGAGCGGGAAGATCCAGGTGATTCCGGCACCCATGCCCAGCGCGGCGCCCGGATTGCGATAGAAGTCGAATCCTGCCAGCGTTCCGATGACAGGAACCGGCGGCTGTCCTTCGAGGAATCTGACGGCGAAGAACTTCGTGATCTGGTCCACGAGAAGGACGACTGCGGCGATGCCGAACAGCATCAGGAGCATTCTGCGACGGAGGGGTTTCGCCTCGGAGGCACGCTCGTTCATTTGGCTCATTCTAGCTCACTGACTCGGGGCTCAGGACGACTGCCGACGACCTCGCGGAGGTGCGGTTCGCGGCACAAAGGAGGTCCGGGAACTCCTGAGAGTTCCCGGACCTCGGATGTGTGTGTTTGAGACTCAGAGCTTGTGGTTCGAGGACGAACCGAACGAGTTCCCGTCGAGGGTCTCCGGAGCCAGGCTCGTGGAGTTCTCGAGATCCCGCAACTGGTCGTTGAGGTAGCTCTTGAGGCGTGTGCGGTACTGACGCTCGAAGTTCGACAGCTGATCGATCGAACGCTCGAGGGTCGACTTCTGCGACTCGAGGGTCGACAGGATCTCGTCGCGCTTCGTCTCGGCCTTGCCGACGATGTCCTGAGCTTCAGCTTCCGCACCCTTGATGAGTTCGTCGCGCTTGCGCTCACCTTCGGCAACATACTCGTCATGGACGCGCTGAGCCAAAGCGATCAGACCGTGTGCGTCTCCGTCGCCGGAGAATCCTGCGCCGAGTCCGGCACCGGCAGTTGCGCCACCGGCGGCAGCGGCAGGAGCTGCGGAGTTGTTGCCGGCAGGCGCGGACTCGCTCGGAGCCTTGGTCTGCGGAGCCGGAGCGGCGTCCTTGACCACAGGTGCCGACGGAGCCGAGGGCTCTTCGGTGACCTTCGGAGCTGCTGGAGCCTCCGGGACCTTCTCTTCCTTCGGAGCTGCCGACTTGCTCGACTCGGAAGGAGCCGGAACTGCAGCGGGCACAGCCTGAGTGGCGTCGATGTCCTGGGCCGGAGCCGCAGCGGAACCGCCGCCGGCTTCGAGCTCCTTGACACGCTGTTCAGCGGTCGAGAGCTTCTGACGCAGTTCGTCGTTCTCCTGGTAGAGACGGCGAATCTCAACGACTACCTCGTCGAGGAAATCGTCGACTTCATCCTGGTCGTACCCGTCGCGGAACTTCACATGCTGGAACCGCTTGTTTACTACGTCTTCAGGCGTGAGCGCCATGAGGTCACCTTTGGTCGATCTACATTCATTACGCTGCCGTCCCGGAGGACGGCTTCAACGTCACATTAGCGTAACACCTGCAGTCTTGTCCTGCAGAAATGCCGAGTTACGCGCTGTTTGACGAACATTTACACATTGAGCCTAACAATCCCCCGGGCGATTAGGCTAACCGGGGCGCTGGTCAGGGGCATTGGTCAAGGGTGGAACGAAAGATCCGGCCCGCTGCCCTCGGACATGCGAACCGGGTCCAGCCTCGGCGAGCCCGGCCTCAGCCAGTCCCGGGCTCAGCGAGTCAAGCCTCAGCCAGTCCCAGACTCAGGTTCCGGGCACAGATTCCGGGCTCAGATTCCGGTGTGGGACAGATTGAAGAAGACCGACGCGATGATCTGGATGCCGATCAACAGGACGATGAATCCCAGATCGAGCGAGATCTGACCCAGACGCAACGGCGGAATCACCTTGCGCAGGAGGCGCAGCGGCGGGTCGGTGAGTGTGTAGACGATCTCAGCGAGGACGAGGAAGAAACCTGCGGGCTTCCAGTCCCGGGAGAAGACCTGCACGAGGTCGAGAACCACTCGTGCAAGGAGCACGTAGACATAAAGGCTGAGTGCTGTGCCGAGGATGTAGAAGATGATTGACACGTGTGTTCCCTCGCGCCTTTCGTTGGTGCTTGACTGTCGAGGACTAGTCTATCGGTCCGAGCTGTGCAGAAGTTCAGAAACCGGCCGGTCGGGCGCGCCCGCGGGAGAGCGGTCGACCATCCGCGGGAAGCGGTCGACCATCTTGGGGCCGAACGCCTCCGGCGTCGGGGGCGACCAGAGGCAACGCGAGCCAGACCGGTGCCGACCAGCGTGTGTCGGCACCGTCGAGAGTCCGTCCGACTCGGACGGAACTGTCAGCTCTGGTTGAAGAAGCTCGCCTGAGTGTCCGGATCGGATTCGTTCTCTCCCGTGACTTCGATGCTCTCCGGAGTCAGCAGGAACACCTTGTTCGTCACGCGCTCGATCGATCCGTGCAAGCCGAAGATCAGGCCAGCTGAGAAGTCGACGAGTCGCTTGGAGTTGTTCTCATCCATCTCGGACAGGTTCATGATGACCGGGGTGCCTTCGCGGAAAGCGGAGCCGATCACCATGGCGTCGTTGTAGCTGCGGGGATGGATTGTCTTGATGCGATTCATAGAGATTCCTGGCGCCGGGGTGTCAACTGGACGAATCGGTGACGGATGGATCGGAGTCACCTGTGCCGAGGGACGTTCCTCTTCCTCGACACGTTCCTCGACGGGCTCGTCATACGTCTCAACGACTTCACGGTCGCGACGATCGAGAGTCTCGTCCTCTTCCTCGACGAAACCCAAGTATTCAAGCGTCTTCTTGATTGCTGACATATCTTCACTCCTCGGCCTTCGGCACTTGCACGCCTGCCGCCAAACTATCTCACTGGACCCACACGGCGTGTGAGTCTCATGGGTGTGTCGTGTGGTTTTCTTCCTGCAGCCAGACCACGCCCGCAAAACGGCCCGTGCGCTGCTGTCTCCGGTAGGAGAAGAGCTCATCCGACTCGCGCGTGCAGGTCCGTGAGAAATGGTCGATGCTCACGCCTGCTCGCCGCAGCTGTTCGGCGACAGCACCGGCGACATCGATCGCCGGGGTGCCGGTCGCAGAGACCGATGCGGCCACAGGCTCGATGGCCGCTACCTCGTCACGGAGACTTTCAGGCACTTCGTAGCAGCGGGGGCACACGGACGGGCCGATGATCGCGTGGATGTCACCGGCACCGAGGTGCTTCATCTGGGCGACCGTCGTGTCCACGATTCCCGCGGCCATTCCAGGGCGGCCCGGGTGGATCGCGGCGATGACTCCCGCTTCGGTATCGGCCAGCATGATGGGAGTGCAGTCAGCGACCATGATTGCCAGGCCGACGCCCGGAGTCGTCGTGATCTGCGCGTCGGCTTCGACCGGGGAATCCCGCAGCGCCTCGACACTGTCGACGGTTCGGACGTCTGTGCCGTGGACCTGGGACACGAAGCTCAGACGCTCGGCGCTCAAGCCCAGCACCTGAGCCAATGCCGCGCGGTTCGCCGACACCAGTTCGTCGTTGTCGCCGACGTGACGGGCCAGGTTGAACGACGAGAAGTCGCCGTTCGAGTATCCGCCGTTCCGGTCGGTGAACGCCACATGTGCCTTCAGCCGGCCCGGGACGACGAATCTCGAGTGCAGCATGGTCTACTTCAGGAAGTCCGGGATGTCGAGATCGTTGTCGAAGCTCGACGTGCTTCGCTCACCGGGCAGCGATGTCGGGATCTGGTGATCGTCGCTGCGATCTCCGCGGTCGAAGCGGTCTCCACGGTCGACGCGGTGTTCCGACTCAGACTCTGCTTCTTCGGGCACGCTGCTCGGGACGGGCTGCTCGGCCTCGACGGGGGCCGCCACTGCAGGAATCGACGCCGGAGCGGCATCGCCGGCAAGGCCGTCCTGGTTCGTTGAAGTGCTGTCGAATCCAGCGGCGATGACGGTGACGCGGCACTCGTCGCCGATGTTGTCGTCGATGACCGCGCCGAAGATGATGTTGGCTTCGGGGTGGGCGGCTTCCTGCACGAGACGCGCGGCCTCGTTGACTTCGAACAGTCCGAGGTCGGCTCCGCCCGAGATGCAGAACAGCACTCCGTGCGCACCGTCGATGCTCGCCTCGAGCAGCGGAGACGCGATTGCGGATTCGGCAGCCTGGACCGCGCGGTCGTCGCCGGTTGCGGAGCCGATGCCCATGAGCGCCGTGCCCGCGTCCTGCATGACCGACTTGACGTCGGCGAAGTCGAGGTTGATCAGACCGGGGACCGAGATGAGGTCGGTGATGCCCTGGACGCCTGAGCGCAGAACTTCGTCGGCGGAGCGGAAGGCTTCGACGACGGAGACGCTGCGATCAGAGATCGAGAGCAGACGGTCATTCGGGATGACGATGAGGGTGTCGACCTCTTCGCGCAGTGCCGCGATGCCGGCTTCAGCCTGTGCGGAACGACGACGTCCCTCGAAGGTGAACGGGCGGGTGACGACACCGATGGTCAGTGCGCCCAGCGAACGAGCCACACGGGCCACGACGGGAGCGGCGCCGGTACCGGTGCCACCGCCTTCGCCTGCGGTGACGAAGACCATGTCGGCGCCTTCGAGGGCGTCGCGGATGGCTTCTTCGCTCGAGTCAGCGGCCTTGCGGCCGATCTCGGGATCGGCGCCTGCGCCGAGCCCGCGGGTCTGGTCGCGTCCGATCTCCAGTTTCACATCGGCGTCCGAGAGCACGAGGGCCTGGGCGTCCGTGTTGATCGCAATGAACTCCACGCCGCGCAGACCGACGTCGATCATCCTCTGAACAGCGTTGACACCGCCGCCGCCTGTACCGGCAACCTTGATGTCCGCTCCGGATTGTGGGAATTCAGCCAAGTCGGTTCCTCTTTCGGCGCATCATCCACGCAGCTTCTGCGTGCGAATCGAAAAGTCTTCTCTGCCCTGAGGCTATTGTCCGGGGCAAGACTACTGCAACCATTCTCGCCGGAGTGTCGGACATCAGCCAAACTTCAGCCTCGGTGTGTCGGCGGCAATGACCGGCTTCGACAGTATTTCCTCGGGATTGGGCGTGGTTGGCCCCCGAATCGACCCACAGCAGGTATTTCCGTGCCTGCCACCGGTACTCTTCCTCAGTTCGTGACGGGCACAGACGGCACGGACACGTCGATCTCCGTGCGACCGTCTGCCGCCAGCTGCGCAGCCGTGCGCATCTTCAGGCTCGCACTCGTGCTGTCACCGAAGACCACCTTCGCCTGCACATCACCGGTGTCGATCTCCCCCGACAGGTTGAGCGCGTCCTTCGCCCTGATCGTCAGCAGCTCGGAGCGCAGCTCCGGGCGCAGTTCGGCCATGAAACGGATGACTGCAGCCACGGTCTCCCGATCAGGCGCACCGCCCGAGTCCTCGAGGACGGTCAGCCCCTTCGGCGCCTTGTCCACGGGCCCCAGATCGACCGCCTCGGCGTCGAAGAGCTCGAACCCGTCGGAGTTAGCGATCGCGACGACCGGAGTGCGGTCAGTGATCTCAATGCTCAGACTGCGGGGACCTGCGTAGTGGATCGACGCCTTCTCGGCCCGGGGGAACTTCTCCAGGATGTCCTTCTCGAGGCTGCCCAGACGCAGCTGCGGCAGCGGTGTGCCGGCATGCGCGTCCATGGCGAAGTTGGAGACCTGACCGTTGTCGACGAGGTCGCTTCCCTTCACACTCACCTTGTCGAGGCTGAGCGCCGGGGAGAACCACGCGAGCCCGGCCAGGACCAGCAGTGCCACGACGATGCCGATGGCGATCAGCCGTTTGCGCCAGACCTCTCTTCGGCGCGCACGGATGACACCGGTGAGATCCGCAGTGGAGTTGTCGCCAGTGCGTGGCTCGGGAAGGGGCACCACGTGACTCAGCTCTCCAGTGCGGTGAGCAGCTCGGGCCCGAGGATCGTCACGTCCCCTGCACCGACCGTGAGCACGAGGTCGCCGGGGCGCACGCGGGCAGCGACGAAGGGGACCGCTTCACTGAACGATTCGATGAAGGTCACGTGCTCGTGGGGAACCCGATCAGCGATCAGTGCCCCCGTGACGCCTGGAACCGGGTCCTCCCGGGCGGGGAAGACGTCGAGGACGACGACTTCGTCGGCCAGGCCGAGCTCCTCGCCGAATTCGGTGCGGAATTCCATCGTCCGCGAGTACAGGTGCGGCTGGAAGATGGCCCACACACGACCGCCGTCGGTGACGACTCCGCGGGCTGCGCTCAGGACCGCACGCAGTTCTGTCGGGTGGTGCGCGTAGTCGTCGATGACGCGCACTCCTCCGGCGATGCCGCGTTCCTCGAAGCGCCGACGAGTCCCGCCGTAGTTGCCGAGTCCGACGGCTGCCTTCTCAACATCCGCGCCGAGGCTGTGCGCCACGGCGATCGCGGCTGTGGCGTTGCGTGCGTTGTGGGCGCCCGGCTGCCGCAGCGAGACAGAGAGCGGGCCGTCATGGCCCGGCACGTCGAGGACGAACTCCGAGACGAGGCCCGATTCGAGTTCGCGCAGGCGGATGTCGGCGTCCTTCGAGGTGCCGTAGAGGATCACCGATATGCCCTTGTCCCGGGCATGGGTGGCGACGTCGAGCGATCCCGGGTCGTCGGCGCAGGCGATGATCGTGCCGCCGCGGGCTCCGATGCCGTCGCAGAATTCAATGAAGGCCTCACGGACCTTCTCAGGCGTGCCGTAGTGATCGAGGTGATCGGCCTCGACGTTCGTGAGGATGCCGATCGCCGGTTCGTAGAGCAGGAAGGAGCCGTCCGATTCGTCCGCCTCGGCGACGAAGACGTCCCCCGTGCCCAGGTGGGCGTTGGTCCCGGTCGTCGAGAGCACTCCCCCGATGACGAACGACGGGTCGAGCCCGCAGGCCTGCAGGGCCACGGTCGTCATCGACGTCGTCGTGGTCTTGCCGTGGGTGCCGGCGACGGCCACAGCCGTCTTGTTCGCCATCAGCGAAGCCAGTGCGCCCGACCGGTGCAGGATCCGCATACCGCGGCGCTGAGCCTCGACCAGTTCGGGATTGTCCTTGCGGATGGCAGAGGAGATGACGAGAGTATCGGCCGCGCCGAGGTTGTCCACCGAATGCCCGATCTCGACCCTGGCGCCCAGGGTCCGCAGGACTTCGACGACCGCCGATCCCTTCGCATCGGACCCGGAGACGGGGACGCCGTTCATGACCATGATCCGCGCGATTCCGGACATGCCCGAACCGCCGATCCCGATGAAGTGGACGGCACCCAACTCTGCGGCGGGAACGATCTCAGCTGTGCTCATGTTCAACCTCTCAGCGCGCGTGTGACGATTTTGGCCATGGTGGCCGCGGCATTGGTCGGGTAATGCAGTTCGAGGGCGGCTGCGCTCATCGCTGCCAGGCGGTCTCGGTCGTGGACCAGGGGAAGGATCTGGTCGGTCACGGTCGACGGGGTGAAGTCCGCGTTGTCGACGAGCTGCGATGCTCCGGCTCGCACGCTGCCGGCCGCATTCAGTCGCTGTTCGCCATTGCCGATGGCCAGCGGGACGTAGAGAGCAGGCACACCGGCGACAGTCGCCTCGGAGACAGTAGCCGCGCCGGAGCGCGCCACGAGCAGGTCGGCCACCGCATAGGCGCGGTGCATGCCGTCGACATAGTCGACGACGTGGTAGTCGGGCAGGTCGGCGGCCGCCTCGCGGAGCGCATCGTCCTTCCCCGCTCCTGTGATGTGGAGGACCTGGACTCCCCGTTCCTGACACAGCGGCGCTGCGGCGAGGAAAGCGTCGTTGATTCGCTGGGCTCCGGATGATCCGCCCGTGACCACGAGGACGGGCAGGTCATCGCGGAGTCCGAGCTCCCGCCTGTGCGACGCGCGCACTGCGGTGTCTCCGCGGTCGAGTTCGGTAATGTCAGTCGGCATCGGCATGCCGACCAGAGCGGCGTTGCGCAGCTTCGTGTCAGGGAACGTGACCCCGACCATTCCCGGCTGGGTCAGCACCGCGCCGAGGCGGTTCGCCATTCCCGGCTTCGCATTGGCTTCATGGACGATGAGGGGGATCTTCGCCTGTCGGGCTGCAATGAAGGCCGGGGGGCATACGTACCCGCCGACTCCGACGACGGCCGTGACGTTGCGCTCGGCGATGATGCGTTTGACGTGGGAGATGTTTCCCGCGAAGCGGCCGGGGAACTTGAGTGCGGCCGGGCTGATCGAACGGGGCATCGGGACCTTGTCGATCGTCAGGAGCTCGAATCCGGCCTTGGGCACGATCTCCGCCTCGAGTCCGTCCGCGGTGCCGAGGGCGATGATGTCGGCGTCGGGGTGGGTCTCACGCAGCTCGCGGCCGATCGCCAGCATGGGCGAGATATGGCCGGTGGTGCCTCCACCGGCGAGGAGGATACTCGTCGTCATCTCACTTCTTTCTCTTGCGGGCCAGGACGGCGAACGAGGACCTCAGTCGATCCTTGTGCGCTTTGATCGCTGCCTCTGCGCCTTCCTCGGTGCGGGCGAAGGACAGCACCACCCCGATGGCCAGCAGCGAGGCGATGATCGAGGAACCGCCGTAGGACACGAAAGGCAGGGGCAGGCCGATGACCGGCAGCAGACCGGTCACGACGCCGATGTTGATGGCTGCCTGACCGATCAGCCAGGCGAACAGTCCGGCTGTTGCAACCTGGATGAAAAGTGTCTTCGACCGCAGGATCACTCTGATCATGCCATAGGCGAGGATCGCGAAGACGAGGACCACTGCGAGCGAACCCAGCAGGCCGAGTTCCTCCCCGATGATCGCGAAGATGAAGTCGTTGTGTGCTTCAGGCAGCCATGACCATTTCTCGCGGCTGGCGCCGAGGCCGACGCCGAGCCATCCGCCGGAGGCGAGCGAGAACAGTCCGTGGTTGGACTGCCAGGCCTGCCCGGTGATGTCCGAGGCTGTCTGGTCGGCGTGGCCGGTCAGTGCTGAGGTGATCCGGTCGAGGCGGTTCTGCGAGCTGAAGACGAAGAAGGTGGCCACCGCGACGCCCGAAGCGAGGAGCAGGAGGAAGTAGCGCCAGGGGAAGAAGCCGATGAACAGACACACGAGGACCATGGCCATGAGCACGAGGCCAGTGCCGAGGTCGTTGCCTCCGACGACGAGACCCACGCCGAGGAGGATGACGGGGACGATGGGGATCATAGCGTGGCCGAAGGTCGTCATCTTGCCGTACTTCTTCGCCAGGATGAATCCCAGCCAGACGGCCAGAGCAATCTTGAGGAATTCGGAGGGCTGAAGCTGGAATGCGCCGAGCTGGATCCAGTTGGCATTGCCCTTGGTCGTCTTCCCGAGACCGGGAAGGAATACCAGTGCCTGCATGACGACGCCGAGGAGGATTGCCGGCCAGGCCAGCTTCTCCCACACTGACAAGGGAACGAACGCGGCTACGAACATGAGCACGATGCCGATCGCTGCGAATCCGGCCTGCTTGTTGAAGTAGGCGAACGACGATCCTGCTCCCCCGTCATACGACGTGATCGAGGAGGCGGACAGAACCATGACGAGGCCGAGCGACGTGAGCAGGAGGACAGCCGCGAGGATGAGGTAGTAAGTGGTCAACGGGTGGGCGGAGATCCGACCGAACTCGCGTCGGATCGCACCCAGGACCTCTTTGCCGGGGATCTCCCGACGCTGGCTGGCTGAATCCTTCGACCCTGTAGTTGCCTTCGAGCGAGCGGACGCTTTCGCTCCTGTGGACATCTTCGAAGGTGCGGTCGTCTTAGCCGACTTGCTGCCCACGGACGTCTTTGCAGTGGGGGCAGACTTCGTGCCAGTTGCAGGTCTCTTCGCAGCTGCAGGTTTCCTCGCAGCAGTGGACTTCTTGCCACCTGCGGGCTTCCCTGCCGCTGCGGCGCGCTGAGGGCCAGAGGCACGTCCGCTCGCCGTAGCCCGCTGATCGGCAGCCGGTTTCGTCGCAGCAGCCTCGGCTGCCTTGGTGGGGCTCGGGCGGCGGCGTGATTCCGACTTCGCGGTGGTCTGCCGTCCCATCTCAGCGCCCCAGGTACGTGTGGACAGCCTGGGTGAAGAGTTCGCCTCGAGTGTTGTAGTTGAGGAACTGGTCCATGCTGGCCGCGGCAGGGGCAAGCAGCACGGTATCCCCGGCTGCGGCAATTGCTCCGGCCGCCTCGACGGCCGCGGCGGCAACGGCTTCACCGCGACGACGGGGCACGCCCGAGTCGACGGCGAGTGCAGGCTCGATGCGGATCACTTCAAGATCGGGAGCAGCCGCGGCGATGGCTTCACGGAATGCCGCATCGTCGGCGCCGATGAGCACGAGCGCTTTGAGACGGTCGCGATGGTCGGCGAACAACGAGGTGAAATCGGCGCCCTTCGGCAAACCGCCGGCGATCCAGACGATCGACTCGAAGCTGCTCAGGGATGCGTTCGCGGCATGCGTGTTCGTCGCCTTCGAATCGTCGACCCAGCGCACACCCTGCGCCTCAGTCACTGTGACCATGCGATGGGCGCCGAGGGAATGGCTCTTCAGCCCTTCGGAGATCGCCTGTCCGGGCACACCGATGCTGCGGGCCAGAGCCGCCGCCGCGAGGGCGTTCGACACCTGGTGGGCTGCCGGATCGCTGCCGGGCACACCAGTCGCCGCCGCCACATCGGCGAGCGAGGCGAGCTCGGCTGCCGAGGAGTAACGCTGCGGAATGAAAGCCCGATCGACGAGCAGATCTTCGACCACGCCCAGCTTTCCGGGACCGGGAATGCCGGTCGTGAACCCGATGGCCTTGGCCCCGTCGATGACGTCGGCGTCCTCCACCATGTGCAGAGTCACCTCGTCGGCGACGTTGTAGACGCAGGCGAGCTTCGCATTGTGGTAGATCTTGGCCTTGTCCGCCTCGTAGGCGTCGGCGCTTCCGTGCCAGTCCAAGTGGTCAGGTGCGATGTTGAGCACGGCTGCCGCATCCGCGCTCAGCGAATGCTGCCAATGCAGCTGGAAGCTCGAGAGCTCGATGGCGAGGACCTCGAGTCCCGGCTCGAGGACAGCTTCGAGCAGCGGAGCACCGATGTTCCCACAGGCCTTGGCCCGCAGTCCGGCAGCATGGAGCATCGACTCGAGCATCGTCGTCGTGGTGGTCTTGCCGTTGGTGCCGGTGATGGCCAACCATTTGGCGTCGTTGGTTCCACGGATCCGCCATGCCAGCTCGACTTCACCGATCACGGGCACACCCGCCTCGGCGGCGGCCGAGAGCACGGGATGATCAGGGCGCCACCCAGGTGAGGTCACGACCAGGTCGAGCGGCTCCTTGGGCAGGGTCGTCACATGCTCAGAGCCGCGTCGGATGTCGACGTCGAAGACCTCGAGGATCTGCGCCTTCTCGCTCACGTCGGCCTGGTCGTCGCCGTCGATGACGATGACATCGGCACCGCGTTCGCCCAGATGCACGGCTGCCGGGAACCCCGTCACACCCAATCCGGTGACGAGGATCCGCAGTCCGGCCAGGGATGAGCTCGGTCCCTGCAGCGCGGCCGGGATCTTGTCGAAGTTCGGGTACTCGGACACGGGGTTCTCAGCCAAGACGGGATACCCATTCGGCGTAGAAGAGACAGATTCCGGCGACGACGAAGAGCGCTGCGATGATCCAGAAGCGGACCACGATGGTCACTTCCGCCCACCCCTTGAGCTCGAAGTGGTGCTGGAGCGGAGCCATCCGGAAGACGCGTTTGCCGGTGGTCTTGAACGAGGCCACCTGGATGATCACGGACAGCGTGATGATGACGAAGAGACCGCCGATGACGACGAGCAGGAGCTCGGTTCTCGACATGATGGCCAGACCGGCGATTGCGCCGCCGATGGCCAACGATCCCGTGTCGCCCATGAAGATCTTCGCAGGCGAGGTGTTGAACCACAGGAACCCGAAGCACGCGGCGGCCATGGCGCCCGCGACCATGGCGAGATCCCGTGGATCGCGCATGTAGTAGCAGGCATTGGTGGCTTCGGACATCAGGTTGCAGTTCTGGGTCGACTGCCAGGTGCCGATCACGACATATGCCGTGAACACGACCACCGAGGCGCCGGCTGCGAGACCGTCGAGGCCGTCCGTGAGGTTGACCGCGTTGGACACGGCCGTGACGATGAGGTTGGCCCAAATGACGAACAGCACGAGTCCGAGCACGGCGGAGCCGAAGGCCAGATCGAGGTTCGTGTCGCGGATGAAGGAGACCTTCGTCGAGGCCGGGGTCTCTCCGAAGGAGTTCGGGAACTGCAGCGCCAGGACGGCGAATGAGATGCCGACGAATGCCTGGCCGATGAGCTTCGGCAGAGGCCGCAGTCCCAGCGACCGCTGCTTCTTGATCTTGATGAAGTCATCGAGGAAGCCGACGACGCCGAGGCCAGCGGCCAGCCACAGGACCAGGAGCCCCGAGGCGGTCGGGACGGACCCGGTGAACAGGTGGCCGAGGAGGTACGCCAGGATCGCTGCGCCGATGATGACGACACCGCCCATGGTCGGTGTGCCCCGCTTGGTCGCGTGCGAGGTCGGTCCGTCATCACGGACGAACTGGCCGTACCCACGCTTGACGAGGAGCCTGATGTAGAGCGGCGTGCCGACCAGCGTCAGGATCAGGGCCAGACAGGCTGCGAGCAGTACGGCGATCATTGGCCCCCCGATACACCGGCGATTTCGTCTCCGAGATACCGCAGACCGGCATCCCGGGATGATTTGAACAGAACGATGTCGCCGGGCGCCAGTTCTGCGTTGAGCAGATCCTTCGCCTCGGCCGCGGTGGCGACCCAAGTCGCCTCGTTGCCCCAGGAACCTTCGAGATTCGCGGAGTTGAAGATCGGCTTCGCACCGTCACCGACGACGATCGTGCGCGTGATGTTCAGACGCACGACGAGTTCGCCGATCTCGGAATGGGCCGAAACCGACTCATCACCGAGCTCGAGCATCTCGCCGAGAACCGCGAAGGTGCGACGCGGACGGCTGTCCTCGTCGCCGCGGCCCATCGAAGCCAAGGTCTTCAGCGATGCACGCATCGATTCCGGATTCGCGTTGTAGGCGTCGTTGAGCACGGTCACGCCAGAGGGCGAATCGATGAGTTCCATCCGCCAGCGGCTAGCCGCCGACGAGGTCGAGAGCGTCGTCACGATGGACTTCACTCCCACACCACAGGCGTGGGCGATCGCGGCAGCTGCCAGAGCATTGCCGACGTGGTGTTCGCCGATCAGGGCCAGACGCAGATCGCGCGGCTCCTCACCGGGCAGCTGCAGGGTGAAGGCAGGATGTCCCGAAGCATCGGTTGAAACGTCGGTGCCGCGGACCACAGCGTCATCGGCGCCGACCCATTCGGGCAGTGACTCGCGTTGTGAGAACCAGAGCGTGTTCACCTCGGGGGCGAGGACCTCGCGCATACCAGCCACACGGGAGTCATCGGCGTTGAGGACCGCAGTGGATCCCGCGGTCAGGGACTCGACGAGCTCAGCCTTGGCACGGGCAGTGTTCTCGATCGAGCCGAAGACGCCCGAGTGGGCCGTACCGACTGCGAGTTCGACGGCGATGTCCGGTCGGACGAGGCTCGTGAGGTAGGCGAGGTTGCCGATCGAGCGGGCGCCCATCTCGAGGACGAGGAAGCGCGTGGACTCCCCTGCCCGCAGCGCGGTCAGCGGCACGCCGACCTCGTTGTTGTATGAGTTAGGCGGCCAGACAGTCTCGTCCTGGCCGGCCAGAAGGTCCGCCGCGAGGTCCTTGACCGTCGTCTTGCCGACCGAGCCGGTGATCGCGATGACGGTGATCTCACCGTCAGCGCGCAGGGCTTCGATGTTGTAGCTGGCCAACTGGCCCAGGGCCTCCGTGGCGTCGGAGACGTGGACCGTCGGCAGCGTCTCGTCGTCGAGGGTAGGAACGGATTCGCCGATGATCAGCGCGGCACCGGCCTCCACAGCGGCTGCTGCGAATTCGATGCCGTCGAAGGACTCACCTCGGCGGGCAACGTAGATATCGCCGGGTCCGACTTCTCTCGAGTCGGTCACCACTCCAGCGGACAATAGGGTCTCGGGGTCAACGCCGTACAACTCGCCGGAGACGGCGGTTGCGATTTCGGCTGCACTCAGTCGCTTCATATCAACTGTGAACTTTACCTGTTTGTGCGCCCTCGAGTCGCGCTGACAGCGCCGAGCGTGTCCTCGACCGGTCGTCGAACTCGCTCACGACTCCCCCAACGGACTGTCCGGTCTCGTGTCCCTTCCCAGCGATGAGAACGGTTGTCGCGGCATCGGCGTCTGCGATCGACTGGTCGATCGCAGCTCCGCGATCAGCGACTTCGATGATCTTCTTCACACGTGCGCGGCCGGTCGCGACCTCCGCATCGATGCCTTCGCGGATTGCGGCCCGGATCGCTTCCGGGTCCTCGGTGCGCGGATTGTCATCGGTGAGGACGATCACATCGGCTCCGCGTGCTGCGGCGCTGCCCATGCCGAACCGTTTGCCGCGGTCGCGGTCCCCGCCGGCGCCGAAGACGATGACGAGCTCATCGCTGTCGGCGTGCAGAGATTCGAGTGCCTTCTCAATCGCGTCTGGGGTGTGCGAGTAGTCGACGATGGCCCGGGGCAGGTGTTCGGGGTTTGACTGCAGAGCAACATGGGGACCGCTGACGTCGATGATCTCCATCCGTCCCGGCACCGAGGCGGTGAACGTGGTTCCGATCGCATCCAGAGCAGCCGGAGAGACCCCGGCTTCGACGAGCATGGCGGCGGCCAAGGCCGTGTTGGTGACGTTGAAGTCGCCGGGCAGCGGAGAGCGGAGCGTGATGGCCGGAGCACGGTCGGCATCACGTTCACCGACCGAATCCGTCGCGCGCATCTGCGGGGCGGTGCTGTCAGTGGTCAGAGTGTCGAAGCGGAGGACGAATTCGGACTCGCCGGGGGTGTGGATGATCCTCCACTCACTGCGCTCGTCCCGACCGAGGGTCCGCACGGGGACCTGGGCGGCTTCGACCATTCGCTCGCCCCACTGGTCTTCGACGACGATGACAGCGGAGTCGGAGAACGCCCGAGTGAAGAGCGTCGCCTTGGCCGCGAAGTACTCGTCCATCGAATGGTGGAAGTCGAGGTGGTCCTGGGACAGGTTCGTGAATCCCGAGACGCTGAAGTGAGCACCGTCGACGCGATGCTGGCTCAGTGCGTGGGAGGAGACTTCCATTGCGCAGGTGTCGACGTCGGCAGCACGCATCTTCGCGAACAGCGCGTGCAGCTCGGGGGCTTCGGGGGTCGTGCGCACGCTGGGCACCGTTGCTCCGGCGATCAGGGTGGCGACCGTGCCGATGACTCCGGTGCGTCGTCCGAGAGCTTCGAGCATTCCGTCGATGAGGTAGGTCGTCGTCGTCTTCCCGTTGGTTCCGGTCACTCCGAGCAGCTGGGGTTCACCCGAGGTGCCGTAGATCGCGGCGGAAACGTAGCCGAGGACCGATCGCGGGTTCTCGACGATCAGAGCGCTCACATCGTTGAGGACGGAGCCGTCGACCGCTGTGCTGATGATGTCCCAGCCGGTCGCATCGGTGAGGATCGCGGTGACACCACCGGCGATGAGATCCGGGGCGAAACGGGCGCCGTGGACGTTGGCTCCGGGCAGCGCAGCGTAGAGCTGGCCCGGGGTCACGGTCCGCGAATCGAGGGAGACTCCGTCGACCTCGCGGTCCGGATCTCCGTGGACGGTTCCTGGGGCTGCCGGCAGCAGCTGTGAAATGCGCATCATTTCCATTCTCGAGCAGGTAGCTGTGGTTCCGTGGTCGACGGCGGAATCTTGAGGTGCCTCATGGCGAATCCGGCGACGTCGGAGAAGACAGGGGCGGCCGCAGATCCACCGTAGTAGCCGTTTCGGGGGCGCTGCAACGTCACCGAGATCGCGATCTGCGGGTCCTCGGCCGGAAGCACACCGACGAATGAGGCCGTGTAGCCGTCGTATCCTCCGCCTTCGGCAGCCGGCGCCTGAGCGGTGCCGGTCTTGCCCGCAACACGGTACCCCGAAACAGCTGCGGACTTGCCCGTGCCTTCGGCGACGACGCCCTCGAGCATGCTCAGAGTCTCGTCAGCGGCTTTCTTACTCACGACCCGCTGGGTCTTCGCAGTCGGGCTCGGAATCGTCTTGCCCGACGGGGATACCGTGCCGTCGACGAGCGTCGAGGGCACGTGGACTCCGCCGTTGGCGATCGTGGCGATGACATCGGTGGTCTGCAGCGCATTCGCGGCCACACCCTGACCGAACATCACCGTGTACTTCGTGCGGCCGTCCCAATCCTTGTACGGGTGGAGAATACCGGCGGTCTCTGCGGGGAAGCCGATTCCGGACAGTGATCCGAAGCCGAACTTCTTCATGTAGCCGTAGCGTTCCTCCTCGTCGAGCTTGTTTCCGGCGAGGATGGTTCCGGTATTCGACGACTCGGCGAGGATGCCGGCGAAGGTCAGCTTCTCATCACCGTGTTCGTGGGAGTCACGGAACTCCTCGCCGTTAGGCGCCTTCCATTTGCCTGGAACGGTGAATTCGTCCTCGGGGGCCACGAGCCCCTGGTCGAGCAGCGCGGCAGCCGTGACCATCTTCGCCGTCGACCCCGGCTCGAAGACGTCGGTGAAGATGCGTGAGCCGCGATCCTTGCCGCCGACCTTGCCCGGCGAGTTCGGATCGACGCTCGGCGCATCGGCGGCGGTCAGGATCTTGCCGGTCTTGGTGTTTTTGATCAGGATCGAGGCGGACTCAGCGTCGTGCTTCTTCCGCTGCTCTTCGATCGCCTGCTGTGCGTAGTACTGCAGGTCCGGGTCGATCGAAGTCTGCAATCCCTGACCATCGACGGCATTCTTGATGTTGTTGTCGCCGAGGGGAATGATCTCGCCGCGAGCACCGCGCTCGTACTGCTGCTGGCCGTCACGGCCGCTGAGCTGCTTGTTGTACTCCATCTCCAGACCGGCCTGCGGTTGCCCGTCGGAGCTGAGGAATCCGACGAGGTTTCCGGCCACGGCTCCCGAAGGGTACGAGCGAACTGAGTATTCTTCGGCGGAGACGCCGAGGATGTTGAGGTCTTTGACGGCGCGCCAGGTCTCCGAGGTCAGACCCTTGGCGACCGGGTTCCAGCGTTTGTCGCCGACGAGCTTCGGGTAGAGCAGTCCCGGGTCGGTGTCGAGGGGTTTGGCCAGGGCCTCGGCAGCGCCCCAGGCGCCGACGAGCTTCCCGTCGATTTTGTACTGGGCGACGTTCTGCTGGTCGACGACGAGCTGATAGCGCGAGACGCTGTCCGCGAGGACCGTGCCGTCGGAGGCGAGGATCTGTCCGCGCGCAGCTGGCAGGGTGCGTGTGACCAGGCGGTTCGACAGGGCTTTCTCAGCCAGCTTCATCGAATCCATGCCCTGGATCGAGATCAGGCGGGCGGAGGTGACGAGGAGGACGAGGACGGACAGGGCCGCGATGATGCCCATCCGCAGGCGCAGATTGGGTCGGTCCCGTCCGCCGTCCTTCTTCACCCGATTTGCTCGTGGGCCCATTGCACTGTCCTTGGTCCTTGCGTCATCGGCGAACGGTTCCACGTGGGGGTCGAGCTCGCCTTATTTCGGTGCCTTCTGAGCAGGCGCCGCGATGTCCTTGCTCGGGCTGCCTCCGACAACCGGCAGCTTCTCATCCGATCGTAGATTGGGACGGAGGTCGTCGCGGGTATCGGCGCGCGGGCCGGGGACAACTGTGGGCTCTTTCTCACCACTGACGTCGATCGGCGGGGCATCGATGATCTTGCCGGTCTTCGCATCGAGGAATTCCGGGGAGGAGTCCCGGACCAAGCCCAGGTCCTCGGCGGCGATCGAGATGTTCTGCGGCGACTCCCGATAGGAGTTGTCCTCGACCAGCTTGTCCTTCTCTTCGGCCAGCGCTTCCTTCTGGGAGTTGAGCTGGTCGATCTGGTAGGAGGTGTGGGAGACGAAGATGTTGAGCAGCAGGACTGCCACCAGGGTGGCCACGAGCATCGCCACGCACATCAGGGAGAACGGCAGTCTGGCCTTCGGCAGCTCGAACTTCAGGAGTTTGAGTCGCGGCGGTACCGGACGGCTGAAGCTCTCTTCGAGGCTGCGGGTCCGTTCGGTCACGTGTGGTCGGCCGATGGCCGCTTGAGCGTTCCTCACGATTGTGCCTCCCTGATCTTCTTCACTGCACGCAGTCGCACGCTTTTGGCGCGGGGGTTGTTCTCTGCTTCTTCACTGTCGGCGAGTTCAGCCCCGCGGACGATCTCGGACAGCCACGGCTGGAGTTCCTCGGGGACGACGGGCATGTCCGGGGGCGCCGAGGTGGTGGTGGCAGACCGGAAGATCTTCTTCACGATCGTGTCCTCGAGTGATTGATAGGACTCGATGACGGCCACTCCCCCGAGGTGCAGGGCCTTGAGTGCCTCCGGCAGTGCGGTTCGCAGAACCCCGAGCTCGTCATTGACTTCGATCCGCAGCGCCTGGAAGGTCCGTTTGGCCGGATGGGACTTCTTCTTCGTCTCCGGAAGAACTCGGCCCAGCATTGCGGCCAGCTGCTGGGAGGTCTCCCACGGGGTGTGCTCGCGGTCGGCGACGATGATCTTCGCGATTCGGCCGGCCATCTTCTCTTCGCCGTATTCCCGGAGAATACGGCGAAGGTCGGTTTCGGAATAGGTCGCCAGCACCTCGGCGGCGGTGAGCTTCTGGGTTCGGTCCATCCTCATGTCCAAGGGGGCGGGCCGGGAGTAGGAGAATCCGCGCTCGTCTTCGTCGAGCTGCAGGGACGAGACGCCGAGGTCGAGGAGGATCGCAGAAATCTGATCGACTCCGAGGTCGTCGAGGATCTCGGGCAGCTCGTCGTCGACCGCATGGATGATGTCGGTCCGATCGGCGAACGGCGCCAGCCTCTGCGTGGCGATGTCGATGGCTTGGGTGTCACGGTCGATGCCGATGAGATGGACATCTTCGAACTCTGTGAGGATGGCCTCTGAGTGGCCGCCCATGCCCAGCGTGCCGTCGACGACGATGGGGGTGATCCCGCGCTCTCTGGCGGCGTGGACCCCGACACCGATGAGCTCGACCACGCGCTCGAGGAGCACCGGTACATGCTGAGCGTTCATAGGTGAGTCCTTCGTGGATGGTCGTCGTGGGGGTGAACTGCTGGAGCCAGAACCTTGACCGCCGCTGCCCTGGCACCGGGGAAGTGTGTCAGGACTGCCGAGCTTCGGAAACGGGGAAGTTCCCCGAAACTCGAACGCGGCGGGCAAGGATCAAACCCGAGCAGAATCAGATCACTCCGGGGATCACCTCGTTCTCACGCTCAGCGAATGCCTGCTGAGCGCCGACCAGGTAGCTCTCCCATGTCGGCGAATCCCAGATCTCGACGCGGTTGCCCATGCCGATCACTGCGACTTCCCGATCAAGTGATGCGTACTGCCGCAATATGTTCGGGACCGTGATGCGTCCCTGTTTGTCCGGCTGATCTGCAAAGGCCGCTGACAGGAACACACGCTGGTAATCGCGGGCTTCCTTATTCGTCTTCGGCGCGTTCTGGATTCGCTCATGCTCGGCTTCGAACTCCGTGGTGGGGAACAGGGTGAGGCAGTTCTCCTGTCCACGGGTCAATACGAGACCGGGCGAAAGCTCCTCGCGGAACTTTGCAGGCAGGATGAGGCGACCTTTGTCGTCGAGCTTCTGCATATGAGTGCCCAAGAACATGTCGTCTCACCCCTTTCGAAACCCAATTGGCTCCGATAGCAACCACAGTACTCCACTTCCCTCCACGTGATCTAGTCCCAGACCTATCTCTTCTCCTTTGGCGGTATGTTTCCCCAGGTCAGGCCGGTGGAGGAAAGTGGAGAAAAATTCCCATCGGCGCGTCGGGAACCCGGTTGAATGTGTCGTTTTCGCCAACGAAACGGGTCAAACCGCGCCGCCGGCGATTCGGCTCTCACGCGTACGATCCGCGAGTTCTCGCGGCAGACCTGGTCACGTCGACATTCGGTGGAGGGATGTGGGGAGGAAAGTGGGGAGGAAAGTGGGGGGGCGCCCGGTGGAGCGGAGTGGGGAGCGAAGTGGGGAGCGAAGTGGGGACGCCCGGTGGAGCCAAGTGGGGAGCGAAGTGGGGACGCCCGGCGAGGAGCTTTACAAGCAGCCCAGCACCCGGTCCCCCTTGACCTCTCGCCCCTTCACCCCTTGCCCCTTCACCTCTTGCCCTTTCCCACACCGCGGAATCGCGCTCAGGTTCAGCCTGGAATCGCGCTCAAGTTCCCCGTGGGATCGCGCTCAGGGCTGCGCTGCCTGAGTGAGACAGTGGACAAGAGCAGCACTGCCGCACCATGGCGCCGGAACACCGGGGACTGTGCTGCGGGAATCCTGAACAACACCCGTGTGGATGCAGTGGACCGGATAGGGGACAATGGAGGCATGTCGATCAGCCAAGAAGGTACACAGACCAACTCCGTGATCGGTGCCGAGCACATCGAATGGGTGCAGCAACTGACCTCACGGGCACGCACCGCGATGAACGCCGTCCTCGAAGGCAAGGACGAAGCCGTCGGCCTGTCGCTCATCGCGCTCCTGTCCGGTGGCCATGTCCTCCTCGAAGACGTTCCCGGAGTCGGAAAGACCCTGCTGGCACGCGCCATGGGCAAGGTCGTCGACGGAACGGTGCGCCGCATCCAGTTCACTCCCGACCTGCTGCCTACAGACGTCGTCGGAGTCAACCTGTTCAACCAGGAGACCCGTCACTTCGAGTTCCGGCAGGGGCCGGTGTTCGCAAATATCGTCATCGCCGACGAAATCAACCGCGCCTCCCCCAAGACTCAGTCGGCCATGCTCGAGTGCATGGCCGAGGGCCAAGCCACCATCGACGGTGAGACGTACGCGATGCCGACGCCGTTCATTGTCGTCGCCACGCAGAACCCGGTCGACATGGAGGGCACCTATGCTCTGCCCGAAGCGCAGCGCGACCGGTTCATGACACGCATCTCGCTAGGATATCCGAAGACCGCTGATGAGATCGACCTCCTCGACAACCAGATCGAACACGATCCGCTGTCTAGTGCGACACCGGTGACCAGCCTCGAGCAGATCAATCAGGCCCGCGGAATCGTCCGACACGTCAGCGCCAGCAGGCAGCTGCGTGAGTACATCGTCGCGATCCTCGATGCCAGTCGCAATGATCAGGCGATTCTGCTCGGCTGCTCGCCTCGCGGGGGCGTTCACCTTCTCCGTGCCGCCAAAGCTCGGGCCGCACTGTCGGGTCGGACCTACGCGACTCCGGACGATATCCAGGCGTTGGCACCCTATATCCTTGCGCACCGGATCATCCCCCGCGATGGTGATGACTCCGAACTGGCCGCCGATCTGATCGGCCGCATCCTGTCCCGAGTTCCCGTCTCGTCGAACCAGTGACCGTATGCGTCTGAGCACCTCGGGAATCATCTTCATCATCGCCGGGGCCGCGTTGATCGTCGCGGCCTACCGCTTTGCGCTGCCCGGGCTTCTGCCTGCCGGAATTCTGCTGCTGGCTCTGGTCCTCCTGTCAGCACTGCTGATCACCTGGGGCACCAGACGTGTATCGATCACGCTGCGGACGACGTTGCCGATCGTGGCTCTGGCGCAGTCCAAGGACCGCTATCCACTCGCTCCCGAGGGCAAAGAGGTCGAGGTCGAAGCCACTGTGGTCAATACCGGCCATCTGGCGATCCCGGCGTCGACGATCGACTTCCGGGCCGCCGACGGGTTCGGTGACTCCACAGTGGGCGAGGTGCCGTCCCTGTCCGGTGGCAGCTCACAGACCGTGCTGACCTCATTCACGCCTTATCGGCGCGGGCTCAGCGGAATCGAAGCGGTACTCATCACGGTTGCTGGTCCTTTCGGACTCGTGACGATGAAGAAGAAGGTGTTCGACAATTACACGATCGCCGTCTCGGTGCCGATCCTGCCGGCCAGGATCCCCTCGGACTCGGCGATCAGACCGGCCCGCCTCGACGACGGTAAGGTCCGTGCCGGCCACACCACTCGTGACTTCCACACCCGGGAGTACGTGCCGGGCGACGACCTGCGTCATGTGCACTGGCCGACCACAGCGAAGTCCGGTGAGCTCATGGTCCGCCACGAGGCCGACGAGGAGACTCTCCACGCGCTCATCGTCATCGACCTGGAGGGTCAGGACGAACATCCGGACGAACACGAAGTCGAATACCTCTTGGCCGCAGCTGCGGCAGCCGGAACCGCTTTCCTGCGTGCCGACTACGATGTCTACGTCGTGGCGCCCGGCCATCAGGCCCGCCTCGCCGGACAGCGTGACGTCGAACGCCTGCGGCTGCTCACCGCGCTCATCGAGCCAGGCCGGGTCGAGTTGCCTGCGCACGACAATCCCAACCACATCGTCATCTGCGCAGCCGATGACCACCGCGGCCAGCAGCTGGCCGCCCAGTTCTCCCGCCGAGTCCCGGTGACAGTCCGCAGCCTCGGCGACATCAGCGATATGACCATGGTGGGGCTGACCGAAGACCTGCCCGAGTCATGGACCACGTTCGACGCGAAGCGAGTGAAGAGATGAGCCCCGACGCGCAGACCGGCGCTGTGAACCAGGCACCCGTTTGGCTCGAGGCCTGCGCGGTCTTCGTGGCCATGATCCTCGCAGCCGTCGGGCTGTCAGCGGTCTTCTCCGATTTCGCCTGGCTTCCGTCAGTCGTCATCTCGATCCTCGTCATCGTCATCGTCGGTGCGGTGTTCCGCAGCATCCCGACGCTGCGGGCCAGCGGCGCCGCAGTCATCGCGCAGTGCATCGTCGGCCTGGTGAGCATCCTCGTGCTCTGTGCGCCGGAAACTCTGATGCTCGGGTTCATCCCCAGCGGGAGTTCGTTCACCGCCGTCATCGATCTTCTCTCAGCTGGAGTCAGCGACCTCTACACCACGACTCCCCCGGCACCCAACACTCCTGGCTTCACCACCGTCCTGACGATCGCGTTCACTCTGATCACGATCCTCATCGACGGTTTGGTATCCGATCTCAAAGCGCCCAAGGTCAGTGGCGTACTGCTGCTCGTGCTGTGGATGATCCCTGTCTTCTTCGCCCCGACAGAGGTGAGATGGTGGCACGTCACGGCGATTCTCGCGGCGTTCCTCCTGCTGATGCTCAGCCCGTACTTCCCCTCGACGAGGTGGCGCGGCGGACTCACCGCACTGACCGCGGGTGCGGTGGCAGTCGCCATCGGCATCGGCGTTCCTGTGCTCCTGCCACAGGTTCAGACGCTGCCCAATCGCGCGGCCAGCGACAAGGGCGACCTGACAGTGACCAACCCGTTCCTCGACCTGCGTGCCGACCTGGGCAACCGTGACGACTCCGTGCTGTTCAACTACACCTCGACCGAATCTAAGCCGCCGCCGATCAGACTGACCTCGATCAACTCCTTCGATGGTCAGTCGTGGTCGCCCACTCCGTTCGCCCTCGACCAGTTCGCAATCGCCGACGAGGGACTGCCCTGGCCCGCGGGTCTGTCAAGGGATAAGAACTTCACCGAAGAGCGGATCGACGTCACGGTCAATGACTACGATCAGCAGTACCTGCCGACCCCGTATGCGCCGCAGCAGCCGACCGGGTTGGACCGGCGGTGGATCTATGACGAGAAATCGCTGACGATCGTCGGCAACGGTGAGAAGTTCGGCGGGCAGAAGTATTCGATGGACTACCTCTCCAGCGATCCAGACGTCACCGACATGCAGAAGGCATCACCGGTGAACACTCGTGATTTCGAGACCGAGCTCGAGGTTCCCGACAGCATGCCGAAGAGCGTGAGCAAGACTGCCGAGGACATCACGGCCGATGCGAAGAACCAGTGGGAAGCGGCAGTGCTGCTGCAGGCCTATTTCCGCAGCGGTGACTTCGAGTACTCTCTCGATGCGCCTGAGAAGGCTAGCGGAGATGCGATCTCTGACTTCCTCGTCGACAAGAAGGGCTACTGCGTCCAGTTCTCTTCGGCGATGACCATCATGGCTCGCACGATGGGAATCCCGGCTCGGATCGGAGTGGGCTTCTCCTCCGGCACCGAAAAGGGCGACGGCTTCGATGTGACGATGAAGGACTCGCACGCGTGGCCCGAGCTGTACTTCGAAGGCGTCGGTTGGGTTCGCTTCGAGCCGACTCCCGGCGGGCCCGCCGGAGATCCACCGAAGTGGACGGTCGCCAGCGGTGCCTCCCAGGACAACTCGGACGAAAACTCGGACGAGTCCGCCTCACCGACCGAGGAGCCGACCGATGGCGCCAAGGAGGCTGAGCCGACCGATTCCGAGTCCACCAGCAGCGAAGAGACGACGGCGGCAGCGGAACCCGCCGGCCAGAACCTCGGCACCTATGCCTGGGCCGGCCTCATCGTGCTCGTCATCCTCCTGCTCGCAGCGATTCCTGCGATTCTGCGTCTGGTCCTGCGTCGCCGTCGCACCAACGATCCGGATGATCTTGAACGCGTATGGACCGAAGTCCGCGCCCTGGCAACCGACTACGGTCAGAGCCTCGATCCGAGCAGAACTCTGCGACACAACGAGCTCGTTCTGGCCGGTTCGGCCGCCGGAGCGACAGCAGAATCAGCCCCTGCAGGTACGGCCCGTGTGGATTCAGCCCCTGCAGATTCAGCTCCAGCAGACACGGGCCATGCAGATTCAACTCCGGCGGATACGTCGACGACTGGGAACGCGGAAGCATCGACGGACGGCACAGCCACACCAGGTTCAGCGGCGTCTGATCCTGGTCGTGGGCACACACAACGGGCCACCGAGCCCGATGACAAGTTCTCTGCACTGCGGAGCCCTGCACCGTCTGCATCCGCCATCAGACGCGATGATGACACCGCGCTGTCGGCCTTCGTCGACGCTCTCGAGGCTCAGCGTTACGGGACGAAGCAGCAGGGTCTCACCGAAGCAGAAGTCGACGCTGTCGTCGACGAAGTGACCGCCGACCTCTCCGAGACGGCAACTCCTGGGAGCCGAATCACCGCGAAGATCTGGCCGGCCAGCATCTTCAACCCGCCCCGCTGATCAGCTGGCTCCTGTTCCGCGGAGAGGTCCTTGAGACCGCATGGCAGGGCCTTGTGCCCACAGCTTCGGCGCCGTTCCGGTCACGCGACATCGCCCTGCGCCTTGAGTCTGCGCAGGGCGATCAGTCCGAGCAGCGCGGCGATCGGTTTGACGAATTCGAGCTCCCCGAAACGGTAGTCGGCGCCCCAGCACAGGCGCACACCCAGATCGGGGCGAAGACCCCACAGGTGGATGCGAGCTTTCTGTGCATGGTGGGAGTTCGAGACGATTTTGATCGCGTCGGCGTCCTCGACGAGTGGGATCGCATTCTGGACATTCTCAAACGTCGACAGGCTTGCGCATTCGAGGCGCACATCTCCGGCGTACCCCAGTTCCTCCCGCGCGTACTGGTCCATCAGCTCGGCTTCCGAACGGTCCCCGGCAACGTTGCCACCGCAGAGCACAAGAACGGAGCTGCGCGCTAAGGGATCGATCGAACGGATGCCCGCCCTGACCCTGAAGCGATTCATGAAATTGGCGCGGTTCCCGTGGTTTCTGTAGCCGAGAACCACAACTGCCTCGTCCCGACCTCGACTGCGGCCGTATCCGAGGTCGCGACGGCTGGCGCTCCAATGGGTGACCTCGCCGAACACGAAGACGGAGGCAACGCAGGCGGAAGCAATCATTGCGGCGGGAACTCTTCGCATGACGTAATGGTACGTGTAAACGATGACACGCTACGGGTGCACGGTGACGGAGTGCTGGGAAGGATTGTGCAACAACCGGAGATTCGACCAGTCGCTGAGTGGCAGGGCTTCGGGTCGCTGGTATCAGCGCACCGCGAAAGTCACCGCGGTCATTCGCCCCGCTGGCGCTTCTCCCACCGGTCTTCGATGCGGTTCATGAAACCGGGCGAACCTTTGGCCTCGGGCTTCGGCCCATTCGACGTCGGATGCGATCGTTTGGCAGTGTCGCCGACCTGGCCGGGGCGACTGAACGCCCAGTACATTCCTGTGACCATGAGTCCGAAGCCGACGACGCCGAGGGCGATCCACCAAGCGGACTGGGCAACCATGGAGATTGCGAAGATCGCCGCGGCAAGCCCGGCGAGCGTGAGCAGAATTCCCACCACGAATCGCTTCGCTGAGAATCCTGGTCCATCTGCGGCGGCTTGGGTCTCTGAGATATTGCGTGCGAAACGTGGGTCTTCACTGCGCAGCTGCTTCTCCAACTGATCGAGCAGCTGTTGTTCGTGATCGGAGAGTGGCATCTCGAACCCCCGTTTCCTTACTATGGCCTAATGCCTCAATCATAGTCTCTGAACACTGAAAAAACATCTTGAGAACGGGTCAGCTGTCCGGATTCCCACTGCGTCCCCAGACTGTGAGGCACCTGGCTACGGACCACCTCAGCAACTAGTCCTGATTCGGATGCTTCCTCAGCAGAGAAGCCTGGGAGATCGCTGCCGTTCCGAATCGCTTCCGCACATCATCGAGAGCAACCTCTGCTTCCCGACCCGCATGCTCGGGTTCGTCCAATCGTGCCTGCCGGCCGCTGATCGCAAAGTCCATGAGTCCAGCGGCGCGAAGCCCCAAGAGTCGAACGCCCTTCGACTTCTGTTCGCGAAGTCCGATGACGATGGGCCGCAGCGCCTCATACATCTCACGGGCCAGATCCGTCGGAGCATCCAGCGTGACAGACCGCGACAAAGTGGTGAAGTCGGACAGACGATACTTCAGACCCAGGGTGGTGGCGACCTTGCCATCGGCTCTGACTCGATGCGCAACCTTGTCGGCCAGTCTCAGCAGTTCGTGTTCGAGCTGACTCAGGTCCCAGACGTCTTCGGCGAAGGTCTGCTCAGCGCTGATCGACCGATCCTTGACCTCACGGTCCATCCCGTGGGAATCCTGCCCATGGGCGCTGCGCCACAGGTGATGTCCATGGGCTCCGAAGACCCTGCCGGCCCAAGCCTCGTCCACTGCAGCCAGGTCGCCGATCAGTCGGATCCCGTACTTCGCGAAGGACTCCCTGGTCTTCTCCCCCACACCGGGCAACGCTTCGATCGGCATCGGATCGAGGAACTTCTGGGTCGCTGCCAGCGGAACCAGCAGCTGACCATGCGGCTTGGCCCGCGTCGACGCCAGCTTCGCCACCACTCTGCTGCCGGCGATGCCCACTGACGCACTCAGCCCGGTTCTCGCTTCGATCTCGGATCGCAGCTGCGAGGTGATCAGGACAGGCGGCCCGAGACGGCGCACCGCGCCGGAGACATCGATGTAGGCTTCGTCGACGCTGACCTGCTGGAAGTCCGGCGTCACGTCGGCCACGAGGTCGAAAACCTGTCGGGAATAGGACGAATACAGACCATGCGAAGGGGGAATCACCTCGGCGAACGGGCAGAGATTCATGGCACGGGCCATGGGCATTGCCGCGTGCACGCCGAACTCACGCGCCTCGTAGCTGGCGGACACGACCACCCCGCGTCCGCCGCGGCCCCCGACGATCACGGGACGGCCGAGCAGCTCCGGTCGCGTCAGCAGCTCCACCGAGACGAAGAATGAGTCCATGTCGAGGTGAAGCATCGTGGCACCGGTGTCATCGGTCCCGAGACGACTCAGGTCACCACCCGATCGTGCCAACTGTTTCCGGCTCATCGCTCACCCATGGGTCTGCATCGGCTCCTTTCGGCCCCCCCCGTCGCTCAATCCGGGTATTCTGTAGTCATGGTATCGCGCACCACTGTCATGACATTGCCCCTCGCCCTCGCCCTCGTCCTCGCAGGATGCTCGGGGCCGGCCGACGAAGCTTCCCCTAAGACCTCTGCCGCCGATCAGTCGCAGGCGGCTGAGGCATCAGCCTCGCCCGAGGCGTCCGGCGGCACGGCCAGCACCCAACCCACTAAGGATTCGGCGTCGACCAACGTCAAGGACCTCCCGGACTACATCAAGCCGTACCCGGATTCGGAGGTCCTCTCCAGCTCGGCATCGAAGGCCAAGTCCGGCGACAATGAACTCAAGCAGGTCAGCCTGGTGGTGAAGGCCAAGGCCAAGCCGAAGGACATCTTCAAGTTCTACGACAAAGCCCTGAAGAAGGGCGGCTTCGAGTCGTACGGCAAAGAGGTCAAGACCAAGAGCGCCGAGGTCGTCAACTACCGCAACAAGGACAATGACGGCCTGCTCGTGGTGACGATTGCGAAGGACCCCAGCGACACAGTGAACTCGATCGTCACTGTCGGTGGGAACGTCATTCCATGACATCTGCCGACGATCCGCTGGTGAGCCGACCCCTCGCTAGCGGCCCGACGAGCGAACCGGCCGGTGGCTTCGGACAGTCCCGCCCTGTCGCGTCGCTCGACACCCCGGAATCCATCGCCGCCGAGGTTTCGGCGCGGATCGAGGAATTCCTCGAGTCCAAATCCGCAGAGTTCCTCACGATCTCCCCCGACGCCGCTGACATCGGCCGCGCACTCGTCGACTTCACGCGTGGGGGCAAGCGGATTCGCCCGGTGCTGCTGTGGTGGGGCTATCAGCTCGTCTCCGAACTTGGCTTCGATGAAACGTCGTTGACCGCGGGCGTCGCTGACGCTGCCGGTTCTCTCGAGCTCCTCCATGCTGCGGCGCTCATCCACGACGATGTCATCGATCATTCGGACACTCGCCGGGGCAGTCCTGCGCTGCATCGGCAGTTCGAGTCCCGCCACCGCGAACGCGCCTTTCAGGGCGAGGGCGAGTCTTTCGGAGTGGCCGCCGCCATCGTTATCGGCGACATCTGCCTGGCACTGAGCGAAGAGCTGTTCGAACGGTCTCAGGCGACCCTGGGCATCACCGCGTCTGCGCGAGAGCTGCGGGCCACGATCCGCCGCGACGTCATGGTCGGGCAGTACCTCGATGTCCTTGCCGAGGTGATTCCACTCGACGACGAACGCATCGGCGATCGGGCGTGGGAGGTCCTCAGCTTCAAGTCGGCGAAGTATTCAGTCGAGCAGCCGCTTCTCCTCGGTGCCGCCCTGGGCGGCGCGAGTGAGGAGCAATTGACGGAGATCTCCCGTTTCGGACTCCCTCTCGGCCAGGCCTTCCAACTGCGTGACGATGTGCTTGGCATCTTCGGCGACCCCGAAGCAACGGGCAAGCCTGCCGGCGACGACATCCGAGAGGGCAAGCGCACCGTCCTCATCGCCGAGAGCATGAAGAATCTCGCTCCAGATCAGATCCGCCTCTTGGCCGAGCGCCTCGGAGATCCGAAGCTCTCCGACACCGAGGTGGCCGAATGTGTGGCGATGCTTGCTGACGCGGGCGGCCTCAAGGCGGTCGAAGACTACATCGATGCCAAACATGCCGAGGCGCTGGCAGTCATCGACAGCTGGGCCTCCGGCGACGAGGCGCTGGCCTCAGAATCTGATGCCAGAGTGCCGCGGAACACCGTGCCGCCGAACACCGTGCCGCGGGACGCCGAAGCAGGGCGTGCCCGAGTACGGATCGGCGCCGAGGCGAAGAATCAGCTCACGGCGTTCGCCGATGCGCTCAGCTACCGACAGAAATAGCCCAGTCAGGCTGAGTTGAGGTTGAGCTGAGGCTGAGCTGTCAGAACGCGAGTGCCTGGGCTCGACGCCGGACTTCCTTGCGGTTTCCGGCACGCAGCAGGTCGATCGGGCGCCCGGGCAGGGTCTCATCTGGGGTGAAGAGCCAATCGATGGACTCCTGGTCGCTGAATCCTGCGTCGCGCAGCGTGCTCAAGGTTCCTTTGAGCGGAGTGACGACCGACCCGTCCATGAAGAACTCCGTCGGCACCCGCAGAACTTTCGGCTTCCCATGCTTGTATCCGCAGAACGCACCGTCCTCGAGGAGCCTGCGCACCTGGGTGATGCCGAGCCCGGTCATGTCGGCGATGTCTGGCAGTGTGGCCCAATCCTGGACGAGTTCTTCCGTATTCACGTCCCCAAGCCTAGCAATATTTGGCAGAAACGCCCCGCCATGCCCGGCCGAATGCTCGGGAGGTGCCTGGCCACTCGATAGTCTGGAGTGTGAAACTTCCCCATCCGATATGAAGTCAACAGGTGACAGATGAGACGTACGCGACGGAATCCTCAGATGCCCATCACCGCCGCTCCTGACATCCGTGCCGCATCGAAAGTGAATTCGACCGGCCCGATCCCCGGCTTCACCGACCCCTCGCACACCGCTCGCGCCCCTGAAGCCTCCTCTCACGACGCTGAGGCCCTCGCAGAATCCGATGCCGCGCGCACGCCGAATACCCCCGCGCCGAGCGAAGTACAGCGGACCCACGAAACGGCCGGCACCGAAGACTTCGGCCCGGCATTCAGCTCCGCTCCACAGGCTCCCCAGGTACCGTCCGCTGAACCGCAGGCTGCCGAATCACATGCTCCTGAATCGCAGGCTCCTGAATGGCAGTCCTCTGAATGGCAGTCCCCTGAGCTCCACGACTCTGAGTCTGAACCCAAGGAGTCTGAACCCAAGCCAGCTCATGCTCGGCATACGGGCCCTCGGTGGACGTCCGGTACCAACGGCGAGACCGTCCCGGTCACCCACGGCGGACGCACCTATAAGACCAAGCAGGGCGACACTCTCTACGGTGTGGCCAGCCGCCACGGCGTCTCCGTCCCCGCACTGGCCGAACTCAACCGCATCTCGCCTCGACAGAACCTGCACCAAGGGCAGGTCCTGTCCCTGCCGGAGAAGAACGACCTACCCGATACCGATCCATCTCATGTGGTCGCGCCCGGCGAGACTCTGCACGGCATCGCGGCCCGCCATCACATGGCGCCCTCGGCTCTGCGCAGGGCGAACTCGATGGGAGACGATTCGTTCCTCAAGGTCGGCGAACTGCTGCTCCTCAGGGACTCGACGGCCAAGCGTCACAGAATCGCTCCCGAACCACCTGCCGACGTTCCCCGCGTCGCCACCAGTGCTCAGGTCGAGGGGATTCGACCCGACGTGCTCAGGGCGGCTCGGCTGAACAAGTTCACTCTGCTTCAGCGCACCCACCCCGCACCCGCCCAGGCCCGACTGCTCGTAGCCTCGATAGCTGAAGAGCTCGGCGCCGAGCCGGCGCTCATGCAGGCGGTCGCCGCCCAGGAATCGGGATTCCAGCACACTACAGTCTCAGCGGGGAACGCGATCGGCATCATGCAGGTCACTCCCCGTTCGGGACGGTGGGCCAGCGACATCGTCGGCCGCGCCCTCGACTTGCTCGACATCGCCGACAACGTCGTCGCAGGAACCGTCATCCTCGGATGGCTGATCGAAACCGCAGAATCGGAGAACGAAGCATTGGCCGGTTACTACCAGGATCTGCGCTCAGTCCGGTCAGAGGGACTCCTGCCGGAGACGAAGGCCTTCGTCAGAGCTGTGCAGATGCAGCGCCCGAGAATGCAGGTGGCGCTGTGAGCGCACGCCCAGATCCACTCATCGGGGTCACACTCAACGACCGCTACCGCATCGACGCCAAGGTGGCACGAGGCGGGATGGCCATGGTCTACCGCGGCACCGACCTCCGCCTCGACCGTGAGATCGCCATCAAGGTCATGCACGAGCATCTCATCTCCGATGACACCTTCGTCGAACGCTTCCGGCGTGAGGCGATCAACGCCGGCCGCCTGACACACCCCAACCTCGTTGCGATCCACGATCAGGCTCGCGACGGCGACATCGTCTACTTGGTCATGGAGTACCTGCCCTCGGTGACGCTGCGCCGTGAGCTCAAGCATCGGGGAACGTTCACTCCCCGCCAGGCTATTGTCGTGCTCGACGCGATCCTCGCCGCGCTCGAGGCTGTCCACTCCACCGGAATCATCCATCGCGACCTCAAACCCGACAACGTGCTGCTCGGCACCGACGGGCAGGTCAAGCTCGCAGACTTCGGGCTGGCTCGAGCCGTGACCTCTGCGACGACGACGAAGACTCTGATCGGCACTGTCGGCTATGTGGCACCGGAACTCGTCACCCGCGCCGGAGCCGATGCCAGGACCGACCTCTACACCGTCGGCATCATGTTCTACGAAATGCTCACCGGCACTCAGCCCTACACGGACGATGTGCCGATTCAGGTTGCCTACCGGCATGTTCACGATTCGGTGCCGGCACCCTCAGAGAAGATCGCCGGTCTCAGCCCGAGGCTCGATGCCCTGGTGCTGTGGGCGACCTCGAAGGACCCCGAAGATCGCCCAGCTGATGCTGCCGAGTTCCGCAATGCCCTCGCCGAGGCGCGTGCTGAGATGAACGAGAGCGAACTCGACCTCGGTGACCCGGACGTCACCCCAGGTGAGCACTCCCCCATGCTCACTGCGAGCATCGACCTCGGCTCGGACTCGCCGAAGGAGAAGCGATCGCGCACGGATGAGATCCCCTACCTCGGCGAAGGGGAGGAATCCGATGACGGTTCCGAAGAATCCGCGGGCGCCGTCGCCGGTGCGGGTGCGGGTGCGGGTGCCGCCGGTGCCGTCGCCGGTGCAGTTGCGGCCGGAGCGGGCGCAGGCGCCATCGGTGGAGCTGGCCCAGCGTCAGCCGATTCGACCCTGAGCAGATCCGACAGTGACGAACTCGACGAGCATGAAGGCGATGACAACGACGGTCACGGAGACGATGACCACGGGAACTCGACGGGGACAGCGGCTGCAGCAGCCGCCTCGGCGGGATCACCGCGTCGAAAACGCAGACGACGTCTGGCGACGACGGTCGCAGCAGCATTGGTCGCCCTTGCCCTCGTGGCCTGGCTGGTCATCGCCAACCAACCTGCTCCGACTGCCATCGTGCCCGCTCAGCTCGCGGGTAAGCAGCTGGAAGAGGTGACCTCGCAGCTCGAAGAGAGCGGGTTGGATCCGAAGCCGAAGAAGGTCTTCGACGACAAGGTGCCGGCCGGTACGGTCATCGGCACGGACCCCGTCGGCGGTGCGGAACTCTCCCCGGACTCGACCGTGACCGTGGTCGTGTCCAAGGGCGAGGAGATGTTCGCCGTGCCCAAGCTCGAAGGCCTCAGTGCCGACGAGGCGAAGGACGCGTTGAAGAAGTCTGATCTCTCTGTCGGAAAGATCGACGAGAAGTACAGCGACTCGATCAAGAACAAGCAGGTCATCTCGGCCTCGAAGAAGCCTGGCGAAAAGCTGTCCAAGGGCACCAAGGTGGATCTGGTGGTGTCGAAGGGCGTTGCCCCGATCCCGGTACCCAAGGTGGAAGGGCTGACCTTCGACGCTGCCTATGCGACCTTGGCGAAACGCGGCTTCCGCGTGGGCAAGGACGAGGTGTTCTCTGATGATGTCCCCAAGGGCAAGGTCATCTCGCAGTATCCGAAGAGTACGGAATCCAAGCCCGCGAACTCGCTGATCATCGTCAAGGTCTCCAAGGGCAAGGAGAAGAAGGACGACAAGTCCAAAGACGATAAGTCCAAGGACAAGAAAGACGAGAAGAAGAAGGACGACAAAAAGAAGGACAGCTAGCGAGTAAGCAGCTCACAGGTTGCTCGCTCGCTAGCTGACTTCGGGTCAGACTCGAGCCCGTCGTTCAGTTGCGACGGGTCAGGTACTCTGCCACTTGGAAGGCCATCTCGAGTGACTGATCGTGGTTGAGACGCGGATCGACAAGCGTCTCGTAGCGGCGACGCAGACCCTCGTCGTCGATCTCTGTCGCTCCGCCCATGATCTCGGTGACGTCATCACCGGTGAGTTCGATGTGCAGGCCACCAGGAATGGTGCCGGCGTCCTGATGCGCATTGAAGAAGCCTTCCACCTCAGCCATGACGTCCTCGAACCGGCGGGTCTTGTAGCCGGTGTTCGATGTGATGGTGTTTCCGTGCATCGGGTCGCAGACCCAGGTCACGTGAGGCAGTCGGTCGCCGATTCCTGCGAGGAGCTTCGGCAGAGCCTCTCGGATATTGCCAGCGCCCATGCGGGTCACGAAGGTCAGTCGTCCCGGTTCGGCATCGGGGTCGAGCTTCTCAGCCAGCGCCAACGCATCATCGGCGGTGGCAGTCGGGCCGAGCTTGACACCGATGGGGTTGCGGACCTTGGACAGGAAATCGACGTGTGCACCGTCGATCTGACGCGTGCGCTCACCGATCCACAGGAAGTGGCCTGACACGTCGTAGGCCCGACCCGTCCGCGAATCGATGCGGGTCAGTGCGCGTTCGTATTCCAGCAGCAGTGCCTCATGGGCAGCGTAGAACTCTGTGGTCTTCAGTGCCTCGAAGTCTGCACCGCAGGCATCCATGAAGCGGATGGCACGGTCGATCTCCTTCGCGGTCTGCTCGTAGCGCTGGTACCCGGGATTTGATGTGAGGAAACCGCGGTTCCATTCATGGACCAAGCGGAGGTCAGCAAAGCCGCCCTGGGTGAAGGCGCGGATGAGGTTGAGCGTCGAAGCCGAGACCTGGTAGGCCTCGAGCAGACGCGCGGGATCGTGGCGACGAGACTCCTCGGTGAATTCGTAGCCGTTGACGATGTCGCCGCGGAACGACGGAAGGGTCACGCCGTCGCGGGTCTCGGTGTCCTGGGAACGAGGCTTGGCGAACTGGCCGGCCATGCGGCCGATCTTGACGACCGGCATCGATCCGCCGTATGTGAGCACTGCTGCCATCTGCAGCACCGTCTGGACACGAGCGCGGATGTTGTCAGCCTGAGCTCCAGTGAAGGACTCGGCGCAGTCACCACCGGCAAGGACGAATGCCTCACCGCGGGCGGCGGCTCCGATGCGCTGCTTGAGCACATCGGCCTCACCTGCGAAGACCAATGGGGGCGAACTGCGCAGCTTCGTCATCGCCTCGTCGAGCGCTTTGGCGTCAAGATAGGTCGGCTGCTGTTTCGGGTCCATCTCTCGCCAGTCGTCGAGACCGCTGAGATTGTCGGAATCTGCGGCGGCGATACCGCGGTCGGCGAAGGCAGGATCAGTATGAAGGCTCACTGTGGTTCTTTCATGGTGTGTCGGTGCCGGTTTCGAAGTCCTCGGCTGAGACGTTGTCGAGGAAGTCCCTGAACTGGGCCACCTCTTCCTCATCAGCGGCGGGAGCCTCGATGCCGGCTTCTTCGAGCAGTTCTGAATCGACGTACACCGGGCAGGATGCAGTCAGCGCCAGGGTCACAGCATCCGAGGGACGCGCGGAGATCGACTTCCCGTCGCTCGTGTGGAGCTCGGCCAAGAAGATCTGCCCGTCGCGGCCAGTGATGGTGACATCGGCCAGCTCCGCCTCATAGGACCCGAGGACATCAAGCAGAAGCGCATGCGACATCGGGCGAGGAGGAGTCAGTCCCCGCTGAGCGATCGACAGTGCGTTCGCTTCGATGGCTCCCACCCAGATCGGCAGGTAGTAGGCAGGCTCGGTGGCCTTGAGCAAAAGGATCGGCTGGTTGGCGGGCATTTCGATGCGCACACCGACAACCTCAACTTCGACGTTTGACATTATCCCCCGGTCAGGAGCGCGGACGCTGCTGGAAGATCATACGGAACTTGCCGATCTGCACATCGGCGCCATTCTGAAGTTCGATGGAGTCGATCAGCTGGCGACCGACGTATGTTCCGTTGAGCGATCCGGTGTCTCGCAGGGTGAATCCACTCGGCGTGCGGATGAACTCGGCATGCTTGCGGGAGACAGTGACGTCGTCCAGGAAGATGTCCGCGTTCGGGCTGCGCCCCACGGTCACTACGTCGGTGTCGAGCAGGATCTGCGAGCCGGAGTCGGGTCCGGAGACGACGACGAGGAGCGCATCGGTGTCCTGCAGGCCCTCCATGTCTGGGACAGGGTGGATCTCCCCGGTGTGCGGGTCCAGGATTCCCTGGAACTGCTGACTGCCGGAGTCGCTGGAAACCGCTTCACCGTTGTTCTGGCGCTGCTGGTCCTGGTTATTCACGTCGTACGGTCCCTGACCCTGACTGTTGCCCTGTGGCTGATTGTTGCCCTGTGGCTGATTGCCGGAATACGAAGAGCCCGGGCCGAAGTCTGCACCCTGTGACGGATTGCCGTAGGGCTGGTTGCCGTGCTGCTGGCCTGCGTTCGGCTGGTTGCCGTATGACTGGCCGCCGTTTGGCTGACTGCCGTACTGCTGGGCACCGTTCGGCTGACTGCCGTACTGCTGGCCGTCGTATGACTGACCGCCATTTGGCTGACTGCCCTGTCGAGGCTGCTGGTGTGTCGGCTGAGGAGGCTGGAACTGATTCTCCTGATACTGACCGCCCTGGCTCTGCCCCTGAGGCCGCTGGCCCTGATTCTGCTGACCCTGATTCTGCTGGCCCTGTCCGGGGTTGCCGTATCGCTGGTCCCCGTACTGCTGGTTGCCAGTGTGAGGTCCGTTGGGCTGGGCTGGATCGCCGTATTGGGGTGCCTGGGGTGCCTGGGGTGACTGCGGAGCCTGCGGTGACTGCGGAGCCTGGGCACCGTTTCCGCCGACTGGCGTCTGGCCGTAGGGAGGGGTGCTCCCCTGCTCAACACCACGCTGGTCGGCGCCGGAGTTCTCGGCTCCTGTGGCCTCTTCACCGTTGCTGGCGCCGAATGGAAACTTCTTCGACTGCGGCACCTGGCCGTTGTCGTACCAGGTCTGCGAGGGGTTGGGTCGACCTTGGTCGTTATTCTGCGACATTACGCCTCCTCGCTCTGAATGAGCTCTTGGTACTGCTCGTTGTTCAACAGCGTTTCAACCTGCTCTGGGGCACTGAGTTCGACGAGGTACATCCATCCGCCTTCGAACGGAGCGGAGTTCACCGTCTCAGGAGAATCGTCGAGATCCTCGTTGATTTCTGTGATGGAACCTGACACGGGCGCAATGAGATCGGACACGCTCTTCGTGCTCTCCACCTCGCCGCAGGATTCTCCAGCAGTGATCGAATCGCCGACAGCAGGAAGGTCGACGTAGACGACGTCACCCAGCTGCTCTTGGGCAAAATCCGTGATACCCACACGGACAACAGCGCTGTTCTCCGTAGTCCCGACCCATTCGTGGTCGGTTGAGTATCGCAAAGACTCTGGATAATCCAGATTTGCCATGTCGACTCCTCTTAGCTTGTTGGTCCTCCAAGCATAGCCGCCTGGGATGCTTTCATAACAATCACGAAACGGAAATGTTACCGGCCGTTGAATCGTCCCTGGAATCATACCCGTCTCTCATATGACTACCTGGGATGATACCCGTTTTCTCAAGGTCACGAAATGCATTTTTGGCACTTGGCCGATGATCGTTATAGGCTTGGTCTCGTTGCCTTACGAGGTTGTTCGGGAACGGGCTATGGCGCAGCTTGGTAGCGCGCTTCACTGGGGGTGAAGAGGTCGTGGGTTCAAATCCCGCTAGCCCGACCATATGATGTGTCGCGATATCGTTCACTCGATGTCGCGGCACATTTCTCATTTCTGACACGCGTCTCTCGCAGCCACCGTTCCGGCCTTCACGCGTCTCTCGCAACCATCGTTCCGGCCTTCACGTGTCTGTCGCAACCATCGTTCCGGTCAGCCGCACAGCGACATGCCCACCAAGCTCGCACGCTGAAGCCCTCACCGTCAACGACCTTTCGTGAATGCGGCTCCGAGTCGCCCGGCGAACACCATCGTCAGGACGCCGATGACGATGAGCAGCGCCAGACCCCACCGCAGACTTCCAGCAGTCGCAATGACACCGACGAGCGGGCTGGTTCCCAAGAACCCGATCCGCATGATCCAGTTGACCAGCGTTACTCCCCCGGCCCGTCCAGCACCGGGAATGTGTGCGGCTGCACTGAGTGCGCCCGGCACGAGAGTCGCTGATCCGTATCCCATCAGCGCAAGGCCGACCAGCAGCTGAATCGGCTCCACCGCGGTCACCAGAGCCAGGCCGCCGAGTGCGATCAGACCACCGCCGAGGCGAGCGACCGCACCAGGCCCGAAGCGCTGGACGAAGAGATCCCCGCTGAATCGGCCGAGGCACTGGCTGCCGATGACGACGCTGAAGGCGATTCCGGCCGCAGCAATGGGAATCCCGCTGAACTGGACTGCCGCGATCGCCGACCAATTGTTCGCAATGTCCTCCACTGCTGTGCCGCACACGGCGAGCACGGCCAGAGGCAATACCGTAAGCAGGACTGCCCGTTTGGACCGCCTCGGCGCCCGGCTTCCCTCTGCCGATTCGGAGTCTGCGCGGCCTTCGCCGATCGAGCTCTCGCCGGAGACGGACTCGGGAGCGGATCCCCCATCTGCGGCGCCCCTGCCGTCGGGGTCAGGAGCCGCTCGAGGTGCAGCAGCCTCCCCGACCAGCACCCGGGCTATGACGACGAGCCCGACCGCGACGAGCGCAACAATTCCAAGATAAGGGCGCATGTCCATGCCGCTCGAGGCCGCAAACGTGGCAGCTGCGCCGCTGAGCAGACCGCCCAGACTCCACAGCGCATGCATCGATGACAGAATCACCCGCCCGAGGCTGTCCTGAACGGCGATTCCCACGACATTCTGCGCAACGTCGACGATCGCATCGAAGAAGCCGACGAGGAAGAGACCGAGGGCCATCATCCATCCGCTCGTCGACCAGGCGGTGGCGGCAGCAGAGAGTCCGAGCAGAACCGTCCCGCCGACGACAACGGCGTTGGCGCCGAAACGGGCGATGAGCCGAGCGGGCAGCACCGAGGAGGCTATCGCGCCGACGGCGAACGATGCGACGACGAGACCGAACTCCCAGGAGCTCAGCCCCAACCTCTCAACGAGCAGCGGATACCACGGCAACAGGGCCGCGAACACGAGACCATTGCTGGAGAAGTAGATGCCGACACCGGATACGGGTCCGATGGCAGACCTGCGCCGGGCGCTCATGCGGCGGACTCACTCCACCGTGTCACGCGGGTCTGTCCCGTTCTTCGATTCGACTCGCTCGGATGTCGAGGCCTGCTCGGCCGAGGATGACCAGGGCGACGAGGACTCCGAGCAGCTTCCACCACAGGCCCTCGGTCATGAAGATCAGCACCATCGATGCGAGGATCGGAGCCAGACGCGTCATTGACCATCCGACGTAGCCGCCAAAGCTGGGCATCGCGACATTTGCCGAGTCTGCAACGGATTTGACCATGAAGTTCGGTCCGTTGCCGATGTAGGTGATCGCCCCACCCATCACCGCGCCCAGCGACACTGCGATGAGCAGCGTCTCTGCGACGCCGGCGACCCTCGGCTCGCCAGGCACCTGGGCGGCCATTTCGAAGAACGTCACATACGTCGGCGCATTGTCGAGCACGGACGAGAGGCCTCCGGTGAAGACGAACAGCGAGATCTCATTGAGAGGAATCTTGTGGGCCACCTGACCGAGGTACTCCAAGGCCGGCATCATGGTGAGGAAGATGCCGATGAACAGGGCGCCGACCTCGAGGATCGGGCCCCAGGTGAACTTGTTGAGGTCGAATCGGGCTCCCCTATCCCCGAAGACAAAGGAGGCCAGCGCCGCCAGGAGCATCACGACCTCGCGCCACGGAACGTAGGCGGCGATTCCCGCGTGGCCGGACTCGATCGCATGGAGGTCGACTGAGGGCAGGAACGCGACGGCGACGATGATGACGGCGAGGAACAGCAGTCCGCTGGCTCCCCGCAGTCCTAGTTTCGTCACGTATTCGGCATCCTTGGCAAGCGCCTCGGCGGGTTCCTTCGCGTACATTCTCCGGTCGAGAGCGTAGAAGCTGATCAGGAGCATCGCGTTGACGAACAGCCAGTACGGCCACAGGCCGAAGGTCCACTCGAACGGGACTCCGCGCAGCATGCCGAGGAACAGCGGCGGATCGCCCAGGGGCGTGAGCAGACCGCCGCAGTTCGCGACGATGAAGATCGTGTAGATCACCGTATGGGTGCGGTGCTTGCGGTCCTGATTGGTGTTGAGGATCGGCCGGATGAGGAGCATCGCCGCTCCCGTGGTGCCGATGAAGGAAGCCAGGACACCGCCGACGAGCAGGAAGATCGTGTTGTTCTTCGGCGTGGCTTTGATGTCGCCGACGAGGAAGATGCCTCCCGAAGCGACGAACAGGCTGCCGACGAGCACGATGAACTGGAAGTATTCGAGCAGTGCGTGGGCCACAGTGGGTCCGGCTCCGCCGATGACGAACCACACGGCGATGGGCACACCGAGCACCAGCGCAACGATGAGCTTGACGAGGTTGCGGTCCCAGGTCTTCTCTGTGGCAGGAATGAGCGGCAACACCGCTATGCAGCCCAGCAGAAGGACGAACGGCAGGATGCTCCACCAGGCGACAGCCATGCAGCGGTCCCTTTCTCACGATGGTGTTGACGAGTTCCACCGAGCCCGTCGTCGATGACGAACTCCCACTCTACTGAATGCACGGTCGAGCTCCCGCCATGAGCTCACCTTTCGGACATCGACCTCGCGGCGGGACAGCTAGCTCCGTTGGCGAGACAGCAAACTCCGGTGGCGCGACAGCAGTCTCCCGCAACGCGACAGCAAACTCCGGTGGCGCGACAGCAGTCTCCCGTAACGCGACAGCAGACTCCCGTGGTGGGACACCAGGCCCACGATGTGACAGGCCCCACATTGCCTGTGGATGCGGTGTGCGTGCCCCACAGCAGCACGTGGATTACGCTGGTCTGGATTCGCTGACCGCGAACCGACGATTCTGCCTTCGCGCCGTCCGCAAAGGCGCACCAACTCCAGGAGGCCGACGTGTCCCAGCCCGAACCGACGTCTGATGGCAGGCTCCACGGCACAGAGCGAGTGAACTCCCGCATCGTCGGAATCTCACTGGCGGCCGCACTGGGCGGCTTCCTGTTCGGATTCGACACCGCCGTCATCAATGGGGCCGTGGATGCACTGGCCGAGGAGTTCGCGCTCAATGCCGGGCTCAAGGGATTCGCGGTCTCGTCCGCACTCCTGGCCTGCGCCTTGGGCGCATGGTTCGCGGGCAGTCTCGCCAACCGGTTCGGCCGTCTCCCGGTCATGGTCGTCGCAGCGATCCTGTTCCTCGTCTCGGCCATCGGGTCGGGGCTGGCCTTCGGGGTCACCGACCTCATCATCTGGCGAATGGTCGGCGGGCTGGGCGTCGGAGCCGCCTCGGTGATCGCTCCTGCTTATATCGCCGAGGTGTCGCCCGCCCGGGTGCGCGGACGTCTCGGCTCGCTGCAGCAGCTGGCGATCGTGACCGGCATCTTCGCCGCTCTCCTGTCGAACGCCCTCCTCGCTTCGCTCTCCGGCGGGGCTGCCGACACCTGGTGGCTGGGCATCGCGACCTGGCGCTGGATGTTTATGGTCGAAGCCATTCCCGCCGTCGTCTACGGTCTCATGGCTTTGGGCCTGCCCGAGTCTCCCCGCTTCCTCGTCGCCCGCGGCCGAGAGGACGAAGCCGCTCGGGTGCTGCGCGACTTCACCGGCGTCACCGACGCGGACTCGCTCATCGGCCGGATCCGCGAGTCGCTCAAACGCGAAGACAGAGAGTCCTTCAAGGACCTCATCGGAAACCGCTTCGGACTCAAACCGATCGTGTGGATCGGCATCCTGCTCTCTGTCTTCCAGCAGTTCGTCGGCATCAACGTCATCTTCTACTACTCGACGACCTTGTGGAAGTCCGTCGGATTCGACGAGTCCAGTGCACTGCTGACGTCGGTCATCACCTCGGTCACGAACATCATCGTCACGATCGTCGCGATCCTCCTCGTCGACAGGGTCGGGCGCCGGAAGATGCTGCTGGCGGGTTCGTGCCTGATGGGGATCTCGTTGGCGATGATGGCCGTGTCATTCTCGTTCGCCGAACTCGTCACGGCCGCGGACGGCACGACGAGCGCTCAGCTGGGAGCGCCCTGGTCGATTGTCGCCCTGGTGTCCGCGAACGTCTTCGTCGTCGGCTTCGGAGCCACCTGGGGGCCACTGGTCTGGGTGCTCTTGGGTGAGATGTTCCCCAATCGGATCCGCGCCGGCGCACTCGCTGTCGCGGCTGCCGCCCAATGGATCGCGAACTTCGCCATCTCGACGACGTTCCCGATCTTCGCCGACATCAGCCTGACCTTCGCGTACGGCTTCTACGCGTTCTTCGCGATCCTCTCGTTCTTCTTCGTCTGGTGGAAGGTGCCCGAGACTAAAGGCATCGAGCTCGAGGACATGACCGAGGACTTCTCAACCTCCCCGTCGACATCCCCGAAGGGCTGACCCGCACGGGTGCGGACCGGACGACCAGCGCCGAGGCGGGCCCTGGCTCAGCAGAATGAGGTCAGACGGATTCAGATCAGGCTGATTCAGATCCGGCGCGCTTGGATGGGGCGGATTCCGAGCCTGTCTCCTCCTGCTCAGGGCTCTTCTTCAACCCGATGATGAGGCCGCCGACCGCGAGGAGGAAGCATACGCTGACTCCGATCGTCAGGCCCGGCGCTGAGGCGTAGGCCATGGCCAGCGTCTTGAATCCGATGAAGCCGACGGTCGAGTAGATGAGCGCCCACACCGATCCGCCGACGACAAGCGCGGGGACATAGCGGCGATAGCTCATGGCGCTCGTTCCGGCAGCCAGATTGAGGACGGTCTGGACCCCGATCATCAGGAAGCTCACGGCGATCACAGGTGCCCCGTAGCGGTCGATCATCGCCTCGGCCTTCCGATACTTCGGACCGGACATGATCGCATCGATGCGGTCGACTCTGCGGATGCCGCGGCGGGCCAAGCGGCCGAGCAGATAGGTTCCGCCGGCGCGGACAAGAATGATGCCGAACATGATGAGCCAGGTGACAGCGAGCGGAAATGACCAGTCCAATGGGTTCATGGTCGTTCGCAGCTCTCGCGATGGTCTCCTCTGTTGCTCACACCGGAAGTCTACTCCAAGTGAGGTAAGACTGTCCTCACTTAGGGGATGAGTACTCGCCCATGACGGCGCTTCCCCTCACGCGTTCAGCGGGAGCACACGCTTGCAGCCAGGCGGCGCAGAGGAGCCGCCGACTCGACCGTCGATCCGGTGAGTCAGCGGCTCCTAGCGCTGCGGTTCTGAAGCTCGCAACCAGGCAACCAGGCAACCAGGCATTTGCCCCGCCAGTCAGCCAGTCAACCCGCCAGTCAGCCAGTCAGCCAGTCAACCCGCCAGTCAGCCAGTCAGCCAGTCAGCCAGCCAGCCACCCAGTCAGCCAGCCACCCAGCCACCCAGTCAGCCGGGCTGGTCTCGCTCAGACGAGTGCGCCGTTGAGGTAGACGGAGCTCACCTTGTTCTCGATTCCTCTGACATCCTCGGTGCTGAGGTCGCCGTCGATGAGGACGAGGTCGGCGAGCGCGCCCTCGGCGATGCGGCCGACACTGTCGTGGCCCAGCAACTCGGCCGCGACCGAGGTGCCGGCGGCGAGCGCTTCGGTCGTCGACAGGCCGACCCCGGCCAGCAGGCTGATCTCCTCAAGATTCTCGCCGTGCGGGCCGACTCCGGCATCGGTGCCCATCGCGATCTTGACGCCGGCCTCGTGAGCCTTCGAGATCGACGAATAGTGCGCTTCGATCACCGAGTGCGCCTTGTCGACCACGGACTGCGGCAGGGAGGCACCCGCCTCGGCGGCCTTGATCACGGCTTGCGGAGCCTGCAGGGTCGGGACCAGGAACGTCTTGTGTTCGAGCATGAGGTCGATGGCTTCGTCATCGAGGTAGATGCCGTGCTCGATCGAGCGGACACCGGCACGGACGGCATTCTTGATGCCGGGAGCACCCTGGGCGTGCGACATCACGTGTGCGCCCTGCGAGGAGGCTTCCGACACGATGACGGCGATCTCTGCCTCGGTGAACTGGGAGTGCTTGGGGTCGTCCCGCGGGGAGAGCACGCCACCGGTCGAGCAGATCTTGATGTGGTCTGCTCCTGCACGGAGGAGTTCGCGCACCTTGCGCTGCACTCCTTCGAGCCCGTCGGCGACACCGGAAGGGCGTCCGGGGTGGGGAGCCATGAACGGGGACTCAGCGCCGGAGACCAGGTGGAAGTCACCGTGTCCACCGGTCTGGGACATGATGTTGACGGCGATGGACAGTCGGGGGCCGCGGATCACTCCGGTCTCGACTGCGACCTTTGCGCCGAGGTCGGTCCCGCCGGCGTCGCGGACTGTGGTCACACCGCCCTTGAGCGTGCGCTCCATGTGATCGACCGAGTTGTAGAACTGCAGGGAGAACGGATCGTGGAAAGCCGATGTGTTGCCCGCTCCCGCGCTCGTCAGGTGCACGTGGCAGTCGATGACGCCTGGGATCAGGGTCTTCGTCGTACAGTCGACATAGGTGTCGCCGGCATCGTGGGAACCCTGACCACTCTCGGTCACCCCCACGATCGCTCCCCCGTCGACGACGACGTCGCGGCGCCCGGGCAGGAAGCGGACCCCGTCGAAGACTTTCGCATTCTGAAACACTGTGACCATGTGCACTCCTCATCTGTGATGACCGGCTCGTCATTGAGAACCGGTCTGTCATCGGGAAATCGACCCGTCATCGGCAGTCGACTCGTGGGCGGAACTCGACTTATCGGTGGAACTCGACTTATCGGTGATACTCGACTCGTCGGTGATACTCGACTGGGCGACGTATGCCCGGCCCTCGTTGTACATCTATCACGGACACCGGGGCCACGTCATGCCCGATCACGACGATAATGAAAACTCCATAGAATAGTGAAGATGTCCAGAAGTCGAAACGGCAGATCGACGGGAAACTGTTCACCTTCACGACACCTTGAGTCCGTATCGTCTCCGACGTCGTCCAGCGGCAGACACCTGTCCTGCTCGGCAGCACCTGCTCGACTCGGCAGCGACCACTGGCTCAGCAGGTCTGCCCGACTCAGCAGCACCTGTCCGACTCAGCTCCTTCGCTCTACCCGGAAAGTCCAGTGACCGAATACTCTGCGCAGTACCCACCCGTCGCCCGTCCCCGCGAGGACCGCACTCTCATCGACCTCCTCCTGGAGACGACCGGAGCCCACGGCGATCAGCCCGCGCTCGATGACGGACGCACGGTCCTCAGCTATTCGGAACTCATCACAGAGATCCGCAGCATGGCCCTGCAGCTGGCCGAGGCGGGCATCGGCCCCGGTGACAAGGTGGGCATCAGGGTGCCCTCGGGCTCGGTCGACCTCTACGTGTCGATCCTGGCGACCATGATGGTCGGGGCCGCCTACGTCCCCGTCGACGTCGACGATCCCGAGGAGCGAGCTGCGACGGTCTTCACCGAGGCGGCTGTGGCCGGAATCGTCACCGCCGACCGTGCGATCGAAGCTCGCAACCACAGGGGCCCGCTCGATCGTTCCGCACTGCGCCGACCTGCCCCCGACGACGACGCCTGGGTGATCTTCACTTCCGGATCGACCGGCACACCCAAGGGTGTGGCCGTCTCCCATCGTTCCGCTGCGGCCTTCGTCGACGCCGAGGCGGTCCTGTTCTGTCAGGAGGAGCCGCTGGGTCCCGGGGACCGCGTCCTCGCAGGCCTGTCCGTAGCCTTCGACGCGAGCTGCGAGGAGATGTGGCTGGCCTGGCGTCATGGCGCGTGCCTCGTCCCGGCCCCGCGTGCGCTCGTGAAGTCGGGCATGGACCTCGGCCCGTGGCTGTCTTCGCGAGGCATCACCGTGGTCTCGACGGTCCCGACGCTGGCGGCCCTGTGGCCGGCGGAGAGCCTCGACGCCGTTCGCCTCCTCATCTTCGGCGGCGAAGCCTGCCCTCCTGAGCTTGGCCGCCGGCTCAGCGACGAAGGACGCGAGGTCTGGAACACCTACGGCCCCACCGAGGCGACCGTTGTGGCCTGCGGTGCACGCTTGGACGGATCGGAGCCGGTTCGGATCGGCCTGCCGTTGGCCGGCTGGTCACTGGCCGTCGTCGACGGCGAGGGCATCCCGGTCGCCGACGGTGAGACCGGAGAGCTCATCATCGGGGGCATCGGCCTGGCCCGCTACCTCGACCCGGCTAAGGACGCCGAGAAGTACGCGCCGATGCCGACCCTCGGCTGGGATCGTGCCTACCGGTCCGGCGACCTCGTCATCTCCGATCCGGCCGGGCTCATCTTCGTCGGACGTGCCGATGAGCAGATCAAGCTCGGTGGGCGACGGATCGAACTCGGCGAGATCGACGCCGCACTCCAGGCGCTGCCCGGCGTCGAAGGGGCCGCCGCCGCAGTCAAGACGACCCCGGGCGGCATGGACCTGCTCATCGGCTACATCTCCACGAGCATTGGTGACGCTCAAGATCGGATCGCGGGCTGGGAGAAGTCGCTGCGCGCCGAACTTCCCGCGGCCCTTGTGCCGCGGCTGACGCTCATCGACGAGCTGCCGACGAAGACCTCCGGCAAGGTCGACCGCAATGCTCTGCCCTGGCCGACGTCCGACGCGGCCGCTGATGATGACGCTGCAGCCGCTGCCGGAGGAAAATCTGCCGAGAGCTTCGATCCGGCCACCTCGTGGATCGCCGAGCAATGGGCGTCGATCCTCGGCACAGCACCCCGATCCAACACCGACTTCTTCACCGCCGGCGGCGGATCTCTCGCGGCCGCGCAGCTCGTCTCGCGACTGCGCACACAGCACCCCAGCGTCACCGTCGGCGACCTCTACGCCCACCCACGCTTCGGCGCTTTGGCCTCACTGTGCCTTCGTGAGGACGGGGCAGCGGCGACCGCCTCTCCACGGCGGACGATCGGGCGGACCTCTCGGGGGATGCAGATCTTCCAGACGCTGCTCGCGATTCCCGTCCACATCCTCGGCGGGGTCAGGTGGGTCGTCATCGCCATGGTGCTCGCGAACCTCGGCGCCGGGCTCGGTGCGGACCTGCCGACGACACCGTGGCCCGTGATCATCACGCTGTTCCTCGTCTTCGTCTCGGCCTGGGGCCGGATGCTCATCTCTGCCCTCGCTGCCCGTCTGCTCATGCTCGGGGTCACCCCGGGCGACTATCCGCGGTCGGGATGGGTGCACAAGCGGCTGTGGCTGGCCGAGCACATCGCCGATCTCGCCGCCGCCGTATCGGTGGCGAGCGCACCCTGGGTGACCTGGTACGCGAAACTGCTCGGAAACAGGATCGGCCCCGACGCCGACCTCCACTCCGCCCCTCCGGTGACCGGCTTCCTGACCCTCGACGATGGTGCGGCCATCGAGCCTGAGGTCGACCTCAAGGGCTGGTGGGTCGACGGAGACCTGCTGCGCATCGGCACGATCGAGATCGGGGCCGGTGCCACTGTCGGCGCTCGGTCAACGCTCATGCCCGGCGCACGCATCGGCTCCGGTGCGCTCGTCGAGGCCGGCTCGGCTGTCACCGGCAAGGTGCGCCGCAACCAGATCTATTCAGGGTCGCCGGCGGTGCGGATCGGCAAAGCGAAGAAGAGTTGGCCCGCCCCACCACCGCGGCGTCGCTTGCCGTTCCTGTTCTACGCCCTCGGCTCTCAGATCAATGCCTCGCTGCCCTACCTCGCCGCGCTTCCCGGCCTTCTGCTCATGCTCGCGGTCTCGGGTGTGGGTGTTCTCGAGTCTCCGTGGCTCGTCCTTGCGTGGTCGCCGCTCATCGCGTGCATCTGGTTCTTCGTCACCGCACTGCTCATCCTGGCCTCGGTGCGGATCCTCTCGCTCGGAATGAGGGAGGGTGAGTTCCCGGTCCGGTCGGCCAACGGCTATCGGGTCTGGGCCACCGAGCGACTGCTCGATCTTGCCCGCGATCTGTTGTTCCCCCTCTACGCGTCGATGCTCACCCCTTGGTGGCTGCGGCTGCTCGGAGCCAAAGTGGGGCCAGGAACCGAGATCTCGACGGTCGTGTTCGTGCCGAAGATGACCACCATCGCGGCAGGGGCGTTCCTCGCCGACGACACGATGGTCGCCAGCTACGAGCTCGGACACGGGTGGATGCGCGCCGGCCGAGCCAAGGTCGGCAAGCGAGCCTTCCTCGGCAACTCGGGCATCGCCTCTCCCGGGCGGCGGGTGCCGAAGAATGCTCTGGTCGCTGTGCTCTCGACCGCCCCGGCGAAGGCGAAGAAGGGTTCGTCGTGGCTCGGGTCTCCCCCGGTCCAGCTGCGTCGGTCCGCCGTCGCTGCCGACGAGGCTCTGACCTACGCACCGTCGCTGCGGGTGCGTGGGGCCCGTGCGTTCTTCGAGACCCTGCGCATCACCTCGGTGATGGTCGGCGGTGGACTCGTGGGCGCAGTCATACTCACGATTCTGTTCCTGCTCGGACTGCCGGGAGGAGCCGAAGCCGGCGGTACGTCCTTCTTCGCCTCCGTCGCTCTCGCCCTGCTGAGCTCCGGCATTGTGATGATGGCGGCGGGAGCTGTGGCCGCAGGCCTCGCGGTGCTCGCGAAGTGGGTGTGCGTCGGACGGATCAGCGCGGGCGAGCATCCTCTGTGGTCGTCGTTCATCTGGCGCAACGAGGTGGCCGACTGCTTCGTCGAGCTCGTCGCGGCCCCGTGGTTCACGCGCAATGCTGTGGGCACTCCGGCCATCGTCTGGTACCTGCGGGCGATGGGCGCGAAGATCGGCCACGGTGTGTGGTGTGAGAGCTACTGGCTGCCGGAGACCGACCTCGTCGAGCTCGGTGACAATGCGACGATCAACCGCGGCTGTGTGATTCAGACCCACCTGTTCCACGACCGGGTGATGAGTCTCGACACGGTGGTGCTGGAGTCGGGCTCGACGCTCGGGCCCAACAGCGTCATCCTGCCGGCGTCCACATTGGGCACGAACGCCACGGTTGGGGCGACGTCGCTGGTGATGCGCGGAGAGTTCGTGCCGGCTCATGCCTATTTCAGCGGCAATCCTGTCATACCCTGGGTGGATGCACCAGAATTTTCTGCCGTCCACGGGGCACATGAAGTCGAAGCTGCACCGACGGAGCGCGGACATGCTTGATCCGTACACGCCCGGTGTCGGCAGCCCGGATCTCACGATCGACCACTACGACCTGAATCTCGACTACCGCATCGGCCCCAACCGACTCTCGGCCCGCGCTGTCCTCACCGGTCGCGTCCTTGCCGAGACGACGTCGATCGTCCTCGATCTGACCGGCCTGCGGGTCACGAAGGCCAGCGTCAACGGCCGCAAGGTCCGGTTCTCCACCCACGGCAAGAAGCTGCGGCTGACGACGGAGACCCTGCCGACGAACCAGCCGGTGCGCATCGACGTCTCCTACGTCGGCAACCCGCAGCCTGCGATCGGGACGTGGGGCGATGTCGGCTGGGAAGAGCTTGAGGACGGTGTGCTCGTGGCCGGTCAGCCGGTCGGGGCCTCGACTTGGTTCCCGTGCAATGATCACCCCTCCGACAAATCGAAGTACCGCATCCGGGTCCTCGTCGAGTCCGAGTACACCGTCGTGTCCAACGGGGCGCTCGTCGACAAGACGCGCAAGGCCGGTCGGACGGCGTGGACCTTCGAATCGACGACGCCGCTGGCCACGTACCTGGCCACCGTGCAGATCGGCCGTTACCGGCAGGGGCAGATCGCCGCCGAGGCGGGGGTCCCGAAATCGCCCGTTCCCCTTGGTCTGTATGCAGGCGAGCATTGGCGTGCGGCCTCGACCCGGTTGCGGGTTCAGCACGCCATGATGAACCTGTTTATCGAACGTTTCGGACCGTATCCCTTCGAGGTCTACGACGTGGTTGTCACCGACGACGAGCTTGAGATCCCGCTCGAGTCGCAGCCGCTGTCAGTTCTCGGGCCCAACCATTTGGGCACGGAATGGGAGGCTGAGCGCCTCGTCGCCCACGAGATGGCCCATCAGTGGTTCGGGAACTCGCTGACACCTCGGCGCTGGTCGGACATCTGGCTCAACGAGGGCTTCGCCTGCTACGCAGAGTGGCTGTGGTCCGAGGCTTCCGGGCGGATCAGCGCCCACGAGTGCGCTCTGAATTGGCGGGAGGCTCTGGCCGGCGAGCCGCAGGACATCCTGTTGGGCGATCCGGGCGGGCCCGATATGTTCGACGACCGGGTCTACAAGCGCGGTGCCCTGTGCCTGCACGCGCTCCGGCAGGAGATCGGGGACGAAGCGTTCTTCGCTGCGATCGGCGAATGGACCGCCACGCATCGCCACTCCTCCGTGGACACGGCGGACTTTGTCGAATGCGTGTCCCGCGTTGCGGACCGCGATATCGCCGAGGTGGTCCGTCCCTGGCTCTTCGAGCTCGAGCTTCCTGAGCTCGCTGACTGACTAGCTGGGCTGGGCTGGGCTGGTTGGACGTGCGACCTGGCGGATGTTCAGCTGAGGCGGCGGACGAGGATATCCGAGTCCGCATTGCGACCGACCGAGACGAATCCGTGGTCGTGATACAGACGAGCGGCACCGTTTCCGTCTTCGACTGAGAGACTCACGGCTTGGAAACCGCTCATCTTCGCCAAGGTGCACACAACGTCGAGGAGCATGCCGCCGATCCCCTGCCCCTGATGATCGGGAAGCACGGCAATCGAGAGCTCCGGAATGTCAGCGGCCACCCATCCGTAGCCGGTGAAGGGAGCGGCATCGGTCTGGCCTGTGCTGCTGTCGAGGTCTGTGCCCGAGTGGCCGCTGGGGACTGCCTGTACGTCGGCACCTGCGCCTTCGTTGGCTCTCGACGACCTCCCGATCACAGACTCGATCTCAGCCAATCTCAGCCACGCCAGGCCCACGATGCCGGTTGAGGAGTCGCCCTCGTCGGCGCTGCGGGGTTCGGGAGCTTGAGCATACGCCGCCACGGCGATGTCCCCGTTCCGCCCCCACCCCTTGAAGTAGAACCCAGCGTCTTCCCGCTCGAGCAGTTCGGCGACTTCAACACGGGGTTTGTCCATCGACCAGTTGAAGCACAGGTCGAGGAAAGGCAGGAACACATCCTCGGAAGCGTCGTTCCGCAGTGGACGAATACGTGCGCTCAGCCCGGTCCCGCGCTCGAACCGCGCCCCAGCCACGGAGGTGGCGGACTTCTCCTCCGCCTCGGTGGTGGACTGCGCCCCAGCCTCGGCGGAGCCGTCCCCACCTGACTGCGCCCCAGCCTCGGCGAGGTTCGGATCGTCGTTCTGGTCCGTGTTCCGTATGACGTTCATGAGATTCCTTTCTCGACCGCGCGATCGATCCAGCCTCGGTTGCGAACCCGCCATCCCAGAGTCAGGGCCCGGAGCCCGACGAACCCGATGCAGAACGCCGCCCAGAGCCCCAAGGCACCCGGCCAGAAGGCGATGATCGGAACCAGCAGGATCGCATACCCGCCTACAGCAAACAATTGTGCCAGAGCGAGGTACCGCGCGTCCTCGGCTCCCATGAGGACTCCGTCGAGGACGAATACATAACCTGCCAGCGGCATGCTCAGCGCGAGCACCGGCAGGAGACCGGCCAGCATTGCGACGACGGCGGGGTCCGATGAGAACGCGCGCGGGATGATTCCGGCGCCCGCGAAGAGCATCAGTCCCACGACGACCCCGAAGCCGATGCCCCAAATGCACAGGCGTCGATTGATCGCGGAGACCGAGTCCGCGTTCTTCGCTCCCAGCTGCAAGCCGATCATGGCCTGACCCGCGATGGCCAGCGAATCCAGGGCGAGCGCCAGCGCGAAGAAGATGCTCTGGGCAACTTGGATCGCGGCAAGCTCGGTCGTGCCCATTGCTGTGGCGAGGAAGACGAGGATGATGAGCGCGGCGCGCAGCGAGGCGTTGCGGACGAGGAGCCAACCCGACGTCTTCGCGGAGGCGAGAACCCCTGACCAGTCGGGACGGAACGTGGCGTGGAATCTCTTCGCCGCGCGGATCGAGATCACTACGTACACAGAGCACATGCCCGCTTGCGCGATGACTGTACCGATTGCCGAGCCCGCGACTCCCATGTCGAGGCCGTAGATGAAGAACGCGTTGAGGCCGATGTTGGCGATGCAGCCGGCGGCCGCGACGATCAGAGGCGTGCGCGTGTCCTGAAGTCCACGCAGCAGGCCTGTGGCGGCGATGACGACCAGCATGAAGGGTAGCCCCCACCACGATATCGCCAGATAGGAATGGGCTCCAGCCGCGATCTCGGCGCTGGGGTCGAAGGCAGCGATGAGCGGTCTGAGGAGCGGCAGTCCCACCACAAGCAGAACCACAGACGTGCAGAGCGCCAGCCAGATCCCGTCGAACCCGGCATTGATCGCACCCGGGCGGTCCCCGGCACCCATGTGCTTGGCCACCCGCGGAGTCGTCGCATAGGCGAGGAAGATCATCAACCCCAGCACGGTCTGCAGGATCGTCGATGCGATGGCGAGCGAACCAAGGGCACCAGCACCGAGGTGGCCGACCATGGCCGTGTCAGACAGGAGGAAAATGGGTTCGGCAATCAGGGCTCCGAGAGCCGGGAGCGCCAGTCGGAGAATGTCCTTATTGATCGATGCCACGACCCGAGTCTAGTTGTCCTGACCTGGTGCACTGACCTCTTGCCCTGGTCGGGTGCGCTGCTCAGATACGGCGGTCTGGTGCGCTGACCTGTTGCCCTGGTCAGGTGCGCTGACCTGTTGTCCTGGTCAGGTGCGGCGGTCTGGTGCCGCGGTCTGGTGCCGCGGTCTGGATGGTCAGGTCAGGAGGTCTGGTGCGGCGGTCAGGTGCGCTGGTCGGTTGCGATGGTCTGGATGGTCAGTCCGGGAGCTTGGTCAGGACAGTCGGCTGGCATGGCCCGTCTAGGCGGCAGGTCAGGTCAGTCGGCTCGCACGGCCTGTCTGGGCGGCCGGTCAGGACTGTCGGCTCGCAACGTACCTGCGGTCGGTCAGTCGGCCACCTTCCGGTCCGGCAAACGAAAGGCACCGGACGCGGGTCGGTGGGTTGGTACTTGCGAGTGACTTTCCGACCATCTCAAAAACAGGCACCACAAAAAACACGTCTCGTGTCAGTGGCGAATGAGACGATAACACCGTAAACGAATAGATTTCGTATCTACGATGGTCCACTACCATCATTCTTCATCCATCCGCAGAATATGGCTTTTATTATTTGATCGCTTGACCTAGTTCTGTTCTATATTTAATCATATTTCTATATCTTTCCGTCCCTCTCAGCAGTATAATTGAGAGAGACACCATCACACCGAAGTGATCCCGCAGTCCAGTGGAAAGGAGGCGGCACCATGAAACTCATCGACGACAGCACCGTCGGAAACAGCTGGTCCCAACCGCATGCCGATTCCACCAACCCATCTTCGTCCAGTGGACGCGGACTTGAACTCGCCGATGATTCTCCGCTTGCCGACCTTCTATCCATCTACACGCACAGCGACCGAGCACAGATTGCCGCTCTTGCCGCGACAAGCGGAATCTTCGCCAGGGAAGTCGTCCATTATCTCGGCCTCGCCAGCCCTGATTTGGACGAAGCCTACGACTTCGCTTCGCTCGCAGAGACCGTTCAACGTCATAGCACTCGCGAACCCGGACGAAAGAAGTCGCCGACTAGTACATGCGATTCGAAACCAGCCTCCGACAGAGAATCACCTGGAGACGCATGGACAGGAAGCGTCGACTATTCGACGTCCACGGCTGGTGACGAAGCACCTGGATCTTCCTCCACCGCACCGCATGTGGGCCGATCCGGTCGGAAGAAGGATCGCAGCGCAGGTCGCCGATTCCGTCGCGAGCAGAAACGGTCACGCGAAAACCCTGATCCCCTCCCGGACTTTCCCGGCTTCGCCCTCAACTCCACCTTCAACGGGTGGACGCATCAATTCGCGATGCCGGACGACATCAGTGAATACTCAACTCTCCTCGGCGCCACGACTGCCGGTACGTACAAGCACATCACCTCCGCGATGACACTCGTCCACGGACTTCCCCAGTTCCACCAACGCTGCATCGACGGCGACTTCACCATCGAACACGTCATATTCGTGACCCGACGTTGCCGCGATGTCGAATTCAAATACCTGCCGACAATCGACGACTACCTAGCCAACCGACGCGCCGACATTACGATCGACACCTTCAAACGGTCGCTCGCACTCAAGATCGCGGCAACCCAGCCAGCTGTTGAGACGCTCGAAAAGGTGTCGGTTCGCCGCCGAGTGGATATCAGCACCGGCGACGACGGCACCTCGTATCTGACCCTGACAGGTCCCGCTCCCGAGCTCCATGCCTGCTACAGAAGAATTGAAGCCTTCGCTCGCGCTGTATACAAAGGCAACACCGCGGCCTTCGGCGACCAGCTCAACCCTGGCGACGATTTCGAAGATACTCGTGGCATCGATGCCCTGATGTTCGACATCCTCACCCGAACTCGCCCACAGTTGAAGCTTCGAGTCACCAGCCACAACACATCGACCGGTGGCACGTCGACCACAGACTTCCCCATCGACGAGTTCTTCGTGCGCCCCGACGGGGTACCAACGTCAGATGCGGATTCTCTACTCGACTTCATCGACCGCACCTTCGGAAAGATGCCTGAGGAGCAGAATTCCAAAGCGCAGAATTTCGAAGAGCAGTCGGCGAAGAACGCAGGCACCTGTACTACGGAACCCTCAAATCAGGCCCAGCCGTCAGAGGACCAGCCGCCCGAAGACCAGTCGCCTCCGGCCCAGCCGCACGAAGACCAACCGCTTCCGGCCCAGCCGTCAGAGGACCAGCCAGATAAGGAACAGTCCGATACCAAATTCGCCTGGCCCCACAATGCGCGCCTGACTAACGCACTCTTGAACAGCAGCACCAGACCCAGCGGCGCATTCGGCAACGACTTCAAGTCCGAGCCGGCGGATCGGGACGGCAATTCACCGAGTTCAGTCACCTACGAAATGCTCCTTGAGATGCCCACTGGCGAATACTGGCTGGCCGAGCAGGCCCGGACGACCATTACCGTTCCGATGCTGACCATGTTGAACCAATATCTCGGACAACCAGGTGCCGGCGGCATCAGCAATCCTGCTTGCGACGTGGAGGGAGTCGCCCCGGATCGGCAACCGAGCGAAGACGCTCACAGCAGTGAAGACGCCACGACCCAGGGCACCGGTGCGTCTCAAGCGAAGACACAATCTCGGCAGCCACGCTCAGCCGGCGAAGGTTCATCGGCAAATGTATGCGACCTCGCCGGAATGCTGCCGGACGGCTCCCCACTCCCCGCCGACATGGCACGCAGACTCGCGGGATATTCGTCAACGTGGACCAGGATCCTCACCGATCCTGCAACTGGAACGCCACTCGATGCGAAGGCAACCAGCTATACGATTCCACGATCTGTCCGTCAGACACTCACCGCCCAGTGGCTCACCTGCACTGTGCCCGGTTGCACCAGGCGTGCAGAGACTTCTGAAGTCGATCACATCGAACCGTTCAACCACGACGAGCCTGACCATGGCGGACTTACCCGCTTCGGCAATCTTCACAGCCTGTGCAAACTCCACCACCAGGCGAAGACAGACAACCGATTTTCAGTGACAATGACGGATCCGGGGCGACTTGAGTACGTCTTTCGACACGGCATCACCGCTGAGGTACTCGCTCCCGACAACCCGATCAACGTCGAGCACGCACGACTCTTCCTCAAATACTTTGCTGAAGCTGCAACAATGCCAGCTGCAGCATCGCAGAAAACATCCTCAAGTGAGTCTCCATCCCCCGACGCACAGCGGGCCGATTCACCGACAGTCCCAACAGCGCCACCCGACTCACCACCCCAACCAGGAAACGAAAGCTTCAGCGGACAGAGGAAGCGAGCGCGCTCATGTCCCGAGCCCGCTGCCGAAGATGGCCGCCCCGGATGGTGCGAATACGTTGACCCGTTCGCCGACAGCACTGAACCTGATCACACCGATCCAGACGCCCCAAGTTCAGACGCCCCAGGTTCAGACGCCCCTGGTTCAGAAAATATCCAACCGGGCAATGTGAGTACAGGCAATTTCGCGCCTGATGATTCCGGCTCAGACAGTCCGGACTCAAATGCTTCAGCTACTGGCCCCGCGGGTTCGAAAGACTCAAGTTCCAACACCTCAAGTTCTAACACCTCAGGTTCTAACACCCGCACTTCGATCCCTAAGGAATGGTTCTGGGACACAGGAGAGCCCCCGCCCTTCTGATGATCGGACCCACATCAATATGTGGGCCGAACATCAGTAAGCCAGCGGGGGCTGTCCTTAGCCGAAGTGAGGGTCCTGCGGTCAGCAGACCTCGAACAAGCCGGCAGCGCCCTGTCCGCCGCCGATGCACATCGTCACCACAACGTACTTGACACCACGACGGCGCCCCTCGATCAGCGCATGGCCGACCAGGCGAGCACCGGTCATTCCGTAGGGGTGACCCACTGAAATGCCACCGCCGTCGACGTTGTACTTCTCAGGGTCGATGCCCAGGCGGTCTCGGCAATACAGCGCCTGGACAGCGAACGCCTCGTTGAGCTCCCACAGCCCGATGTCGTCGATCGACAACCCCTGGGTCTTGAGCAGCTTCGGAATTGCGAACACCGGGCCGATACCCATCTCGTCAGGTTCGCAGCCCGCAACAGCCATACCGCGGTAGATGCCCAAAGGCTCCAGCCCGCGGCGGCTCGCTTCCTCGCCCGACATCAGCACAGATGCAGAAGCTCCGTCAGACAGCTGTGAGGCATTTCCTGCCGTGACGCTCGGGACCTTCGATGCTGCACCAGGCTGAAGCACGGGGTTCAATCCCGCCAGGCTCTCCAGAGTCGTCGACGGGCGGTTGCCCTCATCTTGTTCAAGGGTGACCTGCTGCTTCGAGGTCTCTTTGGTCTCCTTATCGACGACGATCTTCGTCGTCGGCAGCGCCACGATCTCGTCGTTGAACCGACCGGCTTCCTGAGCTGCTGCTGTCCGCTGCTGCGAGCTGAGGGAATACTCGTCCTGAGCCTCACGGCTGATGCCGTATCGCTCCGCAACAACCTCGGCGGTGGCGAGCATCGGATAGTAGACGCCCGGAACGTTTTCAACCAACCATGGGTCCTGCGCACGGTACATGTTCATCTTGTCGTTCTGCACCAGGGACACAGACTCGACACCGCCGCCGACCGCAATCTCCTGACCATCGACGAGGATCTGCTTGGCGGCAGTGGCGATCGCCATCAGCCCGGAGGAGCACTGACGATCGATGGTCATGCCGGGGACCGTGGCGGGAAGCCCGGCACGAAGTGCACCCTGGCGTCCGATGTTCGTACCCTGGCTCCCCTGCTGGAGAGCGGCGCCGAGGATGACGTCCTCGACTTCGCCACCCTCAAGACCGGCGCGCTTGACCGCATGAGAAATTGCATGCCCCGCCAGTTCCTGAGCCTGGGTATCGTTGAAGGCCCCCTTGTAGGCCTTGCCGATGGGGGTTCTGGCTGTCGATACGATGACCGCTTCACGCATGATGATTCTTCCTTCTTCTCAAATGTTCTGACGACGATCGAGCACGGATCAGCCTCGAGGACCGCCGGCAACGTAGATGACCTGTCCGGACACGAACCCGGCTCCTTCTGACGCCAAGAACGATGCGGTGTGTGCGATATCCGCAGGCTGGCCCGTTCGCGCGACAGGAATCTGCTGAACCGCGGCTTTGGTGAAGTCCTCGTAGTCGACTCCCATGCGTTCGGCAGTTGACTTCGTCATGTCGGTTTCGATCAATCCGGGCGCAATTGCGTTTGCAGTGACTCCGAACTTTCCGAGCTCGATCGACCAGGTCTTCGTCATGCCCTGAATACCGGCCTTGGCCGCCGAGTAGTTTGTCTGTCCGCGATTGCCCAGGGCCGAAGTCGAGGACATGGAGACAATGCGACCGAACTTCGCTTCGACCATGTACGACTGCACAGCCTTGGTCATCAGGAACGATCCGCCGAGGTGAACGGAGAGGACCTTCTGGAACTCCTCGTGGGTCATCTTGAACAGCAGGTTGTCCCGCAGGATGCCCGCGTTGTTGACCAGAACGGTCGGCGCGCCCAGAGTCTGCGCCACCTTCTCCACCGCGGCCTGGACCGACGCCTCGTCGGAGACATCCGCCTCAAGCCCGAGCCCCTGGACTCCAGCGGCCTCGATGGCTTTGACCGATTCTTCCGTGGGGCCCATATCGAGAACTGCGACGTTCATTCCATCTGAAGCCAGCCGCTGGGCAATGGCTGCTCCGATTCCGCGGCCGCCGCCGGTGACGATTGCTGTCCGAGTCATAGAAAATCCTCCGAAACGATGGTTCGTGATTGGTTTGCAGCGAGAGTGATGCACCTCACCCGCCGTTGCTCCCACTCTAGACCACAAATCCCACTGAACGATTGATTGCTCAGAAAATGGATCACGGACAGGAATGACAGCCGGGGCCACAACACGCTCCCCTAAGCACGACAAGCTTTCATCCACCGCTGAACCGGGAATGAGTTTCTCATCCAGCCCACCATGTCAGACCGGTCGTCGAACCAAATTCACGAACGTTCAGATAATGCATCGGATATGATTGACATCACATTCGAAGATTGGATAGGTTCCTTATAGCCCGCTATCGATCACTCGATCAGATCGTGTTCGGGTTCCTGTTCCGGCGTCCTGCCGACCTTTAGGAGCACCGTTGCTCCGCCCCACTTTTCAAAGGAGAAAAGATGAACTCAGTTCCGCGTAGGGTAGGCCGTCCCATTCTGGCGACTGCCGTCATGGGAGTACTTGCGTTGACCGCCACTGCCTGTGGATCAAGCGGTGGCTCCGACTCCGGCGACGCCGAAAGCGTCGTCATCGGTTACACAGGCCCATTGAGCGGCGGAGGCGCCGCGTATGGCGAGAACGTCAAGGTCGGTCTCGAAATGGCCGTTGACGATCTCAACAAGGACGGACTGGAAGTCGATGGGAAGAAGGTGACCATCGAACTCAAGTCACTGGATGACAAGTACGCGCCGTCGACAGCGGCCAGCAACGCGCAGCGCCTGGCAGATCAGGACAAAGCACCGGTCGTCGTGTCCCCTAACGCCGGAGCTATCAAAGCAATCCAGCAGATCAACAACGGTCGATCCAAGTTCATGATCTCCGCGTACACCTCGGATCCGGCAATCGTGCAGTCCGACAACCCGCTGACGATGATGATCCCGCCCAACTTCGAGTCGTATGCCAAGCCCTTCACCGAGCAGGCTATGAAGCACGGCGGCAAGAAACTCGCCCTGATGGGCACCCAAAGCGAATACGGCCAGCAATGGACGAAGTCCATCACTGATGCCTGGAAGAAGGCCGACGGTGAGATCGGCAGCGACAACAGCATCGACTACGCCACCGTGTCAGACTTCGCTGGACCAGTCTCCAAGGCACTCGCTGAGAAACCGGACTCGATCTTCGTCGGCGGCCCCTCACAGCCGACGGCACTGATCATGGAAGAGGCCAGAAAGCAGGGCTTCAAGGGCAGCTTCCTCGTCATGGACCAGGCCAAGCTCGACGAAATGGGGACGGTGACCAAACTCAAGAACCTGACGAACGCGGTCGGCGTGCTCCCGGTCAAGGAATACGAAGATCCCGGCACGCAGGACTTCCTCAAGAAGTTCGCTGAGAAGACCAGCAAGGACAAGGTCGCCACCAGCGAAACGGCGCTGAACTACCAGAGCATGGCCATCATCGCCAAGGCCATTGAACTTGCGGGCACCACCAGCGATCCGGAGAAGATCCGGGCGGCTATACCGGATGCGCTCAGCAAGGTCGATGACAAGTACAAAGTCAACGGCTTCCCGACCGAGATCTCTGACCAGGGGCATCTGAAGAACCCCGAGCTGGAAGCGACCTACCTCAACGACGACGAGAAGTTCGAGAAGTTCCCGGTCGAACAGGTATCCGACTCCAAGTAGCCGCTACAACCGGCACCGCCGGCAGCGTCTCCGCCGGCACCGCCGGCATCGCCGCTACATCTGGCAGCGCCGCTACAGCTGGCACCGCCTTCGGTGGCAACCGGCTCTCCCGGCCTTCCCCGGCTGAAACCGGCATCTCTCCGGGTGGGGTATGAACGTCATACCCCACCCGCTCTCGCCTTGACGCCTTATGAGGACTCACACAAATGACACTTTTCATCCAACAGCTCTTCAACGGGTTTGCGTTGGGCGGCGTGTACTGCCTGGCCGCCATCGGACTGACGCTGGTCTTCGGCGTACTCCGCATCCCCAACCTGGCGCATGGTTCGCTCTATATGCTGGGCGCCTATGTCACATACTTCTTCCTCACCACAGTCGGAGTGCCGTATGTGGCGGCCATCGGAATAGCCGCCCTCGTCCTGTTCTGTCTCGGAATCCTTCTCGAACGGCTGGTCTTCCGCCCGCTGCAGAACTCACCTCACACGCACCACATGATCGCAGCGATCGGCGCGATGTTCTTCTTCCAGGCGGTGGCACAGGCTATCTGGGGTGCTGACTTCCGTCGCATGGAGACTCCGATCTCCGGAAGTCTGCACATCCTGGGCGCAGAGATCTCAGCCCAGCGCATCGTGATCATCGTGACTGCGGTCGTCGTGCTCGCGCTGCTCACCTGGTTCATCAAACGCTCGATCCACGGACAGACCATCGAGGCGACTGAGCAGGACCGCACCGGCGCCGCCCTCGTCGGCATCAACCCCAGCATGGTGGCCATGCTCACGTTGGGCCTGTCTGCACTGTTGGTCACCATCGCCGCCGGCCTGGTGGCACCGATCAACCTGCTTTCACCCACGATGGGTGACTCGCTCAACCTCAAGGTGTTCGCAATCATCATCCTCGGCGGTCTGGGCTCCCTGCCCGGCGCCATCGTCGGCAGCTTCGTCCTCGCTATCGCCGAGACGATGACCTCGACCTATATCTCGTCCGCGGTCGGCGAAGTCATCGCCTTCGTCGTTCTGGTGGCGGTGCTGGCGATCAAACCAACAGGCTTGTTCTCAAAGGCGGTGCAACGATGAACGGACTGAAGAATCCACGCGTCATCGGCACCCTCGTTGTCCTGCTTCTGCTCGCCCTGACCCCTGTGGTCTTCGGCAACGAGAACTACATCATGCGAGTGGTCACCGTCGGGCTGTGTTCGGCTATCGCCGTATACGGCATGAACATCATCCTCGGCTTCACTGGACAGCTTTCTCTTGCCCAGGGCGGCTTCTTCGGCATCGGAGCGTACGCAGTAGGCCTGCTCACCACCGACTATGACTGGTCGTTCTGGTCTGCGTTCGCTGCTGCGGTCGTTGGCACAGCCGTCATCGGCTACTTGTCCGGACTGATCGCGCTGCGCACGAAGGACGAATACTTCGCCATCTTCACCATGGCCATCGGCTTCATCATCTACCTGACGATCAGTCGCTGGGAGTCGGTGACGCACGCGCATTCGGGAGTCAACAATGTGAAATTCCCCGAAGGCGGCGGGATCCTCGACTTCAGCACCCCGACGGCAATGTTCTATCTCGTTTTCGTCGTCCTCCTCGTCACCGTGTACATCACCTTCGCGATTCGTCGTTCGAGCGTCGGCCGCACACTGCTGACGATCCGAACCAGCGAAGACCTGGCAGATGCCATCGGAGTCAGCGTCGGAATGAGCAAACAGCTGGCGTTCGCAGCCTCAGCGGTGTTGGGAGGTGTCGGCGGCGCCTTCTATGCCACCGTCGTCGGCTTCATCGGACCCGATGCGGCATCAGTGGACAAGACCTTCGAGTTCCTGATGTTCATCCTCGTCGGTGGAATGGGAACCGTGGCCGGGCCACTGGTCGGAAGCATGATCGTGACGTATCTGTTCGAGTTCTTCCAGGACTTCCAGGCCTACCGCTTCATCGTTCTCGGACCGATCATCATCGCTCTTGTGATCTTCGCTCCCCGCGGCATCGTCGGATACCTCGGCGGTTTCGTCGACAAGCGCAATCGGAAGAAGAGAGTCGAAGCGGCCCGCAGCGAAGCGAACTCGAAGTCGTCTGCGCCTCATGACACCACGGACGCCTCGGCGTCCACCCATGCCGAGAGGACCAAATGATGCTGCTCGAAATCCACGGTTTGGGAAAGCGCTTCGGCGGTCTCGACGCCGTCAAAGATGTCGATCTCGACGTCGAGGCCGGCCAGATCACGGCAGTGATCGGCCCCAACGGCGCCGGCAAGTCAACGCTTTTCAACCTCGTCCATGGCTTCTACCGCCCCACCTCGGGGACGGTGACATTCAACGGTCGCAACATCACCCAGTCGTCTCCGCACTCGACCGTTGCTGATGGAATCGCACGCACCTTCCAGACGACTCACCTCTTCGATGACACGACTCTGCTGGAGAACGTCCTGGCCGGCCGCATCGTCCGCTCGAAGTCCAACGTCTTCGACGCGATATTCCATACCCCTCGGCATCGTCGCGAGACCAAGATCAATCACGACACTGCGCTCGAGGCACTCGAATTCTGCGGTGTCTCAGAGTACCGGAATGACTTGGCTTCCAACGTGCCGCAGGAAGTGCAGAAGCGAACGGCTGTCGCCATGGCACTGGCGACCGAGCCGGAGCTGATTCTGCTCGACGAGCCTGCCGGTGGAATCCCTGAAGAGGAGACCACCGACTTCGGCAACCTCATCCGGTCTCTGCCCAAACGCGGGGTATCCGTGCTGCTGGTGGAGCACAAGATGTCGATGATCATGGACCTGGCCGACAAGATACTCGTGCTCGACCACGGTCAGAAACTGGCCATCGGCACACCTGAGGAGATCCAAAGCAATCCAGACGTGATCCGGGCCTACCTGGGATCCGCCAAGGATGAGGAGAACTGATGCTCACTCTGAACAATGTCAGCGTCGGCTATGACGCCATCGATGTCCTCCACGGTGTCAGCATCACGGCCAAGCCCGGTGAGCTGACAGTGATACTGGGGGCCAACGGCTCAGGAAAGACGACGCTGTTCAAGACCATCAGCGGTCTTCTGCGCGCTCGAACTGGAACGATCGAGTACAACGATCAGGCTATCCAGCGGGCTCGGGCGAATTCCATCGTCAAGCGGGGAATCGCGCATTGCCCCGAAGGTCGGCATCTGTTCGGCAAGATGTCGGTGGAGAAGAATCTGCGGTTGGGCACTTATCCGCACCGGAATCGGGCCCGTACGGAAGAAATCCTCGCCGAGGTGCTAGATCTGTTTCCGATCCTAAGGGAGAAGGCATCCGACCCTGCCGGTTCGCTCTCGGGCGGGCAGCAGCAGATGGTCGCGATCGGGCGGGCTCTGATGTCCGATCCCAGCCTCCTGATCCTGGATGAGCCGTCCATGGGTCTGGCTCCGATTGTCGTCGATCAGGTACTCGAATCAGTCGCCCAGATCAACAGAAATGGGATCGGGGTCCTCCTCAGTGAGCAGAACGCCAAAGCCTCCCTCGCGATCGCACATCGAGGATACGTTCTGGCTGAAGGCCGCGTGGTACTGGAAGGCGATGCCGATCAGCTGCTGCACAACCCCGATGTGCAGGCCGCCTACCTCGGTCTGTGAACGCACTGGCCTCCTAAGCCTGCGTTCCCAACCTGGCGGCGCTGCCGTGCGATTGCGAGAGGCAGACGAAGCGCCGAGGTGATCGTTGAGTGCTCATGGAACGCGGAGGTGATCGTTGAGTACGCATGAAGCACCGAGGTGATCGTTGAGCACGCCGAGGTTATAGCGAGGGGTGGCGGCATTGCCGAGGCGATTGAGCCGAGGCTTGCCCCACCCCTCGTGCCGCTTCACAGCGTCCACGAGCAGAAATTCGCGACTAGAAATTAGAGCGTGGAAATGCCCGCGCGTATGTCTGCCCGGGCCTGAGCCGGGTACTGCAGATCATTCGAAGCGGGACACGTCTCCGGAACCGACTCGGGCAACTTCTGGGAATCGACCGGTGAAATCGATGACAGAGGTCGGTACGACGCCAGGAACACCGGACTCGATGACCACATCGACGTCGTTGCCGAGCTGTTCCATCACGTCATCAGCAAGAGTCAACGGATCCTCTGCTCCGGGCAACAGCAGGGTCGACGACAGGATGGGCTCCCCCATCGCCTCGACCAGCGCCAGAGCGGTCACGTTCTGCGGGATGCGGGCACCGACCGAATGCTTCTTCGCATGCATCATCCGTCGCGGCACCTCTTTGGTGGCCTTCATGATGAAGGTGTAGGGCCCGGGAGTCATCGACTTGATTGCTCTGAAGTCCGAGTTGTCGACGATGACGAACTGTCCCAACTGGGCGAAGTCATGACACATGAGTGTGAAGTGGTGCTTCGAATCGAGCTGTCGGATTCGAGTGATGCGCTCGATCCCCGCCTTGTTATCCAAAGCACAGCCCAATGCGTAGCACGAGTCCGTGGGATAGGCGATCAGTCCCCCATCGCGCAGGGTCTGCACGGCCTTATCGATCAAACGGGTCTGCGGATTCTCAGGATGAATATTCAGTAGTGTCGCCATACTTCATGCTAACCACACACGGTGCCGGTGGCGAGCGAATCGCGCGACATCTTCCATCGCAATCCCGCCGGGGCGAGTCGCCAGCTCTGAATCAGGGCCTCAAACGGATGCTGATCTTGAGCAGAGCCTTACTCTGAGTCCCGCCCTGAACCAGTCTCGGCGTCAGACTCAGCCGCAGACTCCGCGGCAGCCGCAGTGTCTCCGGCAGCCGCAGACTCTCCGGCAGCCGCGGACGGGGTATCTGCCCCAGAGTCGGATGCGGCACCGGTTCCAGCGCCGGAGCCGGAGCCGGAGCCGGAGCCGGAGCCGGAGCCGGCTGCAGTTGCAGCGACAGAACCAGTTGCAGTTGCAGAGCCAGCACCAACGCCAGCGCCAATATCAGAGTCGGAGGCGACCTCCGCCGCATCGGCTGTCGATCGGGGTCGAGCCGTGTCCGGGTCAGAAGCCAAGAGAATATTGACCCACCTGGCGCGTGGATCGGCGTCGACGAGAAATGCCTTCAGGAGCAGCGTCGCGGGCAGAGCCAGCAGAGCTCCCAGCCACCCGAGGACCCACACCCAGAACAGCAGCGACAGGAAGGACACCAATGGCGTCACACCTACTGACTCGCCGGTGAACTTCGGTTGGATGATCGCCTGGATGACGAAGTTGAGCACGCTGTAGGCGATGACGACCCAGAGCGCCGACTGCCAGCCCCCATCGACGAGAGCGAGCAGCGCAGGCGGCAGGAGACCGATGACGAATCCGATGTTCGGAATGTAGTTCGTCAGAAACGCCAGTACGCCCCACACCCAGATCAGCGGGACATCGATGATCGCCAACGCGATGACATCGAGAACAGCCACAATGAGACCGAAGATCGTCGCCACGATCCAATAGCGGCGGACACCACTGGCGAAACCGCCCATCGCTGATGCCAGCGACGGCTTCTCAGCGACGAGCAGCCGCATTCGTTTGTCGATTCCCATCGAATCCATGGCAACGAAAAACACAGCCATGATCACGGTTGTCAGCAGTCCCGCGACCAGCGACACATTGGTCAGGACCGGATAGATCGCATCGATAACAGATCTGACGTTGAACTGCTGGAACTGCTGCTGAAGCACCGAGGATGTCACCCCGATGTCCGACAAGAAGGACAACGAGCTCTGATACGTCGCCACCAGTTTGTCGCCGTAGCTGGGAATCAGGATCACCAGCTCGGCCACCGACCACGCCGTGAGTCCGAAGAAGCTCAGGATCATGCACAGCACGAGGACTACCGACACGCAGGCGCCGATCGCACGCGGCACCTTCAGCCGGGTCAGATACTTCTGCAGAGGGTAGACAACGATGTAGAAGTTCAGTGCCAGGAACACCGGGGCGACGATGTCCTGCAGTCCCCTGAAGAACATCAGCGCATAGGCGAACCCGGCAACCGTCAGAGCGATGATGAGCGCCCGGGCCGGCGGTTTCGTATGCCACGGTCGCTGCGCCTCGACCACCTGATCTTCGTTGTTCACTCAACGTCCTTGTCGTTCACTCAGCGACTCCACCAGATACGCAGCGTCTCCGCCGCACACCCAGACTCACCGCACCAGATTCAGCACAATCGCCAGCTCACCAGCCCGGTTGCCGCCGGTTCACCATCCCGGTTGCCGCCAGCTCGCCGCACCAGATTCAGCACAATCGCCGATTCACCAGCCCGGCTGCCGCCAGCTCACCAACGCACTTGTCACCGGCTCAGCACCCTGGCCGAACCGATGACAACCCCACATTCACTCAGCGACGCTTGCGCTTCTCGCGAATGCGCATCGATACTTCGATCGGAGTTCCGGTGAAGCCGAAGGTCTCGCGCAGTCGCCTGACGATGAACCGACGGTAGCCCGGATCGAGGAATCCAGAGGTGAAGAGCACGAACTTCGGCGGCCTGGACTGAGCCTGCGTCCCGAACAGGATTCGCGGCTGCTTGCCACCACGCACCGGGTGCGGGTTCGCCGCAACCAGCTCGCCGAGGAACGCGTTGAGCCGTCCTGTCGGAATGCGCATGTCCCAACCCTCAAGGGCAGCTTCCATAGCAGGCACGAGCTTCTCGGCATGCCGTCCGGTCTTCGCCGAGATGTTGACCCGGGGTGCCCACGCCACGTGAGCGAGGTCGCGCTCGATCTCGCGTTCGAGGTAGTAACGGCGCTCGTCGTCGAGGAGGTCCCACTTGTTGAACGCCAACACGATCGCACGACCGGCCTCGGCAGCCGTCGTCACGATCCGAACGTCCTGCTCGCTCAGCGGTTCCTGGACCTCGAGAAGGACCAGAGCCACCTCGGCTCGTTCCAACGCCGTCTGCGTCCGCAGTGCAGCATAGAAGTCGGCGCCGCTGGCCTGGTGGGCACGACGGCGGATGCCTGCGGTGTCGACGAAACGCCACTGCTTCCCGCCGAGCTCGATGAGCTCGTCGACCGGGTCACGAGTGGTTCCGGCGACATTGTCGACGAGCACGCGGTCGGAGCCGATCAGCTGGTTGAGCAGCGAGGACTTGCCGACGTTCGGTCGACCGACCAACGCCACCCGGCGCGGTCCGCCCTCTTCGATCCGAGTCTCAACGCCCGATACCTCGGGCAGGATATTGAGCACCTCGTCGAGAAGGTCTGCGACTCCCCGACCGTGCAGCGCGGACACAGTCCACGGCTGCCCCAGGCCCAGGCCCCACAGCTCGGCGGCCATGAGCTCACCGCGTTCGTCATCGACCTTGTTCGCAGCGAGGATGACAGGCTTCTTCTTGCGCCGCAGCATCCGCACGACCATCTCGTCGGTCGCAGTCGGCCCGGTCGTCGCATCGACGACAAGCAGGACGGCATCAGCCATGTCGACGGCGACCTCGGACTGGATCGCGATTCGCGACGCCATGCCCTTCGAGTCGGAATCCCAACCGCCGGTGTCGACGAGGCTGAACTCCTTCGTGTTCCACTCCGCGCGATAGCTCACGCGGTCGCGGGTGACACCGGGAACGTCTTCGACAACAGCTTCGCGCCGGCCGAGGATCCTGTTGACAAGGGTCGACTTGCCGACGTTCGGCCGACCGACGACGGCCAGCACGGGGTCGGCTCCCCTCGTCTCCTCTTCTTCGGCCTCGAACCCGTAGGCATCGAGCAGCGCCCGGTCCTCGTCTTCGAGGTCATAGCTCTCAAGTCCGGCCTCGAGGGCGGTCGCCCTCTTCTCCGCCTCTTCATCGCTGATGCTCGAAAGACGCTCGACCAGGTGATCGTCGGGTGCTTCGTGGAATTCTGGTTCTGTCATTGTGAGTCCTTCACCAGCGTCAGCACCGTCTCGACCACCTGGTCGAAGTCGATGTCGCTGGTATCGAGTGTGTAGACACCTTCAGAGGCTTCGAGGAAGCTCGTCGTCGCGGAGTCCTTGGCGTCACGGCCGGTGACCAGTGACTGTGTGGCGGCGATCGCCTCGGCGTCGGCATTTCCGTGCATTTCCTTGGCCCGGCGGGCCACGCGCACGTCATCACGGGCGGTCATCAGGATGCGGACCTCGGCGTCGGGAGCGACGACCGTCGTGATGTCACGTCCTTCGACGACGATGCCCTCGGGCGCCGCGGCGATGATGGTTCGCTGCATGTCGATGAGCTCTTCGCGAGCATCGATGACGCCGGAGACCGTCTGAACGTTCTCGGAGACTTCGGCTTCCCGGATCTCCTCGCTGACGTCGATTCCGTCGACGGAGACGAAGAACTCGTCCGGGTCGGTCGAGATCTCCAGATCGACGCCCCGCACCTGTTCGAGGACATCAACCGGGTCGGTCACGCCCCGGTTGAGGCACAGCCAGGCCATTGCCCGGTACATGGCACCCGTGTCGAGGTAGTGGTATCCCAGCCGGCGGGCGACTTCTTTGGCGGTGCTGGACTTGCCCACTCCGCTGGGTCCGTCAATGGCGACGACGCTCATGCAATTCCTTCTTTCTCGATGGCTGATTCGGGAATCTGCCATCCCTTCGACAACAAACCGATTTCGAGCTCCTGCTGGGTGGCCGGCACCACGGAGACATCGACGATTCCGAGCTTGCGACCCGGTGAGTGATCCATCCGGAAGTCCTCGACGTTGATGTCCAGATCACCGATGTCCTTGAACAGCCGCGCGAGGGTCCCGGGCGTATCCGGAACCAGGATCGTGACAACAGCATATTTGGTCGGCGCCTGCCCGTGCTTGCCCGGGATCCGATCATGTCCCTCATTGCCCAGCGCGATCGCCTTCGCGAGCTCCCCGGTCGACCCGGGGCCGAGCTCGAGTGCCGTGATGACATCATCGAGTTCCGTGCGCAGATCCACGAGGACCGAACGGACCTCCTCGGCGTTGCCCACCAGGATCTGCGTCCACAGACGCGGGTCCGAGGCAGCGATCCGAGTGACGTCTCTCAGTCCCTGACCGGCCAGTGCGACCTCCTCGAGCGGCGCATGGCGCAGCTGCGAGGCGACCAGCGATGCGACGACCTGCGGCACGTGGGAGACCTTCGCGACCGCGGCATCGTGGATGCGCGGGTCGAGATGGATGACCGAGGCACCGGTGGCCTCCGCCAGGGCGATGACCTCGCCGAGGCGGTCCGACGGTGTGTCCTCATCCGAGCAGATCACCCATGGTCGGGCGGTGAACAGATCCGACCGAGCCGCGATCGCCCCGGACTTCTCCCGACCGGCCATCGGATGACATCCGATGTAGCGGGCGAGGTCAGAGGCCGAGACGAGCTCGCGCACCGACTCGAGGAGTCGAGTCTTGACGCTTGCGACGTCAGTGACCGTGGCGTTCGGATACGTAGCCAGTGCTGCCGCGATGACTTCAGCGGCCACGTCCGGAGGCGTGGCGACCACGACGACATCGGGATCGTCGTTCACATGGGCAGCGGCAGATGGCGTGGCGCTGTCCGGCGCGGTGCTGTCCAACCCTGTGTTCGCCGGCGCTGTGAACAGCTGTGCTGTGTCCGCGACCAGCTCGCCAGCCCCGAGGTCGGCGGCCAGCTGCTGTGCAGTCGGCGACGTGTCCTCGAGGGTGACGTAGTGATTCTGTGCACTCAGCGCCAGCCCCAGGCTCGCGCCCAGAAGACCGGTGCCGATGATGTGGACTCTCACAAGCCGACGGCCTCGAAGAGCTCGCCGATCTCGTCAGAACGCAGCGGGCGGATCTTGCCCTGCCTCTGCTCGTCCAGGGTGATGGGACCGAACTTGGTCCGCACGAGGCGTTCGACCGGGTGACCGACCTCTTTGAGCAGGCGGCGCACGACTCGGTTGCGGCCCGAGTGCAGCGTCAGTTCGACGACCGATTTGCCGGGAGTCGAGTCGACGAGTTTGAACTGGTCGACCTTGACGAACCCGTCATCGAGATCGATGCCAGCTTTGAGGCGTGAGCCCACGTCCTTGGCCAGCTGGCCCTTGACCTGAGCCAGGTAGGTCTTCGGAATCTCATAGCGCGGGTGGGCCAGTCGATTACTCAGCTCCCCGTCGTTGGTGAGCAGGATGAGACCCTCGGTCTCCGTGTCGAGGCGTCCGACGTGGAAGAGCCGCTCGGTGCGGTTGTTCACGTAGTGGGCCAGGCACGGGCGGCCGTCGGGATCGTCCATCGTCGAGACGACGCCGGCCGGCTTGTTGAGCACGAGGTAGACCTTCGCGGTCTGTGTCGAAATTCTCATCGCATCCACGTACACGGACTGCGTTTCCGGGTCGATTCGGGTGCCCAGCTCCGTAACCAGGGAACCATCGACCTCAACGCGACCGTCGAGGATGAGCTGCTCACACGCACGACGCGAGCCCAGACCCGCCTCGGCGAGGATCTTCTGCAGCCTCACACCGTCGCTGACATGGGCGTCAGAGGCCGCGCCCTGACTGGACTTGGCACGTGTGGTGCTCTTGGAACCGGTGCTGGCCCGCTGTTTTCGGGTCGGTCGGTTCTGGCGCCCGCCAGGCGCTCGGGGATCACGATATGGACTCATGTAGTCCATTCTCTCAAATCAATCGCCATCTCGTGACATCTCATCGTCGTGATCGGACATCTCGGCGTCGACCGCGGCCAATACTTCGGTGTTGTCGGCACCCAATTCCGCCACATCGGCATCCTCGGGCAGGTACGGGGCGATCTCCGGGAGATCGTCGATGCTGTTCATTCCCAGCGCATCGAGGAACTGGTGCGTGGTCGTGTAGAGCAGCGCCGAGGTGGTCGCTTCCTTCCCCGCCTCGACGATGAGTCCGCGCAGCAGCAGGGTCCGAATCACGCCGTCGACGCTGACGCCGCGGATGGCTGCGATGCGTGGTCGTGAGATCGGCTGGCGGTAGGCGATGACGGCAAGCGTCTCGAGTGCTGCCTGGGACAGCTTCGCACTCTGGCCCGAGGTCAGGAAGTCTTTGACGATCTCGTGGTAGTCACCGCGGGAGAAGATGCGGAAGCCGCCCGCGACCAGCCGGATCTCGAATCCGCGCTGCCGGTGATCCTCGTCTCCGTCGTAGTCGGCCTTGAGCGTCGCAATCGCCTCATCGACGGTGTCCTCGTCGAGGCCGAGGGCGCTGGCCAGCTCGGCCGCGGAGACCGCGGCATCGCTGATCATGAGCACCGCTTCGATCCCGGCCAGAATTTCGTCGTCGATCATCGCGGTTCCTCTTCTCGTGCGTCAGGTCCGGCGTCTGCGGCTGGTGGTCCGGCGTCTGGCCCAGCGTCTGCGGCGTCTGGCCCAGCGTCGGCCTCTGATGGTCCTGCGCTTGGGTCGTCGCTCTCATCATCCTCGGCGCTCCACTCCCCCTCGGTCCGCAGGTCCACTCCGTCGATGGTGGATTCGGTGCGGGAGATGAGGAGAGGCCCGAGCGGTTCGTCCTGAGCGAAGTCGCAGAGCCCGACCTTGAACAGTTCGAGCAGTGCCAGGAATCGGGCGACGACGACCAAGGTGTTGTCCGCAGTGTCGAGCAGCTGCTGGAAGTCGAGATCGCCGGTCCGCAGCAGACCGAGGATGTGTCCGCGCTGCTCGGAGACGCTGACCAGCGGCAGGTGGATGTGGTCGACTGCGACGCTAGGCGGCGTGTGATCACGTTGGAGGACGGTTGCATACACTCCCGCAAGCTCCCCGGGACCGATGTGCAGCTCGAGTGGTGGGAGCACGTCTTGGAACTCTTCCTCGAGCCCGACGCTGCGGGGTGCTCTGACCGATCCGGCAGCCATCGCGTCGGCGAAGAATCTGCTCACCGATTTGTAGGCGCGGTATTGCAGAAGCCGGGCGAAGAGGAGATCACGGGCCTCGAGGAGCTCAAGATCAAGCTCGTCCTCGCCCTCTTCGTGCGGCAGCAGACGTGCGGTCTTGATGTCGAGCAGGGTGGCCGCGACGAGGAGGAACTGGGAGATCTCGGCGAGACTCGCCTTGTCCTTGAGCTCGGTCGTGTAGGAGATGAACTCATCTGTCACCTCGGCGAGGGCGATCTCCGTGACGTCGAGACGACGCTTCGAGATCAGCCCGAGGAGCAGGTCGAACGGACCGGAGAAGTTCTCCAGTTCGACCTGGAACCCCTCGTGCACGGTCTCGCTCAGGGTGCGCCTCCGCGGGCGATGAGCTCCCTGGCCAGACGCCGATACGCGGCCGATCCTGCATGTTTGGGCGCGAAGCTCGTGATCGGCTCGGCCGCGACCGAGGCATCGGGGAACTTCACAGTGCGGTTGATGACCGTGTCGAAGACCTTGTCGTCGAAGGCTTCGGTCACGCGTGACATGACTTCCTTCGAGTGCAGGGTCCGCGAGTCGAACATCGTGGCGAGGATTCCGTCGATCACCAGTGACGGGTTGAGCCGGTCCTGGATCTTCTCGATGGTTTCGACGAGCAGTGCCACACCGCGCAGCGCGAAGAATTCGGTTTCGAGCGGGATGATCACGCCGTGCGCGGCGGTCAGCGCATTGACGGTGAGCAGGCCAAGGGACGGCTGGCAGTCGATGAGGATGACGTCGTATTCGTCGGCGACCTTGGACAGCACCCGCGAGAGGATCTGTTCGCGGGCGACCTCGCCGACGAGCTGGACCTCAGCGGCGGACAGGTCGATGTTGGCCGGGAGGATGTCGATGTTCTCGAAGTCGGTGCTGACGATGACCTCGTGCGGGTCCATACGGGGGCTCATCAGCAGGTTGTAGATGCTGATCTCGAGATCGTAGGGGTTGACACCCAGGCCCACCGACAGCGCGCCCTGCGGGTCGAAATCGACCAGCAGCATCTTGCGTCCGTAGGCGGCCAGCGACGCACCGAGGTTGATCGACGACGTCGTCTTGCCGACGCCGCCCTTCTGGTTGACCATTGCGATGATGCGGGCGGGCCCATGAGAATCCAGCGGTGCCGGTTCGGCGAAATCCTGCTGCTCGGCTTCAGCTGATTTCGCATTGGGGATATCCAACGCCTGTTGCGTATTCATCACTCGGATGGCCACCTTTCGTTGCTCTTCGATCCAACCCTACCGTGCCCTGGGGTGCGAGGTCGCGTACACCTCGCGCAATGTTTCCTCGGAGACTTTCGTGTAGATCTGCGTCGTCGTCACCGAGGCATGTCCGAGCAGCTCCTGGACCACCCGAATGTCCGCCCCACCCTCAAGCAGATGCGTCGCGAACGAGTGCCGGAAGGTGTGCGGAGAGACATCGGCGGTCAGCCCGGCAAGCTCACCGGCGTCCTTGACGATCTGCCACGCGGTCTGACGCGACAGCCGGGTCCCCCGCGCATTGAGAAACAGTGCTCCTGCCGGGGCACTCGTCTTCGCCTTCGCCGCCATGCTCGGCCGCACGCGTGAGACCCAGGATCCCAAGGCGTTCGAGGCGTGGGAGCCGAACGGAACGATCCGTTCCTTCCCGCCCTTGCCGTAGAGGCGGACCAGGGAGGTTTCTAGGTCGAGATCGTCGAGGTCGACGCCCACGGCTTCCGAGATCCGTGCGCCGGTGGCATAGAGCAGCTCAAGCAGGGCCGCCGCCCGGATCTGAGTCGGCTCCTCCCCCGCCGTCGTCGCGAGCATCGCCTCGATGTCGTCGAGGGACAGTGCCTTCGGCAGTCGCAGCCCCTCCTGCGGCGGGCTGACGTCCGAGGCCGGATCCGTGCTGGCCAGTCCCTCTGCGAGGGCGAATCCGTGGAATCGGCGGACGGCGACGAGCGCACGGGCTCGCGTGCGCGGTGCCAGATTCGCATCGAGGAGGTGCAGCGCGAAGGCTTCGATATGGGAACGATCGACCTCGCCGAGGCTGCTGATCCCGGACTCGGTCAGCCAGGTTCCGTATCGGGAGAGGTCACGGGCATACGCGTCGATCGAATTGCGTGAGAGACCGCGTTCGAACCTCAGCGACGTCAGGTACGACTCGAGGGCACGGGTGAGCTGAGCGGGGAGGTCCGGAAGAAGTTCGGCACCGTGCCGAGCCATCGTCGCCGCCTCAGGCCTGCGAGGAGTCTGATGCGGACGAAGCTTTGCGTTCGCGTCCGTCGACCAAGCGCCGAGGCGCGTCCACGCTGCGTGTCCGTGTGGGCTCACCGGCGGCTTCCGCCCGCAGAACCCGAGCCACCTGCAGAATCGCCAGCTGAGCGATGGCGTTCGTGATCTCGCCCGCGCCGAGAGCATCAAGTGCCTCATCGAGCGTGGCCCACCGGTAGGCGAATCCGGCTTCCTCTTCGCTGCGTTCGTGGCGCTCGGCTTCGGCGATGAGTTCGAGATCGCGAGCAAGGTAGAGACGAATGGTCTCGCTGCTGCCGCCCGGGGACTGGCTGGAGTCCGACAGCACTTCCCACCGCGAAGCACGCAGGTCGGCCTCTTCGGCCAACTCACGCTTGACGGCGTCGAAGGGATCTTCGCCCGGAATGTCGAGCAGACCGGCCGGAACTTCCCACAGCCTGGCCCGGACCGGGTGCCGGTACTGCTGGAGGAGCAGGATTCTGTCCTGCTCGTCCACACAGGCCACTGCCACTGCCCCGGTGTGGTCCATCATGTCGCGGACGATCCCCTTGGCCTCCGGAAGGTCGAAGGTCTCGCGCCGAATGTTCCATACCGCGCCGTGGTAGACCACGTCAGAGGCTGTGATGTTCGGGTCATAGACCTCGTCGTGCAGATCGCTCATGCGAGCCCTCCCGCTCATCGAATTCGGTGGTGTCATCGAATTCGTTGGTGGTGCCGAATCCAGTATTGCAACGCGGCACCCGGCCGGCCTGTGTCGAACAGATCCGGCCGGGTGCCACGCGATGTCTTACTTCCGGGCGCCCAGTGCCGCGGCGACCAGTCCGGCGAAGAGCGGATGCGGCTTCGTCGGACGTGACTTCAGCTCGGGATGAGCCTGGGTCGAGACGTAGTACGGGTGCTCGGATTCCGGCAGCTCGACGAACTCCACGAGCTCACCGTTGGGCGAGGTACCTGAGACCACGAGCCCGGCTTCGGTGAGCTGATCGCGGTACGAATTGTTGACCTCGTAGCGGTGACGGTGACGTTCGTTGATGACCGTCGAACCGTAGACGCCAGCAACGACGCTGCCTTCGTCGAGCTTCGCTTCGTAGGTGCCCAGACGCATCGTGCCGCCCAGGTCGCCTTCGCCCTCGACGATCGAGAGCTGCTCGGCCATCGTCGCGATGACGGGGACAGCCGACTCAGGGTCGAACTCCGACGACGAGGCATCGGCGATGCCTGCAACGTTGCGTGCGTATTCGACGACCATGCACTGCAGACCGAGGCACAGACCCAGTGTCGGAATCTTGTGTGTGCGGGTGTACTCGAGTGCTCCGAGCTTGCCTTCGATGCCGCGGATGCCGAAGCCGCCGGGCACGCAGATCGCGTCGAGACCGGCCAGGCTCTTGGCCGCGCCTTCCTCGGTTTCGCAGTCATCGGACTGGATCCACTTGACCTTGACCCTGGCGTTGTTGGCGAATCCGCCATGGCGCAGCGCCTCGGTGACGGACAGGTAGGCGTCGGGAAGGTCGATGTACTTGCCGACGATGCCGATGGCGACTTCGTGCTCGGGATTGTGGACCCGCTCGAGGACCCAGTCCCACTTCGTCCAGTCGACGTCGCGGAAGGGAAGGTTGAGGCGGCGGATGACGTAGACGTCGAGCCCGCCGTCGTGGAGGACCTTCGGGATGTCGTAGATGCTCGGTGCGTCCACACAGGACACGACAGCCTCGGCGTCGACGTCGCAGGAGGAGGCGATCTTCTGACGGATCGAATCCGGCAGTTCCCGGTCGGAGCGCAGGACGATCGCATCCGGCTGGATGCCGATCGAGCGCAGAGCGGCGACCGAGTGCTGGGTCGGCTTCGTCTTCAGCTCGCCCGAGGGCCCGAGGTAGGGCACCAGCGAGACGTGGATGAAGAACACGTTGTCGCGGCCGATGTCGTGACGGACCTGACGGGCCGCTTCGAGGAAGGGCTGCGATTCGATGTCGCCGACGGTGCCACCGATCTCGGTGATGATGACATCGGGGCGCTCTGCCACGGGACGCTCCGCCTGTGCCCGCATCCGCGACTTAATCTCATCGGTGATGTGCGGGATGACCTGGACGGTGTCGCCCAGGTAGGCGCCGCGGCGTTCCTTGGCGATGACCGAGGAGTAGACCTGTCCGGTCGTGACGTTGGCCGCGCCGTCGAGATTGATGTCGAGGAATCGCTCATAATGGCCGATGTCGAGGTCGGTCTCAGCGCCGTCTTCGGTGACGAAGACCTCGCCGTGCTGGAAGGGATTCATCGTGCCGGGATCCACATTGAGGTAGGGATCCAGTTTCTGCATCGCCACGGAGAGTCCGCGTTGAGTGAGCAGATGCCCGAGGCTCGAGGCCGTGAGACCCTTGCCCAACGAGGAGGCGACGCCCCCCGTTACGAAGATGTGCTTTGCCGTATTTGTGCCACCAGGGCCAGTTCGATTCACCACGGGATTTGATTCTATCAAACTCGGGTTCACGAATCCCCCGATTCAGTGACTTCGGCGTACAGATCGAGCAGAGTCGAAGAGATCGCTGCACCGTTATTCACGTCGATGACGCGCTTCTTCGCGGCTACGGCCTGCGAACCACGCCCGGCCGGATCGTCGAGAAGATGATTGATCTCACGCAGCAGAGCATCCGTGTCGTCGGCATCGACGCTCTTGGCTGCGGCTCCCCAGATGCCTGCCCGGCGGGAGCTGCCGATGAAGACTGCGGGCTTCGACAGCTGCATGAGGTCTTCGTGGCTCAGACCCGTCATGGTCTCGCTGGCGATGACGACATCGGCCGCTGCGACCACGTCGACGAGGTCGCCGGCGGGAGCGACGATGATGTCACGGTCGGCAAACGCCGAGGCGATCGTGCTCCGGTCCTTGCCCGTGCCGGTGAGCACGGTGACGACGTGACGATCTGGGCGGCGTGAGTTGATCTGACTGGCCGCGTCGAGGACCGTCGCCAGGGCCGTGTGGTCGCGCAGGGCGATGGGGCTCGCGACCATCCAGGTACCCGCCTTGACGCCGAGTTCGCTGCGCACCCCGGCGCGAGGGGTCCTGACCGTGAGGTCGACGTCGATGTCTGGGTGGACGAGTTCAGCGCGTTCGACGAGGGGAACCTTCTCGCCGAAGTAGTCAACGACCGGTTCGGTGGTGCCCAAGATCGCGGTTGCCGTGCGACCGACGATCTCAGCGCCGGTCTTCTCGATCACGTTCGCGGAGTCGAAGGATTCGATCGTGGCGACGACCTTCGGATGGAACCGGGCGGGCAGGCCGGTGAAGGCGAGTCCCGCCAGCGTCGCCGCGTGGAGGCCGTGGGCGTGGACGATGTCCACGTGCTGGTAGTACTTGTGCAGCGTGAAAGCGGTGTTCGGATCGGCGATCGTGAAGCGGCGCCTGGCTGCGAGTTCGATCTCACGGAAGTTGTCCGCCAGCTCCGGAGGAACGCCGAACGTGCCGAGTAGAGAACGGTGGGCTGCCACAGCCACTTTGAAACCTGCCCGCAGATGACCGAGCACGGCGAGTTTGGCCACTTCTACGACTGGGCCCGTGGTCTCGGCGAGTACATGCAGAATTCGCGTATCTGCGCTGAGTGGGTGGACCTCGCCGGATTCGCTCATTTCCTCATCCTTTTCATTAGATCGACGCTGCTTCTACCCTACCTGGGGCGGCAGGAGTTCTGTGTATATGCCCATCAGTTCTTCCGCCACTTCCCTCTCTCCGGGAAGTTGGGCGCCGCGAGCGCGTGCACGCTCGCCCAGTTCCACCCGCCGAGCAGGATCTGACACAAGTTCGCTGATGGCGTCGGCGAGTCCCCGATCATCGTCGGACTCGATCAGGATGCCCGCATCGCCGACCAGTTCCGTCGTGCCGCCGGTGCTCGTGGCGATGATCGCCCGGCCGGCGATGAGCGCCTCCTGGAGGACCAGTGCGCGGGCCTCCCACACGCTGGTGAGGACATAGATGTCGGCTGCCGCGTTGAGCTCGGCGACGTCGTCCCGGGGGCCCAGGAAGTGCAGTTCAGGCACCGCCGAGGCGGCTCCCTGGTTCTCGTGCCGTGCTGCGTTCTCATGCTGCGCTGCGTTCTCGTGCTGCGCGCTTTCATACTGTGCACGGACATCGGCGAGGACGTTCTCGTCCGCGGCACCCGCCACGAGGACAACGAGGTCCGACACTGGGGTGGCCGCTGGGGCACCCGTCGTCGCGCTCGTGTCGGTCTTCGCCCCGGTGGACACATCCTCACCGAGGTGGGCCAGAGCCCGCACGAGCATCGGGTAGTTCTTCTGCGGGGCCACCCGGCCGACGGCCAGGACGATGACAGCGGAACGGTCGAAGCCGTACTCTTCGGCCAGCTGCGCACGGGTGGCCTGGGCCGCCTCGGCGGTGACAGTTCGCACCTCGGGTGCGGCAGCAGGCAGGAACCTGGCGTCCCGGGCACCGAGGTCGTGCGCACGGACAACGAGGTCGGTGCTCGCCCCCAGCGTCAGGTCCGCGCCTTTGGCCAGCAGCGTCTCGATGCCGGTCTCGACTCGGCCGCGCAGGCCCTGACCGCTGGCCTGGTTGTGCAGGCTGATGATGAAGCAGGGGCGGGGCCGCAGCGTCCGTGAGGCCAAGAGCCCGACAAGACCAGCACGGAAACCGTGGGCGTGGACGATCTCGGCTCCGAAGCTGCGGATGGTCCGTCGCAGCTTCGTCACCAGCGCGGCGTCGCCAGGACCGATGCCGGTGCCCATGTCGAGGGCTGCGAAGCGGACGCCCGGCAGATCGGAGAAGCCGAAGTGCTCATCCGTGGAGGCGGGTCCGATGACGCCGATCTCGTGTCCGGCGGCAGCCACATCTCTGGCCAGGGCTCGCACATGCGTGCCGACTCCCCCGGTGGATGTTCCGATCACAAAGACGATCTTCATGTCTCATCCTGATTCTGTTGGGAACTATCAGCGTTCTGGTGCGAACTATCAGTCGGGTTCGACCCTGTGGTCGGGCCGGGTTGGTGACCGCCGCCTCGGCGGCCTGCGAGGAGTCCGCGCACCTCGCCCAGGTAGCCGCGGTCGATGAGGAGGAATCCAACGAATATCGCGCAGCCGATGAGCGCAGAGACAACACCGTTGATCACCGAGGGGGCAGCTCCGGTCCCCAAGAGGCCCGCCAACCAGTGTGAGATCAGCACACCCACCGTCGAGGCCACGATGGCGGCCACCAGCGACAACAGACTCCGACGACCGACTCGTGCCAGACCTGCAGGTCCGAGCACGCGGCTCATGGAGAAGAGCAGGAAGGCACCGGCCACGCTCATGCCGAGCGCATAACCGAGGCAAATGGAGATCAGGGTCAGGCCCGCATCACCGAAGGCATTCGTGAACACGATGGCCAGCAGCATGCCGACGATGACGAAGATCCAACCGGTTGTCGTCGCGACAGCCGAATGTCGGGAACGTTCCATGGCGTAGAAGACGCGAGTTCCCCAGGCCACGAAAGACCATCCCGGCACGGCCAGGGCCATGACCATGATCGACTGGCTCATGGCGCCGAACGGCGCACCCTTCTGGCCTTGACCGGCAGTATCGATGGCGGTGAAGAACGCCTGCAGGGGGCCCGCGGCAGAGATCAGGATGAGGGCTCCGAGGAACCCGATGGTGATGATGAGAGCCGTGGTCGTCGAGGTCAGCTGCCTCATGCTCACCTCAGCGGCATCACGTTCACCTTGACTCGCCTCGGCGTCCTTTGACCTGCCAACCCAGGCTGACAGCGACGGAAAGGTGATGGTGGCTACGGTCACCGCGAGCACTCCGTACGGCAGGAGGTAGACGGCGTTGATGTAGCTGAAGAGGACGAATGTGCCCTCACCGCCGACGCGATTCGATACGAGGATGGTTGCCAGCATGGCACCTTGCTGGGCCAGCAGTGCAGCCATTCCGGCACCGGCCAAGCGCAGAGCCCGGTGGGCGACACCAGGAGGGAATGACCACGTGGGCCGGATCCGCAGCCCAGTCGAGCGCATCGGCAGCGCCAACGGCAGAGCCAAGGCCGCGACACCGATCGTGGTGCCCCAGCCGAGCCAGCCGATGTGGGTCCTCCAAGTGTCATCCGTGCCGCCGACCACCGAATAGACGACGTAGCTTCCGATGACGACGAGGCTGGACAGCAGCGGAGCGAAGGCTGGCCAGACGAATTTCCGGTGGGCCTGCAGCACCCCGGTGAGTACAGCACCGATGCCATAGAGGACGAGCTGCGGGGAGAACATGAGCAGGAAGACGACGGTCGCCTCGACCTGAGGTGCCTTACCTGGCGCGGACCCAGTCAGCACGGTGGCGATGGGATGCGCGAAAACCGCGAGAATGATGCTCAGCGGCAACGTCACCGACACTGCCCAGGTCAGAAGCGCCGAGGCGATCCGACCGGCGGTCTGTCTGTCGGACCGGGCCAACGGAATGGCCAGGAGCGGAATGACTGCTCCGGCCAGCGCCCCACCGGCCACGACCTCGAAGAGGATGTTGGGAACGAGGTTCGCCGACTGATAGGCCGACCCGACCGTGCCTGCGCCCACAGTGGGCGAGAAGACCAGCCACCGCAGGAACCCGACAAGTCGGGTGAAGAGGGTGATGACCGAGACGAGCAACGCCGCAGAGGCGAAGACCCGAACCAGCTTATTCACACGCCCTCGCGACCGAAGGCGTCGATCTCCCGCAGTCCAGGGGTGGATTCGATGATCTGAGTGAAGGAGACCTTCTCACTGAGCAGGGTCAGCCCGGCGAGTACGATGAGCATCGCGACTCGCTGTTTGGCCGTCGAATTCGCGGCCAGTGTCGTGCCCAGCACTGCACCGAGAGCGTTGGCTCCGGTGTCGCCGAGCATCGCCGCGCCGCTCAGGTCGTCTGGCCAGGCGGCAACGGTCCCACCGGCCACGACGGCGCTTGAGGTCCAGGTCGTGCCGTGGCTGTGGGGCATGAACAGCACAGTGAGCAGGCCCGCTTTGAGCGCCCGACCGGGGCGCAGGTCAAGTAAGTTGAACAGGTTCGCCGATCCGGCGATGACACCGCCGCTGACGACGACGTCGGCAGCCGAAGCGAACCAGGACCGTTCGTCGGCGGAACGCAGTGCGGCGAAGAGGCCATGACGGTCGCTTCCGCTGCGCAGGATCGCAGCTGCCGCGATCGACGCCAGCGGAATGCCGGTGACCTTGATCGCGCCGGTCGTGATCTCGCCGTGGGCGAGGGCGCTGAGGTGGCCGCGCAGACCCTTCGAGCTGCCTGATTCGAGGAAGTCGTCGACTGCCCCCAACCCGCCGGAGACACTCGTCGCCAACAGCGTCGCCGCACGCTGGCGAGGATCTTCGATGAGGAAGCTGCCCGTGAGGAGTCCAGTGGTCAGGGCGGGCCCTTCGATGAGGGAGACGTCCCTGTCGGCGTGATTCGTGCGCACGACCTTCTTGTGGGTGCGCAGCTTCGAGCTGAGGACGGCTTTCGTCGCCGCATAGCCTGCGAGGCCGGCGACGGCGGAGCTGACGAGTGAGCGGATCATCTCATTCCTTCCCGGGCATAATCTCTTCGGCGTCATCGGCGAACCCGAAGTGGCCGTGCTTACCGGCCTCTCCGGCGGCCAACGCTCGAACGGCGATGACGGAACCGGCACCCAGGCCGAGTCCGTCGGCGGTGCTGGCGCGTGACTTCTCGGTGCGCAGGACGTCGACGAGTCCGTTCTGAGCCGACCTGGCGTCTCCGGCCACGACCACGGACTTCGCGTCGGAGGTCAGGGCGTTGATGAAGTCGGTGACCAGAGTGCGGGTTGCTTTGTCGTCGGTCGCCTCGGGGCTCGGCTTCGTCTCATCGGCGAGGTTCGAGTTCTCATCGTCGACGACGATGAACAGCTGCGTCTTCTTGTGGTCGGTGTCGGTGCGCAGGCGCCCGGCATCGACAAACGCGTCGAAGAGCGCAGAGGACTTCTTCTCGGCCTGGTCGCGATCCTTGCCCTCAGCAAGCATCGAGGCCTTGCCGGTCAGAGCGATGACCAGAGCGGATTTGATCGCGGTTGAGTCGTCCTCCGGCAGGCTCGGGACCAGATCACGCACGGTCTTGAGGAAGTCGGCCGATTTGTCGAGCGAGAGCGTGTTCGCCACGAATGAGACGTCGCCGGCGATCGAGCCGCCGGCTTCCTTGACCCGGTTGCTGACCTCTTCGACCTGCTCAGGGTCCGCCTGCGGGGCTGAGATAATGCTGACGTCCTTGTCCTTGAGCGTCTTGCCGATCAGCTCAGGCGCCGCCGAGGTGATGAAGTCGTTCTGCTTGTCGATGTTGCCTTTGGCGGCATCGAGATCAGCGCGCAGACCGTCACGGTCGGTGCGCAGCGAATCGACTTGGCTCTGCAGCGACTCGCCGATGGGCTCCTTGAGCGGACCGGCGCCCAGGACGATTCCGACCGCCAAGGCCAGGAACACCGAGACGAGAGAGACGAGGTGGTAGCGGAAATCAATCACTGGTCAGTCCTTGGAAAATGCTGGCGGATTGTGAAGTGGCGGCAGGGTCGCCCCCGAAGAGCGAACCGATCCATCCGAACACGCCGTCGAGCTGCGCGCCGATGAGACCGAGGAACGTCTGTCCTGCCGAAGTCGCGAACAGAGCCACTCCGAGAGCGATGAGTCCGGCGATGATGAGCACGCTCAGCTGCAGACTGGAGATCCTCTGCCGGTAGAGCAGAGACACCCCCTTCGCGTCGATGAGCTTCGACCCCACCCGCAGACGCGTGATGAACGTCGAGGCCATGCCCTTGCGCCCTTTGTCGAGGAACTCCATGACGGTGTCGTGGGTGCCGACGGCCACGATCAGGCTCGCACCCTTGTCGTCAGCCAACAGCATGGCGATGTCCTCGCTCGTGCCGGAGGCCGCGAAGGCCACACAGTCGACGCCGAGGGAATGGACCCGCTCGGTTCCTGGAGCATTGCCGTCACGGTAGGCGTGGACGACGATCTCGGCTCCGGACGTGAGTGCGGTGTCGGAGACCGAGTCCATGTCGCCGACGATCATGTCAGGCTTGTAACCGGCTTCGATGATGGCGTCGGCTCCGCCGTCGACTCCGACGAGGATCGGTCGGTACTCGCGGATGTAGGACCCGAGGATCGCCAGGTCCTCTTTGTAGTGGTAGCCGCGGACGACGATGAGGACGTGTCGGCCCTCGAACTTCGTGGCGACTTCGGGGACGACGAGTTCAGCGGAGAGGAGGTCCGAGTCCTTGCGGATGTATTCGATCGTGTTGTCGACGAAGTCGACGAGCACGGAGTTCATGCCGGCTTCGGCCTCATGCATGTCCGCGGCGATCGACTCGGTGGTCTGGACGATGCCGGTGGCGACTTCCTTCTCACCGAGGTAGACGCTGGCACCGTCGATGCTGATCTGCTCGTTCTCCTCGACCAGGTCGAAGATCTCGGCACCTGCAGCGTCGATGAGGGGAATGCCGGCATCGATGATGATTCCCGGCCCGAGGTTCGGGTAGCGACCCGAGATCGACTTGTCCGCATTGATGACTGCGGCGGGCCTGCACGCGACGAGTGCTTCAGCGGAAATCCGGTCGATGTCCGAATGTTTGATGACGGCGATGTCGCCGGCGCTGAGACGTTTCGTGAGGTCTTTGGTTCGCCGATCGAGCCGGGCAGGGGCCGGGCCGGAACGGGTCGGAACAGTCTGGTTCTCCCGAGTTCTACGCACTTTCATGATTCGCTCATCCTCTCATGTCCGTGCTTGCGATCCGGTCTTGACCTGCCGTGCTGAGTCGAGGAGTTCCGCTGCGTGGGCCTTCGCGGAGTCGGATTCTTCCATGCCCGCGAGCATTCGTGAGAGTTCGATGACACGTTCGTCCTCGCTCAGTTCTCGCACTCCGGACTTCACTGTCTCCGCGTCGTCATCCTTGACGATCGTGACGTGGGTGTCTGCCCATGCAGCGACCTGCGGCAGGTGCGTGACGACGATGACTTGGGCGTTCTCGGCCAGTTTCGCCAAACGCCGACCGATCTCGATCGCGGCCTTGCCGCCGACGCCGGCATCGACCTCGTCGAAGACATAGGTGGGGATGGCCTCCCCCGCCGCGCGGACGACCTCGATGGCCAACATCACACGTGAGAGCTCACCGCCGCTGGCGATCTTGCCGATGTCGTCTCCTGCCGAGGAGTCGTGCGGGGCGAACGTGAGTCGGACATCGTCACAGCCGTGGGATGCCGGTTCGCGTTCGGTGAGTTCGAACGTCACCTGCGCCTTCGGCATGGACAGTGCGGCCAGTTCTGCGCTGACGGCCTTCGAGAACGACTCGGCGGTCGTGGAGCGGATCTCGGTCAGGGCTCGGCCCGCCGTGGCCATGGCGTCCTCGGCGGCGCTTAACTCGGCGTCGAGCTGGCCGAGGTCGCGGTCCTCGGTCTCGAGTTCGGTCATCTCCTGCGCGGAGCGGGCCTCAAAGTCGAGGACCTCGGCCACGTTCTGGCCATAGGGGGCCAGGGAACCGAGTTCGGCACGCCTGGCCTCGGTCTCCTCGATCGAGGTCTCCCCCAGCTCGTCGAACCCGGTCAGATAGGAGCTGAGTTCGGCTGCTGCGTCGGACAGCCGCAGCACGGCGTCGTTGAGCGCGTCTTTGATCGTGACGAGTTCCGGGTCGGCAGCGTCGACCTGGGTGATCGCCGCAATCGCCTGGTGGACTTGGTCGACTGCGGCACCGGAGTCGTCGAGTTCGCTGCCGAGGAGGAGGTCGTGTGCGCTGCCGACGGCGCGAGTGATGTCCGCGGCGGCGCCGAGCTTCGCCGACTGAGCCGCGAGTGCCTCATCTTCGCCGGGAACAGGCCGGACTTTGTCGATGGCCTCGAGGCAGCCTTTGAGCCACAGGATCCGTTCGCGACGGGCCGCGGTCGTGTCCTTGATTCGAGTGACGCGGGCCTGCGTCTCACGCCACTGGTCGAAGGCTCTGCGGTAGTCGGCGGCCACGGCTTCGAGCTCGGCCCCGCCGGCGCTGTCGAGGAGCTGTCGCTGAGCTGCGGCGCCCTTGAGGCTCAGCTGCTCGGACTGACCATGCAGGGTGATGAGGTCTTCGGAGATCTCTGCCAGGACCGAAATCGGAACGGTCCGGCCGCCGGCTGTGGCACGGGCGCGGCCCTTCTGCGCCACAGTCCGAGAGATGATCGCCTCCCCATCGGCACTGCCGCCGGCTTCTTCGATGCGGGTGCGCACGGAGTCAGTGATGTCGGAGAAGATGCCTTCGACCTCGGCCTTCTCCGCCCCTTTGCGGACCACTCCGGCACCCACTTTGCGCCCCATGAGCAGACTCAAAGCGGAAACGAACATCGTCTTGCCTGCGCCGGTCTCGCCGGTGACGACGGTGAAGCCGGTGGAGAGTTCGACCTCGGCTTCAGCGATCACGCCGAGGTGGGAGATGCGGAGTTCGGAGATCATCTACGCCCTCTCGATCGGTCCCCGCCAGCCGGAGACGGGGAGCCGGAACTTCGCGACCAGCCGGTCGGTGAAGGGTCCGGTGTGCAGGCGGGCAAGTTTGATCGGTGACTCGGAGCGCTTGGCTTCGATGCGCGCTCCGGCTGGGAGCTCGATCGCGCGCCTGCCGTCGCACCACAGGACCGCGGAGAAGTCAGGGTTGCTCGGTGAGATCTCCACGCCGAGGCGTGAGTCCGGGTTGACGACGAGCGGTTCGGTGAACAGCGCGTGGGCGGAGATCGGCACGAGCAGGAGTGCTTCGACCTCGGGCCAGACGATGGGCCCGCCGGCGGAGAACGAATAGGCCGTCGAACCCGTGGGCGTGGCCAGGATGACTCCGTCGCAGCCGAACGACGACACCGGACGGGAGTCGACGCCGAGGACGACGTCGATCATGCGGGATTTCGAGGTCTTCTCCACTGTGGCCTCGTTGAGTGCCCAGGCGTTGAAGATGATCTCCCCTTCATGCCATACGGTCACGTCGAGGGCGAGCCTCTCCTCCACCAGGTAGTCGCGCACGGATGCCCGGTGGACCGCCTCGGCGAGGTCTTCTCTTTCGCTTTCGGCAAGGAATCCGACGTGACCGAGGTTGACGCCCATGAGGGGAACTCCGGAGCCGTGGAAGCGTTCGGCAGCGCGCAGGATCGTGCCGTCGCCGCCGAGGACGATGACGAGTTCGCACCGAGACTTCCAGGCTGCCAGCTGGGAGGGGTCGATGACCTCGCAGCGGCTGAGCAGCTCCTGCTGGACATCGGCGTAGGAGCTGCGGGCGGCGAAGTCGAGGACCTCTTCGTCGAGGACGACTGGGATGATCCCGTCGTCGAGGAGTGCCTTCCACACGCTCACCGCCGCCACAGCTGAGTCTTCACGCTGCGGGTGCAGGAGCACCATGATGTGTCGAGTCACGTCTCTCCCCTCATGATCGTCTCAAGATGGTCGGTGATGTCCGCCTCGCTGAGCCTATCGGACTCGGCTGGTGTTTTCCCTGGTCGAACACGCAGGAAGTACTCGCGGTTGCCGCTGGGTCCGGGCAGGACCGAGGCGGCGATGTCGACCACCCGGGCGTCGATTTGGCCGATGCCGGAGAGCACGGAGTCGAGGGCCCGACGCCGGTTGGCGGCACTGGATACGACGCCGTGTTTGTCGAGTGCGCTGCGGGCGAGTTCGAACTGTGGTTTGACCATGAGAAGGAGTTCTCCGCTCGGGCGTGTGGCCGCGAGCAGAGGGCCGATGAGCAGGCGCAGAGAGATGAAGGAGACGTCGGCGACGACGAGGTCCACGGCCGGCACGTCTGAGGCTGCGAGGTCGCGCAAGTTGAGTCCCTCGCGGACGTGGACGCGGGGATCGGCGCGCAGGCGTGCGTCGAACTGGTCGTGGCCGACGTCGACGGCCCACACTTCGCCGGCTCCGCGATGCAGGAGGACCTGGGTGAAGCCTCCGGTTGAGGCTCCGGCGTCGAGGACACTCGCTCCGGAAACGTCTGAGATCGCGAACGCGTCGAGGGCTCCGAGGAGTTTGTGCGCGCTGCGGGCGACCCAGGGGTCGGCTTCGGTGACCGCCAGGTCATCAGCATCGGTGACCTCGGTGGATGGTTTCGTCACGGTCTTGCCGTTGACGCTGACATGCCCGGCTGCGATCTCTCTTGCCGCCCGGGACCGAGTGGCGATGAGCTCTCGATCGACCAGTGCGCGATCGAGCCGGCTCACAGCGAGCCCACCTGCGCGTCGAGATCGTCGAGCAGTGCTGACAGGCGCGCGTGCCGGGCGGAGAGTGGTGCTTCCTTCGCCTCGCCGAGGCTGTTCCTCCACGCCTCGACCGGCACGTCACCGTGCACCGAGGCTGGAGTCGGGGTCGGCTGTTCAGGTGTCTGTTCAGGTGTCTGGTCAGTCATGAATCCTCCGCGGCAGATTTCCAGGGCCCACCTGATGACCGCGATCGATCGCGTGCCATGCAGTGCTCAGCGCGGCCTGCACTCCGATGCTGCTGGTCAGAGCGGACTCACTCAGTCGGAGCTCGCCGTCGACGATGCGGCAGGCATCGGCGACGTCCTCGGAGTCGGACTCCACGGTGATAGCGGCATCGGCTTGGGCATCGGGCGCACTCCCTGCCCCGGCTTCGCGATTCGCCGAGGTGCTCGTGCCACTTGCTGTGATGAGCAGTTCGAGTCCGCGCAGGCTGGGCAGGATGAAGGTGGGGCGCAGTTGCGGGCGGGCGTAGAGGGCGTCATGGATGTCGTGGACGCCGGTGAGCACAAGCGCAGTCTCGAAGCCAGCACTGTTGCCGCCCTCGATGTCAGTGTCGAGCCGGTCGCCGACCATGAGCGGTCGTCTGGCGCTGAGTCGGTTAGCCGCGTGCTCCATCATGTGCGGTGCTGGTTTGCCGACGATCGTCGGCGTCGCGCCCGTGAGGTGGGAGAGCATGTCGATGAATGCTCCGTTGCCCGGGACTCTGCTGCGGGCACCGACCATCGAGTAGTCGGGGTTCGTCGCCCACCATTCGATGCCCGACTCGATCGCCTCGCACGCGCTCACGATTCGCTGATAGGTGATGTCCGGGTCGAGTCCCTGCGCAATGGCGACAGGGTGGTCGTCGAGCGAACGAGTGACCGTCAGTCCGACTGACTCGAGAGCCGTGGCCAACCCGGCGGCGCCGATGAGATAGACGACTGCACCGGGCCCGAACTTCGTCCCCAGCCGATCGGCGAGCACCTGCGCCGAGGTGGTCACTTCGTCCGCATTCGTGCTGATTCCCAGCTCGGTGATGTGCTCGGCGACTGCCTCGGCGGTGCGGGTGGCATTGTTCGTGACGTAGTTGACGGGAATGGAGCGGGCGTGGAGGAAGCCGATGCCCTCCACCGCGCCGGGGATGGGTGATGGCCCGTGATAGACGACGCCGTCGAGGTCGAAGAGCACACAGTCGATCACCGCGCCCGCTTTCACGGGCGGGCGGTGATCGACTGTTGATGCTTCGTCAGCGGCTGGTGTCACTGATCGCCGTTCGGACGATCCGTTTCAGTCGATTCCGGGGCGGCTGAGCCCTCGGGAGTCGATTCCTCGACCTCGGCCAGGATTTCGTCGAGTTCAGCCTCGATCTCATCGTCGGAGATCTTGATCTTCTTCAGTTCCTTCTCCGACACCTGGGTCTTCGACTTCGCTGGTGCCTGTTCGGCTGCAGCGTCGTCAACTCCCCCGTCGAGCTCCGAGGAGTCCTCGTCATCGAACTCGGCATTGCCATCGAAGTCAGTACTGTCGTCGAAGTCAGAGTCGGCAGATTCCGCTTCCTCATCGACGGAGTTCGAGTCCTCAGCGGCCGAGCTCTCGGACTCGGTGAAGCCGGTTTCGAGGTCACCGGATTCTGCATCGTCGACATTGCCGTCATCTGCGAACCCGTTGACGGACCCGGCTTCTTCAGACTGCGCGAAGTCAGCTGCGACGGCAGCCGTGCTCGCTGCACTCGCAGCTGAGCCGAAGGAGACAGACGAATCCGACTCGTCGTCGTCGAAGTCGTCGCCTTCTTCGTCGCTCTCGTCCTCGTCGCCCTCGAGCTCGTTTTCGTCCTCATCCAAGTCCTCGTCCGAGTCCTCGAATTCGGTCTCGTCCTCGTCCGGGATCTCTTCGACGGTTTCGATCTCGACGCCGAAGTTGGGGTCGGGCTCCTCATCGCCGAAGAGAGTGCCGGTGGCCTTAGCCGTGCGGCGCGAGAGCTCCTCGTACTTGTCGGCCATTTCACCTTCGCCGTGCAGACGGAGAACGCCGGCATAGGCAGCCATGAGTCGGACCAGGGCACCGCTCGGCTTCTGAGTGAAGTCCTCGGCCTCAATCAGAGCGCGGGCACCCTTGAGGTCGCCGAGGTCCGACTTGGCGCCGGCAGCCACAATGACGAGCTCCGTGCGAGTGTCATTGTCGAGCTCAAGTTCGCTGGCCGACTCGTACAGTTCGAGTGCCTTCTGCGGCTTGCCGCGGCCGCGCTCTGCGTCAGCGATGAGAGCCATGTTGTCGTTCGAGCCCGAGATGCGACGGTGGGTACGCAGCTCGCGGACCGCCTCGTCATACTTCTCGACGTGATAGGCGGCGATGCCGAGTGCTTCGCGAACAAGTCCGACGCGGCCGGCACGGGCCATTGCCGCTTTTGCGTGATCGTAGGCGCGTTCGGGGTCGGCGTCGAGGAATCCGCCGGCAGCAACAAGATGCTTGGCAACAGCTGCCGCATTCTCCTTGTCGAGAGTGCGCAGCTGGCTGCTGATCTCCTTGTCGAGCTCCTTGCCGGTGACCTCTTCGGGGATCTCCGGTTCCTGGATCCGAGGACGACGTGCGCGCTGTTCGCGGGCGTATTCACCGGTGTCCGTCGAACGAATCGCCCGACGGTCGTTGGGGTTACGGCCTGCACCGCCGCGATCGCTGCCGCCCCGGCCGCCGCGGCTGTCGTCACGACGATCACCCTGGTATCCACCGCGACGATCGTCATCACGGCGATTGCCCTGGTAGCCGCCACTGCGGTTGTCACGGCGTTCACCGTCGTTGCGACGGTCGCTGCCCGAGCCGCCTCGGCGGTCGTCACGGCGGTCTCCGCCGAAGCTGCGACGCTCACCATCGTTGCGACGGTCACCACCGAAGCTGCGACGTTCGCCGTCATTGCGACGATCACTGCTGAAGCCCCCACGACGATCATCATCACGACGATTGCCCTGGTACCCGCCACTGCGGTTGTCACGACGCTCACCGTCGTTGTGACGGTCGCTGCCCGAGCCGCCTCGGCGGTCGTCACGGCGATCTCCGCCGAAGCTGCGACGCTCGCCGTCATTGCGACGATCACCCTGGTACCCGCCACGGTTGTCACGGCGTTCACCATCATTGCGATTGCCTTGGTACCCACCGCTGCGGGTGTCACGACGCTCACCGTCATTGCGACGATCACCGTCATTGCGACGGTCACCGCCGAAGCTGCGACGTTCGCCATCATTGCGGTTGCCCTGGTAGCCGCCACGACGTTCGCCATCATTTCGACGCTCGCCCTGGTAACCACCAATGCGACGCTCACCCTCGCTACGACGGTCATTGCCGAAGCCACCACGACGGTCATCTTCACGGCGATTGCCCTGGTAGCCGCCACTGCGGTTGTCACGACGCTCACCGTCAGCGCGACGGTCGCTGTTGAAGCCGCCACGACGATCATCATCACGGCGATTGCCCTGGTACCCGCCACTGCGACGGTCGCCATCGTTGCGACGGTCATTGTTGAAGCCGCCGCGGTTGTCACGACGCTCGCCGTCGTTGCGACGATCTCCGCCGAAGCTGCGACGCTCGCCATCTTCACGACGATTGCCCTGGTATCCACCGCGACGATCATCATCACGGCGGTTCCCCTGGTATCCGCCGCGACGATCACCGTCGTTGCGATTGCCCTGGTACCCACCACTGCGGGTGTCACGACGTTCACCATCATTGCGGGTGTCACGGCGTTCACCATCGTTGCGACGATCGCCGCCGAAGCTGCGACGCTCACCATCGTTGCGGCGTTCACCGTTGAACCCGCCCCGGCGGTCACCGTCGTTGCGGCGGTCGCCCTGGTAGCCACCTCGGCGGTCGTTGTCGCTGCCGCCCCTGCGGTCATCGCGGCGATCGGAGTTACGTGACCCACGCTCGTCCCGGGACTGGTGAGATCCCTGTCGACGGTTGTCCTTGCTGTCGCGATCGGAGCGGTAACCACCCTCTGATCGGCGGTTCTGCTGGCTGTCTCGCGAATCCCCTGGGGCCACGATTCTCCCTATAAAGTCTTTTCAATGATTCCGGTCCATTCTAGTGCACTCGACTCGCGCACGCCCTGTGTGAGAGGACACGTACGGCCCTTAATCCGCGCAGAATACTGTGCGATTGCTCGCAGTCAGACTCACTCAAGGCCGATTCCCCACTTCACCTGCTCTGTTAGGATCGAGGCGAACCGAGCTGTCGGCCAATGACTCCGAAGGCGGTTAATCGCCCGATCGCGGTCAGTAAGGGATTTATGAACGCTGATGAGAACGAATCGATTGCAGCAGTTGAATACAAGCGTGCCGTTGAATCTCTCAGTGTTCTTTCCGAATTGACTACTCCCGTAATATCCGTGACGGCGAACGAGCTGCCCAGCACTCTCGCCGCACCCCTGAAACGCGGATCACAACACAGGCCGGACCGAGGTCCGTACCCAAGCCCCTTGTCACACGAGAGCAGTCGCCTCCGTGCTGTTTCCACCGTTGACTGTGATCAGACTCATTGGATTGAGCATTCGGGGCCCACATTCGCCTATCGTGTTTCTCAGAACAGGCGCCGCGATCACGTCGAGGCTCCCCGGATCGCTGCGACAGTCGATTCTGTCGCGTGGACCGACGCACCACGTTCGCCCGCAACGACATTCACCGTCAAGGAATAGGAGACATCGTGCCCAACACACTCTTCATCGATGGCAAGTGGGTCTCGGCCCAGAACGGCGGAACCCGAGAGATCCGCAACCCTGCCGACGGCAAGCTCGTCGCCGAGGTGGACGAAGCGAGCCCAGCCGACACCGAGCTGGCCATCGCCGCCGCCCGTCGGGCCTTCGACTCCGGCGTGTGGTCGAGCGTTCCCACCAGTGAACGCGGGGACCTGCTGCTCAAGTTCGCGGCCGTCCTGCGTGAGCGCAAGGACGAGTTCGCACGTGCCGAATCGCTCGACACCGGCAAGCGCTTCATCGAATCACAGATCGACATGGACGACATCGCCAACTGTTTCGACTACTTCGGCAAGTTGGCTGGAAACGATGCCGGCCGCATGGTCGACGCAGGAACGGACACGGTCGTCAGCCGCATCGTCCACGAACCTGTCGGTGTCTGCGCACTCATCACCCCATGGAACTATCCCCTGCTGCAGGCCGCGTGGAAGATCGCCCCGGCCATCGCCGCTGGCAACACCTTCGTCCTCAAACCTGCTGAGCTCACACCACACACTGCGATCCTCACGATGCAGGTCCTCGAAGAACTGGGACTGCCGGCTGGAGTCGGAAACCTCATCCTCGGTGCCGGTGCAGACGCGGGCGCTCCCCTGTCGACGCACGAAGATGTCGACATGGTCTCCTTCACCGGCGGACTCGTCACCGGACGCCTGCTGGCCGCCAACGCCGCAGCAAGCGTGAAGAAGATCGCCCTCGAACTCGGCGGCAAGAACCCGAACGTCGTCTTCGCCGATGCCGACTTCGAGGCTGCCGTGGACAACGCACTCAACGGGGCCTTCGTCCATTCGGGCCAGGTCTGCTCCGCCGGTGCGCGACTCATCGTCGAGGAGTCGATCGCTGAGAAGTTCGTCGACCGCCTCGTCGAGCGTGCACAGCAGATCCGTCTCGGCGGACCCTTCGATGAGAACGCCGAGTCCGGACCGCTCATCTCTGCCGCCCACCGCGACAAGGTCAGTGCCTATGTCGAGAAAGGCATCGCCGAAGGCGCGCGTCTGCGCTGCGGCGGCAAGTCGGGCGAAGGAGACCTCGAGCAGGGCTTCTACTACCTGCCGACCATCCTCGACCAGGTCAAGCGCGGCATGTCCGTGGTCTCCGATGAGGCTTTCGGCCCCGTCGTGACCGTCGAAACCTTCTCCACTGTCGACGAGGCAGTCGAGATCGCCAATGACACGTACTACGGTTTGGCCGGCGCCGTCTGGAGCCAGGATGCAGGCAAGACGCAGCTCGTGGCTCAGCGTTTGCGCCACGGGACGATCTGGATCAATGACTTCCACCCCTACCTGCCGCAGGCTGAATGGGGCGGCTACAAGCAGTCCGGTTCAGGACGCGAACTGGGACCGACCGGTCTGGCGGAATACCAGGAGCAGAAGCACATCTACCACAACCTCGAGCCCGCTGTCACCGGCTGGTTCCCCGATCACAGCAAGTGAACTGACCCCCGCGAATTAGGAGAGATGGAACGTGGAAACAACTCATAGCTTTGACTACGTCGTTGTCGGCGGAGGTTCCGCAGGTGCCGCTGTCGCTGCTCGACTGAGCGAGGATCCGAAGGTCAGCGTCGGACTGCTTGAAGCCGGCCCCACCGATGTCGGCCAGGACATGGTCCTCAGCCTCAACCGCTGGATGGAGCTGCTCGAATCCGGTTTCGACTGGGACTACCCGATCGAAGAGCAGGAGCACGGCAACTCGTTCATGCGCCATGCCCGTGCGAAGGTCCTCGGCGGCTGCTCATCCCATAACTCGTGCATCGCGTTCTGGGCACCGAAGGAAGACCTCGACGATTGGGATCAGAAGTTCGGCGCCACCGGTTGGGGTTCGAAGGACACCTTCGGTCTCTACAAGAAGCTCGAGACGAATGAGCTTCCCGGTGACCACCACGGCCACGACGGCCCAGTCCACCTGATGAATGTTCCGCCTGTCGACCCCTGCGGTGTCGCACTCCTCGACGCCTGTGAGCAGGCCGGAATCCCGCGCACGCAGTTCAACGAGGGCGAAACCGTCATCAACGGCGCGAACTTCTTCCAGGTCAACCGCAGGGAAGACGGAACTCGTTCGTCCTCCTCGGTGTCGTACCTGCACCCGATCCTCGAGCGTGAGAACCTCACGATCCTCACGGACACCCAGGCCCGCGAACTCGAGTTCGATGCCGACGACAACTGCACGGGCGTGCACGTGGTCAACAATGCATTCGGCCACACGAAGCGCATCGAGGCGAAGAAGGAAGTCGTCGTCTCCTCGGGTGCGATCAACACCCCGCAGCTGCTCATGCTCTCGGGCATCGGCCCGAAGGACCACCTCGCCGAAGTGGGCATCGACGTTCGCGTCGACTCCCCAGGTGTCGGTGAGCACCTGCAGGACCACCCCGAGGGCGTCATCTCCTGGGAGGCCAAGAAGCCGATGGTCGAAGAGTCCACCCAGTGGTGGGAGATCGGCATCTTCTCCCCCACCGAGGACGGCTTGGACCGCCCCGACCTGATGATGCACTACGGTTCGGTGCCGTTCGACATGCACACTCTGCGTCAGGGCTACCCGACGTCGGAGAACACCTTCTGCCTCACCCCGAACGTCACCCATGCTCGCTCGCGCGGCACCGTACGTCTGCGTTCGAAGGACTTCCGCGACAAGCCGAAGGTCGATCCTCGCTACTTCACCGATCCTGAGGGCCACGACATGCGCGTCATGATCGCCGGCATCCGCAAGGCTCGCGAAATCGTGTCTCAGGACGCGATGTCCGAGTGGGCAGGACAGGAACTGTTCCCCGGTCAGGATGTGCAGACCGACGAGCAGATCGAGGACTACATCACCCGCACCCACAACACCGTCTACCACCCGGTGGGCACGACACGCATGGGTGCCGCCGACGATGCCATGTCGCCGCTGGATCCGCAGCTGCGGGTCAAGGGCGTCAATCGACTGCGCGTCGTCGACGCCTCGGCGATGCCCGAGATCACCACGGTCAACCCGAACATCACCGTCATGATGATGGGCGAGAAGTGCGCTGAGATGATCAAGAACGGTCAGTGATCGTGTCAGTGACACAGTCTGGTCAGTAAATCGGTCTGCTCAGTGATAGCTGTCCGATATGACTGTGGGGCCGGAGGGAACATCAAGTTCCCTCCGGCCCCATTGTCGTCTCGGCACAGCTGAAATGGCCGTGCGAAGGCTTAAGGGGCTCTTCGTAAACGAGAGTGTAGGTCAGTGATCTTCAAACACGGCGAGTCGCTGCCCGGATAAACGTCGAGGCCTTCCGATGATGGAAGTTCCTACACAATCCACACGGAAGACCTCAACGTGGCCAAGCCTACTTTCTCGATCCCTGACCTCACGAC
>NZ_JALDSX010000039.1 GCF_022748595.1 Brevibacterium sp. ZH18 | reverse complement strand
GTGGAAGGGGTCCATGACTTCGACAGCGTCGGGCAGTTCCTCAACTGAGGCTGTTTTGAAGCCGGAGAATCCGTCCATCGCGACGACGTCGATGCCATCACGCCAGTCTTTCGGTCGGGCTTTCAGCCATTGTTTGAAGACTTGTTTCGACCGTCCGGGCACCATGTCGAGCAACCGTGCCGGGCACCATGTCGAGCAACCGTGCCGGGCCTGTGGCCTGGCTGATCGGGGTGAGGTCGATGATGACGGTGACGTACTTGTCGCCACGTCGGGTGTGCCGCCATACGTGCTCGTCGACACCTATGACGCTGACCCCGTCGAAACGGGTCGGGTCGTTGATCAACAACCTGTGGCCTTCAGCGAGGATTGCGGAGTTCGCGGTGTGCCAGGACACGGCGAGTTTGCTTGCGATCACGGACACGGTGTCGTGGTCGATGACGAGAGCACGCAGCGCCCAGTCGAGGCCGGTTCGAGAGATCTTCGCTCGTGGTGGTGCCGCAGCAGTGGTGTCTTGGCGCCAGACGCGGCCGCACTCGACGCATTTGTAACGGCGGAGGCGAAGATGAAGCGTGGTCGGTCGGTGACCGAAGGGTTCGTGGGCCAGACGCCGGACGACGGTATCGCGAAAGATCCCGTGGCCACCGCACCGTCGGCACCAGTCATCGGCAGTGTTGGGCCGGCATTCCAGGATGGCTTTGCCTCCGGTGATGTGCTGGCCGATACAGGTCAGGTCGAGGGTGTTGAGTCGGCAGAATGTCGTGAGGTCAGGGGTCGAGAAAGTAGGCTTGGCCACGTCGAGGTCTTTCGGATGGACCGTGTAGGAACTTCCATCATCGGAAGACCTCGACGTCTATCCGGGCAGCGACTCGCCGTGTCCGGGCATCACCGGCCTGCACTTTCTTTTACGGAAGAGCCACCTAACCTGCCCGGAAAGCCACGGAAATCCAACCACCGGATGCGGTGATCGCCGCATCCCAGAAGAAGACACCATGTTGACCCATCTTTATGTCCGCCTCGTAGCGTTCGTCGCCGGTGTCGGCACTGCCGACCCGAAGCGCCGAGGCGACGGCCCCGTTCACAAGGAGGTGCCTGACCGCAGGGACGTTCCCGGTTGGGTGCTCATCACGCTCGTTAGTTTCCGCGCGCACACCTTCCCCTCCCCTCAGAGCCAACCGAATTAAGGAAGTTCGCGGAGCAAGGCCTCAACCACAGCCGGAATCAACAAGTGACTATCAAACTTCAGTACCGGGCAGTGCGTCGCAGGTTACAATTTGGACACCAAGATCAAGCCTTACTCGATACTTCATCGAAAGTTTTCGTTCTGCGGTTAATATCACGTTACCCACTCCGACGACCGGCTGCACTAGCGCATGCCACGCGGAGCTAACAGAACGGGAAATGCAATGAAGCATACTTCCAAGATCCTGGCGATTTGCCTCTCACTAGTCCTAGCTGCCGGCGCGGCATCGCCTGTAGCTGCCGAGGAGGAAGAGTCGGAGGTCGACAGTGTTGTCATGGCGCAGTACGAGGCTTGGGCACAGACGGTCGAGACGAACGCGTTGACACTTTCGGACGACTTCCTACAAACACAGGCAGCGAGTACCGCCGAGTACGTGGACACAACTGTTACGATTGGCGATCCAGTCGCCTCGAGGTCCGCCGAAGCCGCAGAAGAGGCGAACTCGCGGTACGTCAAGTGCACTGCACGTGTGGACAACCCTCACTATTCCAAAGGGGCAGGTGGCGCGATATACAAGTCCCGGTATAAGTGCGAATCGAAAGGAGTCAGCACGACCGTGAAGCTACGAGTCCGCGGTCTTCTTAGCCTGTACCCAGCTTCGAAGAACGGCGGGAAAGCCGGCAAAGCACAGAGCCGGGCAAAGAGCGACGCAAACATTACGGTCAAGGCAAACATCGGGTTCTCCAACCCTTACTACACGCCCAAGACTGGTTACAACGGTGGACGCGGCACCGGATACTGAAACGCCACCAGCACACTGATCATCAACAGTCATCCTTCACTCTCGGGAAAGCGAACAGGATCAAACTCAAAGACCGTCTGGAAGAAGATTTAGACTGCAATCTACCAAGCAAATCAAAGATCGACAGGCTAAACGAACTGCGAGGTCCCCATGGACGACGAAGTCTTTCACCTGATTGACGAGCGAGATATCGATCGTGAAGCCACTGCTGACACATTTCGCGTTTCGTTCTGGCATGGCGACGAAAACGATCCACAGGATCTCACTTCGGTCGCCGTATACGAAACTTCAGTTGCAACTCTCGACGAGGTCATCGCGTGGGCGAAGCGCGGGCAAATTCCTGAGCCTCGGCTAGTCGAAATATTCGCAGTAGTCGCTTCTGCAGAACAGAAAGACAGCATACAGATTGCGAGTTATGACCACCGCCCAGATCTGAAGCCGGGCGAAGTTCGTGACACCGGCTACTCTGAAGCGTCGATCTTCCTACACGGTTAACTGCTCGACAGCGAACAGGATGCATGAGTCAATTGCTCTCGGCGGTTCCGTCTTTTGCGGACGGGACCGCCGACTATTCCGCTCGTCGCTCCCACCACACATCATCCGACTGCAACCACGCTCCCAGCGTAGAGCACCGCCGGTCATGCAAACGCACGAACATCCCCATCGAACCCGAGGCGCTCGGGTGCGCCGTGATCTGGAATCACCGACCTACACTCTCGTTTACGAAGAGCCACATATAACCGTGCGGCAGGCGACGCAGCGTACGGGTCGGCGCTCTCGTGGCCTCTTGCCAGATCGGAACGTCACGCTGACCGCCACCGATCCCGTCGGCACCAGCACGGTCGGGGTTCTCCAACGTGACGATTCCAACCATGGCCTTACCCAGGCTATCCCTGGCTCGAAAGTGGCACGCTTCACGATCGCTGTCGGCTCAAAACCCGCGCCCTACTACGACGCAGACCTGGACGAGCTACCGCTCCCGTCTCGGGAACTGTGGGCTCAGTTCGACCCCAGCACCCGCTCCGAGAAGGAATGATTCCTACGATGGCTCGATTCGGAAACGATCAAACGAACATTGGTAGTCTTGACGTCCGCAAGGTCGGTACAAGCAGTCGAGTCGAAGCCTTCTTCGTCCCGACCGAACCACCACCCGAAAAATCGACTGCGCAACAACGTTTAGCCGGCGGTGTGAAGCTCATCGAGCTCGACACCGAGGCCGGCGTCCTGAAGATACACCCCATCTACACCATCCCGACTCACATCCGCTATCTCAGGCCAAAGTACGAGCAAGTGCATACAATCACCGTTGAAACTTCCTCGTTGCGACAATACCTCGGGGCACCTGACGTTGAGGCAATCCTTGAGACGCTATCACCCGGATTCGTGAAGGATTTCGCCTACGGCCTGGGGCTACTTAAAGACTGCAACCGACTCATCAGGCTGATCGAGGAAAACACTGCCTGCGATGAGATAATCTTCACCGACGGAAATAGCTCCACTGTCGATGGCACAACATTCAGGCTTGGCGTTGAGAGATTCTCAGCAATCTGGACAGAGATCACGAGAATCAACAGCCGAGGCAACCGAGCCTCTAGTCGGGTAAAAGACGTTTTCGTCAACAACAACCTCGCCAGTACGTTAGGTCTCCCCGCCACAGAATACTCACTCGGAAGACACCCTGACTCTCGTGTAATCGCAATGGCAGCTGATGGTGTCGACAAACTGAGCAATATTGAACGCGACGCTCTGGTCAAGGTGATTGCATCTGAGTCGGCAGTGATCGCAGAAAGCACGCCCCAGAAGTTCCAGCAGCTCAAGCGTGATATTGAGCTTGTCAACCTTGACCGTCTTATCGACGTGTACTCGGATTCCTTGAATCGTGACGAGACGGAACCCTATTGGCAGAGATTCTTCGACGATAACGCATTCGCATTACAGCAAGTCTTCGGCGCCCCGATGGTCAGTGTTCAGTCCGAAGCAAGGGTAGGCGGCCGCGGCCTAGCAGGGAATGGCGACAAAATTGCTGACTACTTGTTCAAGAACTCGCTCACGAACAACGTCGCTCTTGTCGAGATTAAGCGGCCAACGACACAAATAATCGACAACCGTGAGTTCCGGGGAGGTGTGTTTGGCCCATCGACAGAACTCAACCGTGCGGTTACACAAGTGCTCGACCAGGCCTACAGCTTGACGAAGAACCTCACGGGCCTGAAAGAAAGTTCGCGTCAATGGGATCTAGAATCCTATGCGATCTCTTGCTTCGTCGTTGCTGGACGCACCCCCTCGTCAAGTGAGCCCCAACGACAGAAATCATTCGAACTATACCGCGCTAACTCCCGCAACGTAACGATCGTGACCTACGACGAGATCCTCGAACACCTCCAACTCTTGCGCAACTTCTTCGCACCGACAACGCCGTCGACCAAGGAGATCTGACCGAGATGCCACGGCCGCCCGCATGGAGACACACTCTGGATGAGGCCCGGCGACAGGCTCTCGTTGCGATCGACTTCTACAACCGACCCGGTGATCGGCGAAGTTTCAGCGACTTCATCGTCCACATCCACCTCGCCTGGCAGAATCTACTTCACGCCGACCGCATGCGCCGCAAAGTCGAGATTTTCTATCGCGAGTCGGGTGGTCGACGCCTCTTCAAACGTAACCCAGATGGCTCGAAGAAGACATGGGATTTAAGCCAGTGCCTGAAGCACGAGTTTAAGGACAGCGACCCGATCAAAGTGAACGTTGAGTTCTTCGTCGGACTGCGGAACCACGTCGAGCACCGCTTCCAAGATGCTGTATTGGTGGCGACTGCGGCCGAAGCGCACGCATGCATCATCAATTTTGAGGCTGAGCTAGTGCGGAGGTTCGGTGCCGGCGAAACGTTGGGCTCAGAACTGAAGTTTCCCGTATTCGTACAGTCTCTCAGTCCATCGAGATATGAGGAGCAGCGCAATCTCCGGCGTGGGCTGCCCAATACTGTTTCGAATTTCATTGCTGAGTTCCAAGTAGGTTTGCCAGAGGATGTCCGACGCGATGAGCGATTTGCTTACCGACTCCTGTTACTTCCAATGAAGGGGCCGAAGACGGAGGCGGACCTTGCGCTCAACTTCGTTCGCCAGGACGAGCTGAGCGAGGAAGAGCTTCGGGCACTGCTCGGGAAAGATGGAAGTGTGATTGTAGCGGAGAAGTACCGCGAAGCGATCCACGGTAACGAAATGCTCCCCAAAGCGGCTGCGGCGGCCGTGGAGAGGCGTATCGCATTCAAGTTTAGTGTCCATGACTTCACGGTTGTTCGAAAATCCTGGCAGATTGGCCCAGCGAAGAGCGGAGACAAAGAACAGTTGCCGAAGTCGGATAGCTTCTGCCTCTACTCGCCTGCCTTCAAGCAGTTTGTCTACCGGCCGAAACTCGTGGAGCGGATGGCCGAAGCCTTAGATACCCCCGAGAAGTACCAGGCGTTGTTGCACCATCCACCTATAGGGAAAAAGCCGATGTAGGTGCAAAGAATGGAAGTTAACTCCACGGACGGAGGCCAGGGAGCAGTGTCTCGAAACTTGACCGTCTCAAAACCCATCTCATATGAGACGGCCTGTGGCTGGAGCTCAAACACGTAGTCAATGAGATTCGCCCCGCCACTGAGTGTTGTCATAAGACCGCCACTTATCGTTGAAGCTCACAGCGCGAACCCGAGCAGCCCCACGGTCCCCAGACCGCCGTCGAGGGACACGACCCCGATGACTGCGGCGCAGCCGATCGTGCCAGCTCCCACGAGGACACTGGTGAGCATGTGGAGCGCAGCGGTGCCGTAGGCCTCGGGTTGGAGCAGGGAGCGCAGGTCGAACTTCAGCCCGATGGTGAAGAGGAGAAGGACCACACCGATGTCGGAGACCTGTTCGAGGCCGTCGAAGGCTGAGAAGCCGAGGAGGTGGAGGAGGAAGCCGGCACCGAGGAAGCCCACCAGGGCTGGAATCCGAAGCTCATGAGCGACCAGTCCGAGCGCAAGGGCAACCGCGATGGTGACGATGATCTCCTGCACGGCGGTCCTCCTTCGCACTCGCGGTGCGCACAGCCGACAGCGGCTGCCTCACTCGTTCGTCCTGATACCAAACTACAGTGTCAGTCGGCATCGGAGTAGTGACCGGTCAGGGGCGCAGAAGTCGGCGCAGACTCTCGAGACGCTCACCCAATGTGCGTTCGAGCCCGTTGGCGGTCGGCTCGTAGTAACGTTTGCCGGACAAGGTCTCGGGCAGGTAGTCCTGTGCTGCGACACCGTGCGGATGGTCGTGGGAATACTTATACCCCTGGCCGTGTCCGAGCTCTTTGGCACCAGGGTAGTGGGCATCGCGAAGATGCATCGGCACATGACCGGCCAGGCCGTTCTTGACATCGGCGATCGCGGCGTCCAAGGCGAGGTAGGACCGGTTGGACTTCGGTGCCAGTGCCAGGTAGGTGACCGCCTCGGCGAGGGGTATCCGGCCTTCGGGCATGCCGATGTTCTGGACCGCCGTAGATGCGGCGACGGCGATCGGCAGGGCTTGGGGATCGGCCATGCCGATGTCCTCGGCCGCTGAGATGACGACGCGCCGGGCGATGAATCGCGGGTCCTCCCCTGCAACGATCATCCGGGCCAGGTAGTGGAGTGCGGCGTCGACGTCAGAGCCGCGGATGGACTTGATGAATGCGGAGACCACGTCGTAGTGCTGGTCGCCGTTCTTGTCGTAGCGCAGAACGGTCTCGGAGCTCGCCTCCGCGCAGGCAGCCTCGGTGATGAGGATCGGGCGACTGTCTGAATCGTCAGCCGCCGACTCTCCACCGTCGTTCGAATCACCCGCGGCCTCATCGGACTCCTCCGCCTCGGGCTCCAAGGTTGCTGCAGAAGCACTGTCAGCCGACTCCTCATCGGACTCCTCCGCAGCCGCGGCTGTCCTGTCAGTCCCGTCTGCCCCGTCAGTCCCAGCCGACTCAGCGAATTCGGCTTGGGCGGCGGCGATTCCCGCAGCTGCTTCGAGAATGGTCAGCGAGCGGCGAGCATCGGCCCCGGCGATGCGGACGATGAAGTCCTTAGCATCGGGCGCCAGTTCGAACTGACCGGCCAGGCCGCGTTCACTGGTGACAGCACGATCAAGCAGCTTCGCGACTGCTGCGTCGTCGAGGGGGCGCAGCGTCAGCAGCAGTGACCGCGACAGCAGCGGGGAGATCACGGAGAACGACGGGTTCTCGGTCGTCGCGGCCACGAGCACGACGAGCCGGTTCTCCACAGCCGGCAGCAGAGCGTCCTGCTGCGCTTTCGAGAACCGGTGGATCTCGTCGAGGAACAGCACAGTCGTGCGCTGATACATGTCGCGCTCGCGCCTGGCGTTCTCGATCACCTGTCGCACGTCTTTGACGCCGGCTGTGATCGCGGACATCTCGACGAAGGTGCGGCCCGGTGCGTGGGAGATGACATGGGCCAGAGTCGTCTTGCCGACTCCGGGAGGACCCCACAGGATCACCGAGGAGGCTCCAGCCCGGTCTCCCCCGCTGGCTTCGACGAGTTGGACGAGGGGAGAACCGGGGAACGTCAGATGTTCTTGACCGACCACCTCGGTGATGGTGCGCGGACGCATCCGCACAGCGAGCGGATCGAGTGCCCGCTCGGGTGAAGAACCGCCGACGCCCGGACCAGGAGAACCCTGGTCCGGGCTGTCGGAGGAGAAGAGGTCAGGACCGTCGGTCATCAGGCCTCAGCGTCGTCGTCTTCCGGTTCGAAGTCCACGCCGGCCTCGGCACGCTGTGCATCGGTGATCGGTGCGGGAGCCTGGGTCAGCGGATCGTATCCGGCACCCGTCTTCGGGAACGCGATGACTTCGCGGATCGAATCGACACCGGCGAGCAGGGACACGATGCGGTCCCAGCCGAAGGCGATGCCTCCGTGCGGGGGTGCGCCGAACTTGAACGCTTCGAGGAGGAAGCCGAACTTCTCCTGTGCGTCTTCCTCGGAGATGCCCATGATGCGGAATACGCGTTCCTGGACGTCCTTGCGGTGGATGCGGATCGAGCCGCCGCCGATCTCATTGCCGTTGCAGACGATGTCGTAGGCGTAGGCCAGGGCAGCGCCGGGATCGGATTCCAGGGTGTCGAGGAACTCGGGCTTCGGAGCGGTGAAGGCGTGGTGGACGGCTGTCCACTTGCCCTCGCCGACGGCGACGTCGCCTGCTGCCTGAGCGGCTGCAGCCGATTCGAAGAGCGGTGCGTCGACAACCCACACGAAGGCCCAGTCGCCATCCTTGATCAGACCGGTGCGCTCAGCGATCTCGTTGCGGGCGGCACCGAGGAGGGCACGCGAACTCGAAGGATCACCGGCGGCGAAGAAGATCGCGTCGCCGGGGTTGGCTCCTGCGGCTTCGACGAGTCCGGCCTTCTCCTCATCGGAGATGTTCTTGGCCACGGGTCCGGTCAGGGTGCCGTCTTCGGCCACGAGCACATAGGCCAGGCCTTTGGCGCCGCGCTGCTTGGCCCAGTCCTGCCAGGCGTCGAGCTGACGACGGGGCAGAGAACCGCCACCGGGGTAGACGACCGAGCCGACATAGTCGGACTGGAAGACCCGGAACGGGGTGTCCTGGAAGAATTCGGTGAGGTTGTGCAGTTCGAGCTCGAAGCGAAGGTCGGGCTTGTCGCTGCCGTAGCGCTCCATCGCCTCGGCGTAGGTGATGTGCGGGATTGGTGTGGTGATCTCGTGTCCGATGAGCTTCCACAGAGCCACGAGGATCTTCTCGGCAAGCTCGATGATGTCTTCCTGCTCAACGAAGGAGGCTTCGATGTCGAGCTGGGTGAACTCGGGCTGACGGTCCGCGCGGAAGTCCTCGTCACGGTAGCAGCGTGCCAGCTGGTAGTAGCGTTCCATGCCGGCTACCTGCAGAAGCTGCTTGAACAGCTGCGGTGACTGCGGCAGGGCGTACCAGGAACCCGGCTGCAGGCGTGCCGGGACGAGGAAGTCGCGGGCACCTTCAGGGGTGGACCGGGTCAGGGTCGGGGTCTCAATCTCGAGGAACTCCTGCTCGTCGAGAACCGTGCGGGCAGCCTTGTTCGCGGCCGAGCGCAGACGCATGATCTTGGCCGGTCCGGAGCGACGCAGGTCGAGGTAGCGGTAGCGCAGGCGGGTCTCCTCGCCCACAGTGCCGGCGTCCTCAGCGTGGTCGGAGACCTGGAACGGCAGCGCCTCGGCAGGGCTGAGGATCTCGACGGCGGTATCGACGATTTCGATGTCGCCGGTGGGCAGGTTGGGGTTCGTGTTGCCCTCGGGACGTGGGGAGACGGTACCGGTGACCTTGACCACAGTTTCATTGCGCAGCGAATGCGCGTCGTCCTCCCGGACCACGACCTGGACGATTCCCGAAGCATCACGCAGATCGATGAAGGCGACACCTCCGTGATCGCGACGACGGTCGACCCACCCGGTGAGGGTGACGGTTTGTCCTGCATGTGAGGCTCGCAGGCTTCCGGTTTCGTGGCTTCGCAGCACCTAGGGCTCCTTTACGATGTTTATGTGGCAGCGCGTGAACAATGATAGTCGCTCGCTGCGTGTTTGCTGGCACGGCCTCCGGGCCGCCAGATGATCGGCCAGAGGAAGAGGATGGTATGAGCGCTGACGACCACACCGTGGAATCCATGTCGAACCCGATTGCGGGTTCGACCTCGGATCCGGCTGTCGACTCAGGGACGGATCTGGCTGCTGACTCTGCGTCCGATCCCACCTCGGCTCAGGTCGAGGTCGCGGCCGAGACGTTTCGCATGCTCGCCTCGAGCACCCGTCTCCGTCTGGTCTGGACGCTGGTCAATCAGGAGCTCGATGTCTCATCACTCGCCGAGGCGATCGGGGCCGCCGTACCCACCGTCAGTCAGCATCTGGCTAAGATGCGCTTGGCCGGGCTGATCTCGTCCCGTCGGGACGGGCGCCGGATCTTCTACACCGTCGACGACCCGCACGTGGTGTCGATGGTGCGTGAGATCTTCGACCACATCGCCCCCGACGGATCTCTGGCGCCAGATCCCCCGATCGACCGCCCCTGACCGTCGGTGACAGTCAGAGGCTGTCTGTACGACTGTCAGTAACCGTCAGCGACCGTCAGAGGCTGTCAGCGCCTGTCAGTCTGTGGGTTCCGTGACGCTCAGTCTGTGGGTTCTGTGACGTCGGTCGTGGTCACGTCACGGAACACCCTCGGCGACCGATCCGCCTCGGCGGGCTCCCAGGTCTGGGGGTCGGCCGAGGTCTGCTCACCGGAGCGGATGTCCTTGACTTCGTGACCACTCTCACCATCGGTGAACCAGACGAATGGGATCTCCCGGCGCTCGGCGTAGCGGATCTGCTTCCCGAACTTCGCAGCACTGGGTGAGACCTCGCAGGCGATGTCACGGACACGTAGGGCGGCGGCCACAGAGTCCGCCTCGGCGCGCTTGGCCTCATCGGTCACGGCCACGACGACGGCCGAGGGTGTCCCCCGCGTCGCACGGATGCCGCTGGCAGGGTCGAGGATGAAGGCCATCAGGCGTGAGACGCCGATGGACATTCCCACGCCCGGGTAGTTCTTCTTGCCCACTCGCACGAGCGAGTCGTAGCGCCCGCCCGAGGCCACGGAGCCCAATTCCTCGTGTCCGAGCAGCTGGGTCTCGTAGACGGCTCCCGTGTAGTAGTCGAGTCCGCGCGCAATCTTGAGCTGGGCGACCACGACTCCAGGGGCACGGTCGTGGGCCGCGCGGAGCAGGGTTGTCAGCGATTCGAGACCCTCGTCGAGCAGAGGGTGCTCGACGCCGAGGGCACGCACCTCGTCGGCAAAGTTCGGGGAGTCCGATTCGATCGCGGCCAGGGCCAGGCACAGACGCTGTTGCTCGTCATCCGCGCCGGCTTCGGAGGCCAGCAGCTTGGCGACCTCGTCGGGGCCGATCTTGTCGTATTTGTCGAGGCAGCGCAGGACGGCCTGGATGTTCTCGAGGCCGATGCCCCGAGCGAATCCTTCGAGCAGGCGACGGTCGTTGACCACGATCCTGATGCCGGGGACGCCCAGTGGGGCCAGACGGCTGAAGGCGTCAGCGACGGCGAGAGGGATCTCGACTTCGAAGTGTCCCGGCAGCTCGGTGTCGGCGATGACGTCGATGTCGGCCTGGATGAATTCGCGGTAGCGGCCCTGCTGTGGGCGTTCGCCGCGCCAAACGGGTTGGACGCGGGCGGCCTTGAACGGGAAGCTCAGCTCGTTCGCGTTGTCGGCGATGAAGCGGGACAGCGGCACGGTCAGGTCGAAGTGGAGTCCGAGCGGATTGCGTTCGGTGCCCTCTGAGTGGAGACGGCTCACGGCGAAGATCTCTTTGTCGATCTCACCGTCCTTGGCCAACTGGCTGATCGGTTCGACAGCGCGGTGGCTGAGAGCGGAGAAACCGTGCAGGGCGAAGGTGTGCTCGAGGATCTCGATGACCTTCTTCTCGATCACGCGTTCGGCCGGAAGCCGTTCGGGGAATCCGGACAGACGGGCTGACTTCGCCATTGTTCTCCTTGGTGTTGGTCGTATCTGGTGGTGCAGGTTGTAAGTACTTGTGGTGCGTGCGCGGGTGGTGCGTGTGCGGTTCTGCGTGTGCGTGCGGTGCTTACCCGACCCAGCGCAAAGCCAACGTCACGCGCGCATGGTCGGGCCCGTCCGAACTCTAGAAGAACGGGTTCGTGGCGAGTTCGTGGCCGACCCGCGATCCGGGGCCGTGTCCAGGATAGATGGGAACGTCGGGCAGGGTCCGGAATTCGCGCAGTGATTCGGCCATCGCGGAGGCATCACCGCCGGGCAGATCGACTCGGCCAATGGCACCTGCGAAGACGACGTCGCCGGTGAAGATGATCTCCTCCCCGTCGGCGCGAACGCGCAGCAGCGTCGATCCTTCGGTATGGCCGGGGGCGGCCACGGCGGTGATCGTCAGTCCTGCGACCTCAATGGTCTGACCGTCGCCGAGGTGGTTGACCTCGGGCGCCGTCCAGTCCTGGACCAGCGGGGCGAGCATCTGAGCGAACTGCGGGCTCAAGGTTTCGGCCGGCTTCGCCAGCCGGTAATGATCGGGACCGCCGAGGTGGACGGGGATGTTCCAGCGCGCGAGGACGTTGGTCAGACCGAGGATGTGATCGGGGTGTCCGTGAGTGAGGAAGACCGCTCTGGGTTCGAGTTCTTCCTCCGCGACGATTTCGGCAAGGCCGGGTGCGCAGTCGAATCCGGAGTCGATGAAGATGCAGCCATCTTCCCCTTCAGCGCGAACGGCGTAGCAGTTGACATCAAGGAATTCGGCACGGGTCGCAAATACATCCATAGGTAAAGTCTATCCAGAGCCTCAGCCTTCGTTATGCTGGGATAACGTCTATCAAGAAATCGAGTGATCGGCAGGTCAATTCCCTGCCGGTTCGACCGATGGAAACAAGGTGAGAATCATGTCGACCCCGACGCCGAAGCCGGTCCCCCGTCCCTCCTCCCTCCCGCGCCCACAGGCACCTCAGGTCGTGGCCGGAACGAGTGTGGATCATGACGCGGAAGTCGCGCGGGCAGTGACTCACGGACGCGCCGACGATGAGGGCAATGTGTTCGTCATCACTGCCGATGGTGAACGGTCAGTCGGTCAGTATCCTGATGCAGGTGCCCAGGAGGCATTGGAGTACTTCGCGAAGAAGTACGTCGAGCTCGTCGAGAATGCTGCTCACCTCCGCAATCGCCTGTCCGCCGGGGCCCCGGGTCGTGAAGTCGCATCCGCAGCGAAGACACTGCAGGAGTCTGTGCCCGAGGCCAATGTCGTCGGTGATCTCAAGGGACTGTCCGCGACACTCGACACACTCATCTCGGATGCTGAAGCCACGGAGTCGAAGCAGGCCGCGCGGGCAGAAGCTGCGAAGCTCGAAGCTGCGCAGGCTCGGGAGGAGATCGTAGCCGAGGCCGAAACGTTGGCCAAGCGTGATCCCTCGAAGATCCAGTGGAAACAGTCGGGTGCCCGTCTGCGGGAACTCTTCGGACAGTGGAAGGACCAGCAGCGCAGCGGTCCTCGTCTTCCACGTTCGGTCGATCAGGAGCTGTGGTCGAGGTTCGCCGAGGCGCGGAACACGTTCGAGCACAAGCGCAAGGAGTACTTCGCCGAACTCGACAAGGTCAACTCCGAAGGTAAACGGATCAAAGAGAAGATCGTCGCAGAGGCGGAGTCGCTGTCCGCCTCGACTGATTTCCGCACAGTATCCCAGAAGTACAAAGACCTGATGACCCAGTGGAAGCGTGCGCCGAGGGCTTCGCGTAAGGACGACGATGCGCTGTGGGCTCGATTCCGTGCCGCTCAGGATGTGTTCTTCTCCGCGCGCGATGCTGAGAACGCCGCGATCGACGAGGAGTACAAAGGCAATCTCGAGGCCAAGGAAGCTCTGCTGACCAAGGCACAGGCACTGCTCCCGATCACTGATCCGGTAGCTGTCAAGAAAGAGCTGCGCATCATTCAGGAGGAATGGGAGGACGCAGGGAAGGTCCCCCGTGCTGATGTGTCCCGGATGGAAGGCGGGCTCCGCGACGTCGAGCGCGCCCTGTCCGAGGCTGAGGACGCTGCCTGGAAGCGCAGCAACCCGGAGACCAAGGCACGAACCTCGGGCGCGCTCAGCCAGCTCGACGATTCGATCGCTGAACTCGAGGCGAAACTTGAAAAGGCCAAGGCAGGCGGCAATGAGAAGGCCGTGTCCGAGGCGCAGGCTGCTCTCGATGCGCGCCGTGCGTGGCGCGACCAGCTGGCCCAGACCGCTGCCGAATTGGACTGACGACTCACTTCACGGCTGAGCTTGCGGGTACCCAGTTGAGCTTTTGGGTACCCGTTGGTCTTACCGGTTTCGTCCGCGGTGCCGTCTGCCGTGGCAGCCGCACCTTCACCCGGTTCGTTGTGCCACCGTGGCCAACCGCCTCACCCAGTTCGTTGTGCCACCCTCGCCAACTGCCTCAGCTGGGACGCTTCTGCCGGACGGCGACGCCCACAGGCTGACAAGCATGCATCCGGGCCTGTCCACAAGGCGGCGCACATGAGTCCGAACTTGTCCACAGGTTGAGTTCTCACCCTTGATCATGCCTCCATACAGCGCGATAGTGACTGTATGGAGGCGCTGTTTCATCTGCGGGACTACGGATACGAGCATCTGACCGAGCTCACACTCGATGGGATGCTGACCCGACTGACCGAATCCACGTGGGTCCGCAAGGGTGCGGTGCTCAGTGCCGAGGACCGAATGGCAGCGTTGAGTGCGCAGATTCCTCCTCGTCTCGTGCTCTCCCATGACATCGCGTGGTGGGTGCACAGCGGGTTGGGGCGTGCACCGTCGACGCTGACATTCATCACGTATCCCCGGCGACGATTCGTCGACGGCGGTGACCACATCGTCCACGAGCTGACGATCGCACGGAACGAATGGCAGCTCATCAACGATCAGCCGATCACGACAGAGGATCGCACTCTCTACGACCTGCTGCTGCCACACATCCGCATGCCCGAGGAAGGCTCACCACAGATCATCAGGGGGCTCGTCGAGGAGCTGTCGACCAGCGCCAGACTGAGTTTCCGCGCCTACCTCGAGGAGATCTCCCGCAGACCGTATGTCGCACATATACGTGAGGTCTTCGCCCAGGTCTGTGCAACCTCCGACACGAGCAACAGAGCGCGTCGTCGCTGAATCCGGCGAGAGCGGCACCTGTCGAAATCCACCCACCAGATGTCGGGGCCTCACCGGTGGGAGGAGACCCACAGCTGCGTTCGCCGAAAAGCCAGTGTCTTTGCACGAACTCAGCCTCAGGTTGCACTGTGCTCGGCCACCGTCTGTGCGTGAAGTCAGCCGCCAGCGATGCCCAAAGTCAGCCGCCAGCGATGCGGTAGACGTCGAAGACGCCTTCGACTTTCCGCACAGCGGAGAGGACGGTGTCCAGATGGCTCGCATCGCTCATCTCGAATACGAACTTCGACTGCGCAACGCGAGCCTTCGAGGTCGCGACTGAGGCAGACAGAATGTTGACGTGGGTCTCGGTGAGGACTTTAGTGATGTCCGAGAGCAGACCGGAACGATCGAGTGCTTCGACCTGGATCTGCACGAGGTATATGCCACTGGTCTTCTCACCCCAGGAGACTTCAACCATTCGTTCGGGCTCACGCTCGAGTGATCCCACATTGGGGCAGTCCACCCGGTGCACCGAAACCCCAGATCCTCTTGTGACGAATCCCAGTATTTCGTCGCCCGGTACGGGCGTGCAGCACCGCGCGAGCTTGACGAGGACGTCGTCGACACCTTTGACGGTCACTCCCCCGGCCGACGAATGATGACCTGAGGACTGACCTGTGCGGTTGCGCGGTGACGGAGGCAGCACTGTCTCTTCGTCATCGTCATCGACCTCTTTGGCCAGCAGATCGACGACGTGTGCCGCTGAGCTCACCCCGTTGCCGATCGCCGCATAGAGCGCGGAGACGTCGGGCAGTCGCAGTTCGGTGGCGACGACGTGAAGTGCCTCCTGGCTCATCAGCGCCGAAGCCGAGAGTGAGTGGCGGCGCATCGCACGAGCCAGCTGCTCGCGACCGTTCTCGATCGCCTCTTCCCGTCGTTCCTTTGAGAACCACTGGCGGATCTTGCTACGCGCACGCGGACTCTTGACGAAACCCAGCCAGTCGCGACTCGGACCGGCGTTTTCATCCTTGGAGGTGAATACCTCGACGGAGTCGCCGTTCTTCAACTCCGTGTCCAGGGCGACCAGACGACCGTTCACACGGGCCCCCATGGTCTTGTGTCCAACCTCGGTGTGGACTGCATAGGAGAAGTCAACAGGAGTTGCACCGGCAGGCAGACTCATCACATCACCCTTGGGCGTGAAGACGTAGACCTCCTTCGAATTCACCTCGTAACGCAGATTGTCGAGGAACTCGTCGGGGTCGCTGACTTCGCGCTGCCAGTCAAGGAGTTGCCGCAGCCAGGCCGCGTCGTCGACCTCACCGTCGTCGGAGACCTTCACCGAACGCGCATTGTTCGAAGTGACCGACTTCGAAGGATTGCCGTGATCTTTGTACTTCCAGTGAGCGGCCACGCCGAACTCCGCCCGACGATCCATCTCGTGCGTTCGGATCTGGATTTCGACAGGCTTGCCGTTCGGGCCGATCACAGTCGTGTGCAGACTCTGGTACATGTTGTACTTCGGCATCGCGATGTAATCCTTGAAACGCCCGGGCACCGGGTTCCACCGGGCATGGACGATGCCGAGCGTGGCATAGCATTCGCGCACGGTCTCGACCAGGACACGGACGCCCACAAGATCGTAGATGTCGGCGAACTCGTGTCCGCGCACGACCATCTTCTGATAGATCGAGTAGTAGTGCTTCGGGCGGCCAGTGATCGCGGCCTCGATATTGGACTCGACGAGCTCCGACTGGAGTTCGTTCGACACCGTGGCCAGATAGTTCTCACGTTCGGGTGCCCGATCAGCGACGAGACGCACGACTTCGTCATAGACCTTGGGATGGAGCACTTGGAACGACAGGTCCTCAAGCTCCCATTTGATCGTGTTCATGCCCAGGCGGTGTGCCAGTGGCGCATAGATCTCGAGGGTCTCTCGAGCCTTCTTCGTGCTCGAGGAGGCAGGAACGAACCGCCAGGTGCGAGCGTTGTGGAGCCTGTCAGCGAGTTTGATGACGAGGACGCGGATGTCCTTGGCCATCGCCACGATCATCTTCCGGACGGTCTCCGACTGTGCGGCCTGGCCGTAGGTGAGTTTGTCGAGCTTCGTGACACCGTCGACCATTGCGGCGACTTCGGGACCGAATTCTTCAGTCAGCTGCTTGAGGGAGTAGGCAGTGTCCTCGACTGTGTCGTGGAGTAGAGCTGCGGCGAGCGTCACCGGCAGCATGCCGATCTCAGCGAGGATCGTGGCAACGGCGACCGGGTGGGTGATGTAGTCATCACCGGACTTCCGAGTCTGACCGCGATGTGCTTCTTCAGCGGTTTTGTATGCCCGCACCACGAGGTCGATATCTGACTTCGGATGGTTGGACTGCAAGGCCCTGATCATCGGGCCGAGCACACGGGGGTAGCCAGGGTTGCTCTGAGCCCTGGCCGCCCACCATGCTAAACGAGAGATGCCTCGCGGACGACGCGAATCGGCGGAAGAAGCCATGACATCTCCTCTCTGATCAGACTTCGGAGTGAATCACCGGTGGAACATCATCTGCTCCATTCTTCAAGCGTAATTCACGTACGGCCTCTTCCTGTTCTTTGACCGCGGGTTCGTTCGCCCGCAGGAGGGCGTAGAGAGGGCTGGCGACGAACAGCGTCGACGTTGCAGCCACAATCATTCCGATGAACAGCGACAGTGAGATGTCGACCAGGGTCCCGGCCTTCAGCGCAATAACGCCGATGAACAGGATGGATGCGACCGGCAGCACCGAGACCACAGTGGTGTTGATCGAACGAACCGTCGTCTGGTTGACGCCGAGGTTGACCAGCTCGGAGAACTTCAGGTTCCGCTTATCCTTGAACCGCGCAGTGTTCTCCCTGATCTTGTCGAAGACCACCACAGTGTCGTAGAGCGAGAAGCTCAGGACCGTGAGGAAGCCGATGACCGCCTCAGGGGTAACCTCGATGCCGGTGGCCGAGTAGATGCCCATCGTCACGATCATGACCACGATCAAGCCGACGATCGCAGCCAGGGACATCTTCCAGGTTCGGAAGTACAGTGCCATGACGATCATCGCGATGGCCACGAAGATCACCAGGGCGCGGATCATCTTCGATGTCACATCCTGACCCCACTCAGGACCGACGAATGTCGAGGTGACGTCTTCAGCCTTGACCTCGTAGCCGCCGACGAGCGCGTCGCGAACCTTCTGCATCTGCGGGTCGGTCAGCTGATTCGTCTCGATTTCGACCGCCGTGTCACTGGTTGGAGTCAATCGCGGCTCCGAACCGGCGACGACGTCGGTCACGAGCGCCTCACCCTTGGTCGCCGACGTGTCAGAGACGTGATCGACTTGGAACTGTGACCCGCCTTTGAAGGCGATGCCGAAGTTGAATCCCGCAATCAGCGGGACCAGCAGAGACAGAAGGACGAGGACACCGGCGATCGTCAGCCACAGTTTGGCCTTTCCCACGAAGGGAATCGACGTTTCACCGTTGTGGAGGCGGTTGCCCCAGGCAAAGAACCGTTTCACTTGTCTGCCTCCTTGCCCTCTTCGGCAGATTCTTCGGCAGCCCTCTTGGCCGCCGCCTTTCGCTCAGCGATCGTGCCGCCGGTAGTTCCCGAGCTCGCGCTGGCCGAGGGCTTGCGCTTCGGCCCCTCCTTCTTGGCGGACTTCTCGGATTTGGCCGACTTGTCAGTTTCTGTTTCCACAGCGTCGGATTGACCAGCATCCGTGGATCCAGCGGTGTCGTCGATTTCCTCGGTGTCTGCCACCTCAGCGGACTTCGACGAGACCGTTTCCTCAGCAGACTTCGACGAGACCGTTTCCTCAGCGGACTTCGAAGCAGCGGAATCAGTGTCATCAGATGAGGAAGCAGAGCGCTTCTTCTGAGATCGGGAGGCCGTCTTGAGCGCACCCGCCTCGGACTTCGCACCTCGTGCAGATTTCGCACCCGCCTCGGGCTTCGCACCCGACTCGGACTTCGTACCCGATTTGGATGTCGTATCAGACGCCGCGGTCGTGCTCGTAGCAGACGACGAAGTCTCAGCGGACGAGGAATCGGCGGCATCCGCCTCGGCAGTGGAGGAAATTCCAGCCTTGCGTGCCCGAGCATTCGCCCGACGCCGAGCCTCAGACGACATTCCGTTGCCGTCGCCCATGTTGAACGCACCTCGGTAGGCAGCGGGCGAAACACCGAGCAGACGTGGATCCATGCCTGACATCGGGTGTCCCTCGCCGAAGAACTTGGTTCGCGACAATATCTGGAGCATCGGGTGAGTGAACAGGAAGACGACAAGCACGTCGACGATCACTGCCATGCCGAATGTGAAGGCGAATCCGCGAACCGAGCCGACAGCCAGGATGTAGAGGATGACAGCGGCCAGCATGTTGACTGCCTTCGAGGCATAGATCGTTCGCTTGGCACGATCCCAGCCGACCTCGACAGCCGACAGCAGAGTTCTCCCGCTGCGCAATTCGTCTCTCACACGTTCGAAGTAGACGATGAACGAGTCTGCTGCCATGCCGATGCCGATGATGATACCGGCGAGACCAGCCAATGACAGCCGATAGCCGTAGCGCCATGAGGCTAGAAGCAGGAGGAGATAGGTGATGATGCCGACGACGACGAGGCTCGATACGGTTACGAGGCCGAGGACTCGGTACTGCAGCAACGAGTAGACGACGACGAGGATGAGTCCGAGCAGGCCGGTCAGGATACCGATGTTGAGGTAGTTCGAACCCAGGGTCGGCGAGATCTGGTCTTCGCTCTGGACCTGGAAGCTCAGCGGCAGTGAGCCGTTCTTGAGCTGGTTGGCCAGAGTCTGCGCCTCGTCGAGCGTGAAGTTGCCCGAGATCTCAGCATTGCCGTCGGTGATGACTGCGTTCGAGGTCGGTGCGGAGAGCACCAGGCCGTCCAGTTCGATTGCGAACTGGTTGTAGGGCTGCTGGGCTCCGGTGATCTTTGAGGTGATCTGCTTGAAGATCTCACGACCGGTCGCGTCAAACTTGAGGTTGACTGCCGGCTGGTTGGTCTGCACGCCGTTCGCGCCTGCGGCATAGCCGAAGCTCGCATCGGCAAGGTGGTCGCCCGAGAGTTCGACTGGGCCGAGGATGTACTTCGACTTCCCGTCCTCGGCACAGGCGACGACAGGCTTGTCGGAGGGCTGCTGATTGCCACCTGTACGGTTCTTCGGATTGGTGCAGTCGAGTTCCGTGTACTTCTTGATGACTTCGTCCGTCTGCCACTCGGCGGCATCCTGCTCAGGGTCGAAGAGCGGGCGCGGGGTCGAGTCAGTGACCTTTTGGTCCTTGCTCTTGTCCGAGCTTGCCTTCTTCGTCGCTTCGTCTCCGCTTCCCGCAGCGTCCTTGCCTGCAGGCCCGGGAACCTTTCCACCGGCCTGGGAGACTTCTCCACCAGCTTGGGAGACTTCTCCGCCGCCGGCGGGCGCACTGCCGTTGTCCTGACCGTCGGCACTTGCGTCCGACTGGCCACCAGCTGATGACTGCGCCCCAGCGTCCGACTGGCTGCCGGCCTCGCCGCCACCGGTGAGGTCCTTCAGCCGCTTCTTCTCTTCGTCGGTCAGACCCTTCGATGGGTCTTCCTTCTGATCGGAGCCGCCGCTCTTCTCCTGCTCTTTCTGGATCTGCTCCTGCGACCGAGGGTCACCCACAAGGGCGACCCGTCGGAAGACTAGCTGCGCCGAGGAGCGAACCAGGTTGCGAGTCTCCTCATCCGGGTTTCCCGGAAGGTTGACCACGATATTGCGGTCACCCTGTGTCGAGATCTCAGCCTCGGATACACCGGTGGAGTCGACTCGCTGTCGAATGATCGAAACAGCTTGGTCGAGCTGTTCCTTGCTGATGTCCGTGCCCTTCGATACTTGAGGTTCAAGAATGATCGAAGTTCCGCCCTCCAGGTCGAGAGCGAGCTTTGGAGTGGGCGTGGCTTTGGACCACACGATCCCGCTGGCAATGATGCCGACGAGAAGCGCAGTCACGATCGTCAGCCACAGGAAGCGCAAACCAGGACGTGGCTTTTCTTCAATATCGGACACGTTTCAGCTTTCGATTGAGTGCAGTGAGCGAAGAGTCAGTTCTTCTTGTCGTTCTCTGTATCCGCTGGATCCGTGTCGGACGTCTTCGCATCAGACACATCAGAATCATCGAGATCGCCGGCAGAACGCTTGGGCTCAGAGAGATCATCACCAAGCGTGGAGTCAGTGTGATCAGCGTCGACGTTCTTCAGATCTGCGTTCGCGGAGTCGGCGCTCTTAGCGTCGGACTCTTCGGCCAGAGCGGCGTCAATGTCGTCGACATCGTCTGATTCGAGGTTGGCATCATTCGAGGTTCCTGCGGCGCGCTTGCGCTCGTTCATGGCGTCGAGTTCAGCGTCGGTGATGACCGGCGAGTCGGCGTCGGCATCAGCTGAGGTTCCGGCGGCGTCAACGGGACCAGCGGCTCCGTCGACAGCAGGATCGGCTTCTTCGGGGTTGTTGATCTGCCCGATGGCCTGGCGGTGAACGCGAAGGACGGTACCTGGACCTGACTCAATGGTGACCTGGTTGTTTTCTTCATCGATGGACAAAACGGTTCCGAAGACACCGAACGTTGTCATCACGGTCGCACCGGGCACAAGCCCGGTTTTGATCTGCTCCGCACGTGCTTTCTGCTTACGCCGAGAGTTGAATAGGAAAAAAATAAGCAGCGCAGCGAGCGCGAGAGGGATCAATAAATCCACAGGTATCTACCTTTCGTAAGAGCGAACCAGTCCACTAGCTTAGTTCGTCCTTAGTCCTCAAGGCGAACTCAATTGCCGGGATCAGAACTCATAGTTTGCTGGGATGTGTAATCCCAGGTGCTTCCATGCCGTCGAGGTGGCAACACGTCCGCGTGGCGTGCGGCTGATCAAGCCCTCCCGCACGAGGTATGGCTCAGAGACTGTCTCGACAGTGTCGGCTTCTTCCCCGACCGAAACAGAGAGGGTTCCGAGGCCGACCGGTCCCCCGGCGAAGCGCTTGCACAGCACTTCCAGAACCGAGCGATCGAGCCGGTCAAGGCCGAGTTCGTCGACCTCGTAAACCTTGAGTGCTTGGAGTGCTGCGGCTTCGTCGATGATCCCTGTGCCTCGAACCTGCGCCCAGTCGCGCACTCGCCGAAGCAGACGGTTGGCGATGCGCGGGGTGCCTCGAGAGCGGGTCGAGATCTCTTTGAGACCGGACAGGTCGGCTTCGATGCCCAGCATTCTGGCTGAACGTTTGAGCACGGTCAGGAGATCATCGCTCGAGTAGAAGTCGAGGAGACCGGTGAACCCGAAGCGATCGCGCAGGGGCGCAGGCAGCAATCCAGAGCGGGTCGTGGCGCCGACCATGGTGAAGGCAGGCAGGTCGAGTGGGATGGCCGTGGCACCGGGGCCTTTTCCGACGATGACGTCGACTCGGTAGTCCTCCATCGCCACGTAGAGCATCTCCTCTGCAGCCCGGGCCATGCGGTGGATCTCGTCGATGAAGAGAACCTCACCCTCTTCCAAGGACGACAGGATCGCGGCGAGGTCGCCAGCGTGCTGGACGGCGGGACCCGACGTCACGCGCAGACTGGTCTGCATCTCATGCGCGATGATCATGGCCAGAGTCGTCTTACCCAGTCCGGGAGGGCCGGAAAGCAGAACATGGTCGGGGGCCCTGTTGCGGGCTTTGGCCGCGTCGAGGACGAGGGAGAGCTGCTCACGAACCTGCGGCTGACCGATGAAGTCTTGGAGTCCCTTGGGACGGAGTGCCGCTTCTGCGTCACGTTCGGCGGTTTCGGCGCGACCGGAGACCAGCCGGTCCTCTTCTGCGCCGGTCAGTTTCTGGTCGCCGAACTCAAGCTCATAGGACGCAGCTTCGTCCGCAAACGATGAATCGGTGCTGTGAGATTCTCCGATGCCCGACGATGGGCCGTTTCCGAATCGGCCGCCCGAATCACCGTAGCCGGCTGAGGATGTCATTTCCTCGCACCCAGCACTTTGAGTGAGGCTTTCAGCAGTGCGGAAGTACCGGCGTCAGCACCGAGGTCGCTCACGACTTCTTGGACGACATCCGTTGCCTGCGCTTCCTTCCAGCCGAGACCGACGAGAGCATCGATGACCTGCTGGTTGGCTCCCCCGAACGACAATTGAGGCCCCGGAGTCGACGCAGCCAGTTTGGGCAGCTTGTTCTCGAGTTCGAGAATGATGCGCGAAGCGCCTTTCTTGCCGATGCCCGGCACTCGGGTGAGCGCGTTGGCGTCCTGGTTCGAGATCGCAGCTGCCAGTTCGCCAGGGCCCATCACCGAGAGAATGGCCATCGCGAGGCGTGGGCCGATTCCCGAGATCGAAAGCAGCACGTCGAAGGTGTGATTCTCGTCTTCGGTCGCAAAGCCGAAGAGCGTCATGGAGTCTTCGCGCACAACCAACGTGGTGACGAGCTCGATGTCTGCACCATGTCGAGTACTGGCCAGAGTGTCCGGAGTTACGTTGACTTTGCGTCCAACACCATAGGTGAGAATGACGAGGTGGTCAGCTGCGATGCGATGAACCGTACCGCTGAGGAAACTGATCACGGACTGCCTTTCGAGTGGGAACACGTGTACGAATCCAGGTTAGCAGGAACTCCCTGGCGCCTTAAGCCGACATACCGGAGAGGGTCGAGCACGTGGCTGTAGAACGGGCGGTTGATTTGAATTTCAACCGCATGCCGACGGTATCAACAACGTTGTCACCTCCGCTACGCGAAAGCAGTGTCGTGCACCCCTTAAGAGGCAATGGGGTGAACCCCATCAGGAACAGTGAAGTGAACCCCATCAGAAAACAACCGAATCTGCTCTGCGCGCCCGCTGCCCACATCCCCACAGGCAGTTCACTGGCCTGAGAAGCCGTCATCACTGTCCAGATCGTCAAGGATCTCCTGTGCGATGAAGCGGGCGTGCAGGATTGGCCGACGTTCGATATCAATACTCGCAGGGGGAATCCACGCTGTTCGCCCATCCTTGAGCGATCGGGCGTACCAATCCGATTTGTCGATCAAATGATGGTGCTTGCCGCACGCCAACGTCAGGTTGTTGACATCTGTCTTGCCGTCCTCCGACCAGGGCACAATATGGTGCACGTCGCACCACCCCGGCGGAGCATCACATCCAGGGAAAGTACATCCTTTGTCCCTCGCGGTGATGATCGCAAGCTGCTTCGAAGTCGCATACCGGTTCTCAGTCGCGAGTTGCATGGACTTCGCTTTGTCAGAGGTCAGGTTGAAGAAGACTGAGCCGTTCAACCCCTCATTCACGGCTGTCGCGAGCGGGAATTCGGCTTCGCTGCCAGTTACTGCTCGCCCTGTACCAGTGACAAGATCTTCGGCTTTCGCTGTCACAACCAGTGCGAATGGGGAGCCGCGGCCAACGCGGTTCATCTCGATGCGAGAGACCAGGGTTGCGAAACGCTCGTAGATCCGATTGCGGACCGTACCCTGGTCGCCTTTTGTATTGACAGGAGTACCGTCTTCGCGGAAGCCCAAACCGAATTGAGCTCCTTCTCCTGCCGATGCCTCATTCTCGGAAGCTTCCGAGTCGCCGCCTGCAACGCGCTTCAGATCTTCGTCAGGGTTGCCGGCGGGAAGCGGGGCATCGAACACGTCTCCGCCAAGAACTGCACCGAAAATATCGAACTCGAGCTGAGCCGAATCCGCCCCGTCCGGAATCGTAGAATCACCGAAAGCAGAATCACCGAAAGCAGGGGCGCTTCCGGAACCGGCACTCAAAGCTTCGCCGGGCTCGCCGCGGACTCCAGTCGATAAAGTTGAATCGGTTCCATTGCCTCGGTTACAAGTCGGCAGGATTCGTGATGTCAGCAGTCCGTAGAGGATCCCTCCGGTCACTGCGTCGAGGAGCCCACTCAGAACCCAATCACCGTTATCTCGGGCACGGACATTGACCCGATACTGATCCCGATCAGGCGGAAGCTTCGGCTCCTCACCATCCGGATCGATCCGCGCAAGGATCGCATTGAAGATCGATCGCAGATCGGAGACGCGAACGCGCGGCGCCTTTTCAACGAGATCCGATTCGACTTTCGTCCGAACCTCCGCTGAGATCCAGATCGGAAGCTTTGACAGGCAATCGTTGATCACAGTCGCCTGCCCGGCTGATAACACACCCGTGTGGAGACCGTTCGCCACGATCGGATTGGCCGGCCCCCTGGACTGACCAGCCATATCGACACGATTGCCGAGATTTTTGGCCAGCTCTGTGCGTCGCTGCGCCTCACGGCCGGTCAGGTTCAAGCGGTTCTGGACGAGCCCTTTCGTCGTCTTCGCGCCGTAGTCCGTGGGAGTCCCACACCGCTCGTAGACCGACAGCGCGACCGCGGACATCGCTTCCAAGATGCGCGTCGCGGTTTCGATGCCGTTGACGACAGTCATCGCCGAGTCGGGACCCATCGGCCGTTCGAAGGTCAGCAGTTCGTCTTTGAGGTGGCTGAGGCTCCCGATGCTCTGTGTCAGCTCAGGGGCGAGGTGATCAAGGTCGTTCCATTCAGCGTCGGTGAGCAATGGATGCGGAACGCTGTCATCGGAGGCGTCTGCATCTTCAACTTCGGTACCAGCATCAACTTCGGTACCAGCATCAATCGCAGCACCAGCGTCATTCGCACTACCAGGATCACTCGCAGCACGAGCATCATTCGAATTCGACTGGACGGCCTCCACCGGAACGGCGAAGGGTGAGTCGGTGGCACCGGCACCGTAGACCTCAGCCTCGCCGACTTCCGCCGATGAGTCACCGCTGTCAGCACCGACCACGTCACCGGCAGCATCAACCACATCACCAGCAGCACCTTCATTCACTCCACCGGCTAGGTCCTCGTTGCTGCCGCCACCGACTTCACTGCCACCTACCGGTGCCACGTCGTCCACAGGCACCATGGGCACTGCTTCGATATCCGCGAATCTGTCGGCCAGCGGATTGCCGGTCAGGTCCATACCCGCGGCTTTGAGCTGCTCGAGGAATGAAGTCGACGCCGGTTCAGCACCTTCGCTGGCCGCATCTGCCCCGGGCGCGGCGCGCTGAGAACGCTTGCCGTCTTTCCCTGGAGTGCGGTCGGGGGTGAGAGTCATTGCCTCGGTGTCCGTTCGTCAACTTCGCTGTTGTTCGATTAACCCGATTCTACTCCCCAATCAACCTCAAGTACATAGTTCTGTTCTATTTCTTTCTATTATTTGGCGAGGCGGTGGTGGTACCTGAACTGCTGGGAGTCTGTTCACATCTCATGCCTTCCAGCATCGCGCCTCAGCCGAGAAGGTGGCCCACCAACCAGTTGGCCCGCCCCACCTCTGGCTTCTGACGCACCTTCGACTTCTGACCCACCTTTGGCTTCTATCCCACCTTTGGCTCTTGGCCTTCCGACCCACCTTTGGCCTCTATCCCACCTCGGCCTTCTGTCCCACCTCGGCCTTCGGACCCACCGGAGCGCACAACCGAGGCCTCCGCCCGCCGAAGTGCAATGACTTCGACCGGCGGAGGCCTCGGTAGGTAGGACCTTCAAACACATCTCGACTCCAGCTCGCTCATCTGGAAGTCGTCCGCAGGCAGACGAGCTTCAGCCTTCGCTGCTGCAGTTTTCCCTACTTCGCGTTGCGCATCGCCTTACTTCGCGTTGCGCATCGCCTTGGCCCATTGCTCTTGGGCCTTCGTCAGCCCGGAGCCTTCTCGACCGCCGCTCTTGCGCGCATTCAGGTCTTTGTTCACGCCGGGCGTCGACTGCCCGCTCAGCGCTCCGCGCCACGAATGGCAGATCGCAATTGCCAAAGCATCGGCAGCATCTGCCGGCTTCGGGGGTTCGTCGAGTTGGAGAATCCGGGTCACCATGTTCGTGACCTGCTTCTTATCCGCACGCCCCGATCCGGTGATAGCCGCCTTGACCTCCGAGGGCGTGTGCATCGCCACCGGCAGTCCGCGCCGGGCCGCCAGGCCCATGGTCAGCCCCGAGACCTGCGCGGTGCCCATGATCGTCGAGACATCGTTGCGGGCGAACACGCGCTCAATGGCCACGACATCGGGACGGTAGGTGTCCAGCCAACTGTCGAAAGCCTCGGCGAGGGCGCCCAGACGCAGGTCAACGGAATCCGCGGACGGAGTCCTCAGCACATCCACCGCGACCATTGTGGCCTTGCGGGCGGGCAGGGTGTCGATGACACCCAGCCCGCACCTGGTCAGGCCGGGATCTACGCCCAGGATTCTCATCAGGAATCGAGTTCGGCCAGAACCTCGTCGCTGACATCAGCGTTGGAGTAGACGTTCTGAACTTCGTCGCTGTCTTCGAGCGCATCGATGAGATTGAAGACCTTGCTGGCAGTGTCCGCGTCCAAGCTGACTTCGATGCCGGGCACGAACGACGCCTCTGCCGAGTCGTAGTCGATGCCTGCGTCGACGAGTGCTGTACGCACGGCAACCAGGTCGGTGGCCTCACAGATGATCTCGAAGGTATCGCCTTCGTCTTTGACCTCTTCGGCTCCGGCCTCGAGGGTGGCCAGAACGATCGAGTCCTCGTCGGTGCCCTCAGCAGGGACGACGATGACGCCCTTGCGGTTGAAGTTATACATCACCGATCCGGGGTCTGCCATGGTGCCGCCGTTGCGCGTGACGGCCACACGAACCTCGGAAGCCGCACGGTTGCGGTTGTCGGTCAGACACTCAATGAGGAGGGCGACACCGCCGGCGGCGTAGCCTTCGTAGAGAATGTTCTCGTAGTTCACAGCGGAACCGTCGAGGCCCCCTCCGCGCTTGACAGCACGGGTGATGTTGTCGGCGGGAACCGAGTTCTTCTTCGCCTTCTGAACCGCATCGAACAGCGTCGGGTTGCCATCGAGATCAGGCCCACCGTTGCGAGCCGCAACCTCGATGTTCTTGATCAGCTTGGCAAAGAGCTTTGCCCGCTTCGAATCGATGGCAGCTTTCTTGTGTTTAGTCGTTGCCCACTTGGAATGACCTGACACTGGTGTTCCTTCCTCTAGATATAGCCACTAAAGTCTATACGCTCAACGCCTCGTCATGTTCACGCCGCAGCAGACGCCCGTCATCGCCCGGTCGATCACCCGACGACCCGACCCCGGCCACAGCCTGAGTCAGTCGATGACCAGCGGAGATTCTGGGACTGATCCCGTGGTCGCGAGGTCCATGAGGCTGAGCAGGTTCTTCGGGTAGATCGTGTCCGTCGTGGTCATCAGCTCGTCGCGTGACCACCAGCGGAACTCGAGCAGACTGCGCTTCTCGATATCCGTCCAGACGGCGTCCTCGAGTTCGATGTCCTCGGTTGTGCGGAAGGCGAAGTACGTCTCCAGCTGCCGCAGCGACTTCTCCGTGAATTCGAAGACCTCGTCGCGGATCGCCAGGGGGCCGATGAGCTCTCCGGGTTCGCACTCGAGACCGGTCTCCTCGGCCAGTTCGCGCGCAGCGGTCTGAGCCGCGGACTCCCCCATCTCCGAGCCGCCGCCGCAGGTCATCCACCACTGGTGGGAGGGGTTGAGCAGATCCTGAGCCCTAATCAGCAGAACCTCGTCGCGCTCATTGAGTAATACGACTCTTGAGGCTTTACGAGGTTTCATGGTTCTCCAGGCGTCGGCGATGGACGGACGTAATTCTCTGCACACTAGTGAAGCCGCAGGCGATCATCAAGATCACGAAGGCAACCGACAGAACGATATCGGGAAGTGCGAGTGCGGCCAAGCTGACGGCCGCCAATGTGACCAATGACAGCAAAGTCGGACCTGCCGATCGTTCTCGAAACCGTCCCCTGCCGGTGGGATTCCGGCCCGCACCAGGCACTGCTACCGCAGCTGGCGCCGCGCACAGGTTCGGTGCTGGTGATGCCGGAGTCGCATGCGCAGAGCGCGCGCGGGGTCGGGTGAGCGCCTCGGTGGCGGTGATGGTGGTGAGCATCAGTTCAGCGAACCGCCGAGGTGGTGGTCGGCTGGGCATCTCCAGACAGGTGCTGGTCCCACCAGTCGAGGATCGCTTCGAACCGCTGCCGACGATGTCGGGGCTGGCCGGCGCGCGAGAGCTCGTGGTTCTCCCCCGGGAAGATCAGCAGTTCGGTGTCCACTCCGGATCGCTGCAGCGCTGCGTAGTACTGCTGAGCCTGCTCGAGCGGGCACCGGAAGTCGAGCTCCGAATGCATGACAAGCGTCGGCGTCTGCACCTGGGAGACGTGGGCCAAAGGCGACTGACGTTCGATGGCGGCCTGATCGCGGGACGTGTACTCCTCGGTGAAGAACCGACCGATGTCCGAGGTGCCGACGAAGCTGGCGGGGTCCAAGTATCCACGTTCGACGATCGCGGCTCGGAAGCGGTGGTCGGCGGCGATGGTCATCGCCGTGAGGTAGCCCCCGTAGGATCCGCCCTCGACGCCGAGGCGGGTCGGATCAAGGTCGGAATTCGCCGTCAGCGCGTGATCGAGTACGGCGAGGACGTCGGCCATCGCCGGTTCTGCCATGTTCCCCTGCACGGCTGCACCCCACGTATGAGTGCGACCGCCCGAACCACGAGGGTTTGCATAGACGACCGCATATCCCGCCGAAGTGAGCACCTGGGTCTCGTCGAACCACCCGTGTGTGTACTGTGCGAATGGCCCGCCGTGGATGTTGAGGATGACCGGGAACGGTCCCTCGCCGGTCGGCTTCGCGAGCCACCCGGTGATCGTTCCGCCCTCGCCGTCGACGGTCAACACCTGTGGCAGAACAGAATTGGCGGGAGCCGGATGCTCTTTCACGATCGCGGCCGTCTCGCCGGTCCGAGGTGCGTCACCGCTTATCCGAGTCCGGCCGAGGACTGCTGGACTGGTCGGGGTCTCCCCCGTGTACACCAGGCCACCGCTGACGCTGGGGCCTGCAGCAGCTGCAGAGTCCTCAACCACGTGGAATCCGCTGACCACGGTCGTCTCGTCCGTGAGGAAGTCGAGTTCGTCGAGTTCCAGGTCCTGTGCGCTCAGCGGGATCGAGACTGCGCGTGAGGCTCCGTCGGTGTCGACGACGGCGATGACAGTTCCGTCATCCGCTCCCCCGACGACCTGCGGGCGGATGGATGCAACGGCCACGGTCTCGGAGTCGGTCAGCCGCCTCGTCGAACCCGTCGTCAGGTCGTGGACGAAAAGCCCGGGCATGGCTGCGACGAAGTCGAGTTCGTCCCGGTTGAGTTCGTTGCCGACGAGCAGAAGTGTGTCGTCGTCGAGCCACCGGTGCAGGTTCACGCTCATACGCGGCAGCTTCACCGCGGTCGGATCCTCTGCACCGAGCAGCCACACGGTGGAGCGCAGATCCGGTTCACCGTGATCGGGTGCGACCGCGGAGAGCACGCTGACCCGGGTCCCGCTGGGAGAGAACTGCGGATCGTGGACATCGGAATCAGGCGAGTCCAGCAGCGTCGAAAGGGGCACCTCTGAGGAGCCGGATACGCCGGATTTGCCGAGTCCTGGTTCGACGAGATCGACGAGGAAGGCCCGTGCGGGACGATCCTTCGTATAGCCCACGCCGTTGCTCAGATACGCCGCCGAGGTGATTCGTCGCGGCGCTTCCTCGTTCGCCGGGATGTCCTCGTCCTCGCCGTAACGTCCAGGTTCGGCGACTCTGGCGACGTAGAGCGCACGGGCGCCTTCGTCGTCGAGAGCGAATGCCGAGACGCCGAGGTGGTTGTCGGTGATCCGATGGGCCGTTTCCAGGGTGGGGCCGACGAAGAGCTGCGGGGCTTCCTTCTTCGCTGCACTCAGATACCCCGACCACTGGGATCGGACCTCGGGCGCGAAGTCACGCCAGTTGTGGGTCAGCCGCGTCGACTTCCCATCGCCGAGGGCGAACAGCTGCGAGAGATAGCTGTTCGACTCCTGATCCGGTCGTGTGATCGTGATGATCGTGTCGTCGCCGCGCAGCAGTGGGGATGAGTACTCGGCCAGGGAGTCGAGATCTTCGGGGTTCATCTGTTCCATTCCTTTGACAGCGCTGCCTGCACGTCGGCGTGCACCTGAGGCAGAGCTTTGGTCTGTGCCACGACGGGCAGGAAGTTCGAGTCCCCGCCCCATCTGGGCACAATGTGCTGATGGAGGTGCGCGGCGATTCCGGCACCTGCCACGGGTCCTTGATTCATTCCCAGATTGAAGCCGTCCGGGGACGATACGGCGCGAATCACGGTCATCGCCTTCTGCGAGAAGCGGGCGAGCTCCGCCGTCTCCGAATCAGTCAGATCCGTGTAGTCCGCGACGTGACGATAGGGGCAGATGAGGAGGTGACCTGGGTTGTACGGGTACAGGTTGAGCACCGCGTACACCTCTTCACCGCGGGCAACGATGAGGCCCTGCTCATCGGACTTCGTCGGCGCCGTGCAGAACGGGCATTCGGAGACTCCGGAGTCCTTGGGCTTGTCCTGTCCGCCGATGTAGACCATCCGATGCGGTGTCCACAGCCGTTGGAAGCCATCAGGCTCCCCCGGGAAGCCCGCAGCCGCCTCGGGTTCGGGCATGCTTCCGGGTTGATCGGAGCTACCCTCGCCGAGGTGGTTGTGTGGGGCCTGCGTCATACCTGGGCCTTGGTTTCGATGGATTCGACGATCCGAGTGACCGCCTCGGCGACGGATACGCCGTTGTCCTGCTCTCCGTTGCGGAAACGGAACGACACGGCATTCGCGTCGCGATCCTCCCCACCGGCGATGAGCACGAAGGGCACCTTCGACTTCGAAGCGTTGCGAATCTTCTTCGGGAACCGATCGTCGCTGTCGTCGATCTCGACGCGAACGCCGGCGGCCTTGAGCTGCGCGGCCACCTCGGCGAGGTAGTCGTTGAATTCCTCAGCCACGGGGATGCAGGTGACCTGGACCGGCGCCAGCCAGACGGGGAACGCACCCGCATAGTGTTCGATGAGCACACCCATGAACCGTTCGATGGACCCGAATTTCGCCGAGTGGATCATCACCGGCTGCTTGCGGGTGCCGTCGGCGGCCTGATATTCCAGCCCGAAGCGCTCGGGCTGGTTGAAGTCGAGCTGCACGGTCGACATCTGCCAGGTGCGGCCGATGGCATCGCGTGCCTGAACGGAGACCTTGGGTCCATAGAACGCCGCTCCGCCGGGATCGGGGACCAGCTCGAGACCGGTCTCCAGCGCGACCTCTTCGAGGACCTGCGTGGCTTCTGCCCACTGCTCATCGGAGCCGATGAACTTGTCCTTCTTCTTCCCGTCCTCGTCCCGAGTCGAGAGTTCGAGGTAGAAGTCGTCGAGTCCGAAATCGCGCAGCAGGCTGAGGACGAACTCGAGCAGGTGACGGATCTCCTTCGCAGCGTCCTCCTGAGCCACATAGGAGTGGGAATCGTCCTGCGTCAGGGCGCGCACGCGGGTCAGGCCGTGGACGACGCCAGAGGCCTCATCGCGGTAGACGGTGCCGAACTCGAACAGGCGCAGCGGAAGCTCGCGGTATGAGCGGCCACGTGAGCGGAAGATGAGGTTGTGCATCGGGCAGTTCATCGCCTTGAGGCGGTACGGGGTGCCCTCCTTGACGATCGCACCGCTCTCATCGCGGACTTCGTCGACAGACATCGCGGGGAACATGTTCTCGCCGTAGTACGGCAGATGCCCGGAGGTGTAGTAGAGGGCCTCCTTCGAGATGTGCGGCGTGCCGACGTACTCGAAGCCCTCCTCGATGTGGCGGGCGCGGACGTAGTCCTCCATCTCGCGCTTGATGACTCCGCCCTTGGGGTGGAATACGGGAAGGCCGGAGCCGAGCTCCTCAGGGAACGAGAACAGGTCGAGTTCGGCACCGAGCTTGCGGTGGTCACGACGCTCAGCCTCGGCGAGGCGATCCTGGTGGGCTTTGAGATCCTCTTTCGAGGCCCAGGCCGTGCCGTAGACACGCTGCAGGCTCGCATTAGCCTGGTCTCCGCGCCAATAGGCCGCCGAGGAGCGGGTGACGGCGAATCCGTTGCCGATCAGTTTGGTGGTGGGCAGGTGCGGTCCGCGGCAGAGATCCTGCCACACGATTTCGCCCTTGCGGTCGAGGTTCTCGTAGACGGTGAGCTCACCGGCACCGACCTCGACGGACGCTGAGTCGTCTGAGCCTGCACCCTTGTCGGAGATGAGTTCGAGCTTGTAGGGCTCGTTCGCCATCCGCGCCTTCGCCTCGTCCTCGGTGACGACGACGCGGTTGAAGGTCTGACCGGACTTCACGATCTGGGCGGCCTTCTTCTGGATCGCCTTGAGGTCTTCGGGGGTGAAGGGCTCGGCCACATCGAAGTCGAAGTAGTATCCGTCGGTGATGTAGGGCCCGATGCCGAGCTTCGCGTCAGGGAACAGGTCCTGAACGGCCTGAGCGGTGACGTGTGCGGCCGAGTGGCGCAGGATGTCGAGCCCTGCCGGAGAATCGATCGTGATGGGCGCGATGGAGTCATCGACTGCGAGCTCGCGGCTGAGATCTGCCGGCTCGCCGTTGAGCCACATTGCAACGACCGTGCGGTCCGTGGAGAAGATCTCCGTGCCGGTCAGACCCTGTTTCCAAGGAATGCTGTCACCCGCGCAGTCAATGCTGTCTGCCACTGATCTTCTCCATTCGTCTGTTGTGAGGACACTTCGCCCTTAGAGTCTAGTACCTAATCGGCGGTGCCAAATCAGTTGGGCGGCAGTCGTGAGACT
>NZ_JALDSX010000038.1 GCF_022748595.1 Brevibacterium sp. ZH18 | reverse complement strand
ACTGCTCATCAGTGAAGACTCGGTGTCGTTGCTGTGTAGTCACGTCTCCACCGTGCCAGTCCTGGAATGGTCAATAAAGGAGACACGCCCTAGTGTCGATCGCCATTCCCCTGGAGTGATAAGAAGCGTTCCCGGACACCGTCATCGACCCGCCACGATAGGCAGAGTTGAGTGTTGCGTTCGGGAACTTGTCCTTCGTGATCGCCCACAGATTCCGCCACACGCCAGCATCAGCGAAAGCGTTAACGCCCGGCACCGGCCCGTAGACCCCACCATCAGCGAACGCCGCGCCGCCCAGCATGTGGGTGAGAGCGTCAATGTTACCTGTCCGCCCGGCCTGGTTTAGGGCGTTGATGCCCTTCTCCCCGCCGACCATGCGAGTCGTTTCTGGGCGGAGGATGCCCTCGCCTCCTGAGAGGTAAAGATCCCCCGCCGATCGTGAACGGAAGTGATGCACATCCCTGCCTGGTGTGTACCCAGGCATGACACCGCCAGTAGCGAACTTCAACTTGTCCGGAGCATCGAGCTTCACACCCACATCACCGAACGCTTTGTTCACCGAGGCAGTGAACGATGAGAACACGGCAATGAGTTGGTTGAGGTTCGCACCCAATTCGGGTTTAGCATCCCTCATCTGCCCATCCATGCCCTGACGGACCGCAGCCATGTTCGCATTCGACGTACCCAACAGGGACTCGAAACCAGACTTGTTCAGCGACTTCAAATCACCCAGACGAGTGTCATAGTCGCCATACATGCCAGACATGGTGGTGTCGGTGTTCGTGCGCATCGTCGAGAACTTCGTTCCCGTCGTGTTCTTCATCGACTCAAAATCAGTCGACGACTTCGACAACATGGAAGCCTGCTTATCGATGAGCATGAGCCGCATCAATTCCTGCTGATTCGTCATCACGCCGAGTTGCGCGATCTGCTTCGTCTCAGCAGTCGACCGCATCGCCTCATACTGGGTTTGCGTGTTCAACAGCATCGCGGCCTGCTGGGTTTGAGTATCCAGCAGCATTGCCGCGTTATGCGTCTGCGTCGACGTGAGCATTCCCAGTTGGGAGTCCTGTGTCGACAGAAGCATTCCCGCCTGTGCCAGTTGGATGTTCTCGAGCATTCCAGCGAACCCGTCGGACACGGACAGGCGCATCTGCTCCATCGCGTCCAACGTGGTCGACGACATGTCCTGCATCGCAAGACCCGCCGTGCCTTCATCGTCAGCGACGACGGGGTTGACTCCCACGTCCATGGACATGTCGGCAGGTGCGTAGGCCATCAGGTTCGGTACAGCAGCAGACCCCAGCGCAGATGCCGCGGACTGCACATCCGAGACACCACCGAGCATGCCCTGCACGAGACCCTCAGCAGTGAACCCACCAAGATCAGCCATCACACGCGACGGCGAATGAATCCCGAGGACAGACTTGAACGTCGACTCCATGACCTTCGCCAGATTGGCGATAGCCTTCTCAACGTTCTTCTGCTTGCCCTCAAGTCCCTTCACCACACCGTCAGCAGCAGCGGAGCCTCCCTTGTAGAAGCCCTCCGTTACGTACTGGCCCGCCTGGTTCGCGTACTTGTCGAACTCAGACCACGACGACACCAACTGATTACGCTCACCAATCGGTGCACCCAGCAGAGCATCAGCAGCAGCGTTACCGCCCTCAATTCCCTGACCGGCAACCTCCTGCAACAGGGCACCAGGGATACCCATTTTTGCGAGCTTCCCCAGTTTCCCGACGAGCTCCTTGAGGCGGGCAGTCTTGCCCGACATGGACGACAGGGAAGAGACCTGTTTGAAGTTCCCGTCCCCCGTCGACACCACCGAAGTGGACACATCCAGATCACGGTCATTCAACAGACCGGACGCTACCGAATCCTTGATTCCCTTGAGCTCGGTTGCTTTGTCCTGCGCTTTCTTGAGCTTGGCGTCGATCTTCTCGGCCTGCGAGTACAGGGCCTTGAGGTTCGCCTCGAACTTCCTAGCCGAGGAGTTAGCGCGAGAACGCGAACCCTTCGACAGGTCCTGGTTGGAACCCAGATCGAAGAGTCTGTCCACGGCCGAATAGCCGCCGGAGAGACCACCGGTGACCTGGTCGCGGATGTTGCCGCGACGGATGTCAACACGCAGATCCGACTGGAGTTCCCCGACGCGCTGCCGGCGCTCCTTCTCCTCTTTCGCCTTATCCGCCGCGATCTTCGCCAGACGCTCATCAGCCTTCTGCTTGTCCTTCGCGGACTTCAGAGACTTCTTCGCCGCCGACAGTTCGTCCTCGGCGATGCGAATACGACGCTCCGCCTGAGACTTCGCGGTCTTGGACTTCGCATCCGACTTCGCCCGGCGTGCAGCCTTGAGACGGTCCTGCGCGGCATCCACCGACTTCTCAGCCGACGCAATACCACCCTTGGCCATGGGGATTGCTCCGGGCATGCGGGAAAGCGCCTCCATGAGGATCTTCCACGACCGCTTCGACCCATCGAGGGGGATGAACGCCTCATCGACATCCATGCGGTCACCGACGATCCGCCACGTGTTCGGCTGAACCATCTCAGCGATGTTCGACAGGACACCACCAGAAGCCATCGGCTTGAGGTCGATGCCGCCGTAGAAGTTGGGATCCCACTGGTTCAGGCTTCCCGGACTCTTGCTCCTGTTCCTGTTCGGGTTGAGCAGGTTCTCCGGCATGTTCTTGATGCCGTTCTTCGGCTCAGTGACGTTGAAGACGACGTTGACGCTGACCTTTTTCGGAATGTCGTTGACGGCCTTCTTTGTCGCGTTGGCTTCCTTCTTGGCCGCGTCGTCCATCCAGGACTTCACGCTGACGCCGTCGGGGATCTCGAGGATCTCGCGAGCCATCTTCTTGGCCTTGTCACCGCCGATGCCGAATTGCTTACCCGCGGCCACGAGATCGTCGTAGGTGTTCTGCAGCTGCCCCTGGACATCTTCCTGCGACCTGCCGTGTTCGGCCATTGCCTGCGCTGCGGCAATGCCCTCGCTGGCGATACCGTCGAGGGCGTCCTGGTTGTTGCGGCCCTTCTCGGTGGTGATGTCGAGACTGGTGCCGTTCTCCTTGATGGATTCAGTGACCGAGTCGATCGCGGCCTCGTACTGCCGCATCGCTTCGCGCTCATCCAGGTTGGCGAGGCCAAGGGCCACAAGACCATCGAGCATGTCCGACAGCGAGTCCGATGCCTCACCAGCCGCGCTACCAACACCCTGGACAGCGCCCGCGGCGGCGTTCGCATTGACGGGAAGCTCGCCCAGTGCGATTTTTGCCAGAGTCGCGTTGTCAGTCGCGTACCCCATGGCTTTCGCCTGCTCGATCAGCTGGCCCTGAAGGGTAGGCATGCTGGCGATCACGTCGCCCGCGGAGTAGTCGAACTCCTTGGCCGACTCTGCGGCCGCACGGAAGTTCGACTCGAGCATGTCCATGTTGCCCGCCGACATCATTGAGCTCAGTGACTGATCCATGGCTTCCATGGAGTCCTTAGCGAGCTCGGCATTAGAGTCGAAGATGCCAAACATCGACCCCGCGCTGTCGAGGAAGCCGAGGAACCCGTTCTGGTTGATGATGTCCAGGGCATCGCCGAAACCGTTGATGTGCGCGGCACCAGACCCTGTCACCTGGAAAAGTTGGTCGAGAGAAGCCACGCTCAGACTGTTCTGGTCATCGAGCTGAATGAGCGCGTTCGTCAGCTCCTGCGTGCTCTTCACGTTGCCGGCAAACATGTCTGCAACAGCACCAGCCGCGATCAGGGCCGTGACGGCACCTGTAGCGGCAACTGCGGCCTTGGTGACTCCGCCAATGACGCCCTTCGCCTTGGACGCGCCGGGCAGTGAGAGAACCTTGTCCAGGGCCTCCGACTTCGTGCGCAGAGTGTTCACTGCGTCGATCGTGTCGGCGATTCTCGGAGCAAGGAGGAGGAATCCGCCTGCGGCGAGAGACGCGGTTCCCACGACGCCAGCGAGTGCCCCACCGAGCTTGATGACTGGCTCGGGCGCCTGCCCGACGATGCCGACGAGATTACCGACCCCTTCGACGACGCCGGCGACCGCAGGCGCAAAGGTTCCGCCGAGAGTGATCGCAGTGTCCTTGATCTGGTTGCCCGCGATCTTGATGCGAGATTCAGCGGTCTCGTACCGCTTGGAGGCTTCCTGGATGAGGGCAGTGTTCTCTTCCCAGGCAGACTTGCCCATGTCGAGAGACTCAGTGAGAAGGTCACCGGCGCCGGCGAGCTGGAGCATGACCTGCGTTTCCTCGGTGCCCTTGATGCCGAGTTCTTTCATGGTCTCGACGACGTTGCCGCCGCCTTCCTTGACCCCGTTGAGCCCGTCGGTGAGCATCGCGACGGCGCGGACGGGATCCTCTTCGTAGGCCTGCGCGAACTGCTTGGACGTGACACCGGAAACTCGGGCCAGCTCTTCGAGTCCTTCGCCGCCGTTCTTCACGTCGGCATACATGCGGTTCATGACACGGGTCATCACGCCGCCGCCAAGTTCTGCACGGATACCGACGGATGCCATCGCGTTCGACAAGGCGAGAATGTCGGCCTCTGTGGCTCCGGCGAGCTTGCCGGCACCGGCCAGGCGCTGAGCCATGTTGAGGATGTCCTTCTCAGTGGACGCCCCGTTGTTGCCGAGCTCGACGAGGGTGGCGCCGAAACGCCCGACATCCTTGCCAGCGGTGCCCATGACGTTCGTGATCTGAGCGATCGAGGTCGCCGCCTCTTCGGCTGTGAGGTTCGTGGCCTCGCCGAGGTCGATCATGGTCTTCGTGAACGACACGACATCGTCGGTCTTCACGCCCAACTGGCCCGCCGCCTCAGCAACAGCTGCGATTTCTTCGTGGGTGGCCGGCAGGGTCTTTGCGAGATCGCGCAGACCCGACTGGATGTCCGCCAGCTGACGCGGTGTTCCGTCGACCGTTTTCATGACGCCGGTCCAGGCGGACTCCCACGACATTGTCGCCTTAGTCGCGAGGCCGAGGGCCCCAACAACGATTCCGCCGAAGGTCGCGAGTCCAGCACCAACAGTGGTCATTTCTTGGCTGTACTGCTGGGCCGCCTTCATGGCGCGGCCCGCACCGGTAGTGGATTTGTTCCAAGCAGTCTCTGTCTTATTCGCCGCGTCCACAGCAGCCTTACCGGCTGCGGCCATGTCGGCCTTGTACTGGTTAACCTTCACCGACAGCAGGGCGGAGACGCTACGAACTTCGGTCATGACAGTGGCCTCCTATATGATTTGGTGACTACAAGCGGGATGGATAGGACTAGCCATGGCCAGGACGAACAGGTACGGAAATCAGTACAAGCCGGTTACCGATTTCTCGGGAGCGCGGTCTGATACATCGACGCCATACGGCAGGGAGCGTCGATACACCCAGCTCAAGAAGCGCTCAGTACTGCTGCTTCTGGTGGCGATCTGTTCCGGGGTCCTCTACTTCGTTCTCTTGCTCGTGGGTCACTTCGCGATTCCGCCTGCATCAAACGTGGCGGTCCAGGTGATATTCACGGTCGTGTTGGCGGCGTCGCTCTTCCTGGCAGTGGGTTCAGCCTTCGCCGCCCTAATCGTGCGTTTGGTTGCCGCACTCAAGCGCTAGTTACTCGTCAACGACCACGTATGTCTTAGTTCCGCTGTCGAGTGCCTTTGCCTTGCCGGAATCCTGGAATTCCTCAATCTCCGCGCACGCCATGCACCGGGTGTTCTTCACCTCGTAGTCATGCGGATGCTCGCCCGACGACAGCGACATCGGTTGACCACACCCTTGGCACAGGTCGGCCTCGTAAAGCGTGAGAGCCAGGGCGAGAGAGCGGTCTTTCTGCGACCATTTCTTCCCTGGCTTGCGTTCCCCGCGTAGCACGGACACGGGTTGGCCCCATGCCCGTGCCGTGCGGGTCTGCGTGAGTGCGTTTAGTCCTCGACCGTCGGCCCAGGCTTCCGCGATTTTGGGATGAGCTCTCCCGGGTCATTGCTCGTCAGGTCGTAGAACGCCTTATAGAGCTTGTCCATCTGCGTATCGCCGAGCTTCTCGGACACGACACGCATCTGCTCTGGAGTGAAGGCACGCTCTCCGGTGTCGGTGACGACCGCGTGGGAGATGATATGAATGCCGGCCTCTTTGCGCATGACAGCTTCGGACGCTGACAGTGATGCTCGCCGAACCGCATCCTTGATCTCTTTGCCGTCGCCGATCTCGGCTCGCCTGCACTCTTCACGCGCATAACCCGCAGCGTCCTTGGCTGCCTGATCGGCTCGGTCCTTCGCCGTCTTGCGCGCTTCCTTGGTAAGCTCGTCGATCCTGTCCTGCTCGAGCGCCTGGACGATGAACTCCTCCGCGGAGTCCTGAAGTTCATTCTGCAGTCGGTCGCGCTTCTCGATCAGCTCAGCGCGTTCAGCGCCGGCGTCGAGAGTCTGTTCGTCATCGAATCCGGCCAGAAGCTCGAGATCGGCCTCGACTGCGCGCAGATGACCGGCCACGTCGGCGGCCTTGAAGATAGTGACTGGGGTCTGCGCGGCGCTGATGCCTGCAATGAAGTCGTCGGGATTGAAAGCCATTTCTGTTCCTCCATGTAAAAAATGTGGGGTTCTCCATGTGGGGGTAGACCAGTGGGCAGGCCATGGAGGAACCTGCCCACTGGGGTCTTGGGGATGATCCGAAGATCAGGGAGTGGTCGACGCGACGACGCCGTGCAGTTCCATCTCCTGGAACGCGGCCGTCACCTTGCGCTTCACATAACCGGTGCGGTCGATGTGAGTCGGGTTGTCGGCGATGCCGTGGAAGTACTCGTACTCGTCGCCGACGGCCCAGTCTTCCTTCGAGGTTTTCGAGGTCTCGCGCTGCACGAGGTACACCTGGGTGCCCTTGAACTTCACGGCCTCATAGGCCTTGCCCTGGTCGGAGGTGACATCGAGCTTGTGGTCCTCGTCGTAGTCGAGGAAGAGAGTGAACTCCATGGTGCCGTTGCTGGCACCCCAGGTGGTGGCATTCCCTTCCTGGCACAGGGCCTTCTCATCGACGGACTCGGAAGTGGCGGCGCCGACGTTGTAGTCGGACATCATGATCGCGCACGATGCGTCGATGCCGGCCTCGAGTTCGGCGAGGCTGATGGCCTTCGGGTTGGCGGGTGCGGTGGGGAGGATGGTGACCTTGGTCTTGCCATCTGCGAGTGGTGTGGGCATGGTTACTTGCCTTCCTGCTTGTTGACGACCTCAATGACTGAGGCGACTTCTGGGGTTGCGGTGGGTCGGGTCGGAGCTGCACTGCGCACCTGCGGTTTTGCAGCTCGGGAGAGCGTTTCGGGGAATATCGCGAAGTGAGACTCGGGCACCTTGTGCGGGAGCTTGTCCCCGGTGCGTTTGTCGTAGGCGTTCTTGAAGTGGTCGAAGGTTTCGGCCATAGCGACTCCTTTTCGGGCATGAAAAAAGCCACGGGGTCGCCGTGGCTTACGGGGTTGTGCGATTACAGTGGTTTCACAATCCGTTACAAGGGAGTGAAAACATGGGAGCTAAGTGGGACAAAGATCCCGGCAAGGTGATCAAGTCAATTGCCGATGGTGAACTTAAGCGGGCTAAAGCGATTGAAGAGGGGCTGAACCGCTCGTCCACGCCAGCAGAGCTGCAGGCGCACATGAAGCGGGCCGGTGAGTCCATGTCACTTGCTGAAGCACGCAAGTGGATGAACGGGTGATTACCCAGACTTCCTCACGGCTGCTGGAACTCGAACGACAGCGGAAGATACAGCCGCGAGGGGCTCACCTGGTTGTCGTTCTGGACCTTGAGGAACGGTTCGACGTGCCGGTACTCTCCCCCACCGGGTGCGGGGACGCGGTTGAGTTTCCGGATGACCTCTTGTGAGAGGTTGCGAACTGTTCCCGCTGTCGCGCCAGCGGCCGTGACCGTGAGCGCCCCAGCCGTCTCCTGCTTTGAGTAGTCGAGTGGTTGCTCATCATGTTCGCGCAGGGGCTCGGTCCACACGGCCAGGTATGGCTTGATGAAGCCGCCCGCCGTCGTGGGGACACTGTCCGGGACGCGCCCGTCGTGGACGTCAACGCCGATCGATTTCAGACGATCCAGCGTCCAGGTATTGAGGGTGATGATGTCCGTGTTGGCTCACCCCTTCCATGTGCCATCGACAATGTCACCGAGCGCCTTCTCGAAGCCCGGGGTCCTGCGATCGAACGCTGGCCCCAGGAACGGGCGGGGCGGCATTTTCGATGTGCCCCACTCGTTGTAGCCGGCGTATTCGACCGTGGGTCCTATCTCCGCTGAGGATTCTCCGGGCCGATGGTTGACGTCGTAGCCGATGGAGTTGATGAGGTTGCCGGTGTCGATCACGCCCTTGTCGAAGGCGATCTTCTTGGCGTCTCCGGAGATGTCGGCCGCTGTCTTCTCGACGACGAGGCGACCGCCGCGGTTGGCGTTCGCGCCCATCTTCGTGAGGTCGTTGCCGAACTTGCGGAGCTCGCTGGCATCGAGTCCCATCAGGCGGCCCTCACTTCCCGTGCGTTCACGTCCTGGCACAGGTAGTCACGCGTCCAGTTCGTCGTCCCCGATTCGGTGACGAGCACCTGGAATTCGCGACCGTTGAGTGCCGGATCGTCGGGGTTGTCCAGGACTTCGATCGTGTCTCCGTAGTGCAACCACGTGGAGGCGATGGGAACGCTGATCCGGTGCGTGGCCAACACTTCGACCCCGTCGGCGACCGTGACCGGTCTGGTTGACTGGGTGAGGAACTGTGCCGAGCAGGGTGCGTGCTCCCATTTATCGACGTACGTGGGATTATCACCGCCGCTATTCCCACCTGGAACCCAATCACCGGGAGGGCCGACCGTGTAGGCCGTACAGTCACCAGTGAGGAACCCATACGCAGTGGGACGGTGATGAGCTGCCCAATTATCTGGTAGCACTTTTAACCGGCCTCGTGCGGGAAGCGGACTCATAACCGCATCTCCTCACCCTCGGCAGACATTGGGCCAGTGAGGTCGAAGGCCATGAAGAACGGTTCGTCGTCCTCCGCGTCCTCTTCTTCCTTGGCTCGTCCGCGCAATGCTGCTGCGTGTTTGCGGAGCGCGTCAGCAACTTTTGCGCCGTCCGCCGAACGATCCTGCGTGGTGATGACCTTGGAAGTGAGAGCCTCCGACGATGCGATAGCGTCCAGGGCGTCCGCAGCAGCACGCTTCACCGATTGGCGAGTGATGCTGAGGAAACCTTCCAGCTGATCGTCAGAGAAGATCTGATTCTCACCGGCGTCCAGGTCGGCTATGAGCAAACGCACCTGTTGCACTGGTTCGTTGTATTCGACCATCACAACTCCCTTAGTTGTGCCGTTCCCCGCCCCACACGATGGCAGTCAGTGCGGAGCGGGGACCGTGCATGAGGGGTGGATCAGACCTTGCCATCGGAGGCATAGGCGACGAGCGCCTTACCATCCGAATCCTGCAGGCCCTTGGCCGCACCGTCGATGTGACGACCGCGGAAGTCGATCGTGTCGTCGAGGTACGATCCCTCCTCGAACGGAATCTCGCCGCCGCCGACCCGGTTGCCCTGGTCGCGCTTCGTGCGAATGTCGACGTTCTCGTGGCCGAGCAGCGACACGTGGAGGATTGCCGGGTGCACGCTGGACTTGTTCGCCAGGAGGTACCAGGTGGTTCCACGGTTCGCGGACTTGTCGATCTCGACGAGCTTGCGGGACACGACGACCTGGACGAGACCCCGGAAGGGGTTCTGGATGCGGGTCTTCGTTTCCTTGTTGCCCTCGGTCACCTTGAGGTCGAGCTCGGCCGCGTTGATGATGCGGTTCGCTTCGATCTGCAGGGTCGGAGGGACGACGAGGACGAGTCCGGTGGTGTCGACGAGGTCACCGCGGTGGTCTTCCTTCAGTGCGAAAGCTTCGACAGCCTTCTGCAGATTCTCCGGGGACAGTGGCAGGTGAGCCACGGAGTCGAAGAAGTCAGCACGCGGCCCGGTCTCGGACACGAACGTGGAAAACACGTTGCGGTTCGAGGTCTCGACAGCACCGTTGCCAAGTCGACGAGGGAAGTCGGCCATGTCGGTGAAGTCACCGGAGAGGGCAAGCTCCCAGGTGTATCCGAACCGGCGACCGAACTTCGAGACCTTGTATTCGACTTCGAGCTCGTCCAGGGTGTCGGCCTTGTACTCTTCGCCCTCAGCGACGGGCTCGAACTCGGTGTTGCCAAACAGGTCACGCAGCTTCTTGGGCCGGAAGTCGGGCACCTTGCGTTCGAGAGCGAACGGCTCGTATTCCTTGACGGCGTCCTTCTGTGCCTGGATGGCTTCGACTTCGAACCCCTTCGACAGGAGGATCGGGAAGTCGCTGGTGGACATGGCTTCCTTGAAGCGGGCGACAGCCATGTGGCCGCCCTTCTGGGCTTCGTTAAAGAGCTTGGCAGCGCCGAGCACCTTCGCCTTTGGTGTGGTGCCGGTGCGGAATTCCGCCTCGGCCAGCAGATCTAGTTCCATTGTTCTCTCCTAAGAGTGTGGGGATGCGTTGGGCTGGTCAGCCGGCTGCGGGTGCGGGAGGGACGGCACCGAAAGGTGCGACTTCGGCGGGGCCGGTGCCGGTGGCCTTCGCCTGGTTCGAGACGCCCCACACCTTGTTGGTGCCTTCAGTTGCGGTGAGTGCTCCTGCTGTGGTGAGGTACACGACCTGGCCCTCAGTGAGTGCACCGGCGACGTCGATCTCCCACGACCCGTCGAGCCACACAGTGACACGGTCGCCTTCGGCGGCATCGATGATGGCGACGCCACGGTAGGCCCCGATTGCGACGGGCTGACCGGACTTGTAGTCCTTGTCGGCGGTGAGGGCGATGTGCTTGTTCTCGGGGTACTTCTGGTTCTTCGCCATTTCAGGCTCCCTTCAGAGCGACGAGGTCGTCATAGGTCAGTGGGGTGTCGTCGGATTCGGTGACGACTGGGCGGGATTCGCCGAGGCCGCGCACGGATCCTGTTGCGTTGGGCGCGAAGGTGAGTTCGTCAGCGAAGGTCTTTGCTTCCTTGACGATCTGCTCCGTGTCCTTCTCGGATGAGGTGAAGGACTCGATGAGTGCGTCCTTCGTGGCGGGGGCGTCGATGTTCTCGAATGCTTCCTCGACGATGTTGGCGACTTCGAGGCGGCGGGCTTCCTTTGCGCCCTGGGCCTTGAGCCGCTTGATTTCGGCCTTGAGTTCACCGTTTTCGCGGCGGAGCTTCTCGACCTCAGTCTCGTTGCCGTTGCCGCCGCCAGAGCCGCTGTCGTTGCCCTTGGCGAAAGGGTTGGGCTTCTTCGAGTCGGCTTCGTCGACCCGGCTGGTGTCCGTGTTTCTGGTGTCACCCATTTCGGATGCCTCCTTGTTGTCGGATTCTTGATTTCCATTCCCAGCCGGGGCCGGGGTGGTTTTGGGGACGTACTTCGTGGTGGGCACGACTTCGGTCGGCTGACCGGCCAGGGCTATGTCCGTTCCGTTGGCCGTGTACGTCTGCTCATAAGTGCCGGAGCCTGTCGGGGATTCGAGATCGAACCACACGACGTGACTGTCGGTGTCGAAATCTCGGACCCACACGTACTGTTTCTCGCCGCCGTGCTGGGACTTCAGTGCGTCCTGCAGCAGTTCTCGGGTCTCCTGCGTGCTGGCCTCGCGCACCCTCGCGGATTCGATGACTTCGAGGATGCGGCCGCCGCGGCCCGCCCGGGTCACGAAATCGACGGAACGGGCCTCTGTGAGCCGAGTGACTATGCGCTTTCCAGCGTCCTCTCTCACTTCACCGGATGCGCGGATGCTGACCCCGATGTCGTCCTTCATCTCCTCAAGCACTGGCTTCCAATGCGAGTAGATGCGCGCCTCAGCAATGAGCCCGCCGGCGTCGTCGTCCCAGTGGGCGTCTTCGGTGAGGACTCCAACGAGATCACGAAGAGATCCTTCGGGGCGTTCCCAGTCCTGCGCTTCTGTGGCGTGGTCAAGGTACATGTGGGTGCCTGCCGCGAAGACTTTGTCTCTGCCCGCTGCTTCGATCGTTTCTTTGGGATACGTGCCTGACGAGCCGGTGCCTGGGGTGATGACACCGATCTTGAACCGCCCGCCCTCCTTTTTGGTGAGAGTGCCGGCTTCTTTGAGGATGGTCATGTCTTCGCCGCCTTTCGGAGGTCTGCGAGCGAGGTCGCTTGGTATGAGGGGCGCCAGTCAGGGTTGTCGACGCGCTTGGCCATGTCGGACAGGCTGATGTCGCCGTCCATGAGCATCCGGTAGCGGTCAGGTCCGAGGGCAGAGACGGCATCGTGCGGGTTCTGGTCGATCCAGTCCTGCGAGGATTGGATGAGGTCCGGCGGTTCCTCGATGTCGGGGAATCCGAGGTCAGCCCAGGACTGTGTTTTGGGGATGAACGTGCAGCGTCCGTTCTGGTGGTCAAATGGCCCGGGAGTATCGGGTGGGTATTCGGTGCCGTGCTTGCCGACACAGGAAGGGCACGTGCGGGAGCTGAGTTCGGCATGCCACACAACAGCAGTCACAGCCGGGTTGCCCATGTTCTGCGCCCGGTTAGCGGCACGGTGTGCATCGAGCATCTCGGTCCTGGCCAGGCGCATCGCTCGGGTGAGCCCGCCATTGAATCCTGACCGTGTGCGTTTGAGCATTTCCGCCGCCGCAGCTGCTGGCCCCCAACCGGACGGGACTGCCCGAATGAGCGCCGATTTCATGGCGTCGACCGCCTCGTCAGAGAGCGGCAGTGACGATGCGTGGATCTGACCCAACGACCGTTCGATGATCTGCTCGAGTGCAGACTGGTCGACGCGGGTGAAGCTGGGGAGCAGTTTCGAGTCGACGGGTGGCATCTGCGAGGCTGCGACCCCCGTCGTCAGGTCGGCGGTGCGTTCGACGACTTCACGGATGGAGTCCTCCAACAGTGGCCCGATCTCCGCGGCGAGTTCCTGGAGTTTCGCGGCCGTCATCGCTAGGGCGCGTTGTGTGCGAGCCAGGTTCGTGATCTGCGCTGGTGTGAGCGGTTCGCCCGCGGCCTTGCGTGCCAGGACCACAGCGATTGTGTCCTGCCATTCTTGTGCGATCTCCTGCCAGGCTTGCGCCCACCGTGCAGTCAGTGCCCGGGTAGAGGCGTCCACGTATTCGTCGACGACAGCCCGGAGTTCGGAGGCCCGGCGTAGCGTGAGTTCGTTGATTGCCACGCCGGCACCTCCTACTTGTTCAGTGCTGCTACCGGATCCTCGCCACGGTTGAACGCATCGACCGCGGCATCACCTGCCGACGTGTTCGGGTCGATGAAGTTCCCGGCATCGTCTGTCCAGGCTTCGAGGATTTCGTCGACGTCCCGCACGCCGAGAGCACGCAACAGGAGTCGCATGGTCTCCAACGGTGGGAGCTTCTGAGTAGCGTCCGCGTCGACGATGGCCTTGACCATGATGTCGACAGGCGTTTCGTCAATGTCGGGCCAAGTGATCGTGAGAGTGCGGTCCGCTTCGCCCTGCAGGATCACTTCTTCCTGCTGGGTGTACGCATCCACCGAGACACCGCCCTTGAGCGGTCCCTGTGGTGCAAGGACTGCCTGGTCGATGACGTGGCCAAGGATCGCCCTGTACGTTTCCGTCCAGACTTCACGACGCCCGTTCATTTCCAGGCGGGTCGGCTGGTCCAGGGTTTCCGCGACAGCGCGTGCGCCGGTCTGCCCGGGGTCTGCGAGGAGTGTGGTCACTGGGAGTCCGAGGGCTGCAGCAATCATGGTGGCCAAGGGTCGACCGGATTCGGCGTCGATGGTGGCGCCGGACTTCGGTACTGCCTCTAACTGCGAATTGGGGTCCATGGCCGCGATACCGCCAGCCTCACCCAGACCATTGAGGGCTGAGCGTGCCTGCTGTGCAGAGGAACGTTTACCGGAGAGCTTCCACGCGATCCGAGCGAGGGACTTCATGAGCTTCGCCCAGTCCTCAAGGAACTCGCGGTAGGACCTTGCCCAGGGCAGAGCAGCGTAGGCGTCGCCCACGCCGAACTTGCCGACCGTGTTGACGGCGACCATGAACACTGGGGCATCCCAGTTCACCGGGTTGCCGTCGATCACAGGGAAGCGTCTGGTGGGCTTGTGGCCCATCGCTGGATACCAAGTCGTCTTCTGTCGGGTCGTGACCTTCGCGGTCCGTTCCCCGATCGTCGACTCTTCATAGTCGCGGCGATAGAACCAGACCTCGGATGCATCTTCGGGGTTGGTGATGATGTCCGTCATCTCGATCGGGTCAAGCGTGCGGATGCGAGTAAACCCGGTCTTGGGATTCGAGAATAGGACGGCGTAGACCATGCCGTCGGTGCCGAGCTGGTTCTCCATCCGCACATGCGCTTGAGCGCCGGTGAAGGCTTTGCGGTTACCGGGATCGTCGAGGAAGTTCTGCACGACCGAGTTGACGTCCTGTGTGCCACTCTCCTTGCCGTCTGGGGCTTGAATGCCGACCCCGCCTGCCCACACGTACCCTGCGCGCAGGGCCAAGCCACGCTTCACGAGGGGATTCGAGATGGCGAACACTCGGCAGAGTTCAGCGGCTTGTCTGCGAGCCTCGGGAGTCATTTCTCGTTGACCCTCATCACCAATCTGAGACCAGCCGCGATCTTCCGCGAATGACGCCTGCAGCTGACCAAGGTAGTTGGCGTTCTCCTCGAGCTTGAACTCCAGCGAGTCGACTACGCCGCGGAGGCGGTCCACTTCGGGGTCGTGTGCTTCGCGGAGGCCTAGCCGTTCGAGCATGCCCATGGAGGCCTCCTTCGTGTTGGTTCAGAATGGGGAGATTGACCACTCGCGTTCGCCCGCCCATTCCTCGGCGACGAGTTGCGATTCGTCGATGAGGGGGTAAAGGAGAAGGTTCTGTGTCGCGATCGCCATGGCATCACATGCGTCATCGTGAGGTGCTCCCGGAAACCCACGTGCTTCCTCGATGAGGTCTTCCACGTTGGGGAGCAGTGTCGATGTTGGCAGGATGATGTTTCCGGCGAACGCGAACGGTGAGATGGCGAGCATTCTCGTGTACTTGGAACCTTCTGGCTCGACGGGGATGATGCCGGACATTTCGCGTGAGAGTGCGACAGTCGCGGCGTCACCGTTTGCCCTCGCTTCAACGTACTTGGCTGCCGCTTGCGGGTACTTGGCGGCCATGGATCGGAGCGCGTCGAGGGTGTCATTGAAGTTCATTCGGCGGCGGATCATGTCGAGTAGGTAAATGTTCGGCCCGACGCGCAGCCATGTTTGGATGACAGCGAAGTCGGACGTCTCGGTGTCGCGGAACGTGAGGTCGGCACTGATTGCCAACTCATACCCGTTCTCGGATAGGCCGGGGATGATCCTGGTGCCGTCGTCACGTTCGACCCACATGGGCTGGTTGAACCGTGACCATTCGGCAGGGAACACGCCGCCTTCGTCGAGGGTGGGCCGTTGCTGATAGAGAGATGCCCAGGCCTTCGGCCCGGTGGCGATCTTGCGTTTTTCCCACTGGGCTTCGGTCATGCCGTGGACGGTTTCGAGGTACTCCCCCGGTCGCCGTCCCAGCGGGTCTGTCTCACCCTTGGATGGGTCGTGGTCGGCTTGTGCGGGGATGCTGAGGATCTCCCAATCGTCTCCGCCGGGCATGTTGAGGATCTGGCCGGCGAGGTCGCCGGTGGACCATCGGGTCATGATGAGGACGACGGACGTTCCTGGGTGGAGGCGAGTCTGCGCTGTTTCGGTCCACCAGTTGATCGCGGTCTCTTGTTTGACCTTGGAGGTCGCGTCTTCGTGGTTCTTCACTGGGTCGTCGATGATCATGAGGTTCGATGGGCGGCCAGTCAGGGCTGAGCCGATGCCAGCGGTGAACATGCCGCCGATGTGGCCGTCGAGTTCCCATTCGTGCTGGGCTGACACGCCATCGTTGATGGCGAGCCCGAGCAGATCCGTGTTGACCATGATGTCATCGCGGACTGCGCGGCCCCACCTGCGTGCCACCCCGGTCTCGTATGATGCGAGGGTGATGCGGGTGTCGGGGTTCTGCGTGAGCACCCATAGTGGGAACCGTCGGGAGGCTGTCTGGCTCTTTCCGGATTGCGGCGGAACCGAGATGATCAGGCGAGAGTCGGGAGTGTTGTAGGCGCGGACGAGAGCTTCGTCGATGAGCTGTAGGGCGGGAGTGCGCACGACTTTCGGGTCGATGGTTTGGGCGAGCGCGAGGGGTGATTCCCAGCGGGGGCGTGAGTCTGCGGATCGCTCGAGCTTCTCTGCTAGCGCCGTCATCCAGTCAACGGACACGACGCACCTCCATGAAGTTGATACCGGTTTTGGGTGCGAGTTCCGGCAACTCGGCAACTGCAACCACCCTCGGTAGCGAACACCCGGCAGCTGGAGTTGGTCTAATGGGGCGGCGTGAACCTTTGCGACGGCGCACCCGCTCGGCATGAGCCCGTGAGCGGGGCTGTGGTGTCACGCTCTTGTCGGGCTCTCGGCCCTGCGGTCGGGATCGCGCATCCCGCTTGCCCCGGTTGGTAACGCAGTCCGGCCCTGCGAGTTTGATGCCCCCTGGAGCCTGCGGTGAGATGGTCGCGGCTGCAACAGGGGGCGGGGAACGCACTCGACGGGTAGAAAAGTGACAAACACCCCGTGAATGCGAAATGAGACCCACGCCCGAAGGCACGAATCTCATTACACATAACGTTAATCCCCTACGATGCCTGTTGTCTAGTTAGACGCGCCAGCACTTCGGAGACTCTGAAAATTGGGGTGTTACGTGTTCCTTCTCGGCACACTGGGGAGAGTCCTTCGTGCGGTCCGATGGCACCTCGCGCCCGTCGCCTCTCGTCTACTTCTTGCAGTTTGAGGATCTGCTTCGCGGTGACTTCGTGGCCGTGGAGTTTGAGTGCTTCGGCGCAGTCTTTCGCGGGAAGGTCGACGTCGAGGACAGTCACAGCAAGAGCGGCCCTGCCATTGCGCAGGGTTTCGCCGGCTGCATCCCCTGCTCTCAGCTCGTTGCCGTCGGCGAACACTGGCCGCCCGTTGTCCCATCCGCAGAACTTCCGTGATGACACTCCACGGTTGACGATGCGGGAGAGCTCGGCGACTTCTGTTTCGACTTCGGTGATGAAGTCGTCGTAGGCGGGGTGTGCGGCGAGCCAGTCGGCTTGCTGGTAGATCCATGCGGCGATGGCGGTGGCGTTGTCGGCACTGTCGTATTCGATGTCTCGTTCTTCAACGATGAGGAGGGCCCACGAGGTGAGGATCTGTTTGAGGCTGGCTCGGGTGTCGATGGTGTCGTGGTGCAGGGGTAGGCGTGGTTCTGTGGCTACGCCGGGTGCGTCGCTGAGTCGTTGCACTCCGGCGGTGGGGAGGCTGGCTTCCATGAGGTCGCTGATCTGGTCGCAGAGACCCCTGATGCGCTGTGCTGGGACTGGGTCAGACATGTGGCCTCCATTCGGCTGATGGGGTTACGTGGAGGCTCCCGGTGGTGAGGGTGATGGTGAACATGTAGATCGGGCCGATGCAGATCATGGGCGCTTCGCCGAACATCATCTGTTCTTCAACCACTTCGCGTTCGTACCGAATGCCGGAGACTTTGATTCCGGAGTGGAGTCGCCGGTCTTCTCGCACGTCGACCTCGGTGCCGACGGTGGACAGTGGCATGGTGTCGATCGGCAGCCACGGGTTATCGGTCATCACGCTTCTCCTCTTGCGACGCGATTCGCGAACGCTTCGACCTGTTCGTCGGTGACGCACAATGCGGCCAGTAGTGTCGCTTGTTTGATGTACTTCACGTGCTCTCCGCTTGGTGCGGTGGCTTTCAGTTCGCTGATTGCTTTGTCCTCGGCAGGGAGTCCAAGCAGAGCACGCTTCAAGCCCTCAATCGCCACGTTCAGGTCGAAGCCCAGGGTGTCCTTCATCGGGTTCTCGATCATGGTCGTCCTGCTTTCTGCATATCGCTGATGAGTTGCTCATATGTGTTGGCGATGAGTTCCGCGGCGGTCACCCATGTCATGGCGCCCGTCCCGGCTGTGTTTTCGGCTTGGTGGATGCCGTCGTCGTAGATGGACTGGGCGTGGCCTTTCACGGTCAGCCCGGGCGGGGTGGATCCGATGGCAGCGTGCTCGAGGGCGAGGAGGCCGGCTGCCCGGCGGATGCGTTCTCGTTGGGCTTGGACTTGCTGGATCGTCATTTGGCCCCTCCCCCGACGTTGCGGAGGATCTTCGGGATCTCGACGGCCGCGAGCTTCATCTGCTCCGGGGTGGCACCGATCGCAGGGAGTAAGGCAGTGATGACAGCTTCGAACTGTTCACCGGTGCGCTCAGCGATGCGAACTTGCCGTTCGTCGACGCCGGCCTTGAGTGTTTCGCCGGCGTACCGGGCAAGCTGGTCCTGGGCTTTGTGCAACAGCGTGTACACGATGTGCTGGCGAGCTTCATGGACGGTCTCAGACTTTCCGCCCATGGGGTTGTCTTCCTCGGACTCCTTCGTCTTCCCCCACCACAGTTCACCGTCGGTCTCGAGGAGTTCGACTTGGTGTCGCAACCATTCGACCTCGCCGGCCTTGGATGCGACGAGATCCAAGAGTGCCTGCGCGGGGTCGAGGTCGGTACGGGGTGTGCCGAGGCGTCGGGCGACGCGGGTGAGCTTCTCTTGCTCGAGGTTGCGGGTAGCGGCGGCACGGGCCTTCTTTGATCCTCCCCCATGGCGGAGGCATACGCGGAGGCCGCGGACGGGATAGTTCTTGCACTGGTCGCCGCGCTTCTTCGAGGTGGCTTGGCATTTAGCCGGATCCCAGCCGGACTTGTCGACGGCCACCATCAGAGCCCCGACACTTCGGTGGTGACGTAGATGGTCGCACCGTTGGGTACCGAGTGTTGGTGGTCCCCGATGGTGAGGGTGCTGGTGTCGTTGGCGGCGTTGAGGGTGATGTTGTGGAGGATGCCGCGTGAGCATCGTCCGAGAGCTGCGAGGGTCGGGAGGGCGACTGTCTTCCCGAGGGCGTCGGCGGTGAGGTTGCGAACTATCATGCATGGAGCATGCGACCGGACACGGGAAAGTTACCAGAGACGACACGCTGACAATAAGACATAAAATTAATTGGCGAGCGCGCTCAAACCAAACGCACTCACCAACTACCCATTGTTAGCCAATTAATTAAACGTAGGAACTACGCTGACCAAATGCTCGTCCTGAATCCTTAGCCTGCCGCCTTTCGCGCAGAACACGCTTCTCAACGACTGCTTCATGTGCGGACTTCGGTCGCGAGTATTTATGCATCACATACTCGCTCGAGGATGAATACAGACCCTCAACTCCGGGCGATTCAATGTCTAGAGACCGATGTAGACGAATCAATTCTTCTGCACTCACTGCGCCCTGAAGGTTACTTAACACCTGCAAGGCGCGAAAGACCTCCTCATGACGTTCAGAAGCTTCAAATTGCCAGTTGCTGTATTTCCACACCAAAGGCTTAGGACTCAAATCTTCCTCGGCCAGTAGATCAGAAACCTTGTCGTGCACGAAGAATGAGACAGGGACATCACCAATCCCGGAGTGGCGACGAACCGGCTCGATCGCAGGAGACCCAGTGTGTTCAGGTTGATACTTCACGTCCAACGCAGCTTTCAAGCTCTCCGAAATCTCCAGGAGATCCCTACTCGCATCTAGCGCCGAACTTGCATAGCGCTTCGCACGCCTCGCATTCAACAGCTCGCGCACCAACAGGAGCACTGAGGTGATCAGAGCCGTGATGCTCACCCCGATCACTAGGACTGACATCTGCGTCACTCTGAATCCCCCCTCTCAAGCCTCCGGTCAATGCGTGTAATGGTCGATTCTACCTCACGTAGGCGCGTGTTGAGAAGCTTATTCAGCTCTTTCATGTTTTTACTAGTTCGTTTATTCATTTCCTTAATTTCGGAGAACTGATCTTTAAGTAATTTGGCCGCAGTTGGATCAAGTTTCGATTTTAGGAACAATGCCAGAACATTGATAATGGCGGTTATGGCAGCAATAATCGCAGTGCCAAAATTTATCGCTCCAGAACCGGAATCAACCAAGCTTTCGCTGCCCGAAGAATTGCTCAGAATGTCCACGAACTCAAGCATCATTCGTCATTTCCCGAATTTTCCGCCGACCGGGCCCACCTGGGCACCTCCACCGCAATTTCAGAATCGGACAGCCTTCTGATTCTTGAATGAACTTCCGCTAGATCTTCACTAAGTTCTTCGAGCGCAGAAAGCGGTATCCGAAATGAAATTGCGTCTTGGCCTGCAACATGTTCATCGAAATCGAAGCGGGCAGTGACAACCGGAGCAACTTGAGCGCCGACTTCTCCGCCAGTTTCGAGGAGCTGAAGATCAATACTCAATGCACTCCTCATTAGATTCGGAAGAAAGCTATCTCGCGATTGCAGTCCGCGAAGCCTCTCCACTCCGGCAGCATAAGGCTGAATAATTTTGTCTAAAACTTCGCGCTGAGGGTTCGATAATTCTGGGATTGATTCCGACACTTCTTCTTTGACGCTGTCAAATCCTTCTCTTGAACCAACTTCGAACGCCACACGCAGAGCGTCGATCGAAGCTGACCATTCCTCGCTGTCAACTTCGATGGGCGATTCGATGTCCCATGCCAGTCCACTCCTCAGCTCATCGCTGAAGGCAACTCCGTGTTCGAACGCAACCGTCAATGCTTGACGGTACGAGGCTAGGTCCAGTAGACGTTGCAGTGAGGTCATGTCACTCCTGACTATGGGCTGTGGTTGTTCTTATGCTAGCTTGAGCCGGGCCAGTCTGATGTGACTGGAATCAGCTATTCGTCCTGAAATCGGCGTATGGCACGAGGTTGCCGAGCTCCGCGCAGCCCTTCGGCGCGTAGTCTCGGATTTCGTTACGGTATGACTACGAGTAGACCTATGGCGATTGGCAGATTTCACACGATCCCCACGCGCAGTATTTACTCATGCTTTCTCCTCGATCCGGTCGGCGCGTTCCAGCAGTTCTTTCACGGCGGGGTGCTCGCCATGCATTGGCTTGAGTAGCCCCGCCCGCGCAACGAGAGCGTAGGCCGCTTCCCTCAGCACATCAGCTTTGACCTTGGCGATCATCCGATCGAACCGCTCAGGTGCTTGCCACATGTGACCGCCCCACTGCCAGTACAGTGCGGCATCTTCCACGGTTGGGATGCTGGTGTCGAAGTCACGGGGCGTTTGCTCACTCATGCTCATAGTTTCCTTCCATCCACGGGACAATTCCCAGCCCTGACACGCGGTTGGTGAGGTTCAGTTTCGGCCTCACCGTTTGGTGAGGTTGCGTGAGGTTCGGTCCCGGGGTTGTCGATGTTTGAGGTTCCGGCGGAGTCTCTGTGTGCCTCGTGGAGCCGTTTTCGTGTCGCCCATGACTCCACGTGTGATTCGAGGATGACTGCGGCGACGACGGCGGCAGGGACGAGCGCGGCGGTGATGATGAGCGGGATCATGCCGCACCCCTGAGCGCCAGCAGCCCGCGCCGGTAATCCGCCCACGGTGTTTCGCCTCGCTGGTAGTCCTCGTACTGCTCAGGAGTGAGCGCACCAGACGCGACAGCCTTCGTGAGCGCCTTCGTCGTCGCGAGCTCCGTCGCCGTGTCGGTCATGTCAGCTCGCCCAGACACAATCGTCCCGACCTTGGCCAGGCGCGCCTTCCGTTCGGCTTTGATGATGCGCACGACGTGGGCGGGCATGAGCCAGTCCGTGGACTCGTTGTAGTGCTTCTTCACAGCGTGCTTGGCCTCCGCCAGCGTGTACGGTCCCAGGAGGTCGTACCAGGCGGCTGTGGTCTCTTTGTTGAAGTTGCGGTTGTCGTAGGCGCTGATGAGGGCGAGGAGTTCGCCGGTTTCACTGAGTCTCACAGGAGTTCTCCTTGGATGGTGGTGGATTGTTCTTCTTCGTAGCGGCGGAGTTCTTCGATGACGGCACGGTTCTGGTCCATGCGTTCATCGGCTTTGTTGCGGGCTGGTCCCCGCTCGGGTGGTCGGCCGCCAGGTCGTGGCCCGAACTTGAGTGCGTTGTTCAGCCAGGTGTGGAATCCGCGTGACCAGTCGACGAAAGTTTTGCCGTTGGCGATGGCGTGGTCTCGAAACTTCTCGACCTCAGCATGGAGATCGACGCCGAGTTCGGCTGCCTTCTGCTCGTGCGATTCGTTGGGCGTCCAGTCGTCCGGCATTCGAGTCTTGCGATTACTCAATCTCGGTTTCGCGGGTGCATCCCCCACACCGTTAGGTGTGGGTTGGGGACGGGTCGGGACGGGACGGGCCGGGTCGGGGACGGCGTGACCCGGTTGGGACATGCCCGTGACTCCGGAAATGTCCCGCTGTGAGTCCCGCGTTTGTCCCGGTGGGACATTGCCCTGACCTGCGAATTTGCCTTCCGAATTTCGGCGCTGCTTGCGCTTGCGGTCCCGTTCCTTCTCTCTCTGGTCTTCAACGTCGGTCTTCGTTGGCTGATATTCGGACCATTTGACGAACTGATACCCCGACGCTTCAGGGCTCTCGCCCCACTCGTCATATCCTGTCGATTCGGACACTTCCAGGACGTCCGAATCTGTCCCAGTGGTGTCCCGCTGGGACATTTCCGGGACAACTCGTCTCCACAGACCTGTGTTCACAAGCGCCTGGGCGTGTTCATCTTCAGCACCGAATTCCTCGATCATGAAGTCGGGGATGTACCCATCCGTGAGGTCGTGAGCCGACCATGATCCCGCCATCGTCCACAGCCCGATCGCGGCGGTGCGGAGCCTGCGCGGGATCCGCATAACCTTGAGCGAGGAGTAGAGTCGATCGTCGACTTTGAACCAAGCCATTACTCCCCCACCGACCCTTCGATGGTGAACGCGCCGCCGTTTTCCATGCGGACGGTCAGGACCTCGTCCGGGTCGGCTGCGCTCAACGAGCCAATGAACTCGCGCAATTCTCCGACTTTCAGGACGTCGTGGTCATCTCCGGCGTAGAGGAGCTTCACGCTTGACGTGATTTCAGCCATCGTTATTCCCTCCCTGGTCGTGGTGGGAGCAGCCCGAGCATGGCGAGTACTTCCACAGCTTGGTCGAAGGGCAGACGCTTGCTGACGAGGCTGGCGGCGCGAGCCTTGTCCTCTGGTGCGGCCTGGCTCTGCTCGAGCGTGATGGTGCCGAAACTGACGGCGGCGGGGTTCGCATATCCGATGGTGTTGGTCATGTGGTCTCCTAGAACGGCACGGATTGGTCGATGAACTTGAGATGGATGCGGTACCGGTCCTTCACTGGTGCTTTGGGGCCGCGGCGGTAGTCGGGTCCGATGACGTGCCGGCTATCGTCGTCGGGCCATGCCCCTGCATCCGTGAGGCCGTCGAGAGCGGCCTTGACGGCCAGTGATGCGTTGCCTGGGTCTGCGCGGCCGCCGGTGCGGAATCCGATCTCAGCGATGACGAGTACGGGTGTCGGCAGGACGAGCTTCTGCTGCTTGGCGAGGTAATGGGCGAGTTGGCGGATGTGCTTCTTCCGCTTAGCGAGAGCCGCCCAGTGGTGCCGATCGTTGTCGTTGATCCAGTACGCCTTATGGATGTCGACGACGAGTTCGGTCATGCAACTTCCTCAAGAAGTGATGCGACGGCGACCCTGATGAGGTCGCGTGCTGCTGGTGGCGTGACCGCATTGCCGGCCATGCGCACCTGCTCACGCTTGTTCCCCAGCAGCAGGTACTCCTCGGGGAAAGCCATGCCGAGCTTGATCTCGTGAGGCGAGAGCATCCGGAACAGGCAGTCTTCGATATTGATCGTCGTGTTCGTTGCCAGCGCGTGATGCGTGCCGGATGCGGCGAACGTGTCGAATGGGTTCGTGACTGGTTTCGGTGTGTTGTTGTTACGCAGTGGGATCACGACCGCCTTCGACGCTGTGGCATGGACGGTGCGCAGTGGTTCGGTTTCCGGCCAGATGCGGTAGTAGTCTCCCCCGCGTTTTGGATTCGCCGAATCGTAGGTGTTCCCCGCGGCCTCGAGATGCAGGGCGGGGACGTGCACGAGCGCAGTCTCGTTGCGCGTCGTCTGCGTGCGCATTGCCTCCGTGACAGTGCGCGCTTCCTTCCCGTCTCGACCCTCAACAGGCACGAGCAGTGAGGCATGAAGACCACCAGCGACGAGCGTCGGTGCCGGCTCGGACAACGACGTCGAACGAGACTCATCCGCCCCGGACACATTGTTGACGATCATAGGTTCGACGTACTTCCGCAATCCCGCCTGGATTCGCTTCATCGTCTTCACTGCGAGTGGTTTGTCACGGTCGCCGATGCGCTGCGCAGGGATCGACCAGTCGATGACCGACGACGCCGGCAACCATCCCGGTTCCACGATCGAATTGCGGCAGTCTACGGACGGGCACCGCCACACGTACTGAGTCCGGTAGCGGCCCCAGTTCGGCGTCTTCTTGAACGACTGCACGGCGGGCACGACTTCGTCGCACTGTACGCAGTACGCTTTCGGGCGAAGACGGTCGAAATCGGGTCGCCGGTTGCCCTTGAGCCAGAACACGACGTACATGCGGTCACGTGACTGAGGTGCCGGGAGGCCGTAGGCCTGGGCGTGCATCGAGTTCATGTACACGACGTGGTGCTCGTAGCCGAGAGCGTCCATTGCCATGATCCATGCATCCCACATCACCCACCGGGCGGCGTCGACGACGTTCTCGGTGATGATGATCTTGTACTTATGGTGCTCGGCGAATCGGGGAACGTCCCACATGGTCGCCCGGGACCGTTCTGCAGCCTGATCCGGTTTGTCGAATAGTGACTCGGCCTGCATCTGCCGTTTCACACCCTTGGCCTGGGAGTGATTCGTGCACTCGGGTGAGGCCCAAAGAATGTCTGAGTGCGGGAAGTAGCGGGGGTCGATCTGGGAAACGTCGGCGAGGACGTGGTCGGCGTCCTGGTGATTGGTGTTGTGGGTTTCGATCGCGAGATCCCAATGGTTCGTCGCGACTTTCACCTCGACGCCGGGAACACTGAGTGCACCGGTAGAGGATCCGCCCGCACCGCAAAACATGTCAGTGAGTGTCAGCATGGTTCCTCCATGAGGTCGAGGAACTCCTTCGGGAGTTCGGGTTGGATGTTGTCGAATGCTGCGATCGTTTCCGCGTACTCGAGGAGCTGCGAGTATTCGATGACGTCAGTCGGGTCGATGCTGATCGTCAGGGAGCTCTTGTCCGACGTGAAAGAGTGCGGTCGCCCGCGGAGTCGCTCGAGGCGGTTGTCGAAAGCCTCTTGCGCGGTGACGTGGGCCTGCTGGGTGATGCCAGTGACTTCGCGACCGTCCGGGTGGACGGTGGTGATCTTGACGAAGCTCACGCGGCCACCTGCTTCGGTGCTAGACACTCCGCAATGAACGCCTGCCCCTCAGTAGTGAGCGCATACGCGGCGACCTCGGCGCGAGTGATGCCCGTGGTTTTCTCAGCCGGGGCCCCGTCGAGGTTGCGTGCGGCGGCGATGATTCGCCGGTACGTGGGGGTTTTGAGTGTGGCGCGGGTGTCACTGCGCATGATCCGGTAGTACGACTCGTATGAGATACCGACGGTTTTGATCGCTTCTCGTGCTGTCGGGTAATGGTCAATGATTCGTCTCATCAGATGCTGCACGTCGCCGACTGTGTGAGTGCTGACGGGCCCGCCGTGGATCTCTTGTTCGCGGTGTCGGCGGCACGCTCCGGCGGCGTAGTGGGCGTTGGTGCAGGAGGCGTATCTGCAGGTTGGTGTGGTCATGCTGCTGCTTTCCTTTTCTCTTGTTCGTATTCGCGACGGTGTTTGAGCCGGTGGACTTCGCGGTCGTCGTCGCAGTGGGGTGAACGGGTGATTATGGGTGACCCGCAGTCGGCGCAGATCTTGCCGGGGTCGAGTTCGGCACGTTGTCGGGCTGTCAGTCCTCCACGGATTCCGAAGCGTTCGTTATCAGGTTTGCCGCGTTCCTCTTCGAGGGACTTGAGTGCACACATTGCGCGAAGTGGACAGTCCCAGCACAGACGCAGGGCTTCGGCCACCCGATCGGGCGCGGTGGAGAAGAACATGTCATCCGCCACCACCGCCCCGATCTGGGCACACACGGCACCCACCCAGTCGTCACTAAAACGGGGGTTCGTCACTGCCAACTCCTGGGTTCTGTCCCCATCCGCTCGACTGCTGGGTTTGGTGGCCCTGATGCGGGTTGTTGCCCCACTGCCCGCCACTCTGTTGGGATTGCTGTCCCCCGAAGTTCCCGCCCTGCTGCTGGTCCCGCTTCGGGTACACACGGAGACCGTCCCCGTTGACCTTGATGGATAGGCTCTCGCCGTTCTGCCCGTCGTACTTCTCGACGCCGGTGATAGTGCCAGTCACGGTCACCTTGGATCCGCGTTCGGGGTTCAACGCCGATGCGAGGTCGGCGTGCTCGGCCCAGTAGCTCACGTCGTATGCTGTAGTGGAGAGCTGCTCCCAGCCACCGTTGCCGTCCGGCTTCGACCGTCCAGCGAGGACTCGAATATTTGCGACCCGCTTGCCGCTATTCGTTGTGTTGAAACGCGGATCTGACGCGATCACGCCGGGAATGTTCACTGTTGCGTCTGCCATGGTTATGCTGCTCCTTCTTCGTGGATTTCGCCCTGGTCGTCGATGAGGACGCCGTCGACAACTTCTGTGTCGTTCTGGGGCTGGTTCTGCTCCATTTGGCGGAGCGCGGTCCCAGTGGTCATGAGGAATGACTTCAGGTCATCGTTGAGCTCCCCCGATGCCTTGCACGCGTTGAAGAGAGCAGCGAGCTGGTCGGCCGTCTCGCAGTCCCCGGCTTCCGCATACCAGTCACGTCCTGACGGTTCCGGCTTTGCCTGCACCTGCTGCCGCTGCTGAGTCGTGCGAGGTCGAGGTTGCGGTGCACGGTTCACAACCTGTGAGTTGTCGGCCTGCGCCATTTCATCGCTGGTGTACAGCCCGCTGAGGTCTTCCGGGAACGCTTTACGGATCGCGAGGGCCTCGGCGCACTTCGCGATCATGCGCGCCGGCATTTTCTTCCACATCGGCCCGGTTGCCGTGTACTCGGACGTCAGGGCAACCGTGGTGAACTTCGATCCGTTGCGCTCGACAATGACTTTCGCGGCAGCGGGGGCTCCCTGTTTCAGCCACACGTCGGCCCACTGTCCGTCATCACCGCACCAATATGTTTCGGAGATTCCCCAGGTGCCTCGGGTCTTGGTGGTCACGCGGTCGGCGATCTTGTAGAACCCGTCGATGCCGGTCTGGATGGTCGGCTTCCCCGAGCGGGTGATCATGTAGATCTCACGCTTGAAGGGATCGAGGCCCGACTTCTGTGCCTGATGGAAGAACACAGCCAGGTCGCCCTGGGAGTTCGTGGCCACGCCGAGCTGTTTCAATGCGGCCATCTGCTGGTCAGTCCAGAACTGCTGATCCTGGTGCACGGCGAGAGTGGATCCTGCGTGCTGGTTCATATCTGTGGACATGGTCATGCTGCTTTCTCTTCGATGATGGACAGGCGACGGGTGGGTGCCGACTGCTTGGTGTATTCGGTTTCGACGTCTTTGAGTGCCTGCTTGGTGGGTTCGATTCCGCGTTCGGCGAGGATCTTCTCGAGCACCGCGGTCTTGTCGAATGAGCGTCGTCCCGCGACCGACTGCCAGCGGGCCACAGGGCGGCCGTTGACGGTGAGGTATTCGTGGTCACCGATGACAGCCTTGAGCCGTGTCTCGATCGCCGTGCGTTCGTCCTTGATCGACTTCTCGGTGTCCTTGACTGCAGTGAGGCGTTGCAGGTCGTCGGTGACGAGTTCTGGCAGGGGTGCCTCGGCACAGGACTCGGGGTCGAGGATGTGCGGGTATCGCACGTTCAGCTCGTCTGCCGTGACCGTGCTCAGATCGACCGGAGGTGGCGTGTTCGATTCCACGTAGGCCCAGAATTCGGCACCGGTGGCCATGATCTCCGCGATCAGCTTCTCGTCGCGTTCGACGGGGCCGATGATGTGCGGCGTCCGGTCGACGAGGGCAATGAACCATGCGTGCGAGCGACCGGTGACGCCGAGATAGAACTGGGTCTGCACGTAGGCGTTGTCAGGTACTTCTCCGGCTTTCCAGTCCTTGGCTTTGTCCGTGTAGATGCCGGTGGTCTTGATCTCGAGGACTCCCCCGTCGGCGGTGAGCCGATCAGGGTTCGCCATCGCCCACAGGTGTTCCTTGGAGACGTAGGTGCCGACGTTGCGTGTTGCGATTCCCGTGTCGGCGGTAAACCGTGCAGCCAACAACGGCTCGACTTCCTGGCCGAACCAGAAGATGTCCTTCTGTTCCTCGATGGGGTCATCGGCGCTGGTCTTGTCCTGCCAGATCGCGAACGGTGTGGTGAACGATGATGCTCCGGTGATCTCGGCCATGTCGGATCCGCCGAGGTAGTTACGCCGGGTGTTGAGCCAGTCCTGTCGCGATGCGTCCGCGGAGAGGATGAGCTTCGCGTTGGGTACTTTCCAGTCGGTGGTCATGATTCTTTTCTCGATTCTTTGATGGCCGCGGCTGCGCCGATCGACAGGATGATGAGTCCGAGGATCGACAGGCCGTTAGCGGTAAGGGTGAAAGTGAGTGAGTAGACGTAGGCGGCGGCGCCGAGGCCAGCCAGTGGCGTCCAGAGGAGAAAGCAGCGGCGCTTGCGGTGCTTCTCTGCGGTGCTCATGCCGCTCCCCGATCCAGCGGGAAAGCCGCGCCGCGGTCCCGGTAGTGCGACTGCTCGAGCACCGCGTCCTCGACGTCGTTGAGGAACTGCTCCCCCGCACCATCGGCGAGGACGCCGGTGACTTGCTTGCCCTTGACGGTGACGAACTCGACGTGGAGTTGGCCGTTGATGTGGTTGACAGTCGCGGTCTTGGCGTTGAAGTGCATCATGCTGCGGCCTGCCTTTCGGTGAGTTCCGCCCGACGCTTCGTGATGAGGACTTCGAGCTCATCCACGGACGGACCACCAGGGGTGTAGGCGCGTTCTGCTGCCTCTCGGGGTGTGCCGACGTTGAGCATCTGGTGGTACCCCTCGGCGAGGGTACGGCCAGCCTTGGTGATGGCTTCGTTGTAGGTGGTCATTGGTGGCTCCTGATGAACTGGTCTCGGTCGGACCTGTATTCGGCCCATCCGATGACGGCGATGAGTCCGGTCCCGAAGGTGATGAATCCGGCGATGGCGGCCGCGATGGCGAGGTAGTTCACGACTGGTTCTCCTTGTGGAGGGCGATTGCGTCGCCGGAGACTTCGAAGGGGTAGTTGTCGACCCCGCCGATCTTGTTGAGGCGCTTAGGGTCGAGGTCGCCCATGTTGGCGACGGCGGAATACTCTTCGTTGTGCTGGTCGAGAGCCTGATCCAGCCGCTCGCATGCGCCGCACTCGTCGAGGTGCTCGGTGATGATGGTGCTGACCGTTCGGTTTTCGAGCGGGAACGCTGCGCCACAGTCGAAAGCAACAAGGGTGATCATCACGCCACCTTGAGTTCATGCTGGACGTGCGGGATGCCGAGCTTGCGGCGGATGAACTCCACACCGGAGGGCTGAACCGTCGTCGTGTACGAGCACCCGATCGTGTCGTCCTTGCGCTCATACGAGTACGGGGTGACTTTGAAGTGGTGTATGTACCGCTGATACGGGGTGTTGTGCATGTGGCCCTTGGCGATGAGAACGCCGTGATTGCGCAGCTCCGCGAACAGTTTGTTCTGCGAGAGGCCGAGCATCTTCGCCACGCGCCCCACCGAGTACGTACCGTCGGCGTTCATGAACGCTTCGTAGGCATCAGCCTTGGGCTCAAGGACGGCGATACGCTCGTCCTTAGCTTCGAGCACCTTGTTCGCCTCGATCAGTGCGCGTGCCATCAACTCAGGGCCAGTAGGGGCGGGAGCAGTGAGCGCCAGGCGCATCGCATAGAAGTCCTGGACGAGTGCGACCTTGAGCTCTCGGACAGGAGCAGTGTTGCGCAGGTAGGTAATCAGAAGGGTTGCCTGCTGCTCATTGAGGTTCGCGATCTCTCTGCTCTGCATTCCGCCTGCGGTCTGAAAGGGTGCGATTTCAAATCCGACCCTTCCGAACTTCTCGAAGTCGGTGATGTTGTCGCGGATGAGGCGAATGACACTGGCGTGCTGATTGCCTGTCTTCGTCGCGACGATCATGGTGTCCGTCTTCGGTTCCCCGTCGATCATTCGAACGAGACTGGTATCCTGAATGTGGTTCATAAGACTGGTCCTTTCTGGATCTTCGGCCCTCAGCACTCCACTGCTGGGGGCTTTCTCTTTGTCGTGATGCATGTCGGCTCCTATGCGGCCTGCTGTCGACCTACTTCTCGTTGGACGTTAGACATCCTGCTATCGAAAAGCGCAGCGACTGGCATGCCGAGGCACTTCGCCAGCGCCTTTGCGGTCTCGGGCTTGCAGGTGCCTCGGTAGCCGCTGCGCAGGTTTCCAACCGTGCCGCGTTTGACGACCTCCCGGCTCTTCGACTTCCTCAGTTCTGCGGTTGCAGCGTCAGCCAGTCCGCGAACCGTGAAGCCGTTGTGTTCCATGAGCTGAGCGAAGAGTTCCGCGCTCCTGAGCTTCACATCGAATCTCCCTTCAATGACGACCATTGTGTTTCCTCCTTCCGTTGTTCGTCTAGTTAGACTATAGACAGTTTGGACAGCTTTGTCCACCCCGTCCACAAACTTTTTTCCTAGATCATGCGGAACGCCCTAATTACAAGCGTGGAATTCGTGGACAGCGAGGCTAGTGTGGGTGTTGCATTACCCGCTAGCAGACTGGACAGTTGGACCGTGAGCATCGAACTCCCGAAGTCGCTCGAACGAGCAATGAGAAACGCCGGCCTTGTTGACCCGAGGTCGGACAACCCATCACTCAATCAGTGGTCGAAGGAGTCCGGGGTTCACACGTCAACGATCAGCAGCTTCTTGACTGGCAGGAAGAGCCGACCGGCCAACGTGCAGAAGATGGCGGACGCACTCGAAGTGTCGCCCACCGACCTCTACAGCATGGTTGGACGCGAGCTCTCCCCCTGGTCGCCGCCCAGCGGCACAGAGAAGCTGAACACTCGTCAGCGCCAGGCATTGAATGAGCTGATCCTGGCGTTCATTGATGAGGATCCAGCAGAGAAGGCAGGTGAGGGAAATGCAGACAGTCCCACCCCCATGAACCAGGCCGGAGTGAGTCCGGCAACAGGCGAGGATGACGGGCTCGGCGCATTCGGTGGCCGAGCTCGCGGAGACCTCGACCACGAATCGAAGAATGACGGCGCCGGCAACAACGTCTATTCGCTAGTCCCTCCCCCGCCGGCAAGCGACACCGCTGCGTACCGTGCGCCCAACCGGGGCAAGAATCAGAAGGACAAGCAAGATGAGGACGCGGAAGGGTCACAGGACTCGGGGGATGACGAGTAGCAGCCATGTACAGCGAGGATGACGAAGAGTGGTACCAGCGGGCATACGAAGAGGAGCTTTGGTTCCACTTGTATGGGGAACTCGAACGCGTGCACAACCCAAACCCCAATCCGTCACCCGCGCCGCCAGCAAAGCCGAAGTTCATTGCGTACATCGATGAATCCGGGTCAGCCGGGGGAAAGGCCGACGGCAATCAGTTCTTTGCGTTGGGGGCCACAATCATCAATGCGTCTTCTAAGGACGCTGTGCATGATGTCCTCGAGCTGATCAGAAAACGGACCGGGCGCCGAAGCGGAGACCTACTGCACTTCAAGAATCTAAAAGCCAGCAAGGGGCATCGTCTTTCAGCGGCCTCTGAGCTGCAGAGCAAGCTATTCATCCACTCAGCCGTCATCAGCGACAAATCGGCTCATGAGAACAGTGCCAGCTGGACTCACGATCACACGTACTACTGGGTGATCACGCTACTCATGGAACGCCTGTCATGGATGGCTGAACTTTGGGGCGGCGAGATGGAGGTGGTACTTGCCCATAAGCGTCACATGACTCGAGCCAAGCTGAAGCAACACGAAACTCGACTCAGGAATGGTAGAGGCGCGGCAGTCGGCAATCGAATCAACTGGGATGTCTTCACCGGACCTATCCGGATCAGCACGCCGCAAGACACTGAGTTTCTGCAGCTTGCGGACATGTTCGTCTCGGCCGTTGGGGCCGCCGTCAACGGGGAAGGCCAGAGCAGGACGATCAACTTGCAGTACCTCAAGGCGCTCGCGGCTCAGCTGTATAGAGGGCCAAGAGGAGCCGCATCAGCCTATGGAATCAAAGTCCACCCATCGAAAAGCTGTCCATCATGGGTATCCCAAATATGAAGAACGAGCACCTCATACCGCTACGCGGGGGCCAACGCTTCCGTCAGCAGGTGCTCGTTCTGTTGCCAGTGTCCCACGACGAGACATTGGGAAACAAGCAGAAACACTGAACTATGCGTAACTTCACGTAACTATCGGCAACCACGTCCGTCGTGTCAGCCCTTCCCTCTATGGTCGTGAACTATGCACCATCCATGGAGAGAACTACGTGAGCGCGGGGACGGCGTTGTCCTGCACCGCACCAAGTTCAACGACAATCGAATAGCCGCCACCAACGGCAACAACGCCATCTGGATCGACGCCGATCTCCTGCAGGTCGAGAGACGCTGCGCGATTCAACACGAGCAAGCGCACATCGATCTCGGGCACACGAGCTGTGACGACCCGAAAGAAGAACAAGCAGCGCGTCGACTAACCGCGAAGAAGCTCATCGACTGGGACGATCTCGTCGACGTCTTCAGATGGGCACACACGGCGCACGAGGCGGCCGACGAACTCTGGGTGACACCAGAAGTCCTCGAGGACCGTCTGCGGTTCCTGCATCACCGTGAGAAAGCACTGCTGGCCACCATCGGTGCCGCCCGTCACAGCTGAACCAGTTTCGAGAAAGACAGACCATGACCACCCGTGCAGTTTTGTACCTTCGTCAGTCGACCCATCGTGAGGAATCGATCAGCCTCGAACTCCAAGAGGCCGCGTGCCGGCGTCACTGTGAGGAGCGCGGCTACAGCGTGGTGATGGTGGAGTCCGACCCGGGTATCAGTGGTCGGACGTTCAACCGTCCCGCGGTGAAGCGCGTCATGGAAGCTGTCGAGGCACAACAGGTCGACGTCGTAGTGCTCTGGAAGTGGTCTCGCATGTCTCGGTCGCGCCGGGGCTGGGCGATCGCGGCGGACCGTGTCGACGTGGCTGGCGGCCGCATCGAATCCGCGACAGAGGACATTGACGTCTCCACCTCCCACGGTCGCCTGGCGCGGGGCATGATGGTCGAATTCGCCGCGTTCGAGTCCGAGAGGATCGGCGACCAGTGGAAGGAAGCACACCAGCGGCGGGTGAACATGGGGCTGCCGGCGAATGGGAAACCGCGGTTCGGATACCGCCGACTCGGCGAGGGGTTCGAACCGGACCCGGAGACCGGACCCGTTCTTGCAGATCTCTACCGGCGCTACATCAGCGGCGAATCGTTCTACGCGCTCGTGAAGCATCTCAATGACAACAGCATCACCACAGTGCCTGGCTATGGCACCTCAGGTGGGGCCTGGTCTGACAGGAGTCTGCGCAGGGCACTCGATTCCGGGTTCGGTGCGGGTCTGATTCGATCGCACGACGAGTACTCCGCCGGCATCCACGAAGCAGTCATCACCGAGGACGAATGGAAAGACTACCTCGCGGCCCGTCAAAGACGTCGAGTACACCGCGGCTCCGAACGATCGACATATCTCCTCTCAGGGATGGTCCGGTGCGACTGCGGTTCAGCCATGGTCGCCGGACAGTTCGGGTGGAAGAGAGTACCGAAGTTCCGATGCAAAGCTGCGGCCGAGAAGCGGGCCCATGATGGCGGGTATGTGTCAGCGCATGTCCTTGACGATGAGGTGAGAGCGTGGCTGCGAGGCCTCGTCTCGGACCTTTCTGAAGCCACGACAGCAGAAACGGGTCTCAAGTCGAAGCGGACCAAGGCCTCGGCGAATCTCTCGAAGCTTGGTGCTTCGTTGACGCGTACCGAACAGGCGATCACCCGACTCACAGTGTCATTCGCGGAAGGGGTTCTTGACCTCGGCGCGTACCGTTCCGCTACTGAGGAGCTGAAGCAGAAACGTGACGGGCTCATGGTGGCACTCAAATCTGTCGAGTCTGAGCGGAGAGCGATCCCGGTTTCTCTTGAAGTGGTGCAGTCATTGCTGGATGATTGGGACATCCTTGGTGTGGAGCAGAGACGCGAGACGCTGAGGGGCCTTGTGAAGCATGTGGTGGTGAAACCGCAACGACCGAAGTCGAAAGTCAGTGTTGTTCCCATCTGGGAGTAGGGTGTGCGCTCAGTCGGTCACCCT
>NZ_JALDSX010000037.1 GCF_022748595.1 Brevibacterium sp. ZH18 | reverse complement strand
TGCTCGGCGCTCTTCCCGCTCAGCGATGGTCGGACCGCGGCCCTCGCACCACCGATGCGGATCTCAAAACTCTACGTACGTGAGACTCAGAGGAGGGTGACGGATTCCGCCTGAGGACCCTTTTGTCCTTCTCCAACTTCGAACTCAACCTGCTGGCCCTCTTCGAGAGCGCGGTAGCCGTCCATCTGGATTGCGCTCCAGTGGACGAACACGTCCTGGTTGTCGCCTTCGAGGGTGATGAATCCATAGCCCTTTTCCGCGTTGAACCACTTGACGGTACCTTGTGCCATTGCTTCTCCATACAGTGCAGTGTCATTGACATTCCGCGATTCAGGCGCGGCCGGTCTGACCGCGCTGAACAACGGAAGCTAGTAAAACTCAACCGACCCCGCGATATCTCTCATTGACCTCTGGAGAATGATCTCGGTGAAGCACAAATAGAACACAAGGTGCAGTGCTTGCCTAGCTGTTGCAACTCTACCCCAGCACCTGGGTCGTCATTCGGCCACTCAACACTGTTATCAATTCGTTATTTTTGCGTCGAGGGGCCGCCCGCAACCGCAACTGCGCGCGGATCTCATTGCGGCTCCGCCCCTGGTGATCGCGGCCATTGCGCACCGGAGTCGGTGACAGCATCGGTCGGGTTCATCGATCGCCGAGGCGGCACCCAGTCACAGATTCGCGTGAACGATCGTGCCCGCAGGCATACCTCGACAAGTGCGTTCAGATATTCGCTGGCTCAGCCGTCCGAGGCCGCCGGCGAGTCGGTCTGCGACCCGCTGCCGCCGTCGGCGCCGCTCTCATCCGAGGCTCCGCTACTGGGTTCCGGTCCGCGTTCAGCAATGTCCGAGCAGATTACGACGGTCACATCCGAGGTGAAGTCCTCCGACGCCTCGGTGGCTTCGATGCCGAGGGAATCGGCCACGAGCTTCGCCTGCGAGGCGTTGTCCTCGCCCTTGTAGTAGACGGTCGACGTACTCAGGTTCGTTGAGTAGTTCCCGACTTTCCCGATCGTCCAGCCCTTTTTCTCCACAGCATCGGAGAACTTCTTCGCGGTGCCGGAGACACCGGAGCCGTTGAGGACGTCGACCTTAATCGACGAGTCTGCGACGCTGACTTCGCTTTCGCTCGGCGATGGCTTCGCCGAGGCGGATGAGTCCGATCCCGATTCCCCGACGTTGGACTCGGGGTCCTTCATCGAGGAGGTGATGATGTTGATGGCCGCCACCACGAGCAGCACTGCTACGAGCGCAAGGACGACGACCAAGGCGATCGCGCCGACATTTGAATGGGCAGCGGATTCCTGTCGGTGGGCTCCACTGCGTCGTCCGGGTTCGATCTCGTCGAATTCGTCAGTCATGTCTACCTCGAGACGCGGGCTTGGGCGCGTTCGCTCTGCCGCGTGGTGCGGATGCGACGCAGGCGTTTGACCAGCATGGGGTCACTGGCCAGAGCGGCTGGATTGTCGAGTAGGGAATTGAGGATCTGGAAGTAGCTCGTGGCGGACATATCGAACCGTTCGCGGATCGCGTGATCCTTGGCTCCACCGTATTTCCACCACCGCCGCTCGAACTCCAAAACGGACACCTCGAGCTCGCTCAGTTCGGGGGTGCCTTGGTTCTGCGGCATAGAGGTTGTGCTCCTTCGAGAAGTATCGTTGCTTCTATATTATCGCCCGGACGACAGGACTGAAATTCCCGGCGCGCCGGATCGCTCCCGACCAGCCCGCAGAACACGTCGCGGCGCTGCCAGTTCCACACTCACAGCAGCTCCCACTCCACACCCGTGGCACCTCCAGCGGCACGCGGCACACTGGGCAACCGGGGAATCAGACGACCCACCCGGCCAGGGGCGGCTCACCGAAGTGCGTGAGTCCTCCACAGCGGGGTGGGTCGAATGCGCCGAACTGAGGCCGGGACGTCAGCGGTGCTGATATCTGCCCGTCAGGCGATAGAGGTCAGCGGATGCGGATGTTGACCTGCTTGATCTGGGTGAAGCCCTCGAGCATACCCTCCAGCGAAGCCTCGCGGCCGAAGCCGGAGGTCTTCATGCCGCCGTAGGACTGTCCGGCCAGCTGGCCGCCGCCCTGGTTGACCTGGACCCAGCCGGATTCGATCCGGTTGGCCATCATCAGCGCGGCGTCGATGTCCTTCGTGAAGACGAATGCGGCAAGACCGAATTCGCTGTCGTTGGCCATGTCGACGACTTCGTCGATGTCCTTCCACGGAATGACAGAGAGGACGGGCCCGAAGATCTCCTCCTGGCTCGTCTGCCAATCGTTCTTGGCCCGGGAGAAGATGACCGGTGCGTGGTAGAAGCCGGGTTCGCCGACCTCGAGAGAGTCGGAGCCGTCATAGGCGATCTCCACGCCGTCCATCGACTTGCCCATCTCGATGTACGAAGCGACCTGGTCGTACTGCTTCTGGCTGATGATGCAGCCGATGTCGCTGTCTTCGTCGCGAGGGTCGCCGACCTTCATCTTCGACACTGCATCGACGAGCTTGGCCAAGAAGTCGTCGTAGATGTCCTCGTGCAGGAACAGGCGCGAACCCATCGTGCAGGACTGCCCCTGACGGGCGAAGCGTGTCGAGAGCAGAACCTGCTGCAAGGTGTCGTCGTCGTTCGAGTCCGGGAAGATGATGTTGGGGCTCTTGCCGCCGAGTTCCATCGACGAGTGGGCCAGACGGCCACCGGCCAGTTCGGCGACGTGACGGCCGACGCTCGTCGAACCGGTGAACGAGACCTTGTCGACGTCGGGGTGGAAGTTGAGCGCCTCACCGATGACCGAGCCCTTGCCGGTGACGACGTTGAGGACGCCGGCGGGCAGGATGTCAGCGATCAGTTCGGCCATCTTGAGGATGGTCAGCGGCGCATCCTCGGCGCATTTGAGCACGATGGTGTTGCCGGCGGCCAAGGCTGCCGGTGTCTTGAACGCGGCGATCATCAGCGGCGAGTTCCAGGGCAGAATGCCTGCGACGACGCCAAGCGGCACGCGCTTGGTGTACTGGAGCTGTCCGTCTCCGGCAGGAAGGGTGTTGCCCTTGACCTCTCCGGCGACTCCGCCCATGTAGCGGAACAGGTCGGCGAGGATCACGGTCTCGGGACGAGCCTGGGTGCGGATCGCGTTGCCGGTGTCGATCGCGGTCAGCTGGGCCAGTTCTTCCGAGCCGGCCTCGAGTGCGTCGGCGCAGCGGACGAGTGCCTTCTGGCGTTCTTTGAAGGGCAGTGCTGCCCAATCGGGGAAGGCCTTGCGAGCTGCCTTGACGGCGCGATCGGCGTCCTCTTCCTTGCCGTTGGGTACAGTCGCGATCACGACATTGCGATCGATGGGGGTGATGACGTCTTTCCTGTCACCGTCAGCAGCCTCGACCCATTCTCCGCCGATGAACATCTTCCAGTTCTTGGCCTCGGGAAATTGCGACATTGTGATCCTTTCACCTACGTAGTTCTCCGATGAACTCTCCAACGACGAGCATATCGTCTGCCCCCATCGGAAAAGAATGCCCGGACGGTGGGCGATCGTGCACATGTCATCTGCATTGTGCGCACAGTCATCAATACGATCCGCCGCCGAGGTGGCCCGACGTCGATGCGATCCGCCGTCGAGATGGCGCGAGGCGGTCCTCCCGTCGCAGGTCGGATCGTCGCTAGACTCGCGACCATGACTTCCACCCCTGACCTGCTGAAGATCATGTCCCCCGACTGGGGCGAGGCGTTGGCCGACGAGTCCGACCGGATCCATGCCATGGGCGACTTCCTGCGCGCGGAGATCGCTGCCGGGCGCAGCTATCTGCCGGCCGGGGACCAGGTGTTTCGGGCGTTCTCCGAGCCCCTCGCCGAGGTGAAGGTGCTCATCGTCGGCCAGGATCCCTATCCGACGCCCGGGCATCCGATCGGGCTATCCTTCGCCGTTGATCCCGATGTCCGTCCGCTGCCGCGGTCGCTTTCGAACATCTTCAAGGAACTCTCCGCCGATCTCGACGTTCCCCCTGCGACCCACGGTGACCTAAGGGCATGGTCACGCCAAGGCGTCATGCTGCTCAACAGGGTCCTGACCGTGGAGCCCGGCGAACCGGCTTCCCACCGCAAGCGCGGATGGGAGGCCATCACCGAGCACGCGATCAGCGTTCTGGCGAACCGTGCTCAGCCGCTCGTGGCCATTCTCTGGGGTCGCGATGCGAGAAGCCTGGTCCCGATGCTGCAGGCTGGTCGCTCCGAGGTGGCGATCATCGAATCCGCACACCCGTCACCGCTGTCCGCGAGCCGGGGCTTCTTCGGGTCCCGCCCGTTCTCGCGGACGAACGAACTGCTGGCTCAGAAGGGCCTGTCCCCCATCGATTGGCGCCTACCTGCGCAGAATGACTGGTGAACGGTGTCCCCTCACTGGTGAGTGGTGTCCATAGAGATCGCCGATTCGCCGGAGCGAGCGGATTCGGCCTTCTTCTCGACCGCATCGGCTTTGAGGTTCTTCAGCGGTCGGGCTAGGAAGCTGCCCAGCACCGCTCCGACGGCCAGGGCCGCATTGGCCAAGATCGCTGTGAAGAGCGCTGAGAGTCCGACCGCGAATGAGGTCGTCTCGGTCTCCGACGCGATCTGGTAGACCGCCGTGAAGATCGAGAGTCCCTGCAGCAGCGTGTAGATCGCCGGAATCGTGAGCACGATGGCAGGGGCGCCGAGGCGCAGCGCCAGCGGACGCGCCAGGAAGCCGGCCACGGTGGCCGAGAGGAGACTGGCCAGGACGTTGTCGAGGTTGAGCAGAGTCAGCGACATCATCGTGATGTAGGAGGCGAGTCCGACGAAGGCGGCCGGCAGGATGAATCGGCGTCTGGCCTGCATGCCTACCGCACCAGCCATCGCCACGACGGCGGAGGCTGCGAGCGACAGAATGGTCGTGACCACATGCGCATTGGTCTTCGGAACAATGACTTCGATCGGGTCCATCCCCAGGGCTTGTCCGCAGACAACGCCCAGTGCCAGACCGGAGACGATGCCCGCCAAGGTCATGAACACCCCGACCACCCGGCCGGCTGCGGTGAGCGGGAAGTTCGTCAGGGCGTCCTGGACCGCAGAATAGAGTGACTGCGTGGGCAGGAGGAGAACGATGCCCGCGGCCACGAGGTACTGAGGGGAGGCGATGAGCCCGAAGTTCCCCGCCACCATCGCCACCAGGGTCGCAGCCGCCGCCTGCAGCGCGGTGATGAAGAACGCCGGCAGATGAGTCCGCGCTATGTACCTGCCAACCTCCAAAATCAGGATGGCCATGGCGATGCCCAACGGCACCGCGACCGCTCCACCGCCGAGGAGCAGGACGAGGCTGCCCACCATCAGCCCCCAGGTGCCGGTGACAAACCAGTCCTGGAAGGGCCGCCGCTGCGAGCGGATGGCGTCGAGGCGACTGCGCGCCTCGTGGAAGCCCAGGCTCCCGCCGACGAGGTCCGAGACGAGTTTGTGCACCGAGGCGAGTTTCGCGTAGTGCGTGGATTCGCCGCGGTTGACCCGCATCACGGTCATCAGACGGCCATCCGTCGTCGAATAGTGCACCACGAGCGTGTTCGAGGTCAGATCCACCTCGACGGTGGCCAAACCGCAAGACGTGCAGGCCGCGATCACCGAGACTTCGATGTCGGAGGTTCCCGCACCGGCGCGCATCATGATGGCGGCGATGTCAGCGGCGAGGTCGAGGACCATCCTGGCCTCGTCCTCACTCGGCTCGGTAGCCTGGACCGGCGCCTGATACGGCGTGCCCTTGAGCGCCGTGACGATCGGGACCGGCTGAGTGTTGGCCGAGGTCCCGGACACGAGCCGTCCGACGGTGCGCCGGGCGACACGCTGAGCGATGCGCTGGGAGGCGCCTTTGTTGTCGGTGCGCGCCTTGGAGCGACCGGGCGAGGGCTTCGCCGCTTTGGCCGCTGCGGCGGCTTTGGTCTCGTCCGCTCGGGGGATCTCTCCGGTCGGTGATTCCCGCAGCTCCTGCAGACGCTGCAACCGTGTGCGCTCGAGGAGCTCACGCAGAGCTGGGGAGCCGGGTTCGCCGGGCTTCGCGCCGCCGACGGGACCCGTCGTAGCCTGCAGCTCCGACGGAACCTCGACGGTGGGTGCTTCGTCTGAGTTGTTCTCTGTCACGGCTCGCTGATGAGAGTTGGGCCGAAGGGGTCCGCCACATCGGCGGAGCCGGATTCGGCGTCGAATTCGAAGACCTTTCGACCGGAGACGAAGACTTGCTCTGCCCGGGAATTGAGGTCGAGCGGGTCACCAGACCAGATGACGATATCGGCGTCCTTGCCCGGGGCCAGGGAGCCCAGGCGGTCGTCGAGGCCGAACATCGCTGCCGGGTTGATGGTCAGGGCTTCGAGGGCGACGACCGGATCGAGGCCCTCCTTGACCGCCAGTGAAGCCTCGTGGATGAGGAAGTTGATCGGGATGACCGGGTGGTCTGTGGTCAGGGCGATGCGCACGCCGGCCTTGGCCAGGGCGCCTGCGGTCGCGAGGCTGCGGTCGCGCAGCTCGACCTTCGAACGGCTGGTCATGAGGGGCCCGAGGATAACGTCGATGCCCTTGGCAGCGATGTAGTCGGCGATCTTGTGGCCTTCGGTGCCGTGGTTGATGACGAGGCGGTAGCCGAATTCCTCGGACAGGCGGATGGCGGTGGCGATGTCGTCGGCGCGGTGGCAATGCTGGTCCCACGCGAGCTTTCCGTCGAGGACGTCGGCGAGGGTCTCGAGGACGAGGTCCCGGTCGAAGGGTGTGCCCTCAGCCTCGGCGTGGGCGCGTTTGGCCTGGTAGTTCTGGGCATTGACGAACGCGTCGCGGAGGATCTTCGCGGTGCCCATCCGGGTCGAGGGGGTGACGTTCTTCTCACCGTAGACGCGCTTCGGGTTCTCACCCAGGGCGGACTTGACGGACAGATCCTGCGTCACGAGCATCTCGTCGACGATCCGTCCCCAGGTCTTGACGAAAGCGGTCCGGCCGCCGATCGGGTTGCCGGATCCGGGCTTGACCAGCGCCGAGGTGACGCCTCCTCGCAGCGCATCCTTGAAACCGATGTCGGAGGGGTCGATGCCGTCGAGAGCGCGCACGCCGGCGCCGTTGGGGTCGGTCATCTCGTTCGTATCGTCGCCGGACCAGCCTTCGCCGTCCTCATGCACGCCGAGGTGGCCGTGGGCTTCGATGATTCCAGGCATGACCCAGCGGCCGCCGGCATCGATGACTTCGGTTCCAGCGGGCAGATCGTTCGCCGCGTCGGCTCCCGCCGCCACCGAGGTGATCGTTCCATTCGAGACCACGATCGTGCCCGATTCGATCGGTTCCGCACGGTCGCCGGAAGCATCAGCGATCGGCAGGATCCGGGCATTGGTGATGGCGAAATCAGTGATGTCGGGAACCGGAACCGAACGATACATTGTGCTCCTACTGCGGTGGATTCCACAGACGCCATGACTGTGTCTGCGATGTCGATTCGAGTCTACGCCACAAGGCCTTTTCGCTGCGTCCGACCCGGCCCGGTTCCCTTTCTTCTCCGAGCGTGCCCCGAGTTCTTCTCCGAGCGTGCCCCGAGCCTTCGAGCCGAGACGACAGACAAGGTTCGGCATGGGTGGCCACCGAGGTCCGAGTAGGCGAGGAACCAGAGGTCCGAACGAGCGAGGAGTCACAGGTCCATCCGAGGCAGAGACTGATGAATGAGTGTAGTTTTGAGTCAGAGTTTCAACGACAGAAGGACCCGAAAATGCTCGACACGATCACAACCTACGTTGCCATCGGCGACTCATTCAGCGAAGGGCTGATGGACCATGATCCCGAGCAGGAGAACCGCTACATCGGGTGGGCCGACCGACTGGCCGAGATGCTCGTCGACTCCCCCGCAGGCAGTCCCGACCTCTCCTACGCCAATCTCGCCATCCGCGGCCGACTGCTCGAACGGATCATCGACGAGCAGGTGCCCAAGGCGCTTGCGCTCAAGCCGGATCTGGTCAGCCTCTGCGCGGGAGGCAACGACTGCCTGCGCCCGAAAGCCGACATCGACGATCTGGCCAACCAGTTCGAACGCGCGGTTGTGGCCCTGCGCGAAGCAGGCATCGAGGTGCTCATGTGCAACGGCTTCGACACGGAGATCAGCACGCCGCTGATCCGTGCCGTGCGCCCCCGCGTCGGCATCTACAACACTCACCTGTGGTCGATCGCTCAGCGCCATGGCTGCCACATGATCGACGTCTGGGGACTGCGGCCCCTCTATGCCAAGGACATGTGGGCCGATGACCGGATCCACCTTTCGCCGAAGGGCCACGACCTCGTCGCACGGCAGGCTCTGGCCACCCTGGAGAGCGGGCACTCGCTGCCCGTCAAGGGCTTTGCGATGCCTGCACGCCCGACGCGGCCGATCAGGGACGTGATGAGCGAGGAGTCGAAATGGGCCAGGGAGCACTTCGCTCCGTGGATCGGACGGCGTCTGCGCGGCCATTCATCGGGCGACAAGCTCGGTGCGAAGCTGCCGGACCTGACCCGCGTGCGCAAGTCCGAATGAGCGGGAACGACGACGAGCGCTTCGCCGCTCTCACCGCCACCGGTATCCAGCTCACACCTGAGGAGACGTCACGGCCGGCGTTCCGCCACGACTATGGGACGCACCCCGACCAATTCGTCGAGGTCATCGGTGACCCTGGAACCGCCTCGGCGACGGTTGTGCTCGTCCACGGCGGATATTTCCGGGAGCGGACGAACCTCGCCCACGCCCGGCCCATGGCCGATGCCCTCGCCGAGGCGGGAGCCCTGTGCGTGCTCGTCGAATATCGGCGCGCTGGTGGGCAGCCGAACTGCCTCGACGACGTCACGACGGCCATCGACGGCGCGATCGCATCCTTGCCGGAGTGGGGCGTGAATGAGCAGGCCCGAGCCGAACTCGTCGTGGCCGGTCATTCCGCTGGCGGATGTCTGGTGCTGGCGTGGGCCAGCCACCTCGCCGAGGCAGGGCCGGGGATCCGCCTGCGCCCTTTGGCCCCGGTCACGGACCTGTTCCGGGAGGTCGCTGACGGGCTGGGTGAGGGCGCGGTCCTCGACTACATGGGCGTGCGCCCCGAGGACGATCTCGCTGCATACCTTCGCGAGGATCCGCGCAGTCGTGCTGTGCTGATCCCGGACCGGGTCGACCTGCGCATCGTCCATGGTGACGCGGACCGGACAGTCGATGTCGAATTCGCGCGCGCATTCCCAGCCCCAGTCTCGATTCTGGGCGGCGCCACCCATGCGGATCTCATCGATCCTGCTTCGTCGCACTTCGCCACTGTCGCCGAGGCGCTGCTGAGCTGACGTAGTCACGCGCCGGCTGCTCGAGGCGGGAGCGCAGCAGGGCGAACAGCGCGACGCTTCGGTCTCCTGGCCAACCATCGGGCAGTGCGCTGGCCGGCAGACCCGGATCGACGTAGGGAATGGTCTTCCAATCGTCGACGCAACGCAGCCACAGGGTGAAGGCCTCGCGCCCGTCGGCGAGGTGCTCGGCGACCGGCTCGTAACGGGACAGGAACTCATGGTGTCTGCCCGCGAGCCTGTCCAGGTCCCACCATTTCGCGGCTGCCTGTTCGAAAGGTTCGGACGTCAGCGGAGTCCGGGTGAGGAAGATCGTCGCGCGGTCACGGACCTCGAGTGTCTCGAGTGCCTCCTCGATCTCAGCCAGCAGGTGGCCGGGAGCGATCCACAGCCCATCGGTGACAGCGCCGAATCCGAGTCCCATGAGCTGTCTGCGCAGCTGGGTCCGTTTCACACGATCGACTTCGGGCAGCGAGTACGAGACGAGGCACCAGTCATCGGCCCCACCCTGGACTCGGTAGGAGAATATTCGGCGATCTCCACGCTCGAGGTCGGTCAGCGAGCGCGGATCCAAACGATATCCGGCGACGCCTGAGCTGCCGACTCCTCCCTCGGTGAGCAGCTCCCGTCGCTCGGGAATGAGTTCCCCTTTGTCCTTGAGCCGTGAGACGGCGCTGCGAGTCGAGGAGTGCGAGATCTCAGCGTCGGCAAAGAGCTCGAGCAGAGCAGAGATGGAGATCCATCCGCCTAATTCGCGAAGGTAGAGTCCGACGAATGTACGCAGCAACGAGGTGGGATTGCCTGGCTTCGGATTGAGATCGACGATCGAGATCAGCTCCCCGGACAGCCCGTCTCCGGACCCGCCTCGGCGTCGGATCGGGTGCCGTCGGCAGCAACAGGTGATCCTGTCCCTGTCGGTGACGGCGCGTCCGAACTCGGTCGGGTCGTCGTTCCGGGGCCGTTGCTGATCCCGGTGCGGATGTCGAAGAGTTCGGGGAAGAACGTGAGGTCCAGGGCCTTCTGCAGGAAGCCGACTCCGCTGGAGCCGCCGGTCCCGCGCTTCATGCCGATGATCCGCAGCACCGTGCGCATGTGACGGTAGCGCCAGAATTGGAAGTTCTCCTCGAGGTCGACGAGCTCCTCACAGCTCTCGTATTCCAGCCAGTACTCCTGCGGGTTCTCGTAGATGATCCGGAAGGTGTCGAGCAGCTCTTCGTCGAAGGTATGTGCAACCGAAACGTCGCGGTCGAGCAGGCGCTGCGGGACCGGGAGGCCGCGGCGGGCGAGGAAGCGGAGGAACTCGTCGTAGACGCTGGGCTCGTTGAGGTAGGTCTCGAGCTGGGCCCGTGCCTCGGGCTCACCGTCGAAGACCGGCAGCATTCCGGCGTTCTTGTTGCCCAGCAGGAACTCCACGGCCCGGTACTGCCAGGACTGGAATCCAGAGGACTGGCCGAGTTCGTCACGGAATCCGACGTACTCACTCGGCGTCAGGGTGGCGAGGACCGACCACTGCTCGGTCAGGGTCTTCTGGATGTGCTTGACGCGGGCGATGCGCTTGAGTGCGAGCTGGAGCTGGTCGTCGGCGATGAGGCGGCGGGCGTCGAGGAGTTCGTGGATGACGAGCTTGAACCACAGCTCCGTGGTCTGGTGCTGGATGATAAACAGCAGCTCGTCGTGGTGGACTGGATCGCTGACCGGATTCTGTGCGCTCAGCAGCCGGTCGAGGTCGAGGTAGGACCCGTAGGTCATCGTCGAGCGCAGGTCAGTGTGGATCCCGTCCTCGAGGTCGCGTTCGTTCTTCTCCGCGGTCGTCTTGTCATGAGTCATGACAGTCATCATATTGCAGAAATGTTCCGGGCGGATCATTCCTGCAATGAAAATGCTCGAGACTCGCGCTCGGCCCTCCACTCACACATCGCGCATCACGCATCACGCATCACGCACAGCATCGCACTGGTCAGCCCGAATCAGTTCGACCCCGGCGCCCGGCGCTCGGGCTTCACTATCGCCCGCACGTCGTCGACGAGGCTCTTCCACTCTCCCGGCATCTCAGCCTCGCCGAAGCGCACGAACCCGAAGCGGCTCTCGATGACGTAGTCATAGCGGTCGGCTCCGGTCGAAGCGGGCGCCGACTCGGCCGTCGCCGCCTGTGCCTTACCGTCACTCGACCACGGGAGTTCGGCCACCCTGGGTCCGATCTCCTCCCGATGTTCGCTCTCATCGATGTCGATATCCCAGACGAGGAGAAACCCGCCGATCCCCCCGCTGCGTTCCACGACGAGATGGCCGAATCCGCCACCGGAGCCGCCACCGGAGCCACTGCTGGAGCCACTGCCGGAGCCGCCGGAGCCACTGCCCCGCTCAGCTCCGTCGCGCGCAGAGTCCCCGGACCCTCGTTGGCCGCTCACCAGCTGCTCCCGACATTTTCCTGGCCCTCAGCACTGGCGACTCCGACGGCGTCCCAGCCCTGAACGATGGCGTCGTGAACGTCGGATCCTTCGCCGAACCGCGCGTCCGCCTCGGCGATGGTCAGGGCTGCGAAGCCCGCGAAATCGGTCTGCTTGGTGATATCGGTTCCGGTCAGGACCGCGAACCACACCGGCCCGACGGTCTCCCAAGCAGGCCCGCCGAGGCCGGACGCCGCGAGCGCGAAAGCGCGGTTGGGGATGCCCGAGTTGAGGTGGACTCCCCCGTTGTCCGAGTCCGTGGTCACGAACTGATCCATGTGGCCCGGCTGCGGATCCTTGCCGAGGACATCGTCGTCATAGGCGGTGCCCGGGGCGAGCATCGACCGCAGCGCCTCACCGGTCACGTCGGCGGTGAAGATGCCCGCACCGATGAGCCAGGTGGCGGCGTCGGCATCCTGATCGGCTGCGTACTGCTCGGTCAGCGCGCCGAAGACGTCGGCGCAGTGCTCGTTGAGAGCACCCGGCTGGCCGAAGTATTCGAGGTCGGCCGTGTGGCTGATGACTCCATGGCTGAGCTCGTGGCCGATGATCGACAGCGAACCGGTGAAGCCCGTGAACACCTCATCATCGCCGTCGCCGAAGACCATCAGCCGTCCGTCGAAGAAGGCGTTGTCGTAGTCCTGGCCGTAGTGGACGCTGCCGATGAGCGGCATTCCCCTCCCATCAAGGGAGTCGCGATCGAAGACCTCGGCGAAGAGCGCGTAGGCGGCTCCGAATCCGTCGAAGGCCTCATTGACGGCCTCGTCGGCAGCGGGTTCTTCACCTTCACTGCGGATGAGGACACCCGGCAGAACCTCTTTGCCCTGAGCATCGTGGATGAGGCGGTTCGGGCCCCTGACCGTCGAGCCCGGCACCGAGGCTGATGCCTGAGTTGCTGTCGAGTCCTGAGCTGCTGTCGAGTCCTGAGTTCCCGTCGAATCCTGAGTTGCTGTCGAGTCCTGAGGTTCCGTCGGGCTTGAGCCTGCCGGTGGCGCAGCGGAATCTGGCGGCGAATAGCGCAGACCTTTCGCCCGCAGATTCTGGCAGGCCGCATCGGAGCGCCGACAGTTGCGGGCCGCCACTGCGGCGCGGGGAAACTTCTCGGCCCCGCGCTCGGCGATCGCATCGAGGAGATAGGGCGGAACCACAGACTGAATGCTCATACCTCCAGGGTCTCACCTACCCCGGAAAAAGGAACGGACAACTCGTGCAAACATTTCCTTGCAAAGATTTCTTTGCAATAGTATCTTTGCAATATGGCGAAGATACAGTCACAGCAGCCCATCCGTGAGATCCAGCCTGCCGACCTCAAGGGTCTGGCCCATCCGGTCCGCACGGCGATCTATGACGCGCTGTCGAAATACGGTCAGCAGACGGCGACGACTCTGGCCCAGCGGCTCGGCGAGTCCACCGGCTCCACCAGTTACCACCTCCGCCAGCTCGCCCGTCACAATTTCATTCGCGAAGTCGACGGCACCTCCGGCGGCCGACAGAAGTGGTGGGAGCGGATTCCAGGTGCCGTGACCGTGCCGTCCAAGGACGCAGCCGACCCCTCGGCCACTGCGGCGGCCGAGTTCATCCGCCGAGAATGGACCCGCAGCAGCGCTCGTGCCCTGGAGGACTTCGTCAGTGTCCTCAGCGATGAGGATCGCCTGTCCCCCGAATGGCTCGAGGCCGCGGACATGACGACGAGCAATCTCCACCTGACGCCCGAACAGCTCGAGGAGATCACAGCCCGATTCCATGCCCAGACCCAAACCCTCATCGACGAATACCGCGGCCGCAATGACCCCAGGTCCCGGCCGGTGCAGATTCAGTTCAACGCCTTCCCCCTGATCGATGGAGAGGAACTCCCATCATGAACACGACCATCTCCCCTACCTTGCCTGAGTCGCTTCGACACGGCTCAGCCTCGTCGGAGTGCAGTCCTGCGGCACTTCGGCACGGTTCTGCGGCGCGTCGGCACGGTCCCGGACGCATCGTCGAACGCACGACCACCATCACCCGCGAGATCTACCTCGACGACCCTGCACCACAGCACCGTGAGAGACAGCCCGGAAGCCCGCTCGAGGCTGCCGAGGTCGAATCGAGCACATCGCTTCTCGAATCCGGCTCAAATCAGACATCCTCGATCACTGATGAACGCGTGAGGGGAGTCGACCGTGCCGTTGTCCGCCTCGGTGTGTGGCTCATCGAGCTGGGCCGTCGCCGCGCACTTCGACAGGCGACGCGATCGCATCGCCCGGCTCTGCGGGCGGATGAGATTGCACGCCGACTGGACGAAGCGAAGGCTCGCGACCTCAAGCACGTCATCGGACTCCCCCGCTAGGGCTCCCTGCTCGGGCCCGCCACGACCGATCTGCCCACCACCGATCTGCCCGAAAGTCGGTCTGGCCCGCAGTCGATCTGCCCTCCGCCTTCCCTGAATGATCGGGTCATGGTCAACCGGCAACCGCCTCGGCGCCGGTGGTCGAATCGTCCTGCGTGGGCGAGCGCACGATGAGGGCGATGACGATGATGATCATGAAGAACGTCGTCAGGAACGCGGGGATCGGGATGATCGGGTCGAGGAGCACGAGGACCGCGCACACGGGGACGACGGTGTTGACGACCCCGTCGGCGCTGCGCCTGATCGCCAGCAGCCACACGCCGAGGACGAAGACCGCGATCGGCGCCGACACCATGAACGACGCGAGCGTCGGGTCCAGGGCGCTGGTTCCCAGCTGCGAATCGACTTCAATGCCACTCCTGCAGAGAACGCTCCGGCCGCGGCGAAGTTGAAGTAGTGGCCGTAGCCGTATTTGGGGCTGCTGCCGAGGCTGAGGACGCCGAGTGAGGTGAGGGGGACGACATCGGCAATGTCTTCGAAGGCCCGAACACGGCGTTCGCCGAGGCCAAGATGCTCTCGTCGAGGACGAGGAACCCGACCAGCGACAGCGTGGGATCACCGATGAACATCCATCCGACCCACAGCACCTGCACGATGCCGATTCCGCACGCGTAGACGATGGTCGCTCGCTGCGCCTTCCCCGCATGCCGTGAAGCCCGCAGCCACTGGATGATCATGACGAGGCGCATGAGGATATAGCCGAGGATGAGGACGAGGAAGTTCCCGTCAGCGAAGATCGGTTCGATGCCCGCCGCGAGGATGAGCACTCCGCCCATCTGTACGATCGTCAGGACCCGGTAGAGCCAGTCGTCGGTGTCGAACGAGGTCGCGAACCAGGTGAAGTTCATCCACGCCCACCAGATCGCGAAGAAGATCATGAGGTACTTGCCAAGGCCTGCGCCGAGCTTGCAGCACGACCGTCCTCCCCAGGATCACGGGGTCGCATCGGGGTCAGCCGGAACCTGGAAGGCGCTACCGCTGAGTTGTTCACATCGATTGTCTTCGCACGGAGACACGGTACATCACCGGGAACAGTCTAGATCTCTGCCTGCGATCACCTCGGCGGCCTGAATTCGAGTCTGCCTGAATTCGAGTCTGCCTGAATTCGCGGGCGTCTAGACTGGTCAGGTGCTCAAACCCATCCTGTGGCCGGTCCTGGCACCGTCGCTTCTCTTCGCCGTAGGCTTGGGTGCGATCCTCCCGATTCTCGTCCTCGGTGCACTGTCGTTGGGGTCGACTGCGTCCTTCGCGGCGGCGATCGTCGGCATCATGGGCGCGGTGTCGCTGATCGCTACGGTCCCGGCGGGGCTGCTCATCGACCGCCTCGGCGATTTCCGGGCGATGCTCGTGGCCACGATCACGGCGGTCGTCGTCCTCGCCGCAATCGTCGCGGCATTCTTCTGGGATTCGCCGTATTCGCTCATCGTCTACACGCTCGCGCTCATGCTCTTCGCGCCGGTCTCCGACGTGTGGAGCCTGGCCAGACAGGCCGTCGTCGCCGAGGTGATGCCCGCCGCCGATCTGGCCAAAGCGATGACGGCGCTGGGCGGCAGTCAGCGGGTGGGCAACCTCGTCGGCCCGATCGTCGGCGCTGGCCTCATGCTCGTCTTCCCGATCTGGTCGGTCTTCGTCTTCGCCGCGGCCGCCGCAATTACGGCCGTCATCGTCATGGCTCTGCCGATCGCCCAGATCCCCGACTACCCCGGCGGGACCGGTGCCCACGATGACACCCGCGCCGAGGCTGCCCCCGGCAACGTGGACAACGCGAAATCCCGCGTCGGCAAACCTCGTCGCACGCCGCTCGACGTGCGGTGGAAGCCCGTGGTGCTCGCCGGGATCTCCATCATCGCTCTGACCGTTGCCCGGTCGGCACAGCCGGTCGTCATCCAGCTCTGGGGCGTCGAGATCGGCCTCCACGAATCGACGATCTCCCTGCTCATCGCGTTCGGCGCCGCTCTCGAGCTCATTTTCATGTTCCTCGGCGCCTACATCAAAGATCATCTGGGTCGAGTCACCACGTTGGCGACCTGTCTGACGATCTTCGGTTCGGGCTTCATCGTCATGGTGGCCCTGCCGCACGTGGCCGGAATGATCGCTGCGGCGGCGATCATGGCTGTGGGCAACGGACTTGGTGCAGGAGTGAATATGACGATCGGCGCCGACCTGTCCCCAGCGATCGGGCGTGCGCGCTTCCTCGGCATCTGGGCAATCTTCTCCAACGGCGGCAAGCTCGGCGGCCCGGCCCTCATCTCACTGCTCATCACGATCGCCTCCCTGCGCTTCGGAGTCCTCTTCGCCGGAATCTTCCCCATCCTCGGCGCTGTGTGGGCGATCGTCTGGTCCTCACAGATCGGATTGCCCAGCCGACGACGCCGCTGATCACTGCGCTCTCGCCGCTGACAGCCTAGGAAGCGGGGACAGCTCATGAGGCCCGCACAGCCTAGGCGGCGGGGACCTCGAAGTCAGAGGTGAATTCCGGTACCTTCTTGTCTTCCCCGATCACCTTCGCCTCCGGACGACGGTAGGAGCCTTTGAGTTCGTCGGCGGTTTCACTCACGTAGATCGGAATGTAGCCCGTGTGCTCTCCATCGCGGCGCGGCGCGCGGTCGAAATACTCATACCCGGCTTCTTCGAGTTCGTCTTTCGCGCTCGATGCGTAGTTGGCTTCCTCGCCGGCACTGTCGAGGTAGAAGTCCGCCGAGCTGATGGAGCCGCCGTAGCTCTTCCCTGGCACAACCTTCACTTCGATATAAACCATTTCCCCATCAGGGTTGTCGGTCGCTTCGTAGTATTCAGTGGGATTGTTGCGCACCGCGGACACGACCGTGACGACGTCTCCGGTCTCCTTGTCGGTGAACTCTGCACCGACCTTCACCTCGGTGCCCTCGGCCTTGTCCGCCGCGCCTTCGGTGCTGTCCGTCTCTGCAGTCTCTGCTGCAGTCTCTTCTGCCCCGAGTGCTTCCTCCTGCTCCTGGCTGGGAGCCCCAGCGGTGTTGTCTTTACCCGCCGCCGAGTCGTCGGTGCCGCAGGCTGACAAAGCCAGCAGGGCAGCGAAGGCCAAGGCTGATGATTGAGTGAGGATTCGGGCTGAGTGGCGTCCGGTGCGGTTCATCGGGTTCCCTTTCGAAATGATGGGCGCTGCATGAGCTGTGTGTTTGACGGCTCATTGGCCCTGACATTGAACGATTCTATTGCCGGCGCCCCGAAGACAGGTGCTGAGCACAGCACACCGTGTAGCAGATCTGGCACAACCCCATAGGACGATGCCTCAGCACCACTGCCCACCATGCCCCGGCACTACTGCCCACCATGCCCCGGCACTACTGCCCCCATGCCCCGACACCACTGCCATTACGCAGAAAACCGGGCCAGACAGTGAACTGTCTGGCCCGGTCAAGTGGAGCCCCCCATCGGACTCGAACCGATGACCTTCGCTTTACAAGAGCGGTGCTCTACCAACTGAGCTAGGGAGGCGTGGCGGCGAAACGATGCCGTCTGCGCCTACACGATAGTAGTCCATTCACTGTTGCCTCGACAAAACAGCTCGGCACCCGCTGCGGGTGCCGAGCCGTTCCAGTCGATCTCAGATCGCGACTTCGATCTCAGGTCGTGCGATCGCTCAGGCGATCAGCCCTTGACCTCGCCGGTGGCCTTGAGGATCTCAAGTGCCAGGGCCTGTGGGTCGCTGGTCTTGTCGGTGTGCTTGCCGTTGATGAGCACCCATGGGGTGGCCTCGACGCCGTTGTCCAGAGCGTCCTGCGTCGAGTTCTTGACGAACTTCTCGAACGACTTGTCCGTGACGCAGCTGGCCACGGTCTGCTCCGGATCCGAGCTCAGCTTCTTCGAGGTGTCGACTCCGGCGCTCTCGGCAACCTTGAGGAGTTCCGCATCGGTCCGACCGTCGGAGTTCTCTTCCGGCTGCTGGGCGTACATCTTCGCGAAGAAGTCTTCGACGACCTCAGGCTGCGAGTCGATGACACAGGCAGCCAGGTTCGCCGAGCGGGTCGAGTACTCGTTGCTTCCGGACATCCGGTCGAGGATGGCAACCGTCTTGTATTCGAGGACGATCGAGCCCTCGTCGGCCAGCTTCTGCAGTGTCGGGGTGTTGGCAGCCTCGAAGGCCTTGCAACCGGGGCACTGGAAGTCGAGGTAGACAGTCACGGTCGCGGCGTTGTCCTTAGTACCCGAATTTGCCGCCTTGGGCAGCTTAGATGTCTCACCTTTGGGCATCTTCAACGGCTGGACGACAGCACCGTCCTTGGCCAGGGTGACGCCGCCGGCCACGTAGTTCGAGGGCTCTGTGCCGGGCTTGTTCTGCTGGAAGATGAGCGTAGCGACGACCGCGATGATGGCGACGACGACCACACCGATTCCCACATACAGAATGGTCTTGGCGGTCTTCTCCTTCTTCGCCTGAGCGGCTGCAATCTGGCGCGCGTTCTCGCGAGCCTTGTTCCGCCGCTGCTCCGCGGAGTTCTCTTTCGCCATTGTTCCTCACGTTCGGATCGTCTGATTTCGGTCCGGCCTCGGACCGTGGGGAATCGGGACGTGTTTCGAAACCCGACGACCCCACCTTACCGAAACTCGAGACCCTCCAACTCTCAGTGAAATTCAAGGTTCAACTAAACCGGCCCTGCCGAACCACGGGGAACAGTCCCCCGAAACGTCGAACCAGCCTCGCCGGCTCCTCAGACCGGCCCGGGCAGATAGGTGAATGGGCTCTCCGGCAACGGCCACCAGGTCATCGCCGCACCCGACTCGATCAGGACGATTCCGATGGTGATGAGCAGGGCGATCACAGCCAGTGCGATGAGGCGGCCCAACTGGTTGCGTGTGGCGCCGGAGACGATCAGCCGCGAACCGAAGCGCAGGCTCGCCGCCCCTGGGCCCACCCACAGTACGAGGGCACCGGCAGCGCCGGCGACCCACACCGACCACTGCTCCGAGAGTCCCTCGGGTACGATCCCAGCAATGTCGAGTCGCATGAGCACGAGCATCGCAACGCCCGCGACGGCAGGCAGAATGAATGAGGCGATCGAGGTCAGGACCGATGCGAGGACCGCTCCCGGCGCCGAGGCGAACGAACGGAGGAGCCCTCCCCCATCGGTTCCGCGTTCGAACCGATGCTTCTGCTTCTTCCGATCCAAACGCGTTCCCGTCCGAGCGAGGACCGACCAGCAGAATGCGACCGCGCAGATCACCAGCGGACCCAGCGGCATGAGCGTGATCGCGAGCAGGATCAGCCCGAACACCACCCAGCCTCCGGTGCGAACAGTCCGGTAGGTCATCGGACCCCAGCCGTAGCCGGGCTGATTTCCGGGTCCGAACTGATCAGGGTGTCCGGCATGAGGGCCGGCAGTGGGACCAGCAAGCTGCCCGTCCTGGCCAAGGCCCGCTCCGCCCTGGCTCATGCCGGCACCGGCCTGGCCGAAGCCGGCGCTTCCCTGCCCGTGGCCTGGGTAGCCGGATCCGGGGTAGCCGGGACCGTTGCGGTCCGGTCCCGGCTGGCCGTACCCGGATGGCATGGGTCCCGGCTGGCCGTACCCGGACGGCATGGATCCTGGCTGGCCATACCCAGAGGGCATGGGCCCCGGCTGTCCGGAGCCGCGATAGGCAGCCCCGCCGAGGTTGGTCTGGGCCAGCGGCGACCCCGGAGCTGCTTGGATTCCCCCGTTGGGGTTGTGCACCGGAGGCGCGGCGGCCTGATTCATCGGTGCCCCCGAGGAGCGTCCCTGAGATCCCAGCCCGTTCTGCACGGGCTGGTAGGACCCGGGCCCGCCGGAGACCGGCGTTCCCCCGGGGTAGTCTCCGCGCAGCGCGCCGTGTCCGGCTGCACCATAGGCTGAGCCATCGTCGTCGACGGCCGGCATCACCGCTGTTCCGTTCGACGTCCGCTGCCCGGCACCTGCGCCCGCTGCGGCCGAACCCGAACCCAGCTGCGGCATGCGCCCGGACTCGATATCGACGAGGGCATCGAGGATCATCTGCCCGCTCGGCCTGCGTTCGGGTTTCGGATCCAGGGCGGCTTTGAGCAGGGGCACGAAGTTGCGGGGCGCACCGTCGAGGTCGAATTTGCCCATCGCCACCCGACCCAGGACAGCTTCGAGCGGGCCGGAGCCGTAGGGGTTGCGACCGGTGGCGGCGAAGGCCATCGTCGCAGCCCACCCCCACCAGTCGGTCTTCTCACTCGAGGTCTTGCCATCGGCGATCTCGGGTGAGAGATAGCCGGGCGTGCCCATCACGAGACCGGTCGCGGTCACCCGCACCTCGTCGGCGACCTGGGCGATGCCGAAGTCGATGACCATCGGCTCGCCGTCCATGATCATGACGTTCGCGGGTTTGAGGTCGCGGTGGACGACACCGGACACGTGGACGGCATTGAGCGCGTCGAGGAGGGCATGACCGAAGTGGACGAGTTCGTCCTCGGCGAAGGGGCCGTTCTCCTTGACATCGTCGGACAGGGTCTGTCCGTCGACGAATTCGGTGATGATGAACGGCTGAGCGGAATCGAGTTCGGCATCGAGCACCTCGGCGATGCGGGGGTGTCTGATGCGGCGCAGCGTCCTGACTTCCCTGGCCAGACGCTTACGAGCGGTCTCGTCATTGGCGATGTGCGGGTGCAGGACCTTGACCGCGACAGGATTGTTTCCGCCGTCCACACCGAGATAGACGACACCCATGCCGCCCGAGCCGAGCTCCTCGATGAGGCGGTAGCCTCCCAAATCCTGAACCATCACCTGTCCCAGCCTAGTCGAGCGAGTACAGTTCGTTCCAAGGACAGACACAGGAGGAGGCGCAGATGGATACCGTCAACTCTGCTGAGCCAGTCGGATCAGCCACTTATGGCGACAATGATTTTGTCGTCGTCGCGAACCGCTTGCCGGTCGACCGCGACACCACTGGAGACAGCCCCGGATGGCGTACCTCACCTGGGGGTTTGGTCACTGCGGTGGCCCCGGTGATGAAGTCCAAGGAAGGTGCCTGGATCGGCTGGACAGGGGTCGCCGACACAGATTTCGAGCCATTCACGATCGACGGCATGCGCCTCATCCCCGTCACCCTCTCGAGTGACGAGGTCCTCAGGTATTACGAAGGATTCTCCAACGCCACGTTGTGGCCTCTCTATCACGACGTCATCGTCCCGCCCGAGTACCACCGCACCTGGTGGGATTCGTATGTGCAGGTGAATGAGCGCTTCGCAGCGAAGGTCGCCGAGGTGGCTGCCGAGGGCGCTACGGTCTGGATCCATGACTATCAGCTGCAGTTGGTCCCCCAGCTGGTGCGACGAATGCGTCCCGATCTGGCGATCGGGTTCTTCAACCACATCCCCTTCCCGCCGTTCGAACTGTTCGCGCAGCTTCCGTGGCGCGACGACATCCTCAGGGGCCTCCTCGGCGCGGATCTGATCGGATTCCAACGCCCCGCAGATGCCGCGAACTTCCGGCGCGCGGTACGGGGCCGTCTCAACTTCACGACGAAGGGGTCGACGGTCACCGTCCCCTCGGGTCAGCTCCTGCCCGCGCACCTCGTGCGGGCAGAGGCGTTTCCCATCTCCATCGACACTCCGTATCTCGAGGAACTCGCCCGCGATCCGAAGATCATCGAACGGGCTCAGCAGATCCGCGAGGAGGTCGGCAACCCGAAGGTCGTCATGCTCGGCGTCGACAGGATGGACTACACGAAGGGCATCCGACACCGCCTCAAGGCGTTCGGTGAGCTGCTGGCCGAAGGGAAGCTCGACGTCGAGGACATCGTCCTCATCCAGATCGCGACCCCCTCAAGAGAGCGGCTCGAACAGTACAAGATCATCCGTCACGATGTGGAGTTGGCCGTCGGACGGATCAACGGCGAACAGGCAGAGGTCGGTTCGATCGCGGTCCACTACCTCCACCATTCGTATCCGCGCGACGAGATGACGGCGTTCTTCCTCGCGGCCGACGTCATGCTGGTGACCGCCCTGCGCGACGGCATGAATCTCGTGGCGAAGGAGTACGTGGCATGCCGCGGGCGTGACGACGGAGCCCTCGTCCTCTCCGAATTCACCGGGGCCGCCGACCAGCTCAAGAGCGCCGTGATGGTCAACCCGCACGACGTCGGAAACCTCAAGGCAGGCATCCTCGAGGCAGTGCAGATGGATGAGAAGTCGCGGGCACGGCGGATGAAGCAGATGCGCAGGAAGATCTCCACCGACACTGTGAGCATCTGGTCGAAGAAGTTCCTCGCCGAGCTCGACGCCATCCACACGAATCCCGAGGCAATCATTCCCGACCGTCCCGCCGCCTTACCGGAACGGTCGGCAACGGCCCCTGATCGACCCGCGGCGAAGACCGATGCACGTGCCGAGCACGGCGCCGGCAACACCAGTCCTCGCGACGCTTCCACCGCTCGATAGGAGCATCTGTGACCTCGGACTCGACATCCATGCCTCCTGCCCCGACGACACCCGCGACGCCCGCCGAGGATACGCCTCATGACGCCCGTTCAACACCGACGCAGCCCCTCCTGATGCCCAGAGCCTCGGATCCGACAGACATCGACATCGGAGGCCTGAGCGCGGCACGCTCGGTCCTCATCGCCCTCGACTTCGACGGGGTTCTCGCCCCGTTGCAGGACAACCCCGACACCTCGCAGATGCTGCCTGGGTCGACCGCGGCGATCGCTGCTCTGAGTGCACTGCCGGGAACTCGTGTGGCCTTGGTCTCCGGCCGTGACATCACGACGCTGCGCCGCCTGGCCGATCCCCCGCCGAATGCATGGCTGGTCGGTTCTCATGGCGCCGAGGTGGACCTCGGGTCCCATGCAGACGAAGCGTCCGACGCCGGTCCGGAAGGGTCGAGCGCTGCTGCGTCCGCTGCCGACTCACCAACCCTGACGGCTGACGAGCGCGGAATGCTCTCCGCGATCGACTCCCACATCGACTCGTTCGAGCACACTCTTCCGGCTGGCAGCGGCGCAGAGTTCCGGATCGAGAAAAAGCCGTTCTCGAGGACCGTACATACCCGCGGTCTCGACTCTGTGCTGGCGGACGCGCTCCACGAGCATGTCATCGCCGCTCAGGACGAGCACGCGGGAATCCGCGTCATCGAAGGCCACGACATCACCGAACTCGCTGTCAAGAAGGCGACGAAAGGTGACGGCCTCCGGGAGCTCATCGCCGCCGGCTCCCCCGATGCTGTGCTCTATCTGGGCGACGACGTCACCGATGAGGACGCGTTCGCCGAACTCGAGGCGTTCTCAGCTCAACGGACGGACGCCGCTGCATCGGAGACCGGAAGGCCTAGAAATCTGAGCCTGCGAATCAAAGTCGGAGATGCCCCCACCCGTGCCACGCAGCGAATCGCCGACCCGGAAGCCGTCGCCGAACTCCTCGGCCGAATCGCGAGCGACCGAGCCGCTCAGCAGTCGGCGAACTGAGCCGGCTACACCGTCTCTGATTCGAGCTCAGGTTCGGGCTCAAGTTCGGGCTCAGGTTCGGGCTCAAGTTCGGGCCCAGTGAGTCGAGTTCGAGCGCATCCGACATCACCGTCTCTGCGGGGGAACAGCACTGGCCCGCAGAACGAGATCGGGAGTGACCGAATAATCGATGCGAGCCGCCTCGGCGGGGTTGGCCATCATCGCACTCACTTCGTTGAGCGCCGAGACCGCGATGGCCTCCCAGTCGTAGCTGACCTGCGACAGGGGCGGGGCGATGACTTCAGCATCGGGCATGTCTCCAACGGTGAGCAGCGACAGGTCCCGCGGCACATCGAGTCTGGCACGGGACGCGGCCTCGAGGATGCCGAAGGACAGAGACGGCGCACACGCGATGACAGCCGAACACTGCGCCTCGAGCAGTTCCTCGGCCGCCGCGACGCCTGCCATGGTGCCGGCGGCGGACTCGACGACCGGGGCCTGATCCCGAGTGGCCGGGATATGGAGGACGTTGGCCATTGACCGACGGAATCCGGCGATGCGCACAGCTGCGGCAGAATCCCTGAGCACGGCGAGGCCGATCCGGCGATGGCCCAGGTGGACGAGGTGTTGGACAGCGGTGGTGATGCCATCGGTCGCGTCAAGGACGATGCGTGAGATCCCGTCGTCGTGACGAGCGTTGGAGACTCTGATCTGCGGCAGGGCGTACTTCGCCAGTTTCGCGGCGAGCTCGCCGGCCGGCCCTCCGCCGAGCACGATCGCTCCCTGAACGCGCGGTTCGGTCCCGCCCGGGCCAAGAAGTGATTCGGCCAGGGCGTCCACGCGGTCCGATGCCGCCTCGACATGGACGGCGGCGAGCCCTTGAGCGAAGATCCTGTTCGTGAGGATCTCGAACAGCCGGGTGTAGGGATCGACATTGCCGGTCTGCGCGGCCGGTCGGATAAGGGCGAGCATTCCCACCTCGGGCTCGTCCGAGCTGCTGGACTCGACTCCGAGGATCGCCAGCGCCTGCCTGACCTTCCCCAGCGAACCGGCGGAGACGTTCTGCGGATTGCGCAGGGCCCGCGACGCCGTGGCCTTCGACACCCCAGCGGCTCGCGCGATGTCGGCGAGGCTCACATGCTTGTGCTCGCGCGGCTCAGCGTTCACTGCCGGGCCGCCGTCGTCGAGGCCCGGGCCAGCAGTCGGGGCCGGAAGACAGGCGGAACCGACTGGAGTTCGTCATCGGAGATCTTCAGAGTGCTCAACGTCGCCGCCACGAGCGCCCGGGACAGACCTTCGACGTCGATGCCGAGCACGGTTGCAGGAGGCCCGGTGAATTTCATCGTCGGCGAATCGCCGAAGCCGACGACCGACATGTCGCGCGGCACCTGCAGGTGCCGATTGCGCAGACCGTGCAGCGCGCCGTGGAGCTGGAGGGCCGACTGCACGATCACCGCCGTGCACGTCGCGTCCTTGAGATCGAGGACAGCCCGCGAACCGCCGGAGAAGGACTTCGGCACCTGTGCGATCCAGTCGTCGAGCCTGACGCCGAAATTGCGCGCCGGATGCTCGGCACGGAACCGTTTGATCAGCTGCACCGCGAGCTCGCCGCTGTCATTGCAGATCAGCCCGATCCTCCGGTGTCCGATCGCCTGCAGGTGCTCGAACGCCGTCGTCATTCCCCCGCCGAGGTCGAGGCGAGCGGCGATGATGTCGCCGCTGGCATCGGGCGAGTCCATCGCCGACTGCTCGTCGACCCTGATGCAGGGGATGTCCGTGTGCAGGCTGGTCAGCGTCGGAGTCACAAGTGCGACCGCTCCGGCTCCGATGGCGACTTCGAGAGGCTTCGTCTCGGTCTCGACCGGTGGTCGGGTGATGAGAAGGCCGTGGTCCTGCAGCGCGCCGGCCACGCGGGTGCAGACCTGGACCTGCCAGTATTCGGGGTTGCCGGGGGCGCTGACTGCGACCAACCGCCTCGGCGCCTCATGAAGGAGCGTGGAGCGCGAGTAGCCCAGCGCATCCATGGCAGAGAGCACCGCGGTCCGGGTGTCTTCCGCCACGGATCCGCGCCGACCGAGGACACGGGAGACGGTCGCCAGGGACACGCCCGCACGGGCGGCGACGTCCTCGAGCTTGACCTTCATAGTCGGAAGTCTATCGGGGTCGGTCGAGGTCAGCAGGCAGAAGCACTGCGACTGTCCCACTCCACGTTCCGGACCTGCTCGTCGAGCAGGGGCTGAGGGACAGGACCCGCTTCCTCGAACCACTGGGTCCGGATCTCGTCGCCGTCGAAACGCTCGCGCGGATGTCGTCGAGATCGGATGCCAGAACGTATGCAGCAGCTACCGAGGTGCCACCGCCGGAGCCTGCGAATTCCACGTCGACTTCGACGAGGTCATCGCCCAATGCGGCCAGCCATTGGCGCACCCGTGCTCTCGGGACGCTCAGTCCGTCACTCAGCCAGTAATGGAGATTGTCACCCGTCACCGGGCCGTAGGAGTGCACGTAGTCTGCGATCGCTCGCGGTCCCGCCACGTCGACGTCGGGCAGACCCGGCCATGCCGGATCGTCACGCAGCCACCGAAATGTGGCGATCCCGTCCCGAGGCGGGCCGAAGCAGATGTCGCCCCACCAGTGGAGGGGTTTGTACAGCGAATCCGAACCGGCACCGCCCAGTCCGGTCTCCAGACCGCGGAATGCAGGGTTTTTCAGCACATGTGCGCTGATCTCGGCCCGGGTCCTCGGACCATCCGCACAGACTTCGTGCACGGCCTCGCGGAACGGCTGCCAGTCGTCGATGACGAATGCCCCCTGTCTCTGGAATCGCGCCGATTCCCAGCCCTTCGTCGTGGTGCGCACGGACAGCAGATTTGCGCCAGTCTGCGGGGTGAAGAAGTACGAGCCGCCGCGCAGTGCATAGCTGCAGATGACCGCACCCGACGTCTGTGCTTCGGCGAGGCAGCTGCCCCCGCCCTGTTTGACTCCATTTCCGCGGTGCGTCGCGGTCGCAAGAACGGCTCGCCGGATTCGAATCGACTGCTCGGCCAGGCGTTCGGGCCAGGCCCGCAGTGCGACGACACGATCGACAACCTCGGCGGTGAGAGCATCACGCTGCTCCGCCGCCGGGCCAGGCTCCGGCACTGCGGCAGGTTCCGACGCTGCGGCAGGCTCCGGGTCTGCGGCAGGCTCCGACACTGCGGCAGGTTGGGACACTGCGGCAGGCTCCGGCACCAGGGAATGCCGGCGCAGTCGCCACATCAGGGTCTGCACGCCATCGAGCTCCATGGCCTCATGGCTACTCCCGACCCGCTCGGGCAACATTCGCACAGCACCTGCCCAGGTGGGCGGGCTCGCGCTGGCACAGTGCTGAGAATCACTCTACGCAATGTCGAATTCGCTATCTCGCACCATAGTCAAACGCTTAGGATGAAAGCGACTGAGCATCCCCGCCAGGTCACCGACGACCAGCTGCTCACGAATATCTACTTAGGAGGAAGCATGTCAACAGTGTCGTTGAATGGCCTCAGTCATACTTACGAGAACACCGTGACTCCCTCGGTGCAACCGTTCAATCTCTTCATCGACGACGGCGAGTTCCTCGTCCTCTACGGCCCCTCCGGCTCGGGAAAATCGACGATCCTGCGCATGGTCCACGGCCTCGAAGCACCCAAGACCGGGTCGATCCTCATCGACGGCGTCGACGTCACTCACGCTGCGGTCAACGATCGCGACGTCACCCTCGCGCTCGAGAGCTACGCCCTGTACCCGCACATGAGCGTGCGCGACAACCTCGGTTTCGCTCTGCGCGTCGACGGTCTGCCCGCCGAAGAGATCCGTGAACGCGTCGAGTCCGTGACCTCGAAAATCGGCCTCAGCGGCATCCTCGACGCAGTGCCCGGCGACCTCTCCCAGCTCCAACGACAGACGATCTCCCTGGCCCGGGCCGTGGTCCGGCAGCCGAAGGTCCTCATCATGGACGAACCCGTCGTCAACCTCGTCCCCGAGCACCAGGCCGAGACCCTGCGTCTGGTCAAAGACCTCCAGCAGGAGTTCGGTCTGACCACGCTCTACGCCACCGCCGACCTCGAGGACGCGAAGGTCCTCGGAGATCGAATCGCGTTCCTCGACCACGGGCGTCTCATCGGGGTGGAGAAACCCGAAGTCGCCGAGGCGCTCGTCGCCTCGATCGCGGACGTGGACTCCTGATCGGTGCCCGGGCTTCGACCGCCGCAGATCTATGCGGTGCACCGCGCTGACTACGGAGCAATAGCCGAGCTGCCGTGGCATCAGCCGCTGCGCGAATGGTCCGAAGACCTCCTCGGCGGACTGCCCCGCGGCATCTCCCGCCACGTCGTGCGCTTCGTCGAGATCGGTGACGAAGTGCTCGCAATCAAAGAGACCGACGACCGTCAGGCCCTGCGCGAATTCGACATCCTCGGCGTCCTCGGCAACCTGGCCGTGCCCACGGTCGAACCCCGCGCCTACATCACCGAACGCACGACCGCGGAGTCTGCCAAGCTTCCCGGGGCTCTGATCACCGCCTATCTCGACTTTTCTCTGCCGTACCGGGCCCTGTTCTCACGGTCCTTGGCCGAGGACACGGCCGGCCGCCTCGTCGATGCCCTCGCCGTCCTCCTCGCCCGCCTCCACCTCGTCGGCTTCTACTGGGGAGACGTGTCGCTGTCGAACACACTGTTCCGACGAGACGCCGATGCCTACGCCGCCTACGTCGTCGACGCGGAGACCGGCGAGCTGCACGACCAGCTTTCGAACGGTCAGCGGCAGATGGATCTGCGGATCGCGCGGACGAACATCGCCGGTGACTTCCTCGACCTGCAGGCCGGCGGCATCATCGACCCGACCATCGATCCCCTCGCAGCCGGGCAGCGGCTCTTCGAGGCCTACAACGGGCTGTGGGCCGAGCTGACCCGGGTCGAGGAGTTCTCCGTCAACGAGCGGTGGCGCATCGACGAGCGCATCCGGCGGCTCAACGACCTGGGCTTCGACCTCGGCGAGCTGACCGTGACCACCGACCTCGACGGCGTCAGCCTGCTCGTCGAGCCGAAGGTCGTCGAGCCCAACCACCATTCGCGCAGGCTCTTACGCCTGACCGGCATCGGTGCCAACGAGAACCAGGCACGGACCATGCTCAACGACCTCGACTCCCACCGCTCGGCCCCGGGCTACACCGGTGGGGCCCACGGTTCGGGCGAACTGCCAGCCGAGCTCAGCGAGGACGAAGCGGCCAAGGCCTGGCTCGAAGAGGTCTACAAACCGCTCATCGCCGCGATTCCCGACAACCTCACTCGCAAACTGGAGCCGGGCCAGATCTTCTACGAATTCGTCGAGCACCGGCGCGTGATGTCACGTGCCCGCCAGCGCGACATCCCCACAATGGAGGCCATCGCGTACTTCATCGTCGACTACCTCGCGAACCTTCCCGACGAATCGCGTTACGTCGACACGCAGAAGTTCTGAGGCGGACACGATTCCACGAAGTGGAACGAGGACCCCACGACCGCCTCGGCGGGCATACCTTTGACTTCACCAGGTCGACGCCCGCACTCACCATCGCGGTCCCCGCTCGATCGCCCCGCCGCACAGCACCACGGAAGGACCTCCGATGACGCAAGTCCCGCAGAATTCGATGCCGACGAATGAGAACAATCCCCCGATCCCGTCCCTGTTCGACCTCAGCGGCCGTGTCGCCGTCGTCGTCGGAGGCGGCTCCGGACTGGGACAGGCGAGCGCGATCGGCCTCGCCGACGCCGGTGCGCATGTCGTCGTGGCAGACCTCAATCTCGAAGGCGCCGAGGCGACCGTGAAGATCATCGCCGACCGCGAAGGAACCTCGGACGGAACGGATACCGGAGGCAAGGGCGGACACAGCGCGGGCTCGGCTCCCGGCGCCGAAGCGGCCAAGGTCGACATCACGAACACGGAGTCCGTCAATGCCCTCGTCGCGGCGCATCCCGACGCTCAGGTCCTCGTCATCACGCCGGGAGCCAACGTGCGCAAGCGCCTGCTCTCGACGACCGACGAGGAGTTCGACCGGGTCATCGACATCAACCTCAAGGGCACGTACCGTCTCATGCGCGGATTCGGTGCCGAGATGGCCTCCCGTGGACGCGGCTCGATCGTCACCTACTCATCGTTCAGGGCTCTGGCGATCGAGCCGGGTCAGGGCATCTACGCAGCGGCCAAAGCCGGCGTCGTGCAGCTGACGAAGACGCTGGCCAGTGAGCTGGGACCACAGGGCGTGCGCGTCAATGCGATCCTGCCTGGTCCCTTCGACACTCCGCTGACCCAGCAGATCAAGGCCGACGAGGAGTGGTGGAACGCCTACGCGCAGAAGACCGCTCTTGGCCGGTGGGGAAACCTCCACGAGATCGCCGGGCCCGTCCTCTTCCTCGCCTCTGATGCCTCGACCTACGTCACCGGTCACTCGCAGCTCGTCGACGGCGGCTGGATGGCGCAGGACGGACGGTTCACTCCCCACGTGGAGTGACGGGAGGGCTGAGCCCGTCGAGTGACGGGAGGTCTCCGACCATCGGATGAGCGGCCGTGGGAGAATACCTGCATGACCGCTCCAGACGCACATACCTCATCGACTGCCAGACAGCGACCGGGATTCGTCAGTCAGCTGCCCCGGCGCAAGTCGATCACCAGCATGATCGAGGACACCCAGGACTCGTCCTCGGGCGGTCTGCGCAGAACCTTCGGCGTTTTCCAGCTCACGCTGATCAGCGTCGGCGCGACTCTGGGCACAGGCATCCTCGTCATCCTCGGCGAGGCTGTGCCCATCGCGGGTCCCGCCGTCTGGCTGGCATTCATCCTCGCGGGCATCACCGCGCTGCTCTCTGCCGTCAGCTATGCGGAGATGGCAGGCATGGTCCCGGTCTCCGGATCGAGCTACTCGTACTCGTACGCCACCCTCGGCGAAGGTGTGGCATGGGTCTGCGGCTGGTGCCTCGTCCTCGAGTACGCAGTGTCCGTGGCTGCGGTCGCGGTCGGCGCCGCGGACTACGTCAACGAGACACTGCGGATCTTCGGTCTTGCGCTGCCGCCGTCATTGTCTGCCGGACCTGGCATTGCCGACAGCCCCGGCGGGGTCATCAACCTCTCGGCTCTCATCGTGGTCGTCCTCGCGACGGTCCTGCTCATGCGCGGGGCCAAGGAGTCCGGCATCGTCAACACGGTCATTGTCTTCGTCAAACTCGCCATTCTCGTGTTCTTCGCGATCGTCGCGTTCACCGCGTTCAAGGCCGGGAACTTCGAGCCGATGCTGCCGATGGGCGCCGCCGGTGTCACTGCCGCGGCCTCGAGCGTGTTCTTCTCCTACATCGGCTTCGACGCGGCGTCGACCGCCGGCGAGGAGGCGAAGAACCCGAAGCGCGATCTGCCTCGAGCGATCATCCTCTCGATGATCATCGTCACCACGATGTACGTCCTCGTGGCCATTGCCGCGATCGGCGCCCGGAACTGGCAGTGGTTCGAGACCTCGAAGGCACCCCTGGTCCAGATCGTCCACGAGCTCACGCATTCGAACCTCGCGGTCTTCATCTTCGCCGCATCCTCGGTGCTCGCGATCCTCTCGGTCGTCATCACCGTCCTCTACGGACAGTCGCGCATTCTGCTCACGATGTCGCGTGACGGCATGGTGCCGAGGGTCTTCGGCATCGTCTCCCCACGCACCGGCACTCCCCTGGTGGGAACTCTGGTCACCGGCGTGCTCGTCGCGATCACGGCAGCGCTGATCCCGTTGGGCGAACTCGCGAACGCGACGAGCATCGGCACACTGTTCGCGTTCTGCCTCGTCAACATCGCCGTCATCTATCTGCGCGTGAAGCGCCCCGATCTGGAGCGTTCATTCAAGGTGCTGTTCGGGCCCGTCATCCCGATCCTCGGATCGTTGGCGTGCGCGTTCCTCATGGCCAACCTCGGCGGGACGACGTGGGCGGTCTTCGGCCTATGGATGGTCATCGGCTTCATCATCTACTTCACCTACAGCCGCCGCCACTCACGCGTCGGCGCCATGAGCGACACGGACTACCGCACAAGCATCTCAGTCTGAGGCCCTCGGCAATACCTCGCCAGCAACCTTTCGGGCGCTGAACAACCTGTAGCGAGGTTGCTCAGCGCCCGAAAGGTTGCGCAGACTGCGCGGGGCTCAGGCGCGGCGGGGCTCAGGCGCGGCGGGCGCGAGCGACTTCGTAGAGTGAGACTGCTGCGGCGATGCCGGCATTGAGCGACTCGGTGCTCGCAGCGATCGGAATCGAGACGATCTGGTCGCACTTGTCGGCGATGAGGCGCGAGATGCCCTTGCCCTCGGAGCCGACGACGATGCACAGCGGATCGCGGCTGAAGGTGAGCTCCGGAAGGTCGACTTCGCCGTCCATGTCGAGACCGACGACGAATACGTTCTGCTTCTTCAGCTCGTCGATGGCACGGGCCAGGTTGACGACCTGCGCCACCTTGATCCGGGCAGCGGCGCCAGCGGAGGTCTTCCACGCGGCGGCCGTCATCGAGGCGGCGCGACGTTCGGGAATGATGACTCCGTGACCGCCGAAGGCAGCGGTCGAGCGGACGATCGCGCCGAGGTTGCGGGGGTCGGTGATGCCGTCGAGGGCCACGAGCAGCGGGGTCTCACCCTGATCGGCGGCGACCTCGAGCAGGTCACGCGGCTCGGAGTACTGGTACGGCGGGATCTGCAGGGCGATGCCCTGGTGGATCGCATCGTCGGTGAGCCGGTCGAGGTCGGGCTTGCTGGCCTCGAGCATCGAAATGCCGCGCTTGGTGGCCAGCGTGATGGCCTCCCTGACGCGGTCGTCGGAGTCGATCCGGCCTGCCACGTACATGGCGGTTGCCGGAACGTCCTCACGCAGAGCTTCGAGCACGGAGTTGCGTCCTGCCACCATGTTCGGGCCGTGCTCCTTCTTGCGGCGCTTGGCCTGGTTGGCGCTGGACGCCTTCTTGGCCGCAGCTGACTTATGCGCCTTGTGGTAGACGCGGTCCTCCGCCTTGGGCGTGGGTCCGCGGCCTGAGAGGCTGCGCTTGTTCTTGCCGCCGGAGCCCTTGGTCGGGCCCTTCTTCTTGCCGCCGGCGCGTGGGTTGGAAGCCATGTGAATCCTTCAGTGTCGTTGGTGGTCAAGGACCGAAGTCCGTGACCGGAAGTTGTGTGTGAGGTCAGTTGCCGTCGACGTGATAGCGGTATCCGTCCGCCGTGTCCTCGATGACGATTCCGGCCGCAGCCAGGTTGTCGCGGATCGCGTCGGCCGCCGCGAAGTCCTTCTCTGCCTTCGCTTCGGCCCGCCTGGCGGCGAGTGCGGCGACGAGGGAATCGAGCGCCGATTCCACCTTCACATCCGAGCTGCCCTGAGCCCATGCCTCGGCGCTGGGATTGACTCCCAGAATGTCGAGCATGAGCTCGACCTCCGCGACGATCGTGGCCAGCGTCCGACGGTCCTGCCCCGAGTCGAGGAGCTTCGCACCGTCACTGACCTTGGCGAAGACCACGGACAATGCACGGGGCACGCCGAGGTCGTCGTCGAGGGCTGCTGCGAACTCGGCAGGCACGTCGACGCTGCGATCGCTGTAGGCGGTGTCGACGTTCGGCAGTGCAGGGGCGTCTTCACCGAGGGTTTGCCTGGCCCGCTGAAGGAAGTTCGCCAAGCGATCGAGTGAGGCGGTCTGACGGTCCATCGCCTCGGGTGAGAACTCGAGGATCGACCGGTAGCTGGCACCCGTGAGGAAGTACCGCACCGCGAGCGGGCTGTAGCTGTTGAAGAGCTCGGAGGCGAAGACCGAGTTGCCCAACGACTTCGACATCTTGTCGCCGCCGACGTTGAGCAGGCCCGAGTGCATCCAGATGTTGGCGAACCGGTCGCCGGCCGCGCGGGACTGGGCCAGCTCGTTCTCGTGGTGCGGGAAGCGCAGATCGAGTCCGCCGCCGTGGATGTCGAAGTTCGCGCCGAGGTACTTCGTCGACATCGCCGAGCATTCGATGTGCCAGCCCGGTCGGCCGCGACCCCACGGTGCTGGCCACGATGCGGTCTCGGGTTCTCCGGGCTTGTGCGCCTTCCACAGCGCGAAGTCCCGGGCGTCTTTCTTGCCCCGCATGTCCGAGTCGTTCGCGGGTTCCATGTCGTCGAGGCGCTGGTTGGTCAGCTCCCCGTAGTCCGCCCACGAGGTGGCTGCGAAGTACACGTCGCCGCTGTCGTCGAGTGCGGGATACGCGTAGCCGGCATCGATGAGGCGATCGATGAGTTCGATCATCTCCGTGATGTGGCCGGTGGCGCGAGGCTCATAGCTCGGAGGGATGATGTCGAGCGCCGAGTATGCCGAGGTGAAGGCGCGCTCGTACTTATAAGCGTGAGCAAACCAGGGACGTCCCTCTTCGACGGACTTCGACAGGATCTTGTCGTCGATGTCCGTGACATTGCGGACCAGGGTCACCGAGTAGCCGCGATATATCAGCCAGCGCCGCAGCAGATCGAAGACCGAGGCCGAGCGCAGGTGGCCGATGTGGGGTTCGCCCTGCACCGTGGCACCACAGACGTAGATCCCCACGTGCCCGTCCTTGACGGGGCGCAGGTCTTCGGTCGTGCGGCTGGCGGTGTTGTACAAAGCGATAGTCACGCACCCAAGTCTACCGGGGACCGGCGGTGTACCGGTGCCCGCATTCAGTGGGATTGCGTACAGCACGATCAACCGTTTCGGCGCCGGTATTAGGCCCGTCCCATTCGATACGAGACTGTTACGCAGCTCACGTGACTTGCGGCACGTTTCACAGAAACTTCACAGTAAACTGGACCTCATTCACCGGGACCGCCACTCAGGCACTCACTCATCCGGGAGCTTCCGGGAAGCATCACCCTGGAAACTGCTCGGACGGCGGCCCACGCGACAGCCGGAGGTGCTCTCATCGACGAGTCGCAGACCGGCACCCGACCGCACTCCATCGCGGTCGAGACAGAAAGGACATCATGTCTTCCACAGCAACACCCCAGAGGGAGGTCTTCGCCACCCGCGGCGCGTTCATCTTCGCAGCCATCGGATCGGCAGTCGGCCTCGGCAACATCTGGCGCTTCCCGTATGTCACGTACGACAACGGTGGCGGCGCCTTCATCATTCCCTACCTGGTCGCACTGCTGACAGCGGGAATCCCGCTGCTGTTCTTCGACTATGCCATGGGCCACCGCTCCCGCGGATCAGCACCCCTGGCATTCCGGATGGCCACGAAGGTCGCAGAGCCCATCGGCTGGTTCCAGACCGGAGTCGCCTTTGTCATCGGCATCTACTACGCCGCGATCATCGGCTGGGCCGGCTGCTACATGTTCTTCTCGCTCAACAAGGCGTGGGGCGATGACGCGACAGGCTTCTTCACCGGAACGTTCCTCCATGCTGCCGATCCCGGCGTCTCGTTCGAGTTCGTGCCGGGAATTCTCATTCCAGTCATCCTCGTCTGGATCGTGACGCTGGGCATTCTGCTCCTGGGCGTGCAGAACGGCATCGCCAGATTCTCGAAGATCTTCATCCCGCTGCTCGTCATCCTGTTCCTCGCTCTCGTCATCAGGGCGTTGTTCCTGCCTGGCGCAGCTGAGGGCCTCAACGCCCTCTTCACCCCGGACTTCGCGGCTCTCGCCGACCCTGCGGTGTGGATCGCTGCCTACGGTCAGATCTTCTTCTCACTGTCCATCGCCTTCGGCATCATGATCACCTATGCCTCGTACCTGAAGAGGAAGACGAACCTGACCGGTTCCGGACTGGTCGTCGCCTTCTCGAACTCCGCGTTCGAGATCCTTGCCGGCATCGGCGTCTTCGCCGCGCTGGGCTTCATGGCTTCGACTCAGGGAGCGGAAGTCTCGGACGTTGCCGACAGCGGCATCGGCTTGGCATTCATGGCCTTCCCGACGCTGATCTCGGAGATGCCCGGCGGCGGACTGTTCGGCTTCGCGTTCTTCGCCTGCCTCGTCTTCGCGGGACTGACTTCGCTGATCTCGATCGTGCAGGTGCCCATCCAGGCTCTGCGTGAGAAGTTCAGCCTGGGCAACAAGTCCTCGATCCTCATCGTCGGCGGAGTCATGGCCCTCATCTCGATTCTGCTGATGCCCACCGTCACGGGTCTCTATGTCCTCGACACGATCGACGCCTGGGCGAACAACCTGGGCATCGTCGGTGCCGCAGTCGTCGGACTCATCGTCGTCGGCTGGTTCGCACGGAAGCTGCCGGTGCTGCGCAACCACCTCAACGCCATCTCGAGCTTCAAGGTCGGCTGGTTCTGGATGATCATCCTCGGCGGAGTCACCACACTGGTGCTCGCCTACATGCTCATCCACCAGATCATCCTCTACGCGACCGAAGGCTACGAAGAGTACCCGGCCAATGTCACGGGCATCTTCGGATGGGGCATGATCGGGCTGCTCATCGTCGCCTCGATCGTGCTGTCGCTCATCAAATGGCCGAAGAAGACACTCGAAGACGCAGATGCGGCCATTGCCGATTCTGTGGCCGAAAAAGAACTCAAGGGAGAACACTGATGGGTACCTCAGCAATCGTCATGATGGTCATCGCCATGATCACCGTCTGGGGCGGCCTCGGCGCCGCAATCATGCACCTGCGCAAGCACCCTGACGAGGAGTGACTTGAGCGTCTGATCCAGCGGTCGACGGCCGGCGCG
>NZ_JALDSX010000036.1 GCF_022748595.1 Brevibacterium sp. ZH18 | reverse complement strand
GGCTGAGGTGCGAATATGCACCTCAGCCACACTTTTTGTGCGCGCTGCGCGGTGAGCAGTGAGCGATGAGCTGTGCCGGGGAGAACCTCATCGCGAACAACCTCGACGGTCGTCGTCGAGATTCAGCTCATTTGTCGAGGTAGGCGCTGTTGTCTGTGGGACTGCCGTCTTTGACCAGGCGCTTGGCCAGGCAGTGGTCGCGGTCGAGTCCCCAGGAGCGGCACTGATCGAGTGCGGCCTCGGGGTCGCTGTAGGGCGTGCTGATGATGGTGACCCAGTAGTCGCCGTCCTTGTACGAGCCCCAGTCGCCGCTGTGGATGAGGATCGCGCCCGGATATTTCACGCGGTTGGCCTCGAACTCATTGAGAACGTCCTGGGCAGTCCAGGACTTCCCATCGGCTTCGAGTCCGACCTTCTTCGCGCTGACCTGCGTCACCCACTGCCCCTCGAGGTCGGCTGCCTTGGCAGTGCCGGTCTCCGTAAAGGAGGCCAGAGTGTCCTCGGGGCTGGACGTGGGTTGGACGAGCGTGTCCGAGGGTGATGGAGATGCCGGCGCGGACTCGGAGCCATCGCCGCCGACATTGACGGGCACGGCGCCCGGAGAGGGCGCCAGTGACCGGATGCCGAAGAATGCCAGCAGCGCCAAAATAATGAGGATCGCAACGATGACGATCGTGATCGTCGCGCCGTTGCTCTTCTTCGGCGGCGGTGTGGGCTGGTTCAGAGGTGTTATCGGGCCAGTTCCGGGGCCACCGTGGCCGACGCTGTTGTATGACGAGTACGGCGCGATGCCGTGAGGCCGTCCGCTCGCGCGTGCCGCGGTGCGCTGGCCGGGGGAGGGCTGAGATCCGGCCGAGGTCTGGACATGATCCTGGAACGGTGAGTCTCCGGCGGGAGCGAACACATTGCCCGTTCGGGCTTTGGAGGCAGGCTGATCTCCGGTGTGGCGCTCGAGATATTCGTAATACGTCGAGTTGTCGAAGTCGGCAGCACTCGAGCCGGACCCCTGTCCCTGCGACGGGGAGGAAACGGCACGATCGGGTTGCTCCGTCTGCCAGTCATCACTCGTCGCCGGACGAATTCGCGGCCTCGGTGGAACGTCGCTCATCGGTCCTCCTGAGTGCCAGATGTGGTGGCAATCATCTTCTTACCTTGGCACGAGATCGGCACGTGTTCAACACGGCTGACGGCAGGGCAGGGTGTCGAACGCCTGTGACAGGGCCGCAGTGATACGGCATTCCGCTGGTCTCCGGCGTTGCTTCGGGCCGGCTGAGAATTTCCCGCGATCTTCGACCGGGCGGTCCGCACGCAGACGACCGCCCCGAGCGCGCCTGCGCAACCGCCTCGAGCGCCCCGTGCGTGACCACTTCGAGCGCGCCTGCGCGACCGCCTTGTCCGCACCTCCGTGGCAACCTCGCTCGCCCCCGAATCCGCGGGGGAGGCGGGGGATGGTCGCCTGAGGAGAGGAGGACCGGGTGAATTTGCCCTGAGGGCCTGTTTCTCTCTAAGATTGTTATTTGTTGCGTCGTATCGGAAAGATCATTGATCGGTCTGGTAGGACCAGCATGGTGCTCACCCACCGCTGCACTCCAGCTTCGGCCATCTCTCACAGGCTACGGCTTCAGCGCTGGTGAGACATCTCGCCCAAACGGGCAAACCTGTTTGGCGTACACAATTTTCATTGCGAACGCCGCACATCGGGCATCTGTCCGGTGGGAGGTTGGGTAATACGCCCGATCAGGCAGCTTTCGCGAAAATTTGTTGATGTCTTCCGACATCGGCGCAAGCGAGCATGCACGGTCTCCGTGCTGACGAGCTTGTTTCGAGAGTCGGTAACTTGTGAACTGGAGGAGAGTCATGGCAGCAACCTGCCAAGTAACCGGGGCAGTCCCTGGTTTCGGACACAACGTGTCCCACTCGAAACGACGCACCAAGCGTCGCTTCAACCCGAACATTCAGAAAAAGCGCTACTTCGTTCCGTCGCTGCGCCGCAGCGTGACCCTGAACCTGTCCGCCAAGGGCATCAAGGTCATCGATGTGCGTGGAATTGACGCCGTTGTCGGCGAACTCATCGCCAAGGGAGTGAAGCTCTGATGGCTAAGGCACAGGACGTTCGTCCCATCATCAAGCTCAAATCGACCGCTGGCTCCGGGTACACCTATGTGACCCGCAAGAACCGCCGGAACAATCCGGACCGCATCGTGCTCAAGAAGTACGATCCGGTAGTTCGCAAGCACGTCGATTTCCGAGAGGAGCGCTGAGCGCACATGGCTAAGAAGTCAAAGATCGCACGCGACAAGCAGCGTCGCGTCGTTGTTGAACGTTATGCAGAGCGCCGCGCGACTCTGAAGCGTCAGCTGACACACCCCGACAGCACCGACGAGCAGCGTGAAGAAGCACGCCTCGGCCTGCAGAAGCTTCCTCGCGATGCTTCTCCAGTGCGTGTGCGCAACCGTGACCAGGTCGATGGCCGCCCACGTGGCTACCTCCGGCAGTTCGGGCTCTCGCGAGTTCGTTTCCGCGAAATGGCGCACAACGGCGAGTTGCCCGGCATCACGAAGTCAAGCTGGTAATCTCGAGGAAGTTCGTTATCGGAAAAACGGACCGGTAACCGACCGACTTGTCCTAAGGAGGACACTTTTATGGCTAAGAACCGTAGTGAGCTCGTTGCAGAAGTTGCAGAAAAGTCCGGACTGACCCAGAAGCAGGTCTCGGATGTTCTTGATGGTGTCTTCGATGTCTTCTCTGACGTCGTCGGCAAGGGCGAAAAGCTCACCATTCCAGGTTGGCTGTCCGTCGAGCGCACCGAGCGTGCCGCTCGCAAGGGCCGCAACCCGCAGACCGGTGAAGAGATCCAGATCAAGGCTGGCTACTCTGTCAAGCTGTCCGCTGGTTCGAAGCTGAAGGCTGCCGCTGGCACCCCGAAGTGACCTTCGTGCACTAGCATCAAATGGCCCGGACCGATTGGTCCGGGCCATTTTGTGTCCTCACCGCGGCGGATCGCCGAGATCTCGACCACGTCCGACCCTCGCAAGTGGCTGGTCCCCAGACTCGGGCGATATCCTGGAATCATGAGAGAAACGGCGGGCTGCGCCCTGTGAAATCCCAAGTCTTCGAACCGATCGTCCGGTTCGCCGCACGCGCTGCCGTTCCGATCGTTGTCATCCTCGGACTCGTCGTCGGCCTGCTGGCGATGCTCTTCACCGGAGCCGCCGAGGCGACGCTGCTGAATGATCCCGGACCCTCTGTGAGATTTGGGCTTCCGGCCGCGAAATTCGTGTTCAACTTGGCGATGTCGGTGACCATTGGTGCGCTGATGTTCGCCCTCCTCATCCTCCCTCGCACGGCCGGACGCGGTACCGGCGGCAGGAAGACCACGAAGAACGCACGGCCCGCTGCAAACGGTGCCGGGCCCGCCCTCGACCCGCTGTGGGAGAAGGCACTCAAAATCGCCGAGGTGGCGTCCATCGTCTGGACGATCTCCGCGGTTGCCGTCCTCGTCTTCACATTCGTCGACACCGTGGGCGCTCAGGCCTACCTGGACTTCTCCAGCCAGCTCGGCGTATTTCTCACTCAGATCGCATTCGGGCAGCTCTGGATCCTCATCGTCGTCCTCATCGCCATGGCTTCGACGCTATGCTTCGGCTCGCGCTCCTACCTCGGCGTCGCGGCAGCCGCCGTGCTCAGTGTGGGCGTGATGATTCCGTTGGCCCTGATGGGGCACTCGGCTGAAGCCTCAGGCCACACCCAAGCTGTCAACAGCATCGGCCTGCATCTCCTGGGAGTCACGATCTGGTTGGGCGGACTCTTCGTCATCGCCCTCCTCGGTCCCGGCCTGGCCCGGTCGACGCAGCTGCGGACCGTGATCCAGCGCTACTCGACGTTCGCCCTGGTCGCCTTCGTTGTCGTCGCCTTTTCCGGCGTCGAGAATTCGCTGCTTCGCGTGCACAGCTTCGCCGATCTCATGACCCCGTACGGCCAGATCATCGTGGCGAAGGCCATCGCGACGATTCTGCTCGGCCTGGTCGGATTCTGGCACCGCCAGTTCGTCATCAGCCGCCTGAGCACAGCCGCCTCGGCGACGAGGGAGTTCTGGCGCCTCATCGTCGTCGAATTCGTCATCTTCGGGGCCACGATGGGCCTGGCAGTTGCCTTGTCGCGATCGCAGCCGCCGGTCTCGCAGGCACCGGTCGGCGACCCCACCCCAGCCGAGATACTCACCGGTGAGCCATTGCCGCCTGCGCCGTCGCTGTCCCACTACTTCACCGAATGGTCCCTGGACCCGCTGTGGATCGCTGTCGCGGTGGGTCTGTCCGTGGCCTACATCGCCGGGTACGTCAATCTCCGCCGCCGAGGCGACTCCTGGCCTGTGATGCGCCTGATCTGCTGGCTGCTGGGCATGATCTTCCTCGTCTACGTGACCTCGGGCGGCGCCCGGGTCTACGGCGAGATCCAATTCTCCGGCCACATGATCCAGCACATGCTGCTCATCATGGTGGTGCCGTTGCCGATGGTGCTCGGAGCGCCCATCACACTGCTGATGCGCGGCACGAAGGCTCGCACGGACGGATCGCGCGGCATCCGAGAATGGGTGCTGTGGCTTGTCCATACGCCGTACATGCGCTTCTTCGCGAACCCGATCTTCGCGAGCGTGAACTTCGCCGGTTCGCTCGTCATCTTCTACTACTCGGGGATCATGAAGTACGCCCTCGAGTGGCATCTCGGTCACGAGCTGATGATCATCCACTTCCTGGGCGCGGGCTATCTGTTCGCGCAGGCCCTCATCGGCATCGATCCGGGAGTGAAGCGACCCGCGTACCCGATGCGTCTGCTGATGCTGCTGATCACGATGGCGTTCCACGCCTTCTTCGGCATCTCGATCATGAGCTCAGAAGTCCTCATCGAAGGCGACTGGTTCGGCAACATCGGTGCTGATTGGGGTTACTCAGCGATCGAGGATCAGCAGCTCGGCGGCGGAATCGCCTGGGGCATCGGAGAGTTCCCGACCCTGTTCATCGCGATCATGGTGGCCATGCAGTGGTCGAAGTCCTCTGACCGAGAGGCCAAGCGCATCGACCGCAGCGAAGCGCGCACCGACGATGCCGAACTGCGGGCCTACAACGACATGCTCTCGAAGATGGCCGACCGCGACAGCGAGATGAACCAGCGCAGACGATAACTCGCCTGCTCGAGGGCAGGTGAACGCTGGCCGGCGCCGAGCCGGCGGCTCGTCCTACCTCTAAGTCGGCAAGGGGTCTTGGCTCACTGGCTGAACATGGGCTGCGGAAAGATCGAAGTGCGCACACCACATGTGCAGGAATGTGCAGAAGAATTCCCGAATTAGCGCCTTAACGACGCGAAATTGTCGACTCGATGACGCAGACTGTTGCATGGATCATATTCGACCAGACGTCACATGCTCGTCGGGGTGTCGTCGACCTGGAGCCGCACAGAGGCGGTTCACGGTCATTCGGCCAACCGGAGCAAAACGTCACAGCAAGTCGATTCGCGCATTCAATGGTGACGCGGATCGTGGAAATCAAGGAGAGTCATGAGTTCTTCGAACATTGCCGAGAGGAAGTCGATCCGCGCACAGCTGCGCAAGGTCGTCGCCGCCTCGATGGCAGGAACCGTTGTCGAGTGGTACGAGTTCTTCCTCTACGGCTCGGCAGCCACACTGGTGTTCAACCACATTCTGTTCCCACCTTCGGATGACCCGTTGACGCCGATCTTGGCTGGCTTCGCCACCTATGCGGTCGGCTTCATCGCCCGCCCCATCGGCGGTATCGTCTTCGGTCACTTCGGCGACAAGTACGGCCGCAAGAAGCTGCTCCAGCTCTCGATCGTCCTCGTCGGTGTGGCTACGTTCCTCATGGGCTGCCTGCCGACCTTCGACCAGATCGGTCCGTTCGCTCCGATCCTGCTCGTTCTCCTGCGCATTGTCCAGGGCTTCGCCGTCGGCGGAGAATGGGGCGGCGCCGTCCTCCTCGTCGCAGAGCACGCACCCAACAAGGAACGCGGTTTCTGGTCGTCGTTCCCGCAGTCAGGCGTGCCCTTGGGCAACCTGCTTGCCACCGCGGTGCTCTTCATCCTCACCGCAACTCTGACCGAAGAGCACTTCCTGTCGTGGGGCTGGCGTGTGGCGTTCTGGCTCTCAGCCATCATCGTCCTCATCGGCTACTACATTCGCACCCGCGTCACCGATGCTCCGATCTTTGAGCAGGTCCAGGCCGAAGAGATCGAGGAGGGTGTGGACTACGGCATCAAGGCTGTGTTCAAGCGCTACCCGCGTGAGGTCTTCGCTGCCATGGGTCTGCGATTCGTCGAGAACATCCACTACTATCTCGTCGTCACGTTCTCGATCACCTATCTCTCAATCGCGGTCGGGATCGAATCAAGCGAGATCCTCGGTCTGCTGCTCGGCGCACATGCGATCCATGCCGTGCTCGTGCCGATGGTCGGTGCCTTGGCAGACAGGGTCGGACGCAAGCTGCCCTACGGCATCGGCATCGTGCTCACTGCTTCGTGGGGCTTCTTCGCCTTCCCGTTGTATGACACGGCCAACGGGGGTCTGATCTTCTTGGCGCTCCTGCTCGGCCTCATCTTCCACGCACTCATGTACGCCGGCCAGCCGGCCATCATGTCGGAGATGTTCCCCACTCGTATGCGCAACTCGGGCGTCTCGACCGGATACCAGGTCACCGCCATCGTCGCCGGTTCGTTCGCACCGATCATCGCGACTGCACTGCTGCAGAAGTTCGACTCGTCGATTCCGATCGCGTTCTACCTCCTGGCAGCCGCCGTCATCTCGATGATCGCGCTCATGTACACCCGTGAGACCAAGGGAATCGACCTGCGTTCTCTCGACCAGGTGGACAAAGATCGTCGTCACGCGCTGAAGCGCTGATAGCCACATTTCAACACTGGAACACACAATAGTGAGCTCGGTATTCGGGCGGTGCCGATGAACATCGGCACCGCCCGAATGCATGACAGCGGACAACACAGTCGAAGCACGACAACGATCGAAGGGACAGCAATGGTCGATCTCAGCAGCAAACGCGCTCTCGTAACAGGCGGAGCCTCAGGGCTCGGCAAAGCGATGAGCGAAGCTCTCGCCGCAGCGGGAGCCCACGTCATCGTCGCCGACGTCGACGAAGACTCGGCGAAAGCCGTCGCCGACACCATCGGGGGCGAGGAGTGGACCGTGAACCTCGCGGACACCTCGGCGCTGGAAGGGGTCGACCTCGACGTCGACATCCTCGTCAACAATGCCGGGATCCAGCGGATCCACCCGATCACCGAATTCCCGCTCGAGGAATGGCGCCTCATCAACACGCTCATGCTCGAGGCACCGTTCGTGCTCACGAAGGCGGTGCTGCCGGGGATGTACGAGAAGGGCTGGGGGCGGATCATCAACCTCTCGTCAGTGCACGGCCTGCGCGCGTCGGCGAACAAGTCCGCCTACGTCGCAGCCAAGCACGGTCTCATGGGCCTGACGAAGACGACCGCGCTCGAGGCCGGTCCGCGCGGGGTCACCTGCAATGCGATCAACCCGGGTTATGTGCTCACGCCCCTGGTCAAGGGCCAGATCGCCGATCAGGCGAAGACGAACGGGATCAGCGAAGGCGAAGTCCTCGAGCAGGTCTTCCTCGGCCACTCGGCGGTGCCGAAGCTCGCTGAGCCGGACGACATCGCCCAGTTGGCCCTGTTCTTGGCCAGCGATGCGGCAGCTGTCATCAACGGCAGCGCCCACAGCATCGATGGAGGCTGGACCGCCGCCTGAGCGGCGCTTGGCCCGCCGCTTGAGCGGCACTTGGCCCCGCTGCCTGACTCAGAGGACTTCGAGGACGCTGCGGACCCCTGCGTTGCGCAGGGATTCGTGGCGGACAGAGGCCCAGTAGGAGACGTGCTTCGAGAACTGATCAGGCAGCACCTGCACGAGGCGAGAGTTGTGGTGGGCGAGGAAGTCGGGCAGGATCCCGATTCCGACACCGTTCGAGGTGGCGAGAACATGCGCATGGACCGAAGTGGACCGGAAGAATCCCGCGCTTCGCGGCAGGGCATCGGCCGCATCGTCGAGGTCGTCGACCTGCAGAGAGTTCTCGATGTAGTAGATGAGCCGGTGATCGGCGAGATCGTCGAGTGAGACCGGCATTCCGTGTGCTGCGATGTAATCCTGGGCGGCGTAGAGCTGGAGGCGGTAGTCGCGGATGTGCTTGGCGACGCTGCGCGGGGCATCCGGTCGCCCGACGACGATCTCGATGTCGACGCCCGAGCGGTACTGTCGGGCGCGCTGAGTGGCGGTGATGAGCTCGATCTGCAGACTCGGGTGGCTGCGCTGCAGCTGCGTCAGCGCCGGCACTGCGAATTCGAGGGCGAAGGCCTGCGGGCATGCCAGCCGGATCGTGCCCGACAGTGAGGAGCTCTCGCGGGCATCGATGCGGCCCAGAGCGGCTTCGATGTCCTCGGCCACGGGCAGCAGCTGGCGGCCCGCCGCGTTGAGCTCCCATCCGTCCGGCGAGGCCACGAGCAGGCGCTCTCCGTAGGACTTCTCAAGAGCGGCGATGCGTCGAGACACGGTCGTATGGTTGAGCCCGAGACTGTGGGCGGCAGCGGTGAACTTTCCCAGACGCGCGACAGCGAGCAGCGTCAGCAGATCCTCCGGGGAGATCTGCGATCCGGAACCACCAGGTGCATAGAGGGCCATAGTGACTCCATCCTATCTGCGTGCATGCACATATCCGGTGCGGAATAGGTGATTCTTCGGACCCGGCGACCGGTGATCGACTGGCGTAATGTGAGTGGGAACACTTGAGTGAGTCACAACATGATGCGAGGAGGCATTTTATGTCGACGATTGGATGGATCGGCCTGGGAAACATGGGCCGACCGATGACCGCGAACCTGGTCAAGGCCGGTCACACTGTCAACGGATTCGACCTGGTACCCGAGGCCCTGGCTGCGGCTGTGGAGAACGGTGTCACCGGAGTGAACTCGATCGCCGAGGCTGTCGCCGGCGCGGACATCATCTTCACGATGCTGCCCAAGGGTGAGCACGCCCGTGCTGTCTACCTCGAGCCTAACGGCGTCCTGGCCAATGCAGACACGAAGACGCTGCTCGTCGATTCCTCGACGATCGACTTCGATTCGGCTCGCGCTCTGCACTCGGAGGCAGCCAAGGCCGGCTTCCGCTTCGTCGACGGTCCTGTCTCCGGTGGCGTCACCGGTGCCGAAGCTGGCACTCTGACCTTCATGCTCGGCGGCACCGATGACGACGTCGCCGAAGCGAAGACCTTCATCGAGCCGATGGCGGGCAACATGTTCCACGCCGGCGGTGAAGCTGCTGGTCAGGCCGCCAAGATCGTCAACAACATGATGCTCTCGATCAGCCTGCAGGGCGTCGTCGAAGGTGCTGTTCTCGCCGATCGCTTCGGCCTCGATCCGAAGGTCTTCTACGACATCGCCACGGTGTCTTCGGGCGATTCCTGGCCCCTGCGCACCTGGTACCCGGTGCCCGGAGTGACAACGACAGCCGCGTCGAACAACGACTTCAAGCCCGGCTTCGCCACTGCCCTCATGCATAAGGACGTCGGGCTGGCGCTTGCCGGCGCCGATACGCAGGGACTCGACCTGCCAGCGGCGAAGCTCGTTCACGCCCAGCTGCAGAAGCTCATCGACGAGGGCCTCGAAGGTCTCGACACCTCGGCGCTGATCAAGAACATCGATCCAAACGCCCAGGGCCTGCCCAAGAAGTAGGAGCACCACCGGCGCACGGGAACTCACCGACGCCACGGGATTTCACTTCGGTACGTGGGTTCTCACTTCGGTACGTGGGCTCTCACCAACGGTTGGCATGTTCTGCTGGATCCGCGAACGGATCTCGAACAGAACGTGCCAACCGTTCGTCGTACTGCGCGCGGGAGAGATTGCGCGAAATTGTGCGCGGGAGTCGAGGTAGCTGAGGCTTGTGCCGGGGACCTGCAACTTCGACGGGTCCGTGTAAGACTGGAGTCATGAGTTCGACAGATTCCACCGCACCGTCCGCTGAGCTCTCCCCGGAGGAGGCCGCAGCCATCAGAACCAACCTCGACGAGGTGGCCTCAAAGGCTGCATCCGCCGCCGAGGCGAGCGGTCGGACGAGTGCCGACGTGAAGGTTCTGCTCGCGACCAAGACCCAGCCCGCGGACAAGATCCGCGTCGCCATCGAGCACGGATTCACGCTCATCGGCGAGAACAAGGTGCAGGAGCTCGTCGGCAAGGCCGATGCGCTCGCGGACCTGGCGCATGAGGCGCACCTGATCGGTCCCCTGCAGAAGAACAAGGTCAATCACACACTGCGTCACGCGCACTGCATCCAGTCCGTCGACAACCTTGAGCTGGCGACGAAGATCAGCAAGCGACTCGACTTCCTCGACGACACTGTCGGCTGCTTCGTCCAGGTCAACACCTCGCGTGAGGATTCGAAGTCGGGCATCGCACCTGAAGACGCCGAGGCACTCGTGGCCGAACTTCGCGGATTCCCGCGACTGCAGCTGCGCGGACTGATGACGATCGGCCTGCCGGGGCAGAGCGCCGAAGAGATCCGTCCCAGCTACGCCGCGCTGCGTGAACTGAGCGAGAGTCTCATCGCTGCCGGTGTCCTCCCAGCTGAGGCGACCGAGCTGTCGATGGGCATGAGCAACGACTTCGAGCTCGCGATCGCCGAAGGCGCGACGATGGTCCGCGTCGGCTCGAGTGTCTTCGGAGCCCGCGACTACACCTGACATTGGCCGGCTCGCCCCGTGATCGCCCATGCTTGCCCTATCGTCGCCCTCTCGTCGCCCCGGAGGCGGCCACATGGAACGGGACCGCCCAGGGGCTGTCCTGCGAACCGCCCTGCGAGCCGTTGGTCACATGATGACACCGGGACTGCCGCCTCGGCGACGGATCTGTGAAAATGGAACCATGAACTCCAGTCCTCAGGAATCCGCAGCGTCCACGGCGACCGCCAGTGCGCCGACCCACCAGGTCAAGGTCCGCGCCCCCGAACTCATCGGCCGCCGCTGGATGAACTCAGGCGGCAAAGAGCTCAGCCTCGCCGACCTGCGCGGCAAGGTCATCCTGCTCGACTTCTGGACCTTCTGCTGCATCAACTGCCTCCACGTCCTCGACGAACTGCGTCCGCTCGAGGAGAAGTACAACAAGGAGCTCGTCATCATCGGCGTCCATTCGCCGAAGTTCGAGTTCGAGCGCACCGTCGAGGCCGTCGACCAGGCGGTCGAGCGCTACCAGGTCGAACACCTCGTCCTCGACGATCCCGATCTGGTGACATGGCAGGCCTACACTGCCCGCGCCTGGCCTACGCTGGCCGTCATCGACCCGGAGGGCTACCTCGTCGCGACCCTGTCCGGTGAGGGACACGGCGCCGGTCTGGGTGAGATCATCGAAGGGCTCATCGAGGAGCACTCGGCCAAGGGCACCCTGCACTCCGGCGATGGCCCGTACGTGCCGCCGCCAGCCCCGGAGACCGACCTCTTCTACCCCGGCAAAGTCACCCGGCTGCCATCGGGCAACCTCCTCGTCGCCGATTCCGGGCATCACAGCCTCGTCGAGTACGACGCTGCGGGTCAGACCATCATCAGGCGCATCGGCACCGGCGAACGTGGCGCGGCCGACGGCGCCTTCGCCTCGGCGAGCTTCAGCGAACCGGGCGGCATCACAGTGCTGCCCGACGACGTCGCTGCGCAGGCCGGCTACCACCTCATCGTCGCGGACACCGTCAACCACCTCCTGCGCGGCATCAATCTCGACGCCGAGACCGTGACCACGATCGCCGGCACCGGAGAGCAGCACATGGTCGGCGCGATCGACAACGTCCGCGGCACGCATGGCACCGTGGGCCGCTACAACGGTCCCGCCCTCGACGTGAAGCTGTCGTCGCCGTGGGATGTCCTCTTCGTTCCCACCACCGCCGAGGTGGTCGTTGCGATGGCCGGCAACCACACGATCTGGTCGTTCGCACCCGAAACCGGCGCGATCCGGCTGCTGTCGGGAACGATGAACGAAGGGCTGACCGACGGGGACGCCGAAACAGCTTGGTTCGCGCAGACCTCCGGGTTGGACCTCGGCCCCGATGGCGATGTGCTTATCGCCGATTCGGAGACCTCGGCGATTCGCCGCCTCAACCCGGCCACAGGCGCGGTCGAGACCATCGTCGGCGTCGGACTCTTCGACTTCGGCTTCCGTGACGGTCCCGCTGCCGAGGCTCGACTTCAGCACCCCCTGGGGGTGAAGTCTCTGCCTGACGGGTCGATCGCTATCGCCGACACGTACAACGGAGCAATCCGCCGCTACGACTTCACGACGAACGAGGTCTCAACCCTGGCCCGCGGGTTGCGCGAGCCCTCGGACATCTTCGTCGTCGACGGCTCCGATTCGCAGACGAACGAGAGCGGTGAAGCCGAACTCCTCGTCGTCGAATCCGCCGCGCACGCGCTGACGAGGGTGAAGCTGCCCAAGGACGCCCAACGAGTCGACGAGGGAGCACTCACGAGCAAGCGGCCGTCGACGGAGATCGCCTCCGGACCGGTGTCGTTGAGCGTGAGCTTCACGGTCCCCGCTGGTCAGAAGCTCGACGATCGGTGGGGAGACCCGACGTTCCTGCAGGTGTCCTCGACTCCGCCGGAGCTTATCGTCTCCGGCGGCGGGGGAGCGGAGGGGCTGCGCCGTGACATCGTCATCAACCCTGAGCTCGAATCGGGCGTTCTGCATGTGAGTGCACGTGCGGCCGCCTGCGACGGTGAGCCCGGCGGAGAGATCCCGCTCCACGCAGCATGTCATCTCTACCAGCAGGACTGGGGAATCCCTGTCGATCTGGTCGCCGAGGCACCGGCCGAGCTCAATCTCGACCTCCGCGGTGCCTGAGCGAGTTCCGGCAGTCGCGAATCCGGCCTGCTGAGGACAAGCGCAACCCGTCATAGTGGGCGCGCGTGCGAAACTGCGGAATCTTCGAATGCGGGTCCGCTATGACGCAGTGCCTTGGATCGCTGGGTCGCAGGATCGCTGGGGCGCAGGGTCGCTGGGACTGATCCGGCGACTCGTGCCAGACGTTAGGGAGACATCACGGATACGTCGCCCATGCGGCGGGGGTCGTAGCGGACCTGTGAGGACTTGACGACGACCGAGCCGCCCAGGACGAATGAGAGCTTCTCATTGAAATCGTGCTCGGCGGCAGTGACGATGTCGCGGTAGCGTCCTTCGATCCGGACCTCGACAGTGGTGGGTGTGAGTTCGAGGTCATTGCCCGAGGCAGTCAGGCTCACCTGCGGTTTGCGCTCGAGCGACCACTTCACGTCTCCGAGGATCTCGTTGTCCGAGTCGAAGCCGAACACGCACCCCGAGGGGTAGAGCGTCTTGGCTTTCACACAGGTCTGCAGGTGTTCATCGACCTGCTCGCGCACGGTTTCCTCGAGCTTCGCCGTCGGCTCGGGCGAGAGCGTGACGGTGGATGAGTCGGTGGGAGCGGTCACCTCGGCGCGTTCGGCCTTCGACTTCAGGTACATGGCGTCGAAGCCGACGAGGTAGGTGGCGGGAAACAGCACCGGCACGGAACCTGCGGCGACGCTGTAGCCGTTGACGGTCGCCGTCGACGACCCGGAGACGTCGAGGTTGAGCGTTGGCCATTCCTTCTGTTCGATCGCCCACCGATCGAACAGCCCTGCGGCGGCCGGCAGCTTCACCATGGACAGCTTGATGGTCTGAGTCTGCGAGGACAGAACGTAGGTGAGGGTGACTTTCGCATGATCGCCGTTCGTCTCGATCGTCGTCGCCTTCGCGTCCCGCGGCAGATCAGGGGCTGCCGCGAGCACTTCGTGATTGAGTGCCAGCGTCGATGACGGCGTCGGGGACGAGAGGTAGGAGAACGCGCGTTCGGCGTCGCCTTTCTCGATCGCGGAGATGTAGGCCTCGGCCGCGCGAGCCGGTGTGTAGACGGCGAAATTGAGGAGGGGAACAGCCGCGACGGAGAGGACGATGATGACGAGCCCGGCGATCAGAAGATTGCGGGAGGTTCGCATTTCCTCTCCTGATTCTGTGGGGGATGAGGGCTTCTGTGGGGATGGAAGAATTTCAGTTTAGTGGAATTGCACGGTACTCGACTCACCGGAGCGCCGAAACACGCGGAGATCGCGGGCCGAATCCGGGTCCTTGGCTCAGATCGGCAGGACAGTTCAGATCGGCAGGGCAGTTCAGGTCGGTAGGGCAGTGCTGCAAACGAGAGGCCCGGCGTGACCGACGACAGGACCAGGGGTCATTCCACCGAGTAGGCGTGCAGTTGCGAGGTGTCGACTTCGGCGAAGACGTGGGTGCCGACCTTGACGTTCGCGCGCAAGTCGGAGATCGATGCGCCGAGGCCGGGGTGCAGCACCCCGAATCCGCGGGGCGAGCTCGACTCGGGTGCGGTGCGAACGGCTCCGTCGACCCCAGCCAGATCTGCGAGGTCGACGTCGAGTGCGAGTCCCATCTCCGTGTCGACAGGAGACAGCTTGGCTTGGATGCAGGACCCGCGATCGCGGAGTCCGATGACGATGGCCTCGAACACCGTCGCCGAGGTGAACGCCTCGTCGTGCTCGTCCAGTGACAGGAGCGCGCTGCGCCACCCCAGGGTGACGAAGACCTTCCCGTCGAGCTCCGTCCGGGCCTTCACGGCGGAATGCCCGATCGACAGCCAACCTCGGCGGGCCAGACCTGAGTAGACGTTGACACCGCTGAGTTCGGCCGGCAGGGATCCGCGGGGCTCCGTGACGACCTGCTCGAGAGTGCCGAGGGCGACGAGTTCGCCCTTTTCGATATTGGCGACGCCTGCATCGGCGACGGTGAAGTCCGTCAGTGTGTTGGAGCTGAAGACGACTCCGCGCGACTCGGCGGCGACTAGATCGGCCAGCCGATTGCGCAGCCCGGTGCGCACATGCCCCGGCACCGAGGCGAAGGGATCGATGAGGGTCAGCCACTTCGATCCGCTTGCCCAGGCCAGGGCTACAGTGAGTTTAGCGATCTCGCTCGAGTCGAGTTCTCCGATACGGCGCGACAGAATCTCAGGTCTGATCCCGAATTCCGCACATGCCTGTGCCAATGCCGCCTCCCCAGATCCGGCATCGGCGTTGCGGAGGTAACTCCTGACCCACTTGCGCACGCGCAGACGTCCCGACCGGTATCCGGTCGGGATCTGCGGTGGTGGTGCGACGTCGGTCAGGGCAGCAACAGACAGGACCACCTCGGTGGTGCTGTCTGTGCTGCCCATGAGACCGAGCATTGTCCCTGCTCGGAGGCGTCTCAGATCAATCTGGTGCCTGCCGAGGTGCAGCCCCGCCAGGGACAATTCATCGTTCAACGGATCTTAGAACTCCGCAGGATCGTCGGAGGCAGTCATCCGCCGACGGGTGATCACGACTGCTGCTGCACCCACGACGAGGAGTCCCACGCCGAGTGCCAGTCCTGTCATCTCAGCACCGGTGCGAGGCAGGTCGCTCCCGCTTCCGCTGCTGTTGCTGTCACTTCCGCTGCCATCGTCGACGGACGTGCCGTTGGTGACGACGGTGAAGCTGCCGCTCTGCGGCTTGTCGAAGCTCTCAGCCTGTGCGCGGACGTTGTAGGTTCCCAGCACGGCCTTGACCTTGGCCTGCACGCCGAAGGTCGCCTTGCCTTCGGAGTCTGCGGTCTTGGTCATCGTGTACCGATCGACCTTGCCCTGGGCCTGCTCGACGGTGATCGTGATCTTCTCACCGGGCTGTGCGCCGGTGATGCCGAGCTTGATGCCCTTGTTGAGGAAGTCCTCGGAGCTGATCTCGGTCGGATCGATGATGAGCGCCTGGGTCGCCGCGGTGGCGCCCTTCTTCTCCTTGTCCTCAGTGCCGGGGCTGGCCGGTGCAGTCGTCTCCGTGGACTCAGACTTCGAATCCTCCGACTCGGTCGGCTTCGGAGCCTCTGCGGACTCGTCGGCCTTGTTCTTGGACTCCTTGCCGTCGGTCTCAGCCGGCGCCGGAGTCTTCGTGTTCGTCTCGGTGGGCTTCGGAGTATCTGTCTCAGTGGGCTTCGGAGTGCCGGTCTCGGTGGGCTTCGGAGCCTCGGACGCGGTCTCCGTCGGCTCCGGAGTCTTCGTGTCCGTCTCTGCCGGCTTCGGAGGAGCGAGCGGCTGACGAGGCCTCTTGGACTCGGTCGGCTTCTGGCTCGGCTCTTCGGTCTTGGTCTCGGAAGGCGTCGGAGCCGCGGTCGTGCTCGGAGCCGTGGATTCGGCGGGCTCCTCGCTCGGCGTCTTCGTGTCCGTCGGCTCCGGATCAGCAGGCGGCTTTGCCGCTGCGCAGTCGTCCTTGCCGTTGCCTGAATCGTCGACATCAGAGGCTTTCGACACGACCTCGAAGGAGACCTTCGAGGAGTCCTTCTCGCTCTTCGCGTCGGTGAGATAGAGCGAGTAGTCGCCGGTCGGGACCTTCGCCTCTTCGGTAACGGAGAAGAAGTAGGTGCCGGACACCTTGCCCTTCTCGTCAACGGTCAGCTTGGTCTTCGGCGAGTATTTGGTGCCATCGGTGCCGACGACCGTCACGGTCGCCTTGTTATCCGGGGTGAATCCGGTGCCGGAGAATCCGATGCCCTTCTTACGGTTCGCGATGTCGGCCTGGGTGACCTGCGCGTGCGCAAGTGTCGCCTGAGGGTCTGACTTGTCGGGAACCTTGGTATCGGTTTCGGGGTCGGTTGACTGCTGCGCATCATCATATGCACAGAGCGGGCCTGCCGGCACCGAAGCGGACTCTGTCGCTGCGAACGCCGGGGCGCCTGCAAGACCTGTCAATGCAACGGCTACTGCGGGGGCAAGCACAAGACGCGAGGTCTTCACAGTAATGCCTTTCGATTGTTGTCAACCCACGAAAGGCGATGGAACTCCCGGCATTCCTTGGCTTAAGAAGAGGAAGGCACCATCGTGCGCGGGTTCGTACAGGTCCCAACTCTAGAGCATTCACTGGTGGCTGTGGGGAGACACACTGGGGAAATTCAGTAAAAACCACCACTATTGTTATCGAGTCGTTATATTAAACCGGCGTGTTGTGCTGGTTTCGACGAATTCTTCCGCGCAACTGCCTCCGCGCTCTGCACTCTTCGGGTCGGGCCGACTACGATCAGATACGTGACTCTCCTTTCCGATCGCGACATCCGCGCCGAGCTCGACTCCGGACGCATCGCCCTCGATCCCTACGACCCTTCGCTGATCCAGCCTGCCAGCGTCGACGTCTGCATGGATCGGTATTTCCGGCTCTTCGACAACCACAAGTACCCGGTCATCGATCCGAGCCTCGACCAGCCGGAGCTGACTCGCTTCGTCGAGGTCCAGCCCGGTGAACCCTTCGTGCTGCATCCAGGAGAGTTCGTCCTGGCCTCGACCCATGAGCTCGTGACGCTGCCCGATGATGTGGCCGCCCGACTCGAGGGGAAGTCCTCGCTGGGACGCCTCGGTCTGCTCACCCACTCCACCGCCGGATTCATCGACCCCGGATTCAACGGCCACGTGACGCTCGAACTCTCGAACGTCGCGACTCTGCCGATCACCTTGTGGCCCGGAATGAAGATCGGCCAGCTGTGCTTCTTCCGGCTCAGCTCTCCCGCCCTCAACCCCTATGGGTCGCAGGCCACCGGCAACAGGTATCAGGGTCAGCTTGGGCCCACCGCCTCACGGTCGCACCAGAACTTCTACCGGAGGGACATGTGATCTCCCGCCGCGAGCTGCGGAAACAGCAAGAATCTGCCGAACGTGTCGCGGACACAGCGACCGCGGCCGATCTGCGCGGTTTTCACCTTCTGCTCCTCGATGAGGCGGTCGAGGTCTCCGACGTCCTCGCGCTCGTGCACAACAGGCTGCCCGACATCGCCCCGCGTCTGGACGCCGACGGGCAGCTGAAGCTGAGTCGGCATTCGCGACTGAGTGCAGGCGCTGATCTCGACGCGGCTACGGTCGCGGCGCTCGAAGTGCCGGACTGGGCACGGCACGCAGTCGTCATCGACTGCCCGCGTGATCGCGCGCCCGTGCCGCCGCCAGAATGGTTCGATGATGCCGACGGACTCCACGAGGCATTTCCGGCTGGTCTGCCTGACCGGGAGGAAGAGCGCATGCTCAGCCTCATCCTGGCCATCGCCTCGCGGCTGCATCTGGCCGTGCGCTTGGCCGATGAATCGGGCCTGCCGACCCGTGTCATCGTGCCCGACCCGGAGGCGAAGGTCGACCTCTACCTCTACTCCTCGTACTGGCTCGAACCGAGCGTCGCGCTGTCCTTTGTGCGCAGGCATGCCCCGCACGCGTTCCAGCAGTCGCTGCCGACTCCCGACGAGGCTGTTCTCGCGCAGGCGACCCTCGATGATCCACTCTTCGATTCCTCTGCGCCCGTCATCCTCGACGGGTATTCGCTGTTCATTCCGCTCGGTGAGATCGACGAATCGGCCGGAGACATCGAGATCCGCGTGATGGAGGCCGAATGGGTGCCTCCGATCATCGCCGCTCATACCGAAGTGCCACTTGTCGAATACCACGTGCACTGGATGGACGCCGAGTCCCGGCGATACCGGTCCAACCAGAGCCGTCGCTTCCGTCGGATGCGCAACAAGGTTGCCGAACTCGTCGACGCCATCGGTGCCGAGCTCCTCATCGGCAGCGGCGGGACCGGTCTCGATGAGAACGGCTTCCTTGTCTCGAGCAGCCAGCTGCGCGGCTGAACGGCTGTACCTCACCGATCGTAATGTGGGCAGAATGACGGCCCGGAGCCACCTCTTTGATTGGGTGATATTCGGTGTTTCGTGAGAAAATGCTGATACGAACTTCATTTGCGCAATTCATATAAATGACGGAGGTGTCCGCCGGTGATAGTCATGACAGGAGCCTTTTTCGGGGCTGCTGTCATTGCATACCCACTGGTCAGGCTGCTTGGGCGCAACGGGTTCTTCTTTCTTGCGCTGGTCCCGCTCGCGGGCCTGATCCTGAGCCTGTCGAAGGTCCCGGATCTCTTCGGCGCTGCCGGGGCCCCGTGGGTCGAAAATCTCGGTTGGCTGCCTGCGCTCGGGCTCGATGGCGTCTTCCGCCTCGACGAGCTGTCATGGATCATGACGCTGCTGGTGACCGGTGTCGGAGCGCTCGTCTTCGTCTACTGTGCCCGCTATTTCCCAGCGGATGAGCCCGGCCTGGCCCGATTCGCCGGAATCTTCATGGCCTTTGCGGGAATGATGTACGGACTCGTCATTGCCGATGAGCTCCTCATGCTCTATCTGTTCTGGGAAGGCACAACGGTCTTCTCCTACCTCCTCATCGGCCACAGTCAATCCCGTCGGCGGTCCCGTCAGGCAGCACTCCAGGCGCTGATCGTCACCACTGCCGGCGGTCTGGCCATGCTGGTGGGAATGATCCTGCTGACGACGGCGACCGGTACCGGACGGATCTCGACTCTCGTCGAACGTGCGAGCCTCGGCATGGACACCAGCCCTGTGATCGTCACCGCTGTCATCCTCATCCTCATCGGAGCAGTCTCGAAGTCGGCTCTCCTGCCCTTCCACTTCTGGCTGCCCGGCGCCATGGCCGCCCCCACCCCGGTCAGCGCGTATCTCCACGCTGCGGCGATGGTCAAAGCGGGCATCTATCTCATCCTGCGGCTGGCTCCCGGATACCACAATCTGCCCGGATGGTCGGAAGTTCTGCTGACTCTGGGCCTGGTCACGATGTTCATCGGCGGCTGGCAGGCACTCAAGCAGACCGACCTCAAACTCCTGCTCGCCTTCGGCACGGTGTCCCAGCTGGGATTCCTCACCACGATGGCATCCTTCGGTACGCCCGACATCACGAAGGCCGCTCTGGCGATGCTCATCGCGCACGCCCTGTTCAAGGCCTGCCTGTTCCTCTGCGTCGGCATCATCGACCACCGTGCCGGCACCCGTGACCTGACGAAGCTCTCCGGCGGCTGGCGGGCGTTCCCCGTCGTCGCCGTCTGCGCCACGATCGCTGCCGCGTCGATGTCCGGACTGCCGCCGCTGTTCGGGTTCGTCGCGAAGGAAGCGGTCTATTCGACGCTGCTCGAAGCCCCGGACAAATCCTCGATCATCGCGCTCATCGGCGTCATGATCGGCTCGATGCTCACCGTGGCGTATTCCGCCCGCTTCGTCTGGGGTGCATTCTCCTCGAAGGACGGCGTCGACGACATCGCCCGCCGCGACGAGAAGCTCACCCTCGTCATCTCCCCGATCGTGCTCACCGCACTCACCGTCGTGCTGGGCCCCGGAGCCGGCCTCGTCGACGGGTACTTCAACGCGTGGACGTCGACCTTGCCCATCATCGATCCGGGCGATGGCCACTACCATCTGGCGCTTTGGCACGGCCTCGAGCCGGCCCTGGCGCTGTCGGGCTTGACGATCACCGTGGGCATCGGCCTGTTCTTCGTCCGCGGTCCCTTCGCGAAGGTCCAGGCGAGCCTGCCCTCCGGCATCGACTTCCACGACCTCTACCGCCGACTCATCGGGTGGATGGAGAAGCTGGCCCTGTGGGTCACATCGCGCACCCAGCGTGGTTCGCTGCCCTTCTACCAGAGCGTGATCTACCTCGTCCTGGTCGGCGGCGTCGGCCTGGCCGTGATCGAGAACGACACGTGGAACATCGATTTCCAGCTCTACGCGGCACCTCTGGACTTCATCGTCGCCGCGGTGCTCATCGTGGTCGCGATCGCCGCCACCCGCGCTCAGAAGCGCTTCACGGCTGTGGTCGTCACCGGTGTCTCCGGCTATGCGATGGTCGCGTTCTTCGCGTTCACCGGTGCGCCGGACCTGGCCCTGACCCAGGTGCTCGTCGAGACGATCACGATCGTCGTCTTCGTCCTCGTCCTGCGTCGGCTGCCGGCGCGGATCGGGCAGAGCACAGGTCGTTTCACCCCTGCCTGGCGGGCCATCATCGGCGGGGCCGTCGGTGTGACCGTGATGCTCGTCGTCCTCATCGCTGCAGGGGTGCGCGTGAGCGATCCGGTTTCGGTCGACTTCGGTCAACTCGCCTACGAGGTGGGTCATGGCAAGAACATCGTCAACGTCACTCTCGTCGACCTCCGCGTCTGGGACACGCTCGGCGAGATCTCGGTGCTCGTGGCGGCCGGTACCGGAATCGCGGGTCTGATCTTCGTCCGCGGCCGCGAGGGCCATCTCCAGCGCATCGCGACCAAACGCGACGGCACTGACATCCAGGGTCGTGTGCGGTTCCAGCCCGTGCCTGACGAGGTGGGGAACTTCCGCGATCCCGAGCGCGAGAATCTCGCCCAGCGTCGCGTGTCCTGGCTCATCGCCGGACGCACTCTGGCTCCGCGCAATCGGTCGATCATCCTCGAGGTCACCGCTCGCCTGGTCTTCCACGCCGTGCTCATCTTCTCGGTGTACCTGCTCTTCGCTGGTCACAACGAGCCCGGCGGCGGTTTCGCAGGCGGTCTCGTGGCCGGTCTTGCGCTGGTCGTGCGGTACTTGGCCGGAGGTAAGTTCGAACTCGCCGAGGCGGCCCGCTTCACCCCGTCCGGAATGCTGGGAACCGGCCTCATCCTCGCCGTCGTCACCGGCATCGGCGGCTGGTTCTGGGGCGACACGGTGTTCAAGTCGGCCTACTTCGAAGGGGACATCCCCATCCTCGGCCACCTCTCGTTCGGCACTGCGACGTTCTTCGACATCGGCGTCTATCTCATCGTCGTCGGACTCATGCTCGACATCCTCCGGTCGTTGGGCGCCGAGGTGGACCTGCACCAAGAGCGCGACGAGTTCGTCCTGACGACGCGTCTCAACAAGTCCTACAACCTGTCCGAGAACCTCGGGACCGAAGCCGAGCACGAAGCCGTCGAGGAGATCCTCCACCGGGTCAACAACCTCGACGTCGACAATGGTGCGGAAGGAGGCCGACTGTGAGCCTTCCCTTCATCCTGGTTCTGGCCATGGGATTCCTCTTCGCCTGCGGCATCTACCTCATGCTCGAGCGGTCACTGACACGCGTACTGCTCGGCTTCATCCTCCTGGGCAACGGGGTCAATCTGCTCATCGTGCTCACCGCAGGACACGGCTCCCCGCCTCTCACGGACGGAAAGTACCTGTCGACCGTGGGCATGTCCGACCCGCTGCCGCAGGCACTCGTGCTCACAGCAATCGTCATCACGTTTGCCGTGACCGCGTTCCTGCTCGCAATGATCTATCGCTCATGGCGACTCGTCAGAGCGGATTCGCTGCAGGACGACGCAGCCGACCTTCGGGTCGCCATCACGAAGATGATCGACTCCGAAGCGGAGGCGAGCACGGAGTACGACGACACCGAGTTCGGTGACGAAGCTGAGAGTCCGATCATCGGCGCCGTCGACCTCGACGACGACGGAACGCCCGCAGACCGCGGGGACGAGGAGCCGCAGGACGGCGGGCAGCACGCCGGCGGACAGCATGCTCGCGGACTGCAGGACGAGGAACAGGCGGACGACGAGCGCGACGCCAAGAACAAACATGACAAGAACATGCACGACAAGAAGAAGGGGGAGAAGAAATGATCGATCTCCTTCCGATCCTCGTGCCGCTGCCCGTACTGCTCCCGCTTCTGGGTGCCGGTCTGGCGCTCGTGTTCTCGAAGCATTCGCGGGCGCAGAACGTTGTGTCCATCCTGACTCTGACCGCTGTCATGGCTATCGCGCTCATCCTGCTCTTCGGTGTGCACAGCCAGGGTCCGCAGGTTGTGGCGATCGGAGGCTGGCAGCCCCCGGCGGGCATCGTGCTCGTCGCCGACCGACTCTCATCCCTCATGCTCGTCGTGTCCGCGCTGGTCACCCTGTGTGTGCTCATCTACGCCCTGAGCCAGGACGCCAATGATGACTCGAACGAGACGCCGATCTCGGTGTTCAACCCCAGCTACCTCGTGCTGTGTGCAGGCGTAGCGAATGCGTTCCTGGCCGGAGACCTGTTCAACCTCTACGTCGGCTTCGAGATGTTCCTCGTGGCCTCCTATGTCCTCCTGACCCTGGGAGCCACTGCGGAGCGGATTCGGGCAGGCGTCACCTATGTCGTCATCTCCCTCGTGTCCTCGGTCATCTTCCTCACCGCCATCGGCGTCATCTACGCCGCCTGTGGAACGGTGAACATCGCCCAGCTCTCCGAGAGACTGAGCGAGCTGCCGCCCGACGTGCAGATGATCCTCCACGTCCTGCTGCTGCTCGGGTTCGGCATCAAGGCGGCGATCTTCCCACTCTCGTTCTGGCTGCCCGACTCCTATCCGACGGCTCCGGCACCGGTCACCGCCGTCTTCGCCGGTCTGCTGACGAAGGTCGGCATCTACGCGATCATCCGCACGGAGACTCTGCTCTTCGCTGACTCCTCATTGCGCACGCCCCTGCTCATTGCTGCGGCCCTGACGATGCTCATCGGCATCCTCGGTGCCATCGCGCAGTCGGAGATCAAGAGGATCGTGTCATTCACCCTCGTCTCCCACATCGGCTACATGCTCTTCGGGGTGGCCCTGGGCACGACGATCGGACTCTCGGCGGCGATCTACTACACGGTCCACCACATCATCGTCCAGACCGCGCTCTTCCTGGCCATCGGCATGGTGGAAATGCGAGGCGGGTCGACATCGACGAGGTCGTTGGGTGGTCTCATGGTGCTCTCACCTGCGCTGTCGATCATCTTCTTCATCCCGGCGCTCAACCTCTCCGGCATCCCGCCGTTCTCCGGATTCATCGGCAAGGTCGCACTCTTCGCCGCCGGTTTCGCCGACCACGACTGGCTCGCCATCGTTCTGATCATCGCGGGGACTGTGACGAGCCTGCTCACGCTCTACGTCATCGGCCGTACGTTCAACCTGGCATTCTGGCGTGACCCGGCAGATGCCGAGGAGCCGAACGAGGAACTCGTCGCGGAGTTCGCCGAACGCAAGAAGACCCTGCTCGCGGGCAAGACCTGGAAGTCGCAGATCGGCGTACCGAGATCGATGTTCGCAGCCACCTCGGTGGTGGTGATCGCATCGATCGTCCTGACCGTTTTCGCGGCACCGTTGTGGGACCTCTCGGATCGGGCGGCGGAGAACCTGCATTCTCCGGTCAACTACGTCACGAACGTGCTCGGCGGTGATGACTCATGAGCTCGAACAGCCAGGAGCCGAACAGCCAGAAGGCAAACAGCCAGAGACCTGGTGTCTCGCGGACGACGGGTCGACGCCCCGTCAAGAACCGGCAGTCCAAGGGCAGAGGATTCGTCCAGCAGCTCGTGCTCGTGTTCTTCCTCGTGCTGCTGTGGGTGATGCTCTGGGACTCGGTGTCGGTGCTCAGCGTGCTCAGCGGCGTCGTCCTCGCTCTCCTCGTCACGCGCGTCTTCTATCTGCCGCCGGTCGTGCTCTCAGGACGATTCAACATCATCCACGCCGTGATCTTCGGCGCGTGGTTCCTCTACTCGCTCATGCATGCCTCGGTCGAGGTGGCGTGGTTCGCGTTCCGACGACGCGCGGTGGGTGCAGGATCGGTCATCGCCTGCGATCTGCGCACGAGTTCGGACCTGTTGATGACGCTCGTCGCCGACACCGCCAGCCTCATCCCGGGCTCGATCATCATCGACAGCGACAGGGCGTTGGGAGTTCTGTACCTGCATGTGCTCGACTGCGACTCGGAGGAGAAGATCTTCTCGGGCAAAGCGCAGGTCTACCACATCGAGGAGCTGCTGATCCGTGCCGTCGGCTCGCACCGTGATCTGGCCGCACTGCGGGCGACACCGGATCCGATGGGACTGAAGGGAGGCGAACGCCGATGAGCTCACTCGTCTTCGACATCCTCGTCGTCGCTGGTTCGGTGCTTCTGGGTACCTCGGCGATCATCGCCCTCTACCGCATCGTCCGGGGGCCCTCGATCCTCGACCGCATGATCGCCACCGACGTCGTCCTCGCCTCCATCATGTGCGGTCTGGGCGGGTTCATGGCGCTGTCTCACCGCACTGACCTCCTGCCCGTGCTCATCGTTCTCGCGATGCTCGGCTTCGTCGGGTCAGTGAGCGTGTCCCGGTACGTGTCCAAGTCCGATTCCATGACCCCCGGCGCCGAGGTGGGGGCACTGAGCGACTTCTCCTCCTCCGACTGGCACATGCCCAAGGATGCTGAGGACGATTCCACGGACGCCGAGACCGCGGCCGAGAGCGAATGGTTCGAAGATGTTGCCCGCGGCATCTCGGACGTCGCTGACGGTCCCGAAGCCGTCACCGTTCGCGATGAAGCCGAAGACGGTCACAGCGAAGCAGAAGACGGTCACGACGCTCCCGAAGTCGGTCTCGACGTCGGCTCCGACCCGGACGTCGACGGCGAAGGCGAAGGCACAGGCCCGGACCCCGGTCCGGAAGATTCCGACGACAGCTCGCGAACCGGTCCCGAGCCGGACCAGACGGACCTCGATCCCGGCGCGGAAGGGAAACGCCCATGATCCCCGACATCATCTCGGCAGTGCTCATCCTCCTCGGCGGGGTGCTGTCCCTGGCAGCGGCCTTGGGGCTGCTGCGCTTCGGCGATCTCCTCTCACGCATGCACGCCAGTGCGAAACCGCAGGTGCTGGGCCTGCTCCTGGTCGCTGTGGCGATCGGAATCCAGTTCCCGACGTGGGCGACGGTGACGACTCTGGCGATCGTCATCTCATTCCAATTGGTCACAATTCCGGTTGCCACGCACATGGTCGGCCGCGCTGGCTATCGCACCAAGCACCTGCGTCGCTCTATGCTGTATCGAGACGAACTGGCCGAGGCGGTCGATCGGGCCGAGGCCAGGGAGCTGGCCTGGGAACGCAAGAGAGGAATCGGAACGGACCACCATGACGGTTGACAAACCACAGGAGCCACTGCCACTGGTATTGGTCGCCGATGATGAACCCGACGTGCTCGGTGCCGTCGTCCCCTTCCTCGAGAGATCCGGTTTCCGTGTCCTCGCCGCCAGCGACGGTCTGCTCGCCCTCGACGAGATCCACCGACACAACCCCGACGTGTGCGTCCTCGACGTACTCATGCCCGGGGCTGACGGCCGTCAGGTTCTGCGACGCCTGCGGCAGGAGGAGAACTGGGTTCCCGTGCTGCTGCTGACGCAGGTCGGTGAGGCAGTCGAACGTGCCATGGCGCTCGAAGAGGGCGCCGACGACTACCTCAACAAGCCCTTCGATCCGCATGAGCTCGTGGCACGCATCCGCGCAGTGCTGCGCCGGACCCGGTCCGACGGCCCGCCCCTGGCGACGGCTCCGGTGCTGGCCTCGAGCTTCGGTCTGCGCGTCGACCGCGTGGGCAGGCGCGCCTGGCTGGGGCAGCGCGAACTCGTCATCACGCCGAAGGGCTTCACTCTTCTGGAGTACCTCATGGTCCACCAGGACGAACTCATTGAGCGCTCGCGTCTGCTGGAGATCCTGTGGGGCTTCGAAGAGGCAGTGGGAACACGCGCCGTCGATTCGCGCGTCGCCGAGCTGCGTCGAGTCCTGGGCGAGGATGCCGCTGAACCTCGATGGATCGCGACCGTGCAGGGACGCGGATACCGCTTCGTCGGCGAGGTCCGCGGCGAAGAGGGCCCGAGGCCGGTATGACGAAGTTCCTGGTCGTCGAGGTCCAGATCTGGCTGTTCCTGCTGATCCTGTTCCTGGTGCTGGCGGGTCTTGCCGCAGCCGCGTACTTCGGTTGGAGACACCTGCGGAAGCGTGAGGCGCAGCTTCGGGAATCGATCGAGTCCGCCGCAACCGAGGACTCTCTGGCCAAACGCAATCGGATGCTCATCCGACTGGACCACGAGCTGAAGAACCCGCTGACTGCGCTGCGGACGTCTGCTGCGAGCATCCGCGACGTCGTGCGCGAAGGCGGCACGACCTCCGAGGTCGAACCCGCTGCCAAACAGGTCGATGTGTCCTCTCGCAGGGTCGCACGTCTGCTGGCCGATCTGCGCAAGCTCGCCGACGTCGAAACGCGTGTCATCGAGTACTCTCGCGTCGATCTCGATCGACTCATCCACCAGGCGGTCGAAGACGCCTCGACAGCTCCCGGCGCAGAGGACCGCATGATCGTGGCCACGGTCGCCCGAGCCCCATGGCGCTTGCCCGATGTCGCCGGTGAAGAGGATCTGCTGCTGACAGCCATCCTCAATCTCCTGGGCAATGCCCTCAAATACTCGTCACAGGCTGAAGTCGTCGAGCTCCGAGCCAATGAGCAGATCATCGACGGTCATCGATGGGTCGTCGTCGAAGTCGCCGATACGGGCAGCGGAATTCCCCTGGCAGAACAGGAACAGGTGTGGGACGAACTCTCACGCGGCTCCCGCGTGCGTGCCGTCGCCGGCTCCGGCATGGGCCTCTCACTCGTGCGTGCGATCGTCACTCGTCACGGCGGTTCCGTCCAGCTGTTCAGCCAGGAAGGTGTCGGCACCTCGGTGCGCATGGTTCTGCCGGTCCTCGGCGATGCCGCCCAGGCGACGGTACCTCCGATGTCCGAGCACTTCGACCGCGCAGCCGCAGGCTCTCATCCCGTCCAGCCCGTGCAGCTGCCGGATTCGCGTCAGACGCCCGGGTTCCTGCCCCCGCGGCAGCCGAGCGAGGATGAGCTCGACGGGCGGATCCTCGGCAGTCCGCGCCGGACCTCGAAGCGACGTCTCGAACGCGTCGACGGAAACCTCGTGAATCGGACGACGGGGGAGTCGGTCAGCGCCGGTTTCCCTCCGGACTCCGGCCAGCATTCTCAGTTCAAACCAGGCCCGGGCGTGCGCCGTGGGCCTGCCGGACCAATCCCGGGCCAACAGCAGTCGGGTCCGGTCCAGGGTCAACCGCAGTCGGGCCCCGTCCCCGGACCGATGCCAGGTCAGCCCCCGTCAGGGCCGCAGGTGGCATACGGAGCTGGGCACAGTCACCCGGGCCCAGGCTGGCAGAGTCAGCCCACTCCACCGCAGCAGCCACCTCAGCAGCAGCCCCGACAGGGCGATCAGAAATCCGGTCCCGAGTATCCGAGCCGCCGTGATCTGCGGGCCAGGGACGACTCCTGATGCAGGGCAGCTCCAGGGTGCGTGCGGTCGTCGCGGGAACGGCCCTGCTCGGCGTTGCTCTCAGCGGCTGCTCGGTGCTTCAGATCCGCACAGCGGACCGGGATTCGGGGCCGGTGAGAGTCTCTGTGCAGAAGCAGGCAGGCCAGGACCCCACCTCTGAACCGACCGATGGCCCACTTCCCGAGGGAATGGAACGGCAGACGCTCAGCCTCGGCGACGACTGCCCGGTCAAGGTCAGCTTCGCCATCGGAGACGACTGGACTGACGCCTCGACTACCCCCTCTTTTCACGTCTTCACCAGGGGAACGTCGACGGCCGACAACGACGTCATCATCGTCAGCTGCAGCCAGGCCTTCGATGATTCACCGCAGGCCGTTGTCGACGCGAAGCGGAAGTACTCGTTCGCCGAACAGGGCTCGACGGTCTCCGCTGAGCGGACAGGCACGATCGGTGCCGGCAGCTTCTGGTCGTACCAGGGCGTGCTCGGCGGGAGTGAGATCTTCGCGATCAACCAGGAGCCCACCGTCTTGTATGGGGCGCGGATCGGCTATTCGACCAACGGGCGTCTGGTCGACATCGGAGTCGAGATGCGTTCCCTCGAAACGGACACAGCCGCCGCGGAGGACTTCCGGAAGATGCTGCCGACGGTGGAGGTCGACGGCGAGAAGGTTCCCTCCCCAGCGTTCAGGTGACAACCCCGGACTGCCCGGTTGCGGTTCGGGCCACCGGACCACAGGTCCTTCGTCGACGTCGATCATGGTGCTCGGCATCCGATGTCCTTAGGATGGGGACATGACGACCGACGACGCTGTGGACACACTCCTCGACTCCTGCCGCCTGCAAGGCGTCTTGGCGAATGAGAGCGGTCGGGTGATCGCACGTTACTCCTTCCCCAATGCCGAGGGCAACGCCTACCTGACCCATCTCGCCGACATCAGCGGCGAGAAGCCACGGCGGATCACGCGCGGCGATCAGTCTGTCGGCCCTGTCGCTCTGAGCGAGGACGGAACGATCTTCTTCGCAGCCAAACGGTCCGGTGAAGACGGCAAAGACGCCGAGAGTCCGAGTCTGTGGGCGCTGCCGGACAACGGTGAGGCCCGAAAACTCGCCGACCACGACGGTGGCTTCTCTCGGCTCGAGATCAGGGGTGGGACTCTTGTCGTCCAATTCCCGGTCCACACGTGGGCGTCCAACGAAACCGAGCACCAGGAATTCAGCAGCGAACGCACTGATGGCAAAGTCAGCGGCATTCTGCACTCCGGCTTCCCCCTCCGGTACTGGGATCATGATCTCGGGCCGGCGCAAGAGACCCTCGCCGTCGCTGACCTGAGCACGATCCCTGACGACTTCGACGACGGTTCGTCCGTCTTCGACTTCCGTTATCTCGCGCTTCCGCCCGGCCGCCTCGTCGACTGGGCTGTCGACGACTACGCCGGGTTCGTCCTCGTCCAGATGGAGAAGCCGATTCCCGGCCAGCTCGAGGCAATCGAGATCTGGCGCCTCGACCTCGCCGGTGACGGCGCTCCTCGCCAGCTCACCCAGCCCGCTGTCGATCACGGCTTCGAAATCGAGGCCATCAGCCCCGACGGAGCCCGAGCGCTGGTCACCCGCGAGCAGTTCTGGACACCGACATCCAACCTCTCCGCTGCACTCATGCTCCTCGACCTCGAAACCGGGGACATGACTCCGGTGTGGCCCGGTGCCGACTTCTGGTTCGACCCCATCTGGGTCGACGATTCGACGATCGCGGCGACCGCCGACGATCACGGCCGGGGCAGTGTCTTCATCGGCGACGTCGACGACGACCAGCCTCGGCGCTTGGCAGGCGGTCCGGGGCAGAAGTTCACCTTCTCCGGTCTCCAACGACGGGCGCGCACGGTCGTGGCAAGCGCCTCGGCGATCGATGTCGCTCCGCTGCCCGTTGCGATCGATCTGGACTCGGGTGAGATCACCGAATTGGCCAACCCGGCGACGGTGATCGAGGAACACGGCATCCTCACCGAGGTGGAGGCGCAGGGAGCCGACGGCACCGCCATTCGCGCATGGCTGGCACTGCCCGATGCGGAGGGCCCGCACCCGCTCGTGGTCTTCGCCCATGGTGGCCCTTGGGGGTCATGGAACGCGTGGACTTATCGCTGGAATCCGGGTCCTTTTGTTTCCGCTGGGTATGCGGTGCTGCTGCCGGACCCGGCGATCTCGACGGGCTACGGTCAGTCGATGATCGACCGCGGCCAGCAGGAGCTGGGAGGAGCTCCGTTCACTGACATCATGGCGCTGACCGATGCGGCGATTGCGCGCAGCGACATCGATGCTGAACGCACCGCTCTGGCCGGCGGCTCCTACGGCGGATACATGGCGAACTGGGTCGCTGGGCATACCGGGAATCGGTTCAAGTGCATCGTCACCCACGCCTCCCTGTGGAACACGACGTCGATGGGCAGAACCACAGACAACTCCTCATGGGACGTGGCCATGCGGGAGCAGTCGGAGACCTACTCACCGCACCTGTTCGCGGACCGGATTCAGGTGCCGATGCTGGTAGTTCACGGTGACAAGGACTATCGCGTGCCGATCGGCCAAGGGCAGGAACTCTGGTACGACCTGCTCACGCGCTCGCAGACGCCACTCGATGCTGACGGGCAGACGCAGCACCGCTTCCTGTACTTCCCCGACGAAGGCCACTGGGTGGCCGGTCGCGGCAACGCGGAGGTCTGGTATCGCACAGTGCTCGCGTTCCTCGACATCCACGTCCTCGACGGGGACGCACAGCGAGTCCGCGTGCTGGGCTGAAGCGTTGGGATCTGAGTCCGATCCGAACGGAGCCGCGAATACAGCGCCGGCTTCAGCCGCAGATGCGCGGACCTACGCGGTCCCGGCTGAGGTGATCGTCCACGGCGCGATCATCCTCGACGGTGATCCGTCCTCGTTCTCGATCGAGCGCGCCGACCAGTGGATCGCGATGGCTGGGGGAATGGTCACCGCCCGCGGCCGCGGCGACGAATGGATGCGGCTGACCACCTCGGTACCGACAGCCTCGGCGCGGGCAGTCCAGTCGCAGACGAGAGTCATCGATGCCGGCGGAGCGTACCTGGCGCCGGCCTTCGTCGATCTCCACTGCCACGGCGCCGGAGGGTTCAGCACCGAAGACGGGCAGACGGGACCGGCAGAGCCGGGACTGACGGACACTGGATCTGCAGAGCCGGGACTGGAGGACACTGGATCTGCGGAGCCGGGACTGGAGGAGATGCTCGAAGTCCACCGGCGTCACGGGACCCGCGCGCTCGCCCTGTCCTATGTCTCGGATACGGTCACCGGACTGTGCGACTCGCTGACTGTCGGCGCTCAATGGGCGCGGGAGAATCCGGCCGTGTTGGGTCTGCATGCCGAGGGCCCGTTCCTCTCCCCGCGATTCCCTGGCGCGCACTCGCCGGCCGTGCTCACTCCTCCCACCGCCGAGGCGGTCGCGGCGATCATCGCCGCCGCCGACGGTACGCTCGCCCAGATCACCCTGGCCCCCGAACTGCCCGGAGCATTGGATGCGATCCGAACGTTCACCTCGGCAGGGGTGGCAGTGGCGATCGGGCACACATCGGCGACCTACGAGCAGACGGCGCGGGCCTTCGACGCGGGCGCGAGCATCCTCACCCACACCTTCAACGCGATGCCTCGAATCCATCACCGGGAGCCGGGACCGATCCTGGCTGCCGTCGATGCAGGACACGTCACGCTCGAACTCATCAACGACGGAGTGCACGTGTCGACGCCGGCTGCGCGGATGATCACGAATCTGGCGCCAGGCAGAATCAGTCTGATCACGGACGCCATGGCGGCAACGGGCATGGTTGACGGTCAGTACACGCTCGGGTCGCTGCCGGTGCGGGTCGAGAACTCCGAAGCGCGCGTGCTGGAATCGGACGGTTCCGCCGGTGCCATCGCCGGGTCCACGCTGACCTTGGACGATGCGGTCAGGAGGGCCGTCACGAAGGTGGGAATGAGTCCGCTCGAGGCAGTCCGAGCCGCAAGCCTCGTGCCTCTGCGCGCCTTGGGTCTGATCGGGGAGGACGAGCACTGCCTGCTCGGAATCGGAATGCCTGCCGAATACGTGCTCCTCGATGCGGAGATGAACCTGCTGACGAGCGCGGGCGAACGGAACATGGCACGATAGTGGTCATGGATGCCCTGCTCCTCATTGACACGGACGACGCCAGCTTCGCCTCCGACGAGACCGTCGAGATCCTCGGCGACATCGTCACTCGCACGCGCGCGGTGGGCGGTGTGCTCATCTTCGTCTCGACGAAGGAAGACCTCGTCGACGCCGAGGACGAAGAACTCAGTCTCTTCGTCCCTGACGAAGAAGACCTCATCCTCCGCTCAGAGGACCCTGACGTCTTCGAAGGCGTCGGGGACCTGGCTGCTGGACTCCACGACATGGCCGTGGACCGTATCGCCATCGCCGGTGCCGATGACTCTCCAGGCGCGGTCTGGGCCTCGGCAATGGCTGCACTCGTCTGCAACTTCGACGTCATCGTCCTCTCCGACGCGGTCATCGACCCCGAGGGGCAGCCGGTCACGTGGATGGAGGCCGCCGAAGAGGCCGGAGCTATGTGCAAGAAGACCGGAGATACCTGGCTGCGCATGTGAACTGAGCCCTTGGCCCCTCATCGGTCGCACGGCTTGACTCCACGCTGAACGCGAGGCCTGGTGCCGGATTCGCCGCTGCCGCCGAGCACGTGGCTGGTCTTCGGCCTGGCGCCGGAGGCCAACTTGGTTCTACACTGTGTAGAAGATTTGAGATGACTGAGACCGCAGACTGTTGCCCATTGAGCTGAGGACTCCGCGGAAAGGAGGAGCATGACCGGGTGGAACAAGTCGGTTCGTGCTCTCTTCGCCGCGCTCATCACGACCCTCCTGGGGTTGCTCATGCACGTGGGCGCCGGTGGAGTCGTCGCCCCGATCGGCGTAGCCATCGTCTTCATCCTCGTTCTGTGGGCGGCCATGATCATGGCCGGCCGGAGGCTCGGACATCTTTCGCTGGTCTCACTGCTCGGCCTTGGTCAGATCCTCATGCACCTGGCGATGGGTTGGTTCATTTCGGCAGGCACTTCGATGTCCGGCTCGACGCTCGGTCACCAGCACATGAATCATTCGACCGGCACTCTCGACCTGGGGCAGAGTACGGCGATGTCGCATTCGATGTCGCACGCGACCGGTGGCGGCAGCGCCGCGAGCACATCGATGGTGCTCGCCCACGTCGCGGCGGTCCTCATCACCGCCGTCGTGCTCAAACGCGGCGAAGACATCATCCTCACGATCCTGCAGCTGGCCCTCGGCCCGATTGCCACCGCCCTGACAGCCCTCGCCGAGGCGGTCGGCGCTTTGGCCGAATGCCCTGCCCGGCTCGTGCAGGGAGATTTCCACCTGCCGCAGGCCATCACCGCGGCCGTCGTCGGCCCCAACTATCGTCGCGGTCCACCCGTCTTCGCCTGACTTCAGACTTCCACCACCGGCGGTGATCACCGCCGGCCCACAGTATTTGTGGTGACAGCCGAACACACTCGATGGCTTCCTGCCCGAGCATCGTCATGACGGCGAAGCTCAAGCGGCAATGCCCGCATGCCTTCAATGACAGCGCCCCGGGGCGGTGCCCCTGCGCAGAGACCGTCGAGAACCGTGTCCGGCTGCACCAAGAGCGAAAGTGCAGACGACATGCGAAAGACCACCACACTTGCGACCACACTGACCATTGCCGCCCTGATCGGCCTCAGCGCCTGCGGCCAAGACAAAGGCCAAGACTCCGCACCCGAGGAGACGAAGAGCGCCCAAGTCAGCGCCGATGCCGCCGTCAGCCTCGATGATGCCTGGGTCAAAGCAGGACAGGACGGGATGACCGCGGTCTTCGGGTCACTGAAGAACAACACCGACAAAGACGTCACTGTCGTCGAAGCGAAATACGACAACGCCGACATGGTCCAGCTCCACGAAACCGTCGAAGACAGTTCCGGTGGGACCTCAATGCAGGAGAAGAAGGGCGGCTTCACCATTCCCGCCGAACACTCTCTCAACCTCGAACCCGGTGGCGACCACATCATGATCATGGGACTGTCGAAGCCGATCAAGCCCGGCGAGGAGATCTCACTCGACCTCGTCACCGCAGACAGACAGTCCATCACGGTCACGGCAGTGGCTAAGGACTACTCCGGAGCCAAGGAGAGCTACGGCCCGGACGAGGCCGCCAGCGATGGCAGCACCACCGGCAGCAAAGAATCAGATCATGACGAGATGGACCATGACGATATGAGCCATGAGGACCACGGTGACCACTGAGTCCCAGCGCGGCGATCCCACCCGTTGCGACCGGACAGCATCGTCGGACCTCGATACAGGATCTGCTCCAGGCCGCTCCCAGGGCTTCAGCCGTCGACGCCTCATCGCGTCGGCGGCGGTCGCCGGGGGCACCGGCGTCGTCGGGGCGGTATCCGGATTCGGGCTGGGACGGTCGGGAGAGACGAAAGCCGCGGCACAGCCTCGGCGGGATCTCACCGGAGGCAACGGGTCGGTCATCGAACCGTTCTACGGACCGCACCAGGCCGGGGTCGAGACTCCGCCCCAGGCGCACGCGCACTTCCTCGCGCTGAATCTGAAGTCCGGGGTCACGGCCGCCGATGCGGTGCGCTGGCTGCGTCTGCTCACCGATGACGCGGCGGCACTGACTCAGGGGAGGGCCCCGTTGGCGGACTCCGAACCCGAGCTCGCGCAGGATCCAGCGCGACTGACCGTCACGTTCGGGTTCGGGCAGGGACTCGTCGCGCTCGCGGGGAAGACGGCCGTGCCGTCGTGGTTGGCACCTGTGGAGAAGTTCTCGATCGACAGGCTCGACCCGTCGCTGTGTCAGGGAGATATGCTCCTGCAGATCTGCGGCGACGATCCGCTGACCTTGGCTCATGCCAGGCGAATGCTGTGGAAGGATTCCCGTTCCTTCGCTGAGGTGGCCTGGCAGCGGGATGGATTCCGTCGTTCATATGGCAGCCAAGGAGAGGGCACGACGCAGCGGAACCTCTTCGGGCAGTTGGATGGGACAGCCAATCCCGGTCCAGGGTCCGAGGACTTCGCGCGCATCATCTGGGGGAAGGGAACCGGGCGCAAGGACGCTGTGCACTCGGCTCGAGGTGAACCGCCGGGCGACCTCGGCGCTCATCTTCCCGAGTGGATGCGCGGGGGCACGACCTTGGTGCTGCGAGACATCGACATGAACCTTGAGACCTGGGACGAAGCAGATCGCCCAGGGCGCGAGTTCGCGGTCGGGCGCACGCTGGATACGGGGGCGCCGCTGTCAGGAAAGGACGAGTTCGACGTTCCCGATTTCACGGCGGTCGATGAGCGGGGACTGACGAAGATCTCGGCAGCCTCGCATGTGGCACGGGCACGCGATGGGTTGAGGCCAGAGGCCCAGATTCATCGGCGGACGTTCAACTACCAGTCCGGGGCGGGGGAGGACGCCGGCCTTCTGTTCGCGTCCTTCCAAGCTGACATCGACCGGCAGTTCCTGCCGATCCAACGACGCCTCGCCGAGGTGGATCTGCTGAATACGTGGACCACGCCGATCGGTTCCACGGTGTGGGCGATCCCGCCGGGCATCAGCGAGGGAGAGTACATCGGGCAGCGTCTGTTCGAGGGGTGAGCCGCGGTGCGAACCGGAACTCGAGGGACGAGCCGCGGCGCGGTGAGGGTGAGTCAGTATTCGACGAGCGGCCAAGTCAGAACAGAGACAGCGGCAGGGCTTCCTCGTGTTCGAGCAGCCAACGTTTCGTCTCGAGGCCCTTACCGGGCGCACCGCCGGAGTACCCGCCCAAGCCGTCGCTGGCCACGACCCGATGGCAGGGGATGACCACGGGAAGTGGGTTCATGCCCATGATGCTGCCGATGGCTCTGGCGGGGATTCCAGTGCCGCTCCTGGCTGCGAGTTCGCCGTAGGTGACGGTGATGCCTGACGCGACCGTGGCTTCGAGAGTGGTCAGCACGGCGCGTGCGACATCGGACATCTCGCCCAGGTCCAGTGGCAGGTCGAACTGGTGCAGGGTTCCATCGAAGTAGGCACGCAGTTGCTGCAGAGCTTCGGTAACCAAAGGATCATGAGCAGCGCCTGTGACAGCATCGGCGACGGCTGTGTTGGCCGGCAGAGCCTCGCGCCAGGCAACGCGCACGATCGACCGGCCATCGCTGGTGACAGTGATCGCACCGACCGGTGTCTCCACAATTCCCTGTGAGGTCTCGTCGCTCTGTGGTGCATCATGGCTGACCATCGCTCGCCTCCTCGGAGATCCGTGTCGCCTGCTGACAACTTAGCGCACCCTGCTGAGCCATGACAGACGTGTGGTCCGGTCGAGGATTC